>JAUNDI010000005.1:0-38774 GCA_030526155.1 Bacteroidia bacterium
ATAAATTGTATATTTGGGAAGTTGCTATTACATATATGATTAGAGACATATACCACAAACAAGATACTGCCACAGATAGGGTATATAGGGCAGTAATTCAGGTAGTACTGACGCTAATAGTGCTCATGATGACACTCAGTAGTTGTAGTACTAGCAGTAATTATACGTCATTGTCTGAAGAAGAGAGACAAGAGATAGACAATCAAATCAAGGCCTTAGGTATAGAAGAGTTGCAAAATATTGCAACCGATACGACATCCGCCACTACTATTAATAAAGTAGTAGCGTCAAGGAGGCTTGCCTCGAAGTTAAGACGTGCATCACGTTTTTCAGAGGCTATAGAACAATGTAGATTCACATATGAGAAGGCGCTAGAGATATCTGATACTATTGAGATGACCAAAGCCCTAAATGATCTAGCGACCAACTTTAGGCGCATAGGCTCATTAAGTGATGCCACACAATACCATTATAAAGCGTTGTTATTAGCGGATGCATTTTCGGACCAAACAAGCTATACGGCGAGAAAGAATAAGACGATAGCCTATAATGGTATTGGCAATATTGATATTACATTAAAATATTACGACGAAGCAAAACGCTACTTTAATGAAGCACTTGCTATAGAGACCTCATTGGGAAGTCATCTAGGGCAAGCCATCAATTATGCCAATATAGGATCGATATATAGTTATGAAGAGAAATACGACTCAGCCTTCATATTCTATTTGACCTCTATGGAGCATAATAAATTGGCCAATTCGGTTGTAGGTATATCGTTATGTCATAATGCGCTAGGAGAGATATATGAGAAGAGAGAGCAGATAGACTCTGCTAGGATGGAGTATCAGATAAGCTATGATTTACTACGACATGATTCAGACAAATGGCATTGGTTGGTATCATGCTTATCCTTGGGAAGGGTAGAGATGCTATTAGGAAATAGTCAGAAAGCTGCACAGATATTAAAAGAGGCCTATGATGTATCAATAGAGATAGACGCTCCAGAGCATGCTGAGGTAGCATGTACACTACTTGCCAAATATGAGCGAGAGAACAACAATGCAAAGAGAGCCTTAGAGTATGTGTTGCAAGCTAGGGCATTTTCGGAGAGAGTCAATAATGAGAATCAGAATGCCAGTTTTTTGAATACTAGAGTCAACTACGAGAGAGAGAAAGGAGCGCGAGAGATACAAGAGTTGACAGAAGAGAAGAATAGAAGAGAGAGGCAGCACCACTTGGCGATAGTAATAATAAGCATTATTGCCGTATTGTTACTCACCATAATATTTCAGTTCTTTACGATGCTCAAGATACAACGTAGACGTAATGAGGAGCTAAAAGAGACTAATGAGACAAAAGATAAATTATTCTCAGTTATATCACACGACCTAAAGAACCCAGCCATAGCCCAATGCAATGCGCTGCAGATGCTGAAGCAATATGGAGCATCCTTTAGCGAAGAGCAGCTCAAGCAGATGTATGATGACCTGCATAAATCGGCTGTAGTACAAGTAGACCTACTTAACAACCTATTGAGTTGGACACGTCTACAGATGGGAAGAATGCAATTTGAGCCATCCAAGATAGATATATGTGGGATAGTAACAGATATAACAGAGCTACTAGCCCTACAAGCGAAAGCCAAGAATATTACCTTTAAGAAACCCGACGACAAAGGGCTGATGATATGGGCAGACCATAATATGGTATCAGTTATAGTGAGGAATATAGTATCGAACGCTGTTAAATTTTCCTATCCTAACAACCCCATTACCTTTAGATACGTAGTTAGAGAAGAGGAGATAATGCTAGAGATAGAAGACTATGGTATAGGCATGAGTGAAGAGTATCAGAAGAGCATCTTTACGGAAGATAGGATAAAGAGCACAAAAGGGACGACTGGAGAGCAAGGAAGTGGTTTGGGGCTTGCTGTATGTAGGGATATGGTAAAGATGAACAAAGGTACGATAGAGGTAAATAGTGAGTTAGGGAAAGGCACCACGTTTAGAATTACGCTACCCAAAGTAAAATAAGAGGTAGCAAATGAAAAGATAATCCACATAATGATATGATAGATTTAGTGATTGTAGACGACCACGATTTGTTTCGCATGGGGACGACGATGGTTTTAGGGAATAGTCATAACTACAGAGTTGTAGCGCAAGCCGCTAGTGGAGAAGAGTTTTTTGTAAAACTTGAAGAGTTAGAAGCCATGCCACAACTTGCTATATTAGACATCATGCTACCAGACATGAGTGGTATAGATATAGCGAGAAGATTGCGGGCGGAACATCCGGAAGTACTGATATTGATGCTCTCGGCAGAGACCTCGGAGTCGACCATATTGAGTCTGACCGACATAGGAGTAGAAGGCTTTGTGAGTAAAAATGCCCCTACTGACGAGTTGTTGGTAGCAATCAGCACAATTATAGAGGGAGGTAGATATTTTGCGAAAGATATAGCTAGGCTGATAAGAGATGTATGCAACTCCACTGAGCTACATGTAGAGCTCAGTGAAAGAGAAGAGGATATTATACGATTATGTTGTGAAGGGTTAAGAGCGAAAGATATATCAGAGCAGCTAAATATCTCTATAAGGACAGTAGAGACCCACAAGACCAATATTTTTACCAAGTTGGGTATAAATAATAATGTTGCGTTAGTAAGATACGCCATAAGGCGAGGTATATTACAGCTATAGTTTAGGGTGGGTAGAAATAGCGATAAAAAAATAATACGATATCGCACCATCAAAATGAAAAAACGATAAATTTGCAACGAGGATATAGTAGCACTTTAGTCCAAAAATATTACAGATTTGTTGGGAGGGTTTTGAAACCTTTTGGCCTTTTTGTAGTATAAGGAATCTGAGTGTGAAGTGGTAGTATGTAGTTATGCTACTGATACTCAAAAGAATAAAACGTGTAAAACGACACAAATCAAGATACTATGAATTTTAAATTCAAGCATTTATCTGCTGCTCTAGTAGCAGTTTGCTCGGGCCTAGTGCTTACATCTTGTTTCTCTAGCAGAGGGGATCAAGGCACAAGTTCTGTTACGGGATGGGCATATAATGACCCAACCAATATGGGTGGCTTTGAAAATTATTCGGGCTATGAGCAAGAAGTAGGTCCAGGTTTGGTACGTGTAGAGGGCGGTACATTCATCATGGGTCGAGTAGAGCAGGATGTAATGTATTCATGGGATGCTCAGCCACGTAGAGTATCTGTATCATCGTTCTTTATGGATGAGTGTGAGGTTAGTAACTCTAACTATCGTGAGTGGTTGTGGTGGTTAAGCAAGGTATTTAGCCGTCAGGAGTACCCACAAGTTCTTCGTAACGCGCTTCCTGATACATTGGTATGGCGCCGTTCATTGGCATATAATGAGCCATATGTAGAGAATTATCTTCGACATCCAGCATATTCTGACTATCCAGTAGTTGGTGTTTCGCATCGTCAGGCTACAAACTTCTGTAAGTGGCGTACTGACCGTGTTAATGAGAATATTCTTTTTGAGAAGGGTGTACTCAATAAGGTAGAGACACTTAAGAAGCAGATGAGCGACGAAGGTGGTGGAGGTCAGCATAACTTCAACACAGAGGCATACCTTTATGGTGCGCTTGGTGATGATGTTATAGTGATGGACGAAGAGAATAACCCATATGAGAGTGTTAAGATGCCTATGGGTGAAGATGATGAGGGCGAGGTTTCGAAGCGTCATATCCGTATTGAGGATGGTGTACTCCTCCCTAAGTATCGTCTCCCAACCGAGGCTGAGTGGGAGTTTGCGGCACTTGGTATTGTAGGTAATACATCACAAGAGCGTGTATCTGAGCGTAAGATATTCCCTTGGAACAGCCACGTGTTGAGAAATCCTGATGACGTAGAGCGTGGTCGAATGATGGCCAACTACGTACGTGCTAATGGTGACTTCATGGGTACAGCTGGCGACCTTAACGATGCAGGTGATATTACAGTTCCAGTACGTTCATATTGGCCAAACGATTACGGACTCTACTGTATGGCTGGTAACGTTAACGAGTGGGTAGCTGATGTATATCGTGCACAGTCTATGGATGATGTTGATGAGTTCAACCCATTCCGTGGTAATGTGTTCCGTCAGAAGCTACTTGATGATGAGGGTAAGCTTGTTGAGGTAGACTCTGTAGGTAATGTACGTTATGAGGTACAGCGTCAATCGCAGATTGCAGATCGTAAGAACTATCGTACAGCAGATAACCGTAACTTTGGTGATGGTGATAAGTGGTCTAACCAAGTTGAGGGTAATGGCGACTGGACAGCATCAGAGATGACTACAGCAGATATGTATGATGGCTCAAAGGCTGATAACAACCTTCGTTCACTTGTAACAGACTCGACACGAGTTTACAAAGGTGGTGGTTGGAGAGACCGTGCATATTGGTTGAGCCCTGGTACACGTCGTTTCCTCCACGAGGATGATAGCCGTGATGACCTTGGTTTCCGTTGTGCGATGACTAAGCTTGGTTCTCCACAAAACCAATATGGTAAGAAGCTAAAGAAGTAATTTCCTATTGACATAAAAGTAAGCCGTATTTGGGCCATTACCCAAATACGGCTTTGCTTGCGAATAGAATATAATACCTAGAAATATAATATTATGGCATCGTCTAATTTTGTAGACTACGTAAAAATATTTTGCCGTTCTGGTAAGGGCGGAGCGGGATCTGCGCACCTACGCCATGAGAAGTTCGTTGAGAAAGGCGGACCAGATGGAGGCGATGGAGGTAGAGGTGGTCATGTTATAGTACGTGGAAACGCCAACTATTGGACCCTTATACATTTGAAATTTGCTCGTCACGTCTTTGCTAAAGATGGAGAGGCTGGAGGTAAGCAGCGTTCCTTTGGTAAGGATGGTGAAGATGCATATATAGAGGTACCACTAGGAACAGTGGTTAAAGATGCTGAGACTGGAGAAGAACTCTTTGAGATAACAAAAGACGGTCAGGAAGAGATACTTGCTAAAGGCGGTAGAGGAGGACTAGGTAACTGGCACTTCCGTACATCAACATTTCAGACGCCACGTTATGCTCAACCTGGAGAGATGGGTATAGAGTTATCCGCTATCATAGAGTTGAAGGTTTTGGCAGATGTTGGTTTAGTAGGTTTTCCCAATGCGGGTAAGTCTACCTTGCTATCTGTTGTTACTGCTGCTAAGCCAGAGATAGCTCCTTATGAGTTTACAACACTCGTACCTAACTTAGGAATGGTTAGACATAGAGATAACCATTCATTCTGTATAGCTGATATACCTGGTATTATTGAGGGTGCTGCAGAAGGTAGAGGTATTGGTTTAAGATTCCTCCGTCATATTGAGCGAAACTCAGTATTGTTATTTATGGTACCTGCTGACTCTGAGGATCATGTAAAAGCTTATGAGATATTACTTGATGAGCTTAGACGTTATAATCCAGAGTTGGTAGACAAAGAGCGAGTGGTAGCTATTTCAAAGACAGACCTTGTGACAGAAGAGGATCTTAACAAGGCAATGGATAATATGCGTAAAGCAGGCATTAAAGATGTGATATCATTCTCGTCACATACCCAGAAAGGTATTCAAGAGCTAAAAGATACACTTTGGGATGCCTTGATAAGAACCAATTACGTAGATCCAAGAGTCTGCGATTAATATATTAAACACATACTACATTAATTATTATAGTTCATTATGAAGCCTATCGTTTCAATTATAATGGGTAGCACATCAGACCTTAAGGTTATGGAGGGTGCTTGCAATCATCTTGAGAAGTTGGAGATACCATTTGAGGTTAATGCTCTTTCTGCGCATCGTACACCTCAACAAGTTCTAGACTTTGCAAAAGAGGCTATGGGTAGAGGTATAAAGGTTATCATTGCAGGTGCTGGTGGTGCTGCTCATCTTCCTGGTGTAGTAGCTGCTCTTACTCCACTTCCAGTTATTGGTGTGCCTATTAAGGCATCTATTTCTATGGATGGTTGGGATTCTATGCTCTCAATGATTCAAATGCCTCCAGGTATACCTGTTGCTACTGTTGGTATGGATAATTCTACAAATGCGGCAATTTTGGCTACTCAGATACTTGGTGTTGCTGATGAAGCTATTATGACTAAGGTTATTGAGTATAAGAACTCATTAGAGAAGAAGATAGAGAAGGCCAATGCTGATCTTGCTGAGATTAAGACATGGCGCATGAAGACTAACTAAACTAGAATTCATGTATCGCTATATTATACTAATCATTACCCTGTTTTGTGCTTCGGCAGTTACCATGACCGCCGCAAAGAAGCGCAATAAACAATTCTCCTTGGGGTTTGGTCAAGTATATGTAGCGCCAAAAATAGGAATTAATATTCCATCTCATATAGGAAGAGAAGCCGATGAAATAGGCTTTAATGATGTCGCTTCAAACGGCTTCTCTGCTGGTATGGAGGTTTTGTGGATGCAAAACCCACAAGTGGGCGTCGGTGGCGAGTTTGGCTTTATGACTAATCCTTATAAGGAGCAGTTTTGGGGGAATCTTCTTACGAGAGGCTCTTTCGAGGCCGACTATAAAGCCTATACAGCCATGGGGGTAGGAAGGCTTTTTATTGGAGAGAAGCGTATAAAGCCAATGTTAGGTGTAGGGTTTGGCGCTTGTCTTATTAATAATTCTCTAGATTTTGTCTCAAAATGGCAAGGGACAGGTAACGACGAGTCGGTATGCTATAAGACGAATATAGTAAATCTAGCATATGCTGGTGAGATTGGTCTTTTGTCAAATGTGGGCAAAAAGACTTTTGTGAGCATTAGCATTAGATTTAATATTATCCCTCGTCTTAAAGAGATAATAAAGACAACTACAGACCCCTATACTTTTGAAGAACGCAAGATAACACTTAATCCTCAAGGAAACGAAAACAATATAGAGATTAAATTAGGTGTCTACATAGGTGTTCGTGACGGAATTAAGAAATAACATTTTTTTGTGTATCTTTGCAGAGTTAAAACAAATCAATTAGTCAATGAAGAATTTTTTATTATTAGTATTTAGTGCATTCTTATTAACCTCATGTCTTAAGGACGATGAAGAGAAGTTTGAGATTCTTACTGGCTCAAACTATATTCTTCAAGAGACTACAGGTGGTGATAATTTCCGCTATAGCCCATACATCTATACATACTCTTCAAGTATGTCTTTCAAGCTAACTGACGTTACTGTGTCAAATAGCGAGAAGTCTATTCCAACAAAAAAGCTTACAGACTATGCATGGGTGACTACAGGTTCATTCTCTTCTCTTGATGATATTAAGGGTACATACAAGCTTATTGCTGTTAATGATAAGGATGATACTATTGAGGAGACACTCGACCTATCTAAGCTTACAGATAAGGATATTATCGGTGATATAGACCTTGTCAAATTTGAGTACGTCAAGGATTCAGTTATTGCTGTAGTACACGTTCCAGAGAATGCTGTAGCTCTAGGCTTTACGTTCAATTTTGCTTCGGCTGAATCTAAGATTGACCAAGTGTACGATAATTTCCTTTATAAGGAGTATGAGTATACAACTTCATACAAAGACCCTAAGACAGGTAAGGATGTTACTGTTACAAAGACTCTCCTTGATCAGGCTGATAAGGATGGTAATATCCGTTTGAAGTATTACTTCGATACAGATAGTGAAAACCATATGTTGGGTTACAACATTGTTCAAGTAGGTGTATTCGCATCTTCTCGTTATGGTGTTCATCGCGTAGGAGCTAAGAAGTTCCTATCTAAGAATGCTCAGGGTTTCTAATATAACGATACATGACAATGCTCATTCGCATTGTAACGATATTAATTGCTCTTCTTATTGCGCCTAAGTATATTATGGCGCAGTGGGAAGAGCATTTTACTTATAAGGGGTGTTTATATGGAGGTATTTGCGAGGATGGCTTATATGTAGGCAATTCTCTCGACTTCTTTAAGTATAACCCTAACGACCTCTTAATATCTAAATATTCCACTACCAACTACCTTTCGTCTGTAGGTATAACAGCTATGCAATACTCAGACGGACTCTTTTTAGTGGGTTACTCAGATGGACTCATTGATATTATCGACGAGAATAGACAGTCTACCCGTTCGATAGTTGACTTGAAGTCGTCCAATAGTTTGACACTTAAATCCATTAATGCTCTATATAAGCATGGCAATAGATTATTTTGCGCTTTTGAAAGCGGACTCCTAGAGATAAATCTTGCTAAGTACGAAACACGTGGTTATTATCGACTTGCATCTCAACTTACAGCGGTAAAAGATGTATTGGTTCATAAGGGCATGATTTATGTCGCTACCTCTCGAGGTGTTATGGTGGCAGATGAGTCTTCTACTATCCTTGAGGACCCTCAGAAGTGGACAAGGTTATCTACTTCTACATCCCCATTCTGTAAATTGATGGTAGCCGATGATAATGTATATGCTGCTCAGGGCGCACTAAATGGCTCTTGTGTTATATACAAAATAACTGATGAAGGCTCGTTTGATAAAATACGAACTGTATCGCAGTTTAGGGGTATGGATGCAAATAAGTCACAAGTGGTATTCGCCTCTCAAAAGAGCTTCATGATTTCTGATATAGATAACTTATCGAATAATGCCTATTCTATCTCTAATTATTCCTTTGTAGAGGATGGCGAACTAATTACCGTAACGCCTAATATCCGTAGCGTTAGTTTTATGTCAGGAGGATTGATATTGTTGGCTGATGCAACATACGGAATGGTAATATCTGATGAATATGGCAACTCCGAAAGGCATCTTCCTAATGCTCCTACAAATGCTTATGCCTATGACGTCAAGTGTAGCAATGGCGTAGTGTATGTCTCTTTTGGTGGTTGGGATAGCGCTAATAATAATCTGAATCGTACCGCTGGTGTGCATATCTTGTGTGATGGCGAATGGAGTAGCTATACCACTAGTGGTAGAGACCTTATTAATATTACTTGTGACCCTAATAGGCCCGATTCTGTCTATGTCTCTTCTTGGGGAAATGGTATTTTCAAGTTAGGGCGTGATGGTATAAGGGCTCATTATAATGAGCACAACTCTACTCTTGAGGATATCTTTGGTCCTAATAAGGGTTATAATCGTTGTAGCGCATTATGTTATGATAATGAGAGTAATCTTTACGTAGCAAATGCTCTTGTAGCGGTAGGTATCAAAGTAAAGTTGTCTGATGGTACGTGGACAGATGGTATATCTTATATCCCTTCTGATTCGCAGCATAGTGCTAAGCAGTTGGTATGTACCAAGAATGGTAATATGTGGTTGGTTATACCAAGAAATAACTATCGTGGCTTGATGGTATTTAATGTCAACCATACCCCTGAGGACCAATCTGATGATGCTTATCGTACTACTGCAGAAGTGCAGGACCCAGAGCCTACATATATGGGCAAACTTCCTCTCCTTGATCAGGATGGTAAAGAGATATCAGCTATCTTTTATACTGTGGCGGAGGATAATAATGGTATAATATGGTTGGGTACCTCTGATGGTATTTTCCGTTGCTCTCAGAATGATGTAATTCTTACGTCTCCTTCAAAGGTTCGGTATTTTGAGCATGTTAAGGTGCCACGAAATGATGGTACTAATCTTGCCGACTATCTCTTGGCTGGTGTCAATATCTCATGTATCGTTGTTGATTCTGATAATCGCAAATGGGTAGGTACTGCTAGCGATGGTTTGTATCTATTAAGCGCAGATGGAATGAGGATGTTGGAGCATTTTACGTCCGAAAATAGTCCTCTACCTAGCAATCAGATAAACGCCATGGATATAGATAGAACTACGGGTAAATTGTATATCTCTGCTGGTACTTCTGGAGTCATAGCATATCAATCTGACGCTAAAGACGATACTCCAAAAGAGGAAAAATTAAATCTCAAAATATACCCAAATCCAATAACTCCTTCTTATACGGGCGATATTACAATTGAGGGTTTGCCTGACGATGTTGATGTGCGCATCAGTGATGTTCAGGGCCGACTAGTCTATTCGTCAAAACCTAATAATGGTGTAATATATTGGAATCTTGCTCGCTTTGGATATGGTCCACGTGTGGCTTCTGGTGTATATATTGTTTGGGTGCAATCTCTCGATGGCGAACAGAAGGCTGTAGGTAAAATTGTTGTAGTTAAGTAATCGCTGGCATCTCTTCGTTTAATCAAAATTTGCGATGAACGGCTAACTAGCCTATATCTACATAACAAAAAAACTGCGAGCAACAGCTATGCTCGCAGTATCTATTTTATATTGTCTCTATCTAATCCCTATGCGAAATACACATCTATAATATCTGTAGTTATACCGCACTCTATAAATAGTTCATCAACATTTCCATGTGTGATAAATCTATCAGGTATTCCCACCGTTTTTATCTCTGTCTTCGCATTAGGCCATTTGTTATTCTTGTAGCTAAGTATAGCCTCTCCAAATCCACCAGCCAAAGCACCATCTTCTACAGTCATAACTCTCTTCATATTGCCATCGCCAAATATCTTGTCAAGTATCTCTGTATCTAGTGGCTTAGCAAAGCGCATATCATAATGGGCTATCGAAATGCCTTTTTCTTCTTTGAGTCGCTTTATCTCCTCTCCAAAGCGTACGCCAATCGGACCAAATGTTAGTAATGCCCCATCTGTGCCTTCGGTTAAGCATCTTCCCTTGCCTATCTCTATCTTCTGCATCGGCGTTCTCCACTCAATGGTGTTACCTCTGCCTCGTGGATATCGTATAGCCCAAGGTCCTGTTGTCTCTTCCAATTGGGCTGTATACATCATATTCCTAAGCTCCTCTTCGTTGTATGGCGAGCATATCGTCATGCCTGGTATAGGCATAAGCATGGCAACGTCAAATACACCATGGTGTGTAGGACCATCTGCTCCCACTAGTCCAGCTCGGTCAAAGCAGAATACTACGTGCAACTTCTGTAGCGCTACATCGTGAACTATTTGGTCGTATGCTCGTTGCGCAAATGAAGAATATATGTTACAGAATGGAACAAACCCACTTACCGCTAGACCTGCTGAGAAGGTGACGGCGTGTTGCTCCGCTATTCCTACGTCAAAGCATCGATCTGGCATCTCCTTCATCATAATATTCAAACTACAGCCTGTAGCCATAGCTGGAGTAATGCCTAGTATCTTGTCGTTCTTTTTCGCTAATTCCAATATCGTATGTCCAAATACATCTTGGAATTTTGGCGGCATAGGTTTGTCTGTTGGCTTGTCTAGAAGCTCGCCTGTATTAATGTCAAATCGTCCTCCTACTGCATGCCACGCTGTTTGGTTCTCCTCAGCGGCTTTGAAGCCTTTGCCTTTTACTGTTATGGCATGGAGCAATTTCGGACCCTGTATCTTCTTTAGGCTCTCAAGTACTTGTACTAAATAGCATACGTCATGCCCATCAACCGGACCAAAGTATCTTATATTTAACCCCTCAAACATATTCGTTTGATTGTTAATGAGGTTCTTTATGCTATTGCCTATCTTCGTCCATAAGCTATATCTACCATCTCCACTAATCTTGTTGCGCTTTAGTAGGTTGGTAGCTCTCTTACGGAATATATTATATGTACGTGATGTCGATATGTCTACAAGGTAATGACTTAACCCTCCTGTGGCATTGTCTATGGCCATATTGTTGTCGTTCAATATGACTAGCATGTTAGGGTTGGCAGTGGCCATATTGTTTAGTGCCTCAAATGCCATGCCTCCTGTCATAGAGCCATCGCCTATTACCGCCACGATCTCTCTATCACTCTCTCCCTTGAGTTGCGATGCTATAGCCATTCCCAAGGCCGCAGAGATACTTGTAGATGAGTGCCCTGTTCCAAAGGCATCATACTCGCTCTCAAAAATATTTGGGAACCCACTAAGTCCACCATGCTTGCGGTTAGTATCAAATATCTTACGTCTTCCCGTAAGTATCTTATGGCCGTAAGCCTGATGCCCAACGTCCCATATTAGTTTGTCATGTGGACAATCAAAGACATAATGTATCGCAACTGTCAACTCTACAACTCCCAAAGAGGCAGCAAAATGCCCTGGATTATGAGACAATTGCTCAATAATAAAGCCTCTCAACTCTGTGCAAAGCTGAGGTAGCTGGTCTACGGATAATTTCTTTAAATCTGCTGGACTATCTATTTGGTCTAGCAATGGATACATCATTCTTGGTAAAAAATCGCTTCTTATTCAAGTTGCAAAGTTAAAAACAAATATCTTTGCAGAAACAAAGAACACTAATAATTGATGAAAACAAATATACTTACCCTATTTTGTGTGTGCCTAATGGTGGCATGCGTGCCTGCTAAAAAGTATAATGAGGTACAGCGTCAAAGCGATAGGTACCGCTCACAAGCAGAGGAGTGTAAGGTGGATGTTAACCTTCTCAAAAAACGAGCTAAACAATACGAGAGCGATCTCGCTAAGTATCAAGAGGAGAAAAATAGCCTTGAGCAAGATACTACCCTACAGGGTATGCGTGTTCGTACTCTTATGAATCAATTAGCTATCCTAGAGAATGATCTCCGTCTTCTAGCTGCACAATTGGGTGAGACTCCCGAATATAAGGCTTTGATGCAACATCTTATGCAGATGCAGAATAGCCTCATAAATAGCGAAGATAAACGCCAAGGTACAGAAAAGGCTATTGCTGCACAGAAGAAACTTCTCGATGAGACTAATACCGCATTGGCCGAGAGCCGTAACGAGGTGGCTCTACGTGAGAACGAATTGGCTAACAAGCAGAATGAGTTGCTTAATAAGCAGTATGAGTTAGATAACAAACAAAACGAGCTAGATAGCACTAATATACGTCTCAGTGCTGCTCAACGTGAGATAGAGGAGAAGGCAAGAAGACTTGCAGAACTCGAAGAGGCTCTCGCTGCTAAGGATCAAGCTATGGCAGAACTTCGTAATACTATTGCTAATGCTCTTGTGGATTTTACAAGCGACGACCTCACAGTTACTCATAAGGATGGTAAGGTATATGTCTCTCTCGAGGAGAAGCTACTATTCGAGTCTGGTAAGTATGACGTCAATAGTAAGGGCCAAGATGCTCTTCGTAAAATTGCATCTATCTTGGGTAAGCAGACTTCTGCCCTCAATATCGTAGTAGAGGGTCATACTGATAATGTACCTTACAATGGTCAGGTTATAAAGGATAACTGGGATCTCAGTGTTAAGCGTGCTACAAGTGTTCTTCGTATTCTCATAGCTAATGGTAATATCCCTATGGATCGCATACAGGCTGCTGGTCGCGCTGATACACAACCTGTAGATGCAAGCAATACAGCTGAGGCTCGCCGTAAGAACCGTCGTACCGAGATTATCCTCGCACCTGATGTGGAGGCAATAATTAAGGGTATAGAGTCTAAGTAAAAGCATTTTATCGCTCTTGAATGCGAAGTAGCTTATATCTTATATTACTATTATCGTTGTTGCACTTATGCCTTATTGGTGTAAGTGCTCAATCGTATACTAGCGCCTCTTCTTCTGTCCTCTCTTCCGGAAAATGGGTTAAGGCGAGTGTCTCTGAGTCGGGATTGTATAGGCTGACGGCAAAGACTCTTTCGTCTTGGGGGTATAATGATATATCTAAAATAGCAGTATATAGTAATGGTGGAGCTGAATTGCCTCTACTAAATAGTACTTCAAGAATAGACGACCTAGCTCTACTTCCCGTATATCGTACTAATAATGAGGTCGTATTCTATATCTCAGCAAGAGATAGCTGGAAGTATAACTATAGTTCTAATATCTACGAATGTAAGCGTAATGAGTGGGACGGGTCGACATATGTTTTTATTACAGATGATACGACCCCATCTCCTAGCTTGGAGTCTTGCCCTCTCCCTTCTTCTCAGCCGTCTCATACAGTTACATATAATAGTACTCTTAACTATCACGAGCTACATAAGGTAAATATCCATCAGAGCGGACAGAGTTGGTATGGTGAGCCGCTTAACAAGCAGAATCCTAAACTAAATATCGACTTTGGCTCTCTCCAAAGGGCCTCTTCTGGTAAGGTTTATGTGCGTCTTCAGTTGTGTGCTGCTACTAAGGAGCGTATGGAGTATAGTCTCTTGTATAACGATTCTACCATTGTTAATAACTACATTCGCGCATATCAGTCTGCTAACGAAGTGGCGGTTGGCGCCTCTACTTCTCGCTCATTCGCATATAAATCTTCTAATGCAGCTAATGTATTGTCTCTACAATGTAGTTTTTCTCAGGCGACGGATATTGCTTACCTAGATAATGTGACGCTTGAGGTTCCTACAAAGATTCAAATGCCTAAAAATGGTATCTTGTCGCTAAATATCTCTCAAGGTACTCGCGAGGCTCGTTATCTTGCATCTAAGGTATCTATTGACGGGGCAAATAAGGATACGTGGGTGTGGTGCGTCGATGACCCTACTAATCCTACGTCAGTAGTAACATCTACCGAGGGCAGCACAATGTCTTTTAGTCAGTCTAATTCACAAGTCCATAAATATATCGCTTTTAATGCGTCGGCTATTTCGTCACTTCCCGAGCCTATCTTTGATAGCGCTATAGCGAATCAGAATCTTCACGCGACACCCTCTGTAGAGTATCTCATAGTTTACCATCCGTTATTCAAAGCCCAGGCCGAGGAGTTGGCAGATTTCCATCGTCAGCATAGTGGTTTAAGTGTGGCAGCGATAAATGTCAACGAGATATATAATGAGTTTGGTGGCGGTCAACGTAGTGCCATAGCCATTAGAGATTTCGTGAAATATCTATACACCTCGTACGATGGCGCACTAAAGTATCTGCTTCTATTTGGCTCGGGTTCGTATGATAACCTTTCCTATGATGCCGCAAATCCATTTAATCTTATCCCTACATACCAATCCGCACAGTCTCTTAATTTGTCTCAAACATACTGTACAGACGATTTCTATGGTTGGTTGGATAAGAATGAGGTCTCGTCGGATACCCGTGCTACACTCGAGATAGGTATAGGTCGTTTCCCTGTTACTAATGTCGCAGATGCACAAGTGTTGGTAGATAGGGTGAAACGTTATATGTCTAATCCTGATAAGGGAGCATGGATAAATAGAGCTATACAATTCGCATGTGAGGGTGATAATAATGAGCACGCTCTTTATGCTAATGAAAATGCCGACTATTTGGAGAGCTCCGACGAGAGTATGGATGTAGTGCGTATATTCTCTGAGGTATACCCAAATGTGCAGTCTACCGTGGGTAGGGACTTCCCATTGGCTATTAATGATTTCTACAATAATATTAATTGCAATGGCGCATTCTTGGTAAATTACGTTGGACATGGTGGACAAAATGGTGCTGGAGCATATATTGCTAATAATAAGCTAAGTCTCTTCTCTAATCGTAACAAGCTTCCTTTCTTCTTTGGTGCGACGTGCGACTTTGCGCCGTTTGATAGGTTTGAGACTTTCGTGAGTAGAGATCTACTTACATTCCCATATGGCGGTTTTATAGGTGTGCTATCTACTACTCGTTTAGTATATGGTAATAATAGTCATACTCTTAATATGGCTTTCCTTCAAGGTCTCTCTAGCAAGAATGATGATGGAGGCCCAATTCGTGTGGGTGATGCTCTCAAGTATGCTAAGCGTAGAGCCTCTTCTATGGTCAACTCTCTTAAGTATGTACTATTGGGCGACCCAGCTTTGGTACTCGTAAATAATGTCAATTATAGTGTTACTACAGATTCTATATGTAGTGAGCCGTATGAGTCGTGTATTACTCCTATTAAGGCATTAACATCTAACCCCATTGTTGGTACTATTCGCGATGCTAATGGTGAGGTTGTTGAGAATTTCAATGGCGAGGTTGAGGTCTCTCTATATGATAAAAGGGTTAAGCGCTCTTCTCTCGGAGCGGTGAGTCCTGTCTTCTCATATACAGAGTGGGGTAAGCGTCTATTCCATAGCACGTGTAAGGTGACGAATGGGCAGTTTAATGTTCCTATCCTTCTCTCTAAAGATATAGATGTTGTCGAGGGTTATGGCCGATTAAGCTATGTAGCATGGAGTACAGATGGTAATTACTCTGCTAAGGGAGGCTCAAATATGGTGCTTGTCGGCGGATTGTCTGACGCAGTGCAGACCGATACCATTGGTCCAGATGTTAAGTTGACGCTTGATTTCCCATCTTGGCATGAGGGTATGGCTACAAGTGCCTCGCCTATGCTTTATGCTGTCTTGTCGGATATATCTGGTATCAACTTCTCGGGTATAGGTATAGGTCATAGTATTACTCTTACAATAGATGATAATTTCGCAAACTCTATTGTAATGGATGATTATTACTCTATTATCTCTTCTGACCCAGAAACCGGAAGGATAGTGTACCAATTGGATAACCTTACACCTGGTATTCACAAGGTATCTCTAAAGGCATGGGATAATATGGGCAACTCTACTACTGAGACTGTGTCTATTCTTATTGCTTCTCAAGCCCAAATACAATTCGATGGTATCTCCTTGTCTAAAGAGAGTCATTCTGTTGGAAGTGGCACATATACTCTCCATTTCTACCATAACAACGCATCAGCAGCAAATTCCATATACCTATCAATATACAGTGTAGATGGAAAACTTATGGGTAGTGCCCAAACAACACTGCCTACAGGTACTACTGATAGTGGTTCTCTCACTTTGTCGGATTTATTCTCTTCGTCGCTCTCCCTACCTAGGGGAGTATATATCCTTAATGCCCAAGTGGAAGGGTCTAATGGTAGAATGGGCGATTTTACCCGTAAGTTGGTATTTTAGGTAAATCTGTTTTACCTTCATCTTCTTTTGTCGAAAATCAATTCTCATATGCATTGTCGTAAATAAAATTTGCGATGAAAAAGGGTACAAGCGCTATGCTCACAATATAAAAATTGCGATGAAAAAGGGAGCACATACGTATCATGCGCTATATATGAGGGGTGTAGCTATATACCTTTTTTAGTGTAAGAGACGTATGAAACGGAATAATGATTATATTTGCTCCTTTCAATAGAAAATAACATGAATATGCAATACAAAATATTCGCAACAGTACTCATGGGCTCCATCTCATTCATGAGCGCAGTAGCTGCTGATGATATAGAACTTAATGGAGACAATTTCTCTAGTCACCTTCTTGAAGTATTAGCAACAAAAGATACGAATGGTGATAATGTCCTCCAAGCTGATGAGATATCACAAATTACAGAAATAGAGATTACGGGTACCGGCAAAACCGACGAACTATCCCTAGAGGGTATTCAATACCTCACTAGCCTTGAGAAACTCACTTTGAATAATCTTAAGTATAGCGGCGACTTTTGTTTTGTCTATTCGACCTCAACGGGAGATTTGTATACCTTGCCTGTAAAGCAGGTCGTAGTAAGTAACTGTGAGCTTGATGAGGTGTCGTTGACTCCTACTAAAGCAGATATAGTTGGTATTACTAGTGAGAAGGAACTAGAAAATCAGCTACAAGAATTGCAGCTAAAGGACAAAACAGTTTTTACCAATATCCACCTGAAATCATCTGTTGGTAGAAGGGTAAAAACTTCATCGGGGTTAAGAGATATTACTATTGGCTGTAAGGAGTATAATCTATCTGATACACAAGTGCAGTTGTTGAATCTTGAGGAGCAGACATCATACTCTTTGACAAGCGATGTGACGGGTAGTGTTGGATATTTCCTTTTGATACAAGATTGTGCAGCTCTTGAAAATATTGATGCTACAACTCCAAGTAAAATACAGATTAATGGTGTCCCTTCATTGAAGGATATCCAATGGAAGGAGGATAAAAAGGGATACTCTTATATAGGCCCATCTACGTTGTCGAATATTCTAGGTGTTGCGACAGCTAAGAAGTTGATAGTGTATGATAATATGGGCATCTCTTCTGAGGCTGAGATAGAACTTGTAGATAAGAATGCTCCTATTGATTTGTCTGAGTATGGGCTTGTGTTTAATCGTGTACAGAAACTTACTAATGCTTCTAAGGATGGAGACATATTGCTTTTGGATTGGTCTAACGCGGTTGATGGCGTACTTACTATTACCTACAATTATAGTTCATTTTCTGTGACGAATAGTGGCGACGATTATATGAGTGTCTCAATCAAAGCACGCATAAAGTCGAAAGATCAAGCTGTCCCAGTTATTGTCCTTGATGGAGAGTCTGATGGCGATGATACCTATTATGAGGGCGTTAAGGTCTCTGCAACGGATGATGTAGGGGTAACTAGTTTGACCGTTAACTCTACTGAGGTGCTTTCGGAGGCTCCATATGCTATAACTAGTCCGGGCGGGTATACTATCATAGCAAAAGACGCTTCGGGTAAAACCGCCCAGAGGGTTATTAATGTTATTGAAAAGGCTCCAGTTGATGATGAAAAGCCTATAATTGTTCTTTCAGGCGAGACAGAAGATGGCAATAACTACAAGGTAGGAGTATCAGTAGACGCTACAGATAATGTTGGCGTTACAAGCTTGAAGGTTAATGGGGAAGAAAAGATAGGAACTCTACCTTATACTATAAATGCAGCTGGCACATACAATATAGAAGCTAGTGATGCGGCGGGCAATATAGAGCAGAAGACGATTACGGTGGTTGAGCCAACTCCAGAACCAGACCCAGAGCCTATTGATGACGAAAAGCCAGTAATTGTCCTCTCAGGCGAGACAGAAGATGGCAATAACTACAAGGTAGGAGTATCAGTAGATGCTACAGATAATGTTGGCGTTACAAGTCTTACTATTAATGGAGAGGAGAAGATGGGATCTTTGCCTTATGTTATAAATGCAGAGGGTGAGTATACTATAGAGGCTAAAGATGCTGCCGGTAATACAGAGCAGAAGGTAATCAAAGTAGAGAATCCTAAAGTTGAGCCAGAGCCTGATCCTGAAGTTCCAGATAAGCCTGTAGTTGTTCCTACTGATATAAATACATCAATCTTCAAGAGGGTCAACACTTCGAAATTTAAGGGAATAGAAATTTTGTCGAAAGAGATTCTTGACGTTGAGGTATATACAGAAGCAGGAGCGAAAGTGGATATAGAAAAAGAGGTTTTGGATAGTTCGCTATTCAGAGTAGCTCTTCCTTCAGGAAAGTATAAGGTTAACTTTGGTCAGCTCTTCCAAAATATCCCAGTAGAAATAGAATAAACAACTTATATTACATATAAAAGACAATGATAGAATTTACCGATCAGAACTTCGAATCTGAGGTTCTTAAAGCTACGGGTGTAGTGTTGGTTGACTTTTGGGCAGTATGGTGTGGTCCATGTCGTGCTCTTGCACCATACGTAGAGCAGATAGCAGAGGAGTATGCAGGCAAGGTAAAAGTTGGTAAGTTAGATACCGAAGCTAATCCTGATACTGCGGCTCAGCAAGGAGTTATGGCTATTCCTACACTTTTGTTCTTCAAGGATGGCGAACTTAAGCAGAAGACAACAGGCCTTGTTTCAAAGTCTAAAATAGCACAAATCATAGATTCTCTTTTGTAGTTAGAGACTATGAAAAGATAGAATAAGGGGGTAAGTCGACCAGACTTACTCTCTTTTTTCGTTGATAGATAGATAGTTGCACAGAGCGTTTTTATGCTTTTTTAAGTCAATAATTTGTTTTTGGCTCAATAAAATACTATCTTTGCGCTCGATTATTATCCGTTCCTGTGGACAAAGGCTTGAGAGATAGCGTTTTGTGGGATAATGGCGATGGTCATAAGGCACAAATCCTACAGACGATGCACTATTTTGAGGGTTGAGTTCACGCAATTTGTGAAGGACATGAGCTAGAATTGAGGCATGCTTTCCACTTTGGCTAAAGTTCGTGGTGATTGTCCGAAAGAAAATAATTAATTAAAGTTGGTCTAAAACAAAAGACTGTGAATACATTAAGTTACAAAACAGTATCAGCTAACAAGGAGACTATTAAGAAAGAATGGGTCCTTGTTGACGCTCAGGATGTAGTTTTGGGTCGTCTTGCATCAGCGGTAGCAAAGATTCTCCGTGGCAAGAACAAGCCTAACTTCACTCCTCATGTAGATTGTGGTGATAATGTTATCATTATCAACGCTGACAAGGTTAAGTTGACAGGTGATAAGCTCAACAGCCGTGTACTCTTCACATACTCTGGTTATCCAGGTGGTCGTCATGATCATACTGTAGCAGAGTTGCTCGCGAAGAACCCAGCACGTATGGTAGAGCGTACTATTAAGGGTATGCTTCCAAAGAACCGTCTTGGTGCTCAGCTCTTCCGTAATTTGAAGGTATATGCTGGTTCAGAGCATAATCAAGAGGCTCAACAGCCTAAGAAGTTGGATATCAACGCTATAATCTAATTAGAAGATGGAAGTTACAAACGCAATCGGACGTCGCAAGGCAGCAGTTGCTCGCGTATACGTCAGCGCTGGTAAGGGTCAGATCGTAATTAACAAGCGCGACCTCGCTACTTATTTCCCAGACGCTATTCTCCAATTTATTGTTAAGCAGCCATTGGCTACACTTGGCGTTGCAGAGAACTATGATATCAAGGTTAACCTCAATGGTGGTGGTATCAAGGGTCAGGCAGAGGCACTTCGTCTCGCTATTGCACGTGCACTCGTGAAGATCGATGCTGAGAACAAGCCAGCTTTGAAGGCACAGGGCTTCATGACACGCGATTCACGTGTTGTAGAGCGTAAGAAGCCAGGTCGTCCAAAGGCACGCAAGAGATTCCAGTTCAGCAAGCGTTAATCTTTTGCATTATTATTTATTCAAATTAAGTTTAGTATCTAAACCAACAAGATGCCAACAGACCTACTTGTTGGTTGCCTAAAACAGAACGTAAACAAATGTCTAGAACAAATTTTGACGAACTCTTGGAGGCAGGTTGCCATTTTGGTCACCTTACACGCAAGTGGAATCCAGCTATGAAGCCATATATCTTCATGGAGAAGAATGGTATCCACATTATTGACCTCCACAAGACAGTGGCTAAGATCGACGAGGCTGCAGAAGCACTTAAGCAAATTGTAAAGAGTGGACGGAAGGTGCTTTTCGTAGCTACTAAGAAGCAGGCACGTGACATCATCGCTGAGAAGGTTGGTGCTGTTAATATGCCATTCGTAGTTGAGCGCTGGCCAGGTGGTATGTTGACCAACTTCCCTACCATCCGTAAGGCTGTTAAGAAGATGGGTTCATTGGATAAGTTGATCAATGATCCTGTATATATGAGCCTTTCAAAGCGCGAGCGTCTTCAGATCACACGTCAGCGTGAGAAGCTCAACAAGACTTTGGGTTCTATTGCGGACCTTACACGTCTTCCAGCAGCAATGTTCGTATTTGATACATGCAAGGAGCACATCGCTATTAAGGAGGCACAGCGCCTTAATATCCCTGTATTCGGTGTAGTAGATACAAATGCTAACCCTAACGATGTAGACTACGTTATCCCAGCAAACGATGACGCTTCTAAGTCAATCGAGCTTATTACAAGCATTATGTGCCAAGCAATCCGTGAGGGTTGGGACGAGCGCAAGGCTGAGAAGCTCGACGAGCCAGAGGCAAAGGAGTCTAAGGAGGAGAAGAAAGCTCCTCGCGCTAGAAAGGGCGAAGCTAAGGCTGAGAAGGCAACAGAAGAGTAATAATCTTCTTTGACAAAGAAACGACAATGAGGAGTTATTCTGTTTGCAAGACAGCAGAGAACTTCTCATTGCCTTTTTGTTTAGGAAACTAAAGAGTAATAACAATATAAAAGACAAATATCATGGCTATTACAGCACAAGACGTAAATAAATTGCGCCAGATGACTGGTGCGGGTATGATGGACTGCAAGAAGGCTTTGACAGAGGCTGAGGGCGATTTTGACAAGGCAGTAGACCTTCTCCGTAAGCGTGGTCAGCAGATTGCTAGCAAGCGTGCAGACCGTGAGGCTAAGGAGGGTGTAGCTATCTCTAAGGCATCAGCAGACAACAAGTTTGCTGCAGCTATCACAGTTAACTGTGAGACAGACTTCGTAGCAAAGAACGAGAGCTTCGTTGCATTTGCACAGGCAGTTCTTGACATTGCTGTTGAGAAGCAGCCAGAGTCGCTTGAGGCATTGAACGCACTTCCAATGGAGGATGCTACAGTAGCCGAGATTGCTACACGTAACTCAGGTGTTATTGGTGAGAAGGTAGAGGTTTCTGCATATCAGTTCATCAAGGCTGAGACAGTTGCTACATATGTACACTTTGACAAGAAGTTGGCTACAGTAGTAGGTTTCAACCAGGCAGATGTTGATGCACAGGTAGGTAAGGATTGTGCTATGCAGGTAGCTGCTATGTCTCCAGTAGCTGTAGATCGTGAGAGCATTCCACAAGCTACTATTGATCATGAGCTTACAGTTGCAATTGAGAAGACAAAAGAGGACCAGATTAAGAGCGCTGTTGAGGCTGCTTTGAAGAAGGCTGGTTTCAATCTTTACATTGCTGAGAACGAGGAGCACATTAACGAGGGTATCATGAAGGGCAACATCACTGAGGCACAAGCTCAGGAGATTCGTGATCTCAAGGAGAAGGTAGCTGCTGAGAAGGCTGCAAACATGCCAGCTGAGATGGTAGAGAAGATTGCACAAGGTCGTCTCAACAAGTTCTTCAAGGAGTCTACACTCATGGAGCAGGAGTCGGTTAAGGAGCCAAAGAAGTCTATTGCACAGGTACTTGAAGCATCTAGCAAGGGCTTGAAGGCTACAGCACTCATCCGTTTGAGCTTGAACGCTTAATAATAAGCTTTCGATAATATATTAGAAACATCCTGCAGAGTCTCTCTGTGGGATGTTTTTGTATTAAAAATATGTAAAACAAGCGATTGCGCGTATTGTCTATTCAGAAATAATATCTAATTTTGCAGTCGCGAAATAGGCGTACTAGGTTTTGTACCTAGAGGGCTTTGAGCACTAAGTAATTAATATCAACAATTTAAAAAACTTACAGTAATGTCAGTTAAAATTCGTTTGGCTCGTCATGGTCGTAAGGGTTATGCCTTCTACCACATTGTCGTAGCTAATAGCAAGGCACCACGTGATGGTAAATTTATTGCTAAGATCGGTTCTTACAACCCAAACACCAATCCTGCAACAGTAGTATTGGATTCTGAGCTTGCTCTTAAGTGGCTTCAGAATGGTGCTCAGCCTACAGACGTAGTTCGCAACATCCTCAGCCATGAGGGCGTACTTTTGAAGAAGCACCTCCTCGAGGGCGTTAAGAAGGGCGCATTTGATGAGGCTACAGCAGAGGCTAAGTTCCAGGCTTGGAAGGATGAGAAGGCAAAGAAGGCAGAGGCTAAGAAGACAGCAGTTAAGGATGCTAAGGCATCTGCAGCTAAGGCTCGTCTTGAGGCTGAGGCTAAGGTTAATGCAGATCGTGCTGAGGCTATCGCAAAGAAGAAGGCTGAGGCAGCAGCTGCAGCAGCAGAGGCAGAGGCAGCAGCAAACGCTGAGGCTGAGGCTCCAGCTGAGGAGGCTACAGAGGCTCCTGCAGAGGCTTAATTCTCGTAAGAAGATTAAGAATCAAAATAGGAACGTCGTGATGAGTATATCATCGCGACGTTTCTGTTTTTATATGATATTGCTTATTTTGGCTGTGATTTACATGGGGTGTAGGCAATTATGAAAATATAAATGCCCTATGGGTATAGCCTGTATACAGCGAGGTTAGCGCGAGGTTATAGCGAGGTATGAGGAGATGTAGGTAGGGCTTTTATTATGGAAATATGATGATTTGTGATTATGTTGCCCTACCTAAGATGATTTGTTATTATTAGATTTTGGGGATGATTTAGTGAGCATCTAGCCAGTTGTTGCCATAATCCACCTCGGCGATAAGAGGGACAGATATTTTATCTGTGGCGTGCTCCATGCAGTCGCGAATTATAGCTGTGAGAGTCTCTTGTTCTGATTTTAGGGCATCGAAGACGAGCTCGTCGTGCACTTGGAGGATAAGTTTTGACTTTAGTCCCTCGGCCCTCATACGATCCGCTATTTTTATCATAGCTATTTTGATGATATCCGCTGCTGTTCCTTGGATAGGGGCATTGATAGCATTACGTTCGGCAACACCACGTACGACGCCATTACGAGAGTTGATATCATCTAGTTGGCGTCGACGGCCGAAGAGTGTCTCGGAGTATCCTAGTTCGCGCACCTTAGCTATTGCGGCATCCATATAAGCCTTTACGGCAGGGAAAGATTCGAAGTAGCCATCAATAAGCGCCTTAGCCTCTTGACGTGAAGTTTGGAGCTGGTCGGCCAATCCCACAGCAGATATACCATATATGATACCGAAGTTAGCCGTTTTAGCCTTACGGCGCATATCCTTAGTAACATCCTTGATATCCACCTTAAAGATACGAGCAGCAGTAGCAGCGTGAACATCCTCGCCATGGCGGAAAGCCTCGCAAAGGTGTACATCTTGCGAAAAGTGCGCCATAAGACGTAGTTCCACTTGAGAATAATCTGCAGCAAGAATTATATGCTCCTCATCAGAAGCCACAAAAGCACGTCGTATCTCCCTACCATTCTCGTCGCGAATAGGGATATTTTGGAGATTAGGATTATTACTACTTAGGCGACCAGTTACCACTACGGTCTGATTAAACGATGTATGGATGCGACCCGTACGAGGATTGATAAGTTTAGGCAGAGCCTCGGCGTATGTATTAAGTAATTTAAGGAGACCGCGATAGTTGAGAATCTCCGATACTATAGGATTTTTAGAAGCCAGCTTTTGGAGTACATCCTCGGCAGTAGAGTAGTTGCCCTGTTTATTGCGCTTAGCCGAAGGGTCGATCTTCAGCTTATCGAAGAGGATATCGCCCACCTGTTTAGGGCTAGATATATTGAACTTCTCGCCGGCCAAGTTGTAGATGTTATTCTCTATTTTAGAGAGCTCCTCGCGAAGGTGAGAAGCGAATGAAGCCAGAGCCCCATCGTCTATTTTTACACCATTCTTCTCCATGAGAGCCAAGACCGGCATGAGAGGCATCTCCATGTCGTAGAAGAGGCGTTGTTGTTCTGGATTATTAGCTAATTGCTCCTTAAGGTTGAGATATAACTGATAAGTGATATCTGCATCCTCGGCAGCATACTCCTTAATCTTATCAAGAGGTACGAGATCCATTGAGAGCTGTTTCGCGCCCTTACCAATAAGCTCCTCGATATGGATAGGAGTATACCCTAGGAGTACCTCTGACATAGAGTCCATATTATGAGGTTGGTTAGGAGCCAGGAGGAAGTGAGCAATCATGGTATCAAACATAGGAGCTGATACCGATATACCATATTGGGATAGGACTAAGATATCGTACTTAAGATTCTGACCGATCTTTATTTTATCGGAAGCGAATAACTCAGAGAAAAGCGAGAGGATACGAGTTGCCTCGGCGCGATCATTCGCCTTGAAAGGGATATAGTAAGCCTCGTGAGCCTTGATGGAGAACGATATACCCACTATATCGCAGTTGAGAGGATTTATAGAGGTAGTCTCCGTATCGAAACAGAACTCCTGAGCCCCATTTAAGATAGCAATTAGCCTGTTTATCTCCTCGTCTGTTTGACAGACGATATATTTATGCTTGGTATCCTTAGCTGTATGGAATGAAGGAGCGACAGGAGTAGTTTCAAGAGGGCTATTGTCTGTAGAGTTACTTGCAGAAGAGAGGTTGAGCGAGTCACCAAAGAGAGACAACTGTACTGGAGCCGCCTGCTCCGCCATAAAGATACGTTCGATACGAGGCAGTACATTACGGAACTCCCACTCAGAGAAGAGAGCCCCTAGTGTAGTCATATCAGGCTTACGGAATTCGACATTAGGTAGCGATATGCCGATAGGGCAATCGGTAATGATAGTAGCGAGCCTTTTAGAGAGCATAACCTTCTCTTGATTCTCCTCAAGATTCTGTTTAAGTTTACCCTTTAGGCTATTGATATTCTCATATATACCCTCTATAGAGCCGAATTGCGAAAGTAGCTCCTTAGCACGTTTTTCGCCCACTCCGGGGCATCCAGGGATATTATCGGCAGAGTCGCCCCATAATCCAAGGATATCTATTACCTGTTTAGGGTTAGCTATAGAGAAATGCTCATTAACCCCATTGACATCCCAGTATTCGCCATTAGACGAGCCATTACCAGGACGCATTTGGTGGATTTTATCCGTTACGAGTTGGGCATAATCCTTATCAGGAGTAAAGAGTATGACGCGATCTACGAGAGGAGCGAACTGCGTAGCCACACTACCCGCCACATCGTCGGCCTCGAAACCGGGGCACTCCACCATAGCGATATTCATAGCGCGGAGGAACTCCTTGATGAGAGGGACGTTTGATGTTATATCCTCAGGTTGGGCATCACGATTAGCCTTATAATCGGGGAATATATCGTGGCGGAAAGTATGACCAGAAGGGTCGAATGCCACGCATACATGAGAAGGCTTTTCCTTAGAGAGAGCATCCACCACGGTATTTACGAAGCCGAATAGGGCAGAGGTGTTAAGTCCCTTGCTATTGATACGAGGGGCTCGGATGAAAGCGTAGTATGCACGATATATGAGTGCATAAGCATCTATGATGAATAACTTGGTGCTCATAAGGATTATGTTTTGAACAAAGGTAGTGAATTTATTATAAATAGAGTAAGTCTTTGGAGGGTACTATGAGGACAGCGTGAGCATCCTCTTTCATCGCAAATTTTGCATTATGTGCATAGCGGGTGGTCCCTCTTTCATCGTAATTTTTTTATTTTGTATATTTGCCATTAAACGAGAATGATATGGAAATAACCTCTATAACTGTTGTCCCAGGAGAGAAGAATTGGGACTTGACGAGAGACCTTTTTGTGAGAGCCTTCCCTGCAGACGAGAGGGAGCCCCTTGAGGTATTGAACGAGCCACATAAGCAAGGCGACTTCAGGGCATTTTTCATGGAAGGGCGTTTTTGTGGTTTAGCCTATATGTTAATGGATGAGGTGAATTGCTACCTCTTTTATTTAGCAGTAGAGGATGATATGCGAGGAGGTGGAGTGGGCAGTGCTATATTGCGAGAGATAAGGAGAATATACCCTACGCATAAGATAGTATTAGAGATGGAGACCTTAGACCCAAAGGCAGAGAACTATGAAGATAGGTTGAGGCGAGATAGGTTTTACAAGCGCAATGGGATGAAAGATACATCGGTAGTAATAGTACAATGTGGTGTGCCCTATGCGATACTCTGTACAGACGAGCATTATACCTTGAGCGACTATAGAGAGATGTGGGTGAAGATAGCGCAGAAGCAAGGGAAGAGAGGCGTTGAGATAGAGCGCTTTTTGCATGATGTATTTGGCGATTCATTAGAAGGTTAAAACGCACGTTTTTTGCAAAAACTATTTATCTTTGTAGGCAAGTACAATTTTTCAATTTTAGAATAGTTATGAGCGAAGCTCTCCTTGAAGCCTTGATGCAATTATTTGCTTTACTTACTGATGTTAAGCATACTGATGTAGCGCAAGGCAGGCAGAAGGTTGAGGAATTCTTGACTAAGCAGTTTAATAAAGAATACGTACGTTCGTTCATTCAGCGATACGACTATTATATTAACCAATATCACCAGAATAGTCATTCCGGCGATACGAATGCACTTGCCCAGCAGTATTCAGACAACTTAGGCAAGTTGAAAGAGATATCGGCGCATGTCAATAACGAGATAGCCCTTGATAGCAAGATATTGATATTAGCCACATTTCTCAACTATATAGCCAAGCCAGATGTAACATTAGAGGAGGAGCATTTCGTTGATGAGCTAGCAGACAAGTTGAGGATTCCGCCGTTAGACTATTGGAACCTCAAGACATTTGCCTTAGAGCATCCAAAATCTATAGTAGACAAAGAGAAGCTACTCATAATAGACGGAAGGGCACATAAGCCACACCCAGATGTAAAGCATATGTATATCAATAAACTTGGTGTACAGGTGTGGGTGTTGCATGTGCAATCTACCAATACCTTCCTATTCCGTTATGAAGGAGAGAGAAACCTATACCTCAACGGGCATAAGGTAGAGACCAATAGGGTGTACCCTATGGAGCCAGGCTCTGTAATTAATACCTCGCATGTTAGGGCGGTTTATTATGGACATATAGCCGAGAAGTTTATCACACGTCAAGATACAGGACGAATTATCTATCAAGCTACGGATATAGAGTACAAATTCTCTGAGAACCAGATAGCGGTACATAGATTCAGTTTTCTTGGTAAGTCGGGACAGCTTGTAGGCATTATGGGCGGTTCTGGTACGGGAAAGTCGACCTTGATAAATGTGATGAACGGCAACTATAAGTTGTCTCATGGCACTATCACCATCAATGGTTATGACATGACCAGAGATAAAGACCATCTAAAAGGTGTGATAGGCTATGTGCCACAAGATGATATATTGAACGAAGAGCTCACGGTATATGAGAACTTGATGTTCAATGCAAGGTTAACCTTTAGCGACAAGAGTAGAGAAGAGCAGAAAGAGCTTGTAGAGAAGGCACTTAATGACTTTGACCTTGTGGAGGCGAGAGACCTCACTGTAGGTTCGCCATTGAACAAAGTACTCTCGGGCGGACAGCGTAAGCGCCTCAATATAGCCCTAGAGCTTATGAGGGAGCCATCTATACTATTTGCTGATGAGCCAACATCTGGATTGTCAAGTATTGACTCCGAGAAGGTAATGATGCTCTTGAAGCGTCAGGTTTTGAAAGGCAAGTTGGTAATCATAAATATACACCAGCCGAACTCAGATATATACAAGCTCCTCGATAAGCTATTGATAATAGACCAAGGTGGTAGAATAGTATATAACGGCAACCCTATGAATGCCATTGTATACTTTAAGAAGAAAGCCCACTATGTAAATCCAGAAGAGAGGGAGTGCTACACTTGTGGTAATGTCAAGACAGAGCAGCCATTGCGTATTATTGAGGCTAGAATGGTAGACCCATACGGCAAGTTGATACGCAAGAGAAAGGTAAGTGCTGAGGAGTGGTATAAGCAGTATTGTGATGAGTTTGAGGCATCCTTTGAGTGGAAATACAAAGAGAAGACCACTAAGGAGAAGCTACCAGCCAACCTCTACTCCATACCAGGCAGATGGAGTCAGTTCAAGACATATATGCAGAGAGATGCCATGAAGAAATTCAAGGATGGGCAGTATATGCTTATAAATATCCTTGAGGTACCTATATTGGCATTCCTATTGGCATTTGCTACTAAATATCTCACTGCGGTAACACATTACGACTATTCGTCGAATGACAATATACCTACCTTCCTCTTCATGAGTGTGGTAGTAGCTCTCTTTGTGGGACTCAACTCCAGTGCCGAGGAGATGATAAAAGATAGGAAACTATTGATGCGAGAGCAATTTTTGAATTTGAGTCGCTCTTCCTATCTAAATAGTAAGATAATGAACCTGCTAATAATGGCAGCCTTCCAGTCGTTGATGCTAACCCTGATAGGTACCTATATCCTAGAGATAAAAGATATGATATTAGGTTATTGGGGAATATTGTTTACGACATTTGCCTGGGCTATAATATTCGGGCTCAATATCAGTTCTGGTTTTAAGTCGGCCGTAACCATCTACATATCCATACCATTGGTATTAGTACCACAGCTACTCTTTAGTGGTACTATGGTAAGTTTTGATAAGCTACACCCTACGATAGCCAATAGAGAGTATACCCCATTGATAGGCGATATTATGGTATCAAGATGGGCCTATGAAGCCTTGGCGGTACATCAGTATAAGAATAATGCCTACCAGAGCATATTCTTCGAGGCGGAACAGAAGAGGAGTGAGGCATCATACGCTAAGTCGACATGGATACCAGAGCTAGAGAAACTCAATGAAGAGTGCCATAAACTCTACATGAACGGAGCCCATGGACAGCTAGAGCGAAAGTCGCTATTACTCTTCACAGAGCTTAGCAAGTTAGAGTCTACACGCCTCAAGAAGTACCCAGCGGTACTAAGAAAACTCATGTCGCCACGATATGAAGGCGATACATATGAGTGGGTAGCAGAGCAGTTAGACATAATGAAAGAGAAGAATAGTGCCATCTTCAATATTTACAATGCTAAATGTGATTCGCTCTCACAAGACTTGGTGAGAAAGTTAGGCAGCACAGAGGCGGTTGTAGAGATGAAACATAAGTATACCAATGATGCATTGAATAGCCTTGTGCTTAATAAACACGACTTCTCGCAAATTATTGTGTATGACGATATGATGGTAAGGAAGAAGCAACCAATATACAATATACCAGACAACCACTATGGTAGAGCCCATTTCTATGCGCCATACAAACGCTTTGGTACATTAAAGATGACTACTCCGGTATTTAATATTATCTTTATTTGGTTGACATGTATAGGCTTCTATCTGACCCTTTACTTTGATGTATTGAGGAGAGTGCTCAAGCGCATTGAGACATTTAGGATGCTTAGAATTAATAGGAAACTTCAAAAACTCAGAATATAATGACACTACAAGAAGATTTACGAGCTGCTGTAGATGTACTACGTAAAGGTGGCATAATATTATATCCGACAGATACTGTATGGGGTATAGGTTGTGATGCTACAAATGAGGCAGCAGTAAAGAAGATATATGAGCTTAAACGTAGGTCGGAGAGCAAATCGATGATATTACTCTTTGATACTGTAGGTAGGGTAGAGCGTTATGTTGACAATATGCCAGATGTTGCCTATGATATGATGGATATGAGCGATAAGCCATTGACACTTATTCTAGACGGGGCAAAGGGTATAGCCATTAACCTCGTTCCAGAAGATGGTACTATAGCCGTTAGGGTATCAGCAGAGCAGTACTCTAGTTCGCTTGTTAGAATGTTACAAAAGCCTATAGTATCTACATCTGCTAATATAAGTGGCGAGCCTACAGCCGCCATCTTTAGCGAGATATCGCAAGAGATTATTGATGGTGTAGACTATGTAGCAGAGTTCCGCAGAGAAGATACTAAGAAGAGCAAGCCATCTAGTATCATTAGGTTAAGCAATTCGGGCTTAGTAAAGATTATTAGAGAATGAGCAACGAGCAGAGGATAGCTATAGAGAACTACGTCTTCAAGAAGTCGGTAAAGATACAGAAACGCTTTAGTGACCTTGATCCCTTTGCTCATGCTAATAATGTAGCTCAGCAGAACTACTTCGATATAGGGAGGGCAGATTATCTAGGTAACTTGATAGACTTTAAGCCCTTTCATCTAGCGCCAGAGACACTACTTGTGGTGAGCTATAAGACTGACTTTATTGCTCCTATATTGCCAAGTGACGAGATAGAGGTGCAGACCTCTATATACCACATAGGCAATAAGAGTATAAAGATGCTACAAGTCACTCGTAACATAGCCACAGGTGTAATACATTCAGTCTGTGACTCCGTAATGGTGGCCGTCAGCATTCACGATGGTGTCCCCTCCTCTATTGCTATACCAGAAGAGTGGAGGAGGCGCATATCAGAGATAGAGAGATAATAAATAAACAAGTATAACAAATAAAAAAGTTTAGCACTCTAAATTCTATTAAGTATGCTAGTCAAAACTTTTGGATCCGCCGTGAGCGGAATAGAGGCGTATACAATTACCATAGAGGTAAGTATAACGCAAGGAATGAAATTCTTTCTTGTTGGACTCCCAGACAATGCCGTTAAGGAGAGTCAGCAGCGTATAGAGACAGCAATCAAAGCCAATGGTTGGCATTGGCCGGGAAAGAAGATAGTCATCAATATGGCCCCGGCCGATATACGTAAAGAGGGGTCGGCCTATGATTTGCCTTTAGCTATAGGCATATTAGCTGCATCAGAGCAAGTGCCATTTACTAGTATTCATAAGTATATACTGATGGGCGAATTGTCTCTAGACGGCTCTCTCATGCCTATTAAAGGAGCGCTTCCTATAGCCCTAAGGGCCAAAGAGGAGGGTTATGAGGGTATAATACTCCCGATGATGAATGCTAGAGAGGCTGCCATAGTAGATGGGCTTAAAGTTTATGGTGCCAATAACCTAAGTGAGGTAGCTAGATTCTTGCGAGATGGTGAAGGGTTGGAGCAAGTATATGTAGATACCGACCTAGAGTTTGCCAAGACTAGTGGTGTTGTCGATTTTGACTTTGCCGATGTCAAGGGGCAGGAGACCATTAAGAGGGCATTAGAGATAGCTGCTGCGGGTGGACATAATATACTACTTATCGGTGCGCCGGGCTCGGGAAAGAGTATGATGGCAAAGAGACTATCTAGTATACTTCCGCCGTTGACGCTTGAAGAGGCTCTTGAGACTACAAAGATACATTCTGTGGCGGGTAAGGTAGGTTCTGGCTGTTCGCTTGTTACAAGGCGCCCCTTTAGGAGTCCGCACCATACCATATCAGATGTAGCCCTTGTAGGAGGCGGTACCTATCCGCAGCCAGGTGAGATATCGCTTTCGCATAATGGTGTTCTTTTTCTAGATGAGTTGCCCGAGTTCAAAAGGTCGGTATTAGAGGTCATGCGTCAGCCCTTGGAGGATAGGACTATAAGTATATCTAGGTCGCGCTTTACGGTAGATTATCCAGCTAGCTTCATGCTAGTGGCAAGTATGAACCCCTGTCCGTGCGGGTATTATGGTCACCCTGAAAAGCAGTGTGTATGTCACCCTGGAGCTGTAAGAAAATATATGGGAAGGATATCGGGACCCCTTTTAGACAGAATAGATATTCATATTCAGGTGGTGCCGGTGCCATTTGCCAAGATGGCGGAGCAACCTACGGGAGAGAGTAGTCTAGATATTCGAAAGAGGGTAATAGCTGCAAGGAGTATACAGAATGAGAGGTATAGAGATATTGAGGGTGTGCATTGTAATGCTCAGATGAACTCTAAACTACTTAATACTTACGCTCAGCCCGATGAGGATGGTAGAAGAATGCTCAAGATGGCTATGGAGAGGCTGGGACTCTCGGCAAGAGCCTATGATAGGATATTGAGGGTATCTAGAACTATAGCCGACCTTGATTCATCAGAGCGTGTATTAGCTAAGCATATTGCCGAGGCTATACAATATAGAACGCTCGATAGGGACTCATGGGGAGCTAGTTGAGTTGACCGCTGAGAAAAGAAAAACCGAAGAGGAGAGTCTATTATTAGATCTTCCTCTTCGGTATTATTTTGTTGACTATTAGAATCAGTTCATAAGGATTGAGACCTTATTATTTGAGCACTCAAGGTATCCGCGAGGACAGTCGAATGTCTGCTCTTCGCCATTAGTAAGCTTTACCCTTACTACACCCTTTTCAAGAGCACTGATGATAGGTGCGTGCCCCTGTAGTATAGTGAAGCGACCGCGCTTACCAGGCACCTCTACCAAAGAGATATTATCATTGAAGAGCACCTTCTCTGGCGATACTATTTCGAGATATAAATCTTTCATAACACTATTGGTTTATATGTTAGAAGAGTTATGCCTCTGCTAGAAGTTTCTCACCCTTTTCTATAGCCTGTTCTATAGTACCCACCATGTGGAATGCTGCCTCTGGGTATTTATCGAGCTCGCCATCGAGAATCATGTTAAAGCCCTTGATAGTATCTTGGATAGATACAAATGCACCCTTAAGACCAGTGAACTGCTCTGCTACGAAGAATGGCTGTGACAAGAAGCGCTGTACACGACGTGCACGATGTACGACAAGTTTGTCCTCCTCAGAGAGTTCCTCCATACCGAGGATAGAGATGATATCTTGAAGTTCGTTATAACGTTGAAGAATCTCCTTAACGCGTTGTGCACACTCGTAGTGAGCCTTGCCTACAGTCTCCTCTGAAAGCATACGTGATGTTGAGTCGAGAGGGTCAACGGCTGGGTAGATACCAAGCTCAGATATCTTACGGCTCAATACTGTTGTAGCATCGAGGTGGGCAAATGTTGTAGCTGGAGCAGGGTCTGTAAGGTCGTCAGCAGGCACATATACCGCCTGTACAGATGTGATAGAACCATTCTTAGTAGATGTGATGCGCTCCTGCATAGCACCCATCTCAGAGGCAAGAGTAGGCTGATAACCTACGGCTGATGGCATACGGCCAAGGAGGGCCGATACCTCAGAACCTGCCTGTGTGAAACGGAAGATATTATCGATGAAGAGGAGGATATCTCTACCACCCGATGTGCCATCGCCATCGCGGAGCGACTCAGCAATAGTAAGTCCTGATAGGGCTACACGAGCACGTGCTCCTGGAGGCTCGTTCATCTGACCGAAGACCATTGTTACCTGGCTCTCCTTGAGAAGCTCTTGGTCTACATCGCCAAGGTTCCACTCGCCCTTCTCCATGCCCTCTTTGAACTTATCGCCATACTTTACGATATTAGATTCAATCATCTCACGGAGTAGGTCATTACCCTCACGAGTACGCTCACCTACACCAGCGAATACAGAGAGGCCATTGTGTCCCTTCGCAATATTATTGATAAGCTCTTGGATAAGCACTGTCTTACCTACACCGGCGCCACCGAATAGACCAATCTTACCGCCCTTAGCGTATGGCTCAATAAGGTCGATAACCTTGATACCTGTATAGAGAATCTCTGCTGTTGTAGAGAGGTCTTCGAATTTTGGGGCTGGCTTATGGATAGGTGAGCCACCCTCTTTGCTAGGGTTGTCAAGGCCATCGATGGCACCACCTATAACATTCAACAGACGGCCTTTTACGTTATCTCCCTTAGGCATAAGGATAGGAGAACCTGTATTTACTACAGCCATACCACGGGTCAGACCATCTGTTGAATCCATAGCGATACAACGTACGGTATTCTCACCAATGTGCTGCTGACACTCAATAACAACCACGTTACCATTATCACGTGTTACCTCGAGAGCGTCATAGATCTGAGGCAACTCGCCATTAGCGATGTCAAATTCTACATCGACTACAGGACCTACGATCTGGATAATTTTACCTGTTTTGGCCATCTGTATAATTGTTTTATTTTACTACTCAGTTTTAGAAACCTATCGGTTACGCTTAACAAGCATATTTACGAAGTCCGCCATAAAACGTTTGCCTTCTGCTGATATTTCCATAGCACTCAGCATACGCATTGCTTTGTTCAGTAGCTCGTCTATTTTGCGTTCCGTTTTTTCTTTTACGCCTATTTTGTTGTATAGGTTCGTTACTGCGGCTATTTTTTCACTTCTATTGGCATTCCCTGTTGATAGCCAATGCAAGAGTTTTTTTTTCTGTGCAGATGAGGCATCTTGGAGAGCTGTAATGAGAAGGAAAGTTTTCTTGCCCTCTATGATATCGCCACCTATTGGCTTGCCAAATGTCTTCTCGTCGCCATATACATCAAGATAGTCGTCTTGTAGCTGGAAGGCTAGACCTATATTAATACCAAAGTCATATAGGGCATTTGTATCGTTGATATTTGCACCGCCTACCAATGCGCCTATCTTTATGCTTGCTGCAAGTAGTACTGCTGTTTTGAGGCGTATCATCTCCATATATTGGTCTACTGATACGTTGTCTTGCTTCTCAAAGTCCATGTCGTACTGCTGTCCCTCGCAAACCTCGGTAGCTGTCTTGTTGAATACGTCGAGTATAAGAGTCGCAGCTGGGCTATCTACATCAGATATTAACTTATAGGCCTCTATAAGCATTTGGTCGCCACTAAGAATAGCAGTATTTGCGTCCCATTTGGCATGTACAGTAGGCTGTCCGCGTCGCATCTGTGAGTTGTCCATTACATCGTCATGCAAGAGGGTGAAGTTGTGGAACATCTCTATTGCCATTGCTGCGTTGCGTGCCACTGAGCAGTCGTCTCTAAATAGCGAGCATGTAGCCACGCACATTAGTGGGCGTAGACGCTTGCCGCCTAGTGAGAGCGAATATATTATTGGCGCGTAGAGGTTACGCGGTTCCTTCTTAAATTGTATCTCCTTTACCCATGTGTCTACATCGGCGCGGAAAGAGTCTAGGGTTGTTGTTTCTAGTGTCATATTCGGTCTATTGTTATTTATATCTATTGGTTTTTACGAGCCTCTTCAAGTACTTTATTTTTAGATACCACAGCTACATACTCTTTGAGGTAGAAAGGTTCGAAGTATGCTACATCGGCAAAATCCTTAGCGGCGTATCTTTTTTCGGCTAGTTTGGTCATATACTCAGCCTTAGCATTGGCGTCATCTATAAAAGTAGCATTTGCTGAAGTTATGACGGTTTTACTCTTCTCTGCACCGCTACCGCCTAGAGCTGCCTTATGCTCACTTAGGGTTTCTGCGAAGGCTGTATCATCGAGTATTTTTGCCTCGGTCTCTGTTAAATACTGGAAGTTCCTATCTATGGTAGCGCAGTATACCTCCATACGGCGTGCATCTATCATAGGTATTGCATATTCTGCATTGCTCTTTGAGAATATCTCTTCTGCTATTATCTCAAGTGTAGGTATAGCTATTAGGGGGATGTCATTAGCGTAGCATATACCTTTGGCTGTTGAAGCACCTATGCGAAGACCTGTATATGAGCCTGGTCCGGCGCTCACTGCTACAGCATCGAGGGCCTTGTACTCTACGCCAGCCTCGGTCATCACATTAGATATAGCAGTAGTAAGTAGTGAAGCATGCTCACCTGTAGTGCTCACTATAGATGTTATTACCTTGCCACCCTCAAGAGCAAGGGCGGCAGAGCATATATTGCCTGATGATTCTATACAAAGGATAGCCATTGGGTAAGTATTATTCGTTATTGTCAGCCATTTCTATTAAGAAACGGTATGATGAGAAAGGCAGTTTGTCGCCATCTACTATTATAGATGCTTGCCTATAGTACTTCTCACGTTCATTCAGTTTGTCCTCTATGAATGAGAGAAGCTCCTCGTCGGTCTTGTTGGCAATAAGAGGTCTATTGGCTTTTGCTGTTGAGAGGCGTTTGCAGAGAATTTCGGGCTCTACATTTATGTATATTACCTCACCACTCTCACGCATTATCTTTATATTCTCATCCGAACAAGGTGTGCCGCCGCCTGTAGATACTATTACCTTATCCTCTTGGGCCAACTTTCTAAGTAGGTTTGTCTCCTCTTGACGGAAAGCAGCTTCGCCTTTCTCGGCAAAGAATTGACTAATGGTGCACCCTTGCTCTCGCTCGAACCTTTGGTCCATATCTATGAAGGTCCACCCCATATCACGGGCTACATATTTGCCTATGGTTGTCTTGCCCGCCCCCATAAAGCCTATGAGAAATACTCTTTGTGCCATGGTGCAAATTCAGGGTATTATTTTTTCTCTGTAATAGCCTTGAGCGCTAGTGCAAGCTGGTCTGGACAGCTAGTCCCCTTCATGCCACACTGCACACCCTCAAGTCGGCCTATCACATCCTCTATCTTCATTCCCTCTACTAGGCGGGATATGCCCTGTAGGTTGCCATTACATCCGCCGAAAAACTGTACGCCTTTTAGCTTGCCGTCTTCGGTATCTATTGTTATCTGTTTACAACAAGTACCTTGTGTGTTATATACGTATTGCATTTTTTTACTATTTATACTTTCAAACCCTTTTCACGAATAGCTAATATCACGCCCTCGGTAAGTTCGGCTACACCATCCATTCTATCGTGGAGCAGTATCACCCCTCGAGGGTGTAGGCGTTTAACTATTCTTGCTAATACCGCTTTGCGAGGCTTATTCATTGTGTCGAAAGAGCGGACAGACCAACCCCAAACCGTATAGTGCATTCTAGTGCAAGCGCTAGCCACTGTGGGTGTGGTAATGCCTAGAGGTGGACGGAAGTCGGTAATCTCTATGCCTAGCTTGGCGAACGACTCATGAGCCTTCTTTAGCTCATCCATATACTTGCGATGGATAAGGAAATTGTGCCAAGGGTTATGGTAGTATGTGTGTCCAGCTATTCTATGACCACGGCGATGTACCTCTTTTACCACTTCAGGGTATTTGTCCACCTTCTCACCTATCATGAAGAATGTGGCCTTTACGCCATATTTATCTAGTACATCGAGAAGTTTAGGAGTATTTACCGGGTCTGGCCCATCGTCAAAAGTAAGCATAATCTCCTCTGAATCGTTCTTGCACTTAGCCTCCAAAAACATGCCAGAGTGTATATTACTACTTCCGTAGGCAATAATAGCAAGCGCTAAAAATGTAACCAATAATACTATAACAATAGTCATTTCCCTTGAGACTTTATATTATAATAGACCTAATTTGTGTATTATTCTTCAAAGGTAATGGTTATTTATGCAAATAACAAATGTATAGTTAATAAACAACAATTATTGTCAAATGACGATTGTGGGAGGGTATGGGATAATGGTCAAGCAGCGTTGTATTGTCCCTATGACGTATTGCTGGGTTAAGAGTATTTTGGAGGAGTATAGACTTTTCTGTACGTTACATAATTTTTTGTGTATGTGTATAAATAGTGCAGTTCGTCACATATTTCAGCATTCTATCCCTAATGCTTGACATTGGCTTATGGGGGTATTATATTTGCATCGAAAAATGACAACCAGAGGGATTCTCATAACCATATGTGACGCTGACTATAGCTATTTGTAAATGGCTATAGTCGTTTTTTTTTTGGTTTTGTTTGTTTTGGTGTTTTTTTGGGGGGGTTTTGTATGTCGTGTTGTTTTTAATTTTAAAAAAAAAATCAAAAGAAGCATCTTAGGACTTTTCAAG
>JAUNDI010000005.1:38784-96503 GCA_030526155.1 Bacteroidia bacterium
GTTGTGCGTAGTCGTGTTTTTGGGGGGGGGGTAGGCTATGGCGAGTTGTTTTAATTGTCAATCTATAAAGAGTTATGTATTATAATATAAATGCTTAATGTTGGATTTGTAGCGGCTGTATAGAGCGAGGTATGAGCGAGGTATAAGGATGCGTTAAGGGGATGGATTATAAAGAATATTTAGAGGCTAAGATGGTATGAGCATTGTTAATTCTTCAATGATAATTGTTAATTGAAAAACATTGAGTAACTTTGTACCGAATGTACATAGATATATATATCAACAATTAAACAATGGAATTAAGCGAACAAGAGATAGGCCGCAGAAATAGCCTACAGGAACTTTACAAGTTGGGTATCAACCCTTATCCTGCACCACTATTCCCAGTGGATGCTCACAGCCAAGAGATAAAAGACAACTTCAAGGCTGACGAGCAGCGTAAGGTCGTTATTGCAGGTCGTATCATGACTCGCCGAATCATGGGTTCGGCATCGTTCTTCGAGTTGAAGGATGGTCAAGGTCGTATCCAGGTATATATCAAAAGAGACGATATCTGCCCTGGTGAGGACAAAACTATGTACAATACCGTATTCAAGAAGCTCCTCGATATAGGAGACTTCGTGGGTGTGAAGGGTTTTGTGTTCCTCACTCAGACTGGCGAGATTTCTGTACATTGTGAGGAACTCACTGTACTCTCTAAGTCGCTTCGCCCTCTTCCAATCGTTAAGGAGAAGGATGGTCAGGTATTCGACGCATTCTCTGATGCAGAGCAACGCTACCGTATGCGTTATGTTGACCTTGTGGTTAATGAGGGTGTACGCGATATTTTTGTGAAGCGTGCAAAGATTCTACAAACTATGCGTAGATTCTTTGATGATCATGGATATCTTGAGGTGGAGACTCCAATACTTCAAGCTATTCCTGGTGGTGCATCAGCTCGTCCGTTCATCACACACCATAACTCTCTCGATATCGACCAATATATGCGTATTGCTACGGAGCTCTACCTTAAGAGACTCATTGTAGGCGGTTATGATGGCGTATACGAGATAGGTAAGAACTTCCGTAACGAGGGTATGGACCGTACACATAACCCTGAGTTCACCTGTATGGAGATATATGTAGCATATAAGGACTACAAGTGGATGATGGACTTTACCGAGGAGATGCTCGAGACTATAGCTCTCAAGGTAAATGGTACTACAGAGGTACAGTTTGGCGACCATACTATCTCATTCAAGCGTCCATTTAAGCGCGTGACAATGATTGACGCTATCAAGGAGTTTACCGGCATAGATATCACGGGTATGAACGAGGAGCAACTTCGTGATGTTTGTAAACAAATAGGCGTTGAGCAGGATGAGACAATGGGTAAAGGTAAGCTTATCGATGAGATATTCGGCGCTAAGTGCGAGGGTAACTACATACAGCCTACCTTCATTACAGACTACCCTGTAGAGATGTCTCCACTCTGTAAGAAGCATCGCGATAACCAAGAGCTCACAGAGCGTTTCGAGCTTATGGTTAATGGTAAGGAGCTTTGTAACGCATACTCTGAGCTTAATGACCCTATCGACCAGTACGAGCGTTTCCAAGACCAGCTACGTCTCTCTGAGAAGGGTGATGACGAGGCTATGTTTATCGATATGGACTTTGTACGTGCTCTCGAATATGGTATGCCTCCTACATCAGGTATGGGTATTGGTATTGACCGTCTATGTATGCTTATGACAGGTCAGCAGTCTATCCAAGAGGTACTATTCTTCCCACAGATGAAGCCTGAGAAGAAACCTCAGAAGGATGCCCCAGAGGCTTTCACAGCTGTAGGGTTCCCTGCAGAGTGGGTAGATGTAATATATAAACTTGGATATTTGAAGGTATCTGACTTGAAAGGTATCAATCCTGGAAAACTTTTCCAAGACATGTGCGGTATGAACAAGAAGTTGAAACTTGGACTTACCAATCCTTCTCAAGAGGATATGAAAAACTGGGTTGCCGCCATCCAATAAGGGTGCGGCACTCCATACGTATGATTAATTAAACTCTATCGTGGGTATAGAAAGAAAATACATATTACCACATAATGCTAGAGTGGCTATGATAGGTAGCGGCTCTTGGGCGACTGCTATATGCAAGATGCTCTTGAGTAATCTACAATCGCTTAATTGGTATTTGAGAAATCAGAAGAATATCGACCAATTTCGTCTATCAGGCCGTAATCCTAGTTATCTCACATCGGTACAGTTTGATACATCAAAGATAAACTTCTCATGTAATATCAATGAGGTAGTTGAGAACTCTGATGTAATATTTTTGGCTGTACCATCTGCCTTTATCAAACCTACACTTGAAGGCCTTACCGTATCCCTTAAGGATAAGTTTGTTATATCGGCTATAAAGGGTCTTATCCCTGACGAGAATATGATAGTGGGCGCTTGGCTTACACAGAAATTCGACGTTAGAGTCGAACGTATCGGCGTAGTGTCAGGTCCATGTCATGCTGAGGAGGTAGCACTAGAGAGATTGTCATATCTTACTATAGCGTGTCAAGATATGCACCTTGCTAGAGAGTACGCTCGTCTGTTGGCTGGTGATTTTATCAAGACAACAATAAGCGACGATATATACGGCACAGAGTATTCGGCTGTCCTCAAGAATATCATGGCTATAGCAGCAGGTATATTCCACGGACTAGGTTATGGCGATAACTTCCAAGCTGTATTGGTATCTAATGCTATACAAGAGATAAAGCGTTTCGTAGACACGGTACACCCTATAGCGCGTGATATAAAGTCTAGTGCTTATTTGGGTGACTTGTTGGTAACTAGTTACTCGCAATTCTCTAGAAATAGAACATTCGGTACAATGCTAGGTAAGGGCTACTCTGTAAAGGCGGCACAAGCAGAGATGATGATGATAGCTGAAGGGTACTATGCAGTAAAGAGTATGCATGAGATAAACCAAAGGTATCAAGTCTTCATGCCTATTACTGAGATGGTATATAATATTATCTACGCTGGAGGTTTACCAAAGGTAGAGGCGCGACTACTGACAGAACAATTGCACTAATATATCAGACACAAAGACATACTAATAAATCTATGCAAAACCTAAAACTTGACACTTCACGCGTCGCTTCTTTCGTTAGCGAGGCTGAAATTAAGGCAATCCAACCAGAGGTTGAGGCTGCTACAAAGTTGCTCCACGCTGGTACAGGCGCTGGTAATGATTTCCTTGGTTGGCTCAACCTTCCTTCTTCTATTACTGAGGCTGACTTCCAAGAGATAGAGGCAGCAGCTGCAGATATGCGTAGCCGCGTAGACTACGTAGTAGTAGCAGGTATCGGTGGTAGCTACCTCGGTGCTCGCGCCGTAATTGACGGTCTTTCAAACTCATTCGACTACCTTCTCAAGGAGCGTAAGAACCCTGTAATCCTTTATGCAGGTCATAATATCGGTGAGGATTACCTTGCAGAACTCCTTGATTTCTTGAAGGATAAGAAGTTTGGTGTTGTAGTAATATCTAAGTCGGGTACTACAACAGAGACAGCTATCGCATTCCGTCTCCTCAAGGAGCTCGTAGAGCGTACAGCAGGTAAGGAAGAGGCTAAGCACAGAATTATCGCAGTTACAGATAAGGCTAAGGGTGCTCTTAAGACACTCTCTAACAATGAGGGCTACAAGACATTCGTTATTCCAGATAACGTAGGTGGTCGTTTCTCGGTATTGACTCCAGTAGGTCTCGTACCTATTGCTATTGCAGGCTATGATATCCGTGCTCTTGTAAAGGGTGCTGCTGATATGGAGGCTGCAACAGACGAGAAGGTACCTTTCGCAGAGAACCCTGCTATGGTATATGCAGCAACTCGTAACGCCCTCTACAGAAAGCAGAAGGGTATTGAGATATTGGTTAACTATCAGCCAAAGCTACACTACTTCACAGAGTGGTGGAAGCAGCTTTATGGTGAGAGCGAGGGTAAGGATCTTAAGGGTATCTTCCCAGCAGGTGTAGACTTCTCGACAGACCTCCACTCTATGGGTCAGTGGATTCAAGAGGGTGAGCGTACTATCTTCGAGACAGTAGTATGCATCACTAAGCCAAATAAGACACAGCTTATCCCAGAGGATAAGGACAACCTTGACGCTCTTAACTTCTTGGCTGGTAAGAATGTTGACCACGTTAACAAGATGGCTGAGCTCGGTACAGCATTGGCACACACTGATGGCGGTGTACCTAACATTCATGTTGAGGTGCCTACTCTCGACGAGTATAACCTCGGTCAGCTCATCTACTTCTTCGAGAAGGCTTGCGGTATCAGTGGTTACACACTCGGCGTTAATCCTTTCAACCAACCAGGTGTAGAGGCATACAAGAAGAATATGTTTGCACTCCTTGAGAAGCCAGGTTACGAAGAGGCTACTAAGGCTATCAAGGCTAGACTATAATCTATTTTAGATAGACCTTATACAGTATTATATACAGAGCGCAATACCCCCACCTACATTTGTGGGATTGCGCTCTTTGTTTGATAAATATGGATAACGATTATACACTGGATAGCCTATTGGCAGATACAAATGCAAATCTGCTAACCCTCTTGATTGCCGAAGCAAAACAAGAGGCGGCAGAGCATGGGCACTCTTGTATCTCTCCAGAACACCTACTCTATCAGATCTCTACAAAAAGACACTCATATGCTGCTTATAAGGCAATAGCATCTATTGCCTCCACTCCAGAGATAGAGCTCTTGTCGTCAAAACTCAAGGATTTCCTCCGTTTGGAGATTCCTACTAATACAGTATTCGAAGTAGAACAAGTGGATATGCTACCAGCAACAGATAATATCTTATCTTTGGCCAAACTCGAAGCTATATCTACCAATGCGACGAATACCAATACAGCACACCTACTTTTGGCTATGTTGCATTACAAGCAACCAAATAACGCTAAGATGTTTCTAGAACATATGGGAGTATCATACGATATCTTGAAAAAGAAATTGGTCATCGATTCCAATATCTTCGGTAACGATGATGAAGATGACGAAGAGGAGGATATCAACCAAGATAAACCAGCCTTCTCGCAAATATCAGAGCCATCACCTCTCTCTAAACCAGGGAATCAATCAAATACTCCTGTTTTGGACAACTTCGGTACAGACCTCACAAAAGCTGCTTCTGAGGGGGCATTAGACCCTGTGATAGGTCGCGAAAAGGAGGTTGACCGTATGGCTCAGATTTTATCTCGACGTAAGAAAAACAATCCAATACTCATAGGCGAGCCAGGCGTGGGTAAGTCGGCTATAGTAGAGGGGTTGGCACTTAGAATCGTACAGAGAAATGTATCACCAGTACTATTTGACAAGCGTGTGGTATCGCTAGACTTGGCATCTCTTGTTGCTGGTACTAAATATAGAGGACAGTTCGAAGAGAGAATAAAGGTAATACTCAACGAACTTAGCCAACATAAGGAGATTATTCTCTTTATTGATGAGATTCATACTATCATAGGCGCAGGAGGCGGTCAAGGTAGTATGGATGCAGCTAATATACTTAAACCAGCCCTTGCCAGAGGACAGATACAATGTGTAGGTGCAACCACTATCGATGAGTTCCGTCAATATATAGAGAAAGATGGAGCACTTGAACGCCGTTTTCAGAAGGTAATGGTAGAGCCTACTACACCAGAGGCTACTATACATATACTACGCAATATCAAGGATAAGTACGAGGCGCACCATAATGTAACTTATACCGATGCCGCCCTTGAGGCATGCGTGGCCCTCTCTGAGAGGTACCAAACAGATAGACACCTACCAGATAAGGCTATTGATGCACTAGATGAGGCTGGCGCAATGGTACATGTGGGCGAAGTAAAAGGCTCGCCACTTGTCGATGAGATAGCTAAACAGATATCTGCCCTTAAGGCAAATAAGATAAAGGCCGTAAAGGAGCAGAACTTTGAACTAGCTGCTAGCTTTAGAGACCAAGAGCGCGAACTTGCCGAGAGACTTGCTGCCGCTAAGCAGGAGTGGGAAGTTAAACAGAGAGAGGTGCGCGTAGTAGTTGACGAGGCTCAAGTGGCAAATGTCATCTCGATGATGACAGGTATCCCTATCAGTAAGATAACAGAGGGAGAGAGCCAAAAGCTTCTCAAGATGGCAGACGTACTCAAGTCGGCCGTCATAGGTCAGGATGAGGCAATAACTAAAATAGTAAAGGCTATCCAACGCAATAGAGCTGGACTGAAGGACCCCAATAGACCCATAGGATCGTTTATTTTCCTAGGTCCTACTGGCGTAGGAAAGACCCTCTTGGCTAAGACAATAGCAAAGGAACTTTTCGATAGCGCAGACGCCCTAGTGAGAGTAGATATGAGCGAATATATGGAAAAATTCGCTATGTCTAGATTAGTTGGAGCCCCTCCGGGCTATGTGGGGTATGACCAAGGCGGACAGCTTAGCGAAAGCGTTAGAAAGCATCCATATAGCGTAGTGCTACTCGACGAGATAGAGAAGGCACATCCAGATGTCTTCAATATTCTTCTCCAGGTATTAGATGAGGGTAGACTTACCGATAGCCTAGGCCGTAGGATAGATTTCCGTAATACCATCATAATTATGACGTCCAACCTTGGTTCTCGTGAACTGAAGGAGTTCGGCAAAGGAGTAGGTTTTTCACGCGGTAATATCGATGACGGTACTCACGCAAATAGCGTTATGCAAAAGGCCCTCACTAAGGCTTTTGCTCCTGAGTTTATCAATAGAATAGACGACGTCATAATCTTTAGTGAACTCAAGAAACAAGATATCTTGAAGATTGTAGATATCGAGCTCAATAAGCTAATAGATAGAGTGGCAAATATGGGATACACAGTTGCTATATCAGAAGCTGCAAGGTCACTTCTAGCCGACAAGAGCTATGATGCTAGCTATGGAGCACGACCTCTGAAACGTAGTATACAAAAGTATATAGAGGACCCTCTGGCAGAAATGATATTGGAGGCTCACCTACAAGGCGCTACAAATATTAATGTAGATGTAGTAGAGGGCGATTTCCGCATTGATGTGGCAAAATAATACGTGTAACAATATTACCTTATAGGCGTAAAGTCTATCTAACAACAATAGATAATAATATAATACCATTCACAAAGTGCGACTAGCAATTATTGACATAGGTACTAATACCATTAATTTGGCTATTGCCTCTATCAGCGAGAAGGGTAATTCCTACCAGATGATATATAGTGGCAAGGAGCCTTCTAGATTGGGAAAAGATGGCATAAATAATGGCCTCATGACACCGGAGGCGATGCAAAGGGGCTTAGACGCTATAGCTAAACACACTAAAACTATCAAATCTTTCGATGTAGACAAAGTGGTAGCCATCGGAACAAGTGTTATGCGCAGTGTAGATAATGCTCATGAATTTGCTCAGAAGGTTAAAGAGAGATTTGATATTGATATAGAGATTGTCTCAGGTGATAGGGAGGCCCAACTGATATACGACGGCGTGAAGCAAGTTATGCCTTTAGGTCAGGAGAGGTCGCTTATTCTAGATATCGGTGGCGGCTCATGCGAATTTATCATAGCTAATAAGGATGGTATGGTATGGGAGCATAGCTTCGAATTGGGTATGACCAGGTTACTTGATAAGTTCCATCCATCTGACCCTATTACCCCTCAAGAGGTAAAGCAGATTGAGGCTTACCTACGTTCTGAACTATCGTTGCTATATGAGGCATTGCATAACTATCCAACAACAACCCTCATAGGCACATCTGGCTCGTTTGATACTATAGCTGCTTTAATTGCGGCAAAGAAGCACCCATCAATGAATGTCAAGTTGTCTACATCATACGAGATAGGGGTGGCTAACTACGTAGAGATGCATCATCATCTACTACAAACTACGGCCGAGCAACGTAGAGCTATGCCTAAGATGGATAAGTCGAGAATAGACTTGGTAATAGTAGGTACTACATTTATCAATTTCATCATAAGAGAGATGCGTATTGATAGACTATTCCAATGCTCTTATGCCCTCAAACAAGGTGCAGTATACCAATTTATAGAGAAAGAGATAAAATCAAAACTACAATAATATCATATTGTCATGTCTAGCATCTTAGTAATTGACGACCAAAAGAGTATCCGTTCCACTCTCAAAGATATCCTTGAGTTGGAAGGTTACGAAGTAGCATTAGCAGAAAATGGCAAGGAGGGCGTGGATATGCTCTCTAATAATAAGTATGACATACTGCTAACAGATATTAAGATGCCTGAGATGGATGGTATGGAGGTGCTCTCTAAGGCAGTAGAGATTGCTCCATCGATGCCTATCATCATGATATCTGGTCATGGTAATATCGATACTGCTGTGGAGGCTATAAAGGCTGGTGCATATGATTTCATAGAGAAGCCTATCGACCTCAATCGACTTCTTATTACCGTTAAGAATGCAGTCGAGAAGAATAATCTAGTAGTAGAGACTAAAGCCCTAAAGAAGAAGGTAGCTAGGACGTATGATATGATAGGCAATTCTGAGCCTATGCAGAAGATGCGTGACATGATAGACAAGGTAGCACCAACTGATGCTAGAGTGCTTATCTTGGGCTCTAATGGTACAGGTAAGGAATTAGTGGCTAGAGCCATGCACGAGGGTAGCAAAAGAGTTGCTGGTCCTTTCGTAGAGGTGAATTGTGCTGCAATACCTAGCGAACTTATAGAGAGCGAACTATTTGGCCATGAGAAAGGTGCTTTTACCTCTGCGATAAAACAACGTATAGGTAAATTTGAGCAGGCTAATGGCGGAACACTCTTCTTGGATGAGATAGGTGATATGTCTCTATCAGCACAGGCTAAGGTATTACGCGCCTTGCAAGAGAATACTATTACTAGGGTGGGCTCTGATAAGGATATCAAGGTAGATGTAAGAGTATTAGCTGCTACCAATAAGAACCTTGCTGAGGAGATTACAAAGGGTACATTCCGTGAAGATCTTTACCATCGTCTATCTGTCATCATTATCAATGTGCCTTCTCTTAATGAGCGAAAAGATGATATACCTGCTCTAGCAGAGTATTTCTTGGATTTAGCATGTCAAGAGCTAAATGTTGCAAAAAAGAGTATATCTCCAGAAGCTATCAAGGAGTTGCAGTCTATCAATTGGACTGGTAATATCAGAGAGTTCAGAAACGTAATGGAGCGACTTACCATATTGTGTTCTGATAATAGTATATCAGCAGATGATGTGAAGGCTTATGCCCGCCCACTAGGACAATAAATATCTTACCTTTTTATACATTTACACTATGAAAAAAGTATTGGTTTCGATGCTATTTGCTTCATTATCTATTGTGATAATGGCACAAAGTGGTATCCCAACAACACCATTGGTTAAAATACGCGAGATGCAACTAATGGCTGAGGTCGATGAGGTCTTGGGTAATGATGTCAAATCATTGGTTATCGAATCGAAATTCGGAAAAGTTGATGTTCTCCCTTGTCCAGATACACTTCAATCTACTAGAATAGTAGGTCGTCTTGAGGCTATGGATAAAGAGGATGGTTATGCTTTCAATGTTGATAATAATAACCCTAATAGCATGTCGCTCTCCTTCTCAATTCCAGAGCAGACCAACTCGGCTTTCTCTTGCGAATTTGTCGTATATCTACACGAGTCTACCCAACTCACAGTTATATCTACCACTGGTTCCGTTAATATAAAAAAGGTCAACGGGGCCAACGTAAAGGTACAGACAGAGAAGGGTAAGGTTAATATTGACCGTGTAAAAGGAGTGTTCGATATTACCACATTGGCTGGAGCTATAACGGTATCTCACGCTGTTGATACTGTTAAGTTGAAGTCTAATAGCGGTGCTGTAAATATAGCAGATTGTGAGGGTTATATCTATGCTAATGCTGGCGATGGTGCACTATCTGCAAAGAATATCAAGGGAGAGTTGATTACCAATACCATAGGAGGTAAACAAGCCATTGACCAAATAGAGGGAAATCTTGATTTGAATAGTAAGGGCGGACTAATACGTATGACTTATATTAATGCCAATATTATAAAGGTTAGCACTGTTAAGGGCGATATATCTTTCGGTAATAGCATTAAGGGCGCTCTAAATATTTCTACCGCTTCGGGTACCGTAGGTAGCGCTCAGGCAATAGTGCTCACAGGCTCGTCCTCTTTTGAATCTGAGACAGGCAGAATAAAGCTAAAATTTGCGAACAAGAAGGAGGAATTAACATTCCACATAACTGCCGATACTAAAGAAAGCGCAATATTAGCCAAGGGAACATCAAAGAAAAAGAGATTACAGATGGGAAATGGCAATATTATTGTAACTTCGCACTCTAAACGAGGGGATCAAATCTTCTCATAAATACCATAGTAACCCTAATATACGTGTTATGAAATTTACAGAGCTTTGTTGGAAAGTATTCAATGAATCAATAGCAGATTATCATATTCATGATAACGTGGACCATCCTATCGCCAATCCATACGATAAGAAGGATCTCGAACACCTCCTCTACCATAAGAATTGGATAGATACAGTACAATGGCACTTCGAGGATATCATTCGCGACCCAAATATTGACCCTAAGGATGCTTTGGTTCTCAAGAGACGTATCGATAAGTCTAACCAGGATCGTACAGATATGGTTGAGTATATTGATTCATACTTCCTCCAAAAGTATGCTGATGTTAAGGCTCTTGATGACGCAAAAATTAATACTGAGAGTCCTGCATGGGCAATAGACCGCCTCAGCATTCTTGCTCTTAAGGTTTACCATATGAAGCAGGAGACCGAGAGAAAGGATGTAGACCAAGCTCATATTGATCGTTGTCAAGCTAAATTGAATGTTCTTCTAGAACAACATAAGGATCTCTCTACAGCTATAGAGGAGCTTATTGAAGATATTGAGGCAGGTCGCAAGTACATGAAGGTCTACAAACAGATGAAGATGTATAACGACGAAACCCTAAATCCAGTCTTGTACAAAAAGTAATTCGTAACGAAACATTAATTGTCAATCTGCGTTTAAGTGAGAGTATTCCATGATGGAATATTTCACTGAGAAATTAAATTAACGTATACAAAAGACAAAACGATGAAGGTTACAAAGCTTTTTTTCGCTCTCGCTATGAGCGCATCGCTCGTATTTAGCGGTTGTTCATCAATGAATTCTACAACTAAGGGTGCTCTTATTGGTACAGGTGCTGGTGCAGCTGTAGGTGCTGGTGCTGGTGTTGGCGTTGCTGCTCTCGCTGGTAAGGACAAGAAGAAGGGTGCTATCATTGGTGCTGCTGCAGGTGCTGTAGTAGGTGCAGGTACAGGTGCTCTTATCGGTCGTAAGATGGATAAGAAGAAGAAGGAGCTTGAGGCTCTTAAGGCTGCTCAAGTTGAGACTACAACAGATAACAATGGTCTCGAGGCTATCAAGGTAACATTCGGTGAGAATGGTATCAAGTTCGCTACAAATAGCGCTGCCCTCAACGCAGAGGCAAAGGCAGCTCTCAAGGAGTTTGCAACAACAATGTCTGATATGACATCTACAAACATTCAAGTTTATGGTCATACAGATAACACAGGCTCTCTCGAGGCTAACCAGAAGGTATCTACAAACCGTGCTAAGTCTGTAGCAGACTACCTCCAGTCATGCGGTATCAGCGCATCACGTATCTCTAGCGCTGGTCTCGACTACTCTGATCCAGTAGCTGATAACTCTACTGCTGCAGGTCGCGCACAGAACCGTCGCGTAGAGATTTTTATCTCTGCTGATGCTGCAATGATTGAGGCTGCTAACAACGGTACTCTTCAGTAAGAATTAGACATTCTTAAATAATCATAACTCTGCTGTCGCGAGCGATGGCAGAGTTTTTTATTAAATTTGCGCTCAAAACGAACATAGATGCGTAGTAATAATATTCTTTTAATCCGCTTGTCGGCGATGGGTGATGTAGCAATGACCGCCCCAATAATTACTGATTTGTGTACTCAATACCCAGATAAGCATTTCGTACTGCTCACAACACCTATGTTTGGTGCTTTCTATACACAATTGGATAACTTGGAGATACTTGACATTAATGTCAAAAAACAATATAGTACTCCTTCCAAGCTATGGAAGTTGGCTAGATTGCTTAATAACAAGTATCATTTTGCCCACGTTATTGATCTGCATGATGTCTTAAGGACTAAACTTCTCAGAAAGTTCATTAGACTTGTATCTCTCTTTAGTACAAAAAATACATGCATAGATAAGGGTAGAAAGGAGAAGAACCAGCTACTCTCTGCATCATATGGAGAAAAACATCAGCTTACAAAGATGACAGATAGGTATATGCAGACTTTAGCTAAAGCTAATTTTCCTATCAACGAAACTCATTTTGTTTGCCCTACATTGCCTATACCACAAGTAGATACCATACCTCTGTCTAAAAATGGTGAGAAGTGGATTGGTATAGCGCCTTTCGCTCAACATTTTGGTAAGGTATACCCTTTGCTTAAGATGCATGACGTAGTAGAACTATTGGCGAAAGAACAAAATATCAGACTTTTCATATTTGGTGGCGGTCCAAAGGAGAAGCAGATAGCTGAAGATTGGGCAAAAGATAGTGATAATATTCAAAGCGCTATAGGCATAATGAAGCTAGATAAAGAGTTGGCTCTTATTTCTAACCTCGATATTATGCTCTCTATGGATTCTTCTGCTATGCATATGGCCTCTCTTTTTGGCGTGCGTACAGTAAGTATATGGGGAGCAACTCACCCTTATGCTGGCTTCTTGGGTTATGGTCAAAAGATGGAGGATGTAATACAACGTGACGACCTTCCATGTCGTCCATGCTCAATATTTGGCAATAAGCCATGCTCACGCACAGATTTCTCTTGCATGAATATTGAGCCAAAAGTTATCGCAGAAAAGGTTCTTAGCCGACTTTGATATCCTTAATCATCAATTGTAGCGAGGTCTTACCAGCCCAAAAGTTCTCATCAATATTGTAGCATAGGTGGAATGGATGTTGCTTTAATCTGTCAAACATCTCTCCTTTGCCAAATGCTACACCAAGCATGGTATTGTTAGATTTTGTGTCTATGACCTCTAGCCTCAGATGTGATAGGTCTTTACCTATGCGTCGTGAGCCACCTCTATCATAAACATTCTCTGTCTTGAAGGTCGGAGTAGGATTACCTGGTCCAAATGGCTCAAAGCATTTGAGCTTTGCATAGAATTCAGGTGTGATATCTCTTAGGTCTAATGCACAATCTATCTCTACCTGAGGCTCCTTTTGCTCTGGGGTAATAGTCTTTGATACTATAGCCTCAAAACGGCGCATAAACTCCTCAACATTCTTCTCCTCAAGGGTAAGGCCTGCAGCGTACATGTGACCACCAAAGTTCTTCAATAAATCAGAACATGCGTCTATAGCACCATAAAGGTCAAAACCCTCTACCGAACGTGCACTACCAGATACCAAGCCTTGCGATTGGGTTAATACTATCGTAGGTCTATAATACTCTTCGGTCAATCTTGATGCTACAATACCCACAATGCCCTTCATCCACTCTGGATTATAAAGTACAGTAGTGTTCTTTCTCGAATACTCTGGGTCATTATGTATCATCATCTTTGCCTCTTCTGTCGTCTTTCGGTCGAGCTCCATTCTATCTTTGTTAGATTGGTTGATATCCTCACTCACCGAATAGACATCAGCATCGCAAGTGCCTACAAGAAGTCGTACCGCCTCTTTGCCTGATGACATACGTCCTGCAGCATTGATGCGCGGACCTATCTTAAATACTATATCACTTATAGTAATAGAGCTATGCTCCGTTGTGCGTTTTTTCTCTAAGTCAGCAACTCGGATAATAGAACGAAGACCTACAGATGGGTCTTGGTTCAATTTCTTCAATCCATGGAATGCCAATATCCTATTCTCACCAGTCATAGGTACTATGTCTGATGCTATGCTGACAGCCAAAATGTCTAAGTAGGCATACAGCTCCTCTTTAGGTCTATTTTGGCTAATGTTAAGAGCTTGCATAAGTTTGAATCCTACGCCACAGCCCGAGAGATTTTTATCTGGATAACTACAATCCGAACGCTTACTATCAATTACCGCTACAGCCTCAGGTAACTCATCTCCTGGTGTATGGTGGTCGCAAATGATAAAATCTACCCCTTTGCTCTTCGCATACTGCATACGCTCTACAGCCTTGATGCCGCAATCTAATGCTATCACAAGAGAAAAGCCCTCTTCTGAAGCATAGTTTACGCCCTTCTCTGATATGCCATAGCCTTCGGTATATCTCTCAGGGACATAATATCCTAAACGTTCTTGTGGTATATATTTTTGAAGATGAGAATAGACTATCGCTACAGCTGTCGTGCCATCAACATCATAATCACCATAAACCAATATCTTCTCTCCATTGGCAATGGCTCTCTCTATGCGCACAACAGCCTTGTCCATATCTTTCATAAGAAATGGATCATGCAGGTCATTTAAGTCTGGGTTAAAAAAACTTGTTGCCTTCTCTATAGTGTCAATGCCGCGCTGCAACAGCAGAATCGACAGTTTCTCATGTATTCCTAACCGTTTGGCGAACTCAACAACTTGTGTATTATCTGGTTGCTCCTTAAGCTTCCATTTTTTATCCATAATATATTCTCTCTTCTGAATGCAATATTAGCTATTTTCCGCATTTTTTCATAGCTTTGCAACCAACTTTATTCAACATCGTACAATTTCGCTGTAAAGTAGCAAAACAATGGCTCGAGTTAAAGTATTAGACAAAGAATTTGAAACCTCTATCCCCGAGGCAACTATACTAAAAAGTATTGAGCAAGTTGCTGAAAAAATGAACGCAGAGCTAGCCGACAAAAACCCACTAATGGTTTGCGTCCTCAATGGCGCTTTTATGTTCGTTGCCGACTTGATGAAAAACCTTAATTTCCCTTGCCAAATGTCTTTCGTAAAGGTAGCCTCTTATAGCGGCACCTCTACCACCGGCACAGTAAAGCACCTTATCGGTCTTAATGAGGATATAGCAGGGCGCACAGTAGTCCTCCTCGAGGATATCGTAGATACAGGAATCACCATCATGGGCCTTAGAGATCAAGTCCTAGGTATGGGAGCTAAAGAGGTGAAAATCGCTACAATGCTATTCAAGCTTGAGTCTTGCACAAAAGAGTTAGTGCCCGACTACGTGGGATTGTCTATCCCTAATGATTTTATCGTAGGTTATGGTCTCGATTATGATGGTTATGGTCGTAACCTCAGAGATATCTATACATTGGTAAAGTAAAACAATCAATATAATTTCAACAGTAGAACAATGCTTAATATTGTTATCTTCGGCCCTCCCGGCTCAGGTAAGGGCACTCAGAGCGAGAACTTAATTAAGACTTACAATCTCGAGCACATCTCAACAGGTGACCTCCTCCGTAAGGAGATTAGCACTAATACACAACTTGGTGCACTTGCTAAGGGCCACATGGATAAGGGCGAGCTCGTTCCTGATGATGTTATCATCGGTATGATTGACTCATTCCTTGACAAGATGACTAATGCTAACGGCGTTATCTTCGACGGCTTCCCACGTACAGTAGCTCAGGCTGAGGCTCTACAAGAGCTCCTCAAGTCTTACAAGACTGACGTAAATGTTACTCTTAACCTCAACGTTCCAGACGACGAGCTTATCACACGCCTCATCGAGCGCGGTAAGACATCTGGTCGTTCAGACGACAACCTCGAGACTATCAAGCATCGTCTTGAGACTTACAACAATCAGACTAAGCCAGTTCTTGACTTCTACAAGAAGCAGGGCGTAGCAGTAGACATCAAGGGCGTTGGCTCTATCGATGATATCTTCGCCGACATCAAGAAGGCTGTAGACGCTGTAAAGTAATCATACTTTTATAATACAAAACCAGTTGTCACTTGCAGGCAATCTTTTACCGGCGAATGGCAACTGATTTTTTTAATACATCAAAATGAAATACGCTTTAGTTACAGGTGGTAGCCGCGGTATTGGTCGCGCAGTTAGCGTTGCTTTGGCCGAACTCGGTTATAATATCATCATCAATTATCGTAGCAATGCTCAGGAGGCTGAAGAGACTCTTCGCCTCGTTCGTGAGGCTGGCTCCGATGGCGAATTCCTCCCTTTCGATGTCGCTAATGCTGAACAGACTGCAGCAGCTATCGCTAAATGGCAGGCTGAGCACGAGGGCGAATACATCGCTTGCGTGGTAAATAACGCTGGTATCCGTAAGGATAACCTCATGCTCTTCATGGGTGCTGAGGATTGGTCTTCTGTATTGAATATTACTCTCAATGGCTTCTTTAACGTAACACAACCTCTCTTGAAGGATATGTGTGTTAAGAAGTTCGGTCGTATCATTAATATGGTTTCCCTCTCTGGTCTTAAGGGGCTCCCAGGGCAGACAAACTACTCTTGCTCTAAGGGCGGTTTGATCGCTGCTACTAAGGCTCTCGCTCAAGAGGTTGCTCGTAAGGGCGTTACCGTTAATGCCGTAGCTCCTGGCTTTATCCGTTCTGATATGACAGCTGATCTCGATGAGAAGGAACTCAAAAAGACTATCCCTGCAGGTCGCTTCGGTGAGACTCGCGAGGTAGCCGACCTCGTTGCTTTCCTTGCTTCTGATAAGGCTGGTTATATCAATGGCGAGGTAATCTCTATCAATGGCGCTCTCTACACCTAATTAATAGAGATAACAATATACAAAGCCGGATGTCCCTCTCGTTGGGTCATCCGGTTTTTCTTTATCAAAAAATTGCGATGAACAAGGGTACTCTTTGGGTGCTCATAGGGTGCTCCCCGAGTGCTCACATACTCCTCATAAAGTGAAAATTGCGATGAACAAGGCTACTCCCTATATGCAGCCGCACACCGTCAGTCAATTATTAACTACACATTGTTAAATATTATTCGATAAATGCATATCTTTGCGATATGCAAGATAATCCAGAGGAGAAAATCCCTATTCAAGTATTAGGCGTAACAGACTCACCTCGCCCAGAAATGTACATCCTACTCATTGAGGAGAAGGGTGGAATGGGTAGACGTCTGCCTATCTTAATAGGTATCCCTGAAGCTCAGGCTATAGCTGTGAGGCTCCACGGCTTGAGGTCGCCTCGCCCACTATCCCACGATCTCTTTATGACTTTGGCCTTGTCTTACCAAATCGAGATGATTGAGGCTATAATATATAAGGTGGTAAATGGCGTGTTCTTCTCGCAGGTTGTGTGTAAGCGCGACTCAAAGGTGGTGTATATCGACTCAAGAACTTCCGATGCCATAGCACTAGCTATCCGTTTTAATGCGCCTATATATACCTATGATAGCGTCTTCCAAGAGGCATCCACAACTTCCATCATGGCTAAGGTGGTAAATAAGCTAGATGTAACCTTGCAAGATATGGATAGCGACTCTTTGCAGCAGTTGATGGATAAGGCTATAGAGGAGGAGGATTACGAAAGGGCTGGTGCAATACGTGATATTCTCAATAAGCGTAAACAATAATGGTTCTCAATTATATTTGGATAGCTCTAATTGTAATTGCCATATTAGCGGCGTTCATACAATTCTGCATATCTGGCGATGCGTCTATCCTTAATGGACTGGTCGACTCAACTTTCTCTAGCGCCAAAAGTGGCTTCGAAATATCTCTCTACCTCACGGGTGTCCTCTCTCTATGGTTGGGCATAATGCGTGTGGGCGAGAAGGGTGGAGCCGTACAAACTTTATCTCGCATCGTATCTCCTTTCTTCGTAAAAATATTTCCCGAAATTCCTCGCGGTCATAAGGCTTTCGGTAGCATAGTAATGAATCTGTCGGCTAATATGCTCGGACTAGATAATGCCGCAACCCCAATGGGCCTTCGCGCTATGAAGGAGATGCAGGAACTGAATACACAAAAGGATACCGCTACAAATGCTCAGATAATGTTCCTTGTCCTTAATACATCAGGACTAACCATAATACCTATATCTATAATTGCCTATCGTACCCAATGTGGAGCCGCTAATCCTACCGATGTATTCTTGCCAATACTTATTACAACTTTCTTCTCTACATTGGCCGGCCTTATCGCTACTGCTATAGTCCAACGCATAAATCTGCTTAATCGTACCGTAATTGCTTACCTCGGCGGTTTGTCTGCCCTTGTAGCAATGCTATTATATCTCATAACCGGTATGGAGCCTTCTCAGGTGGAGTATCTCAGTAATGTCGCCTCTGCTTCAATTTTGCTCTCTATCATACTCGGTTTTATCCTACTCGGTCTTATCAAAAGAATAAATGTTTACGAGGCTTTCATAGATGGAGCTAAGGAGGGCTTCTCTACTGCAATACAAATAATACCATTCCTTATAGCTATACTGGTAGCCGTAGGACTATTTAGAGCTAGCGGCGCTCTTGACTTGATGATAGAGGGTATAAGATATATAGTCGGAATCTTCTCTTCAGATACTCGCTTCGTCGATGCTCTGCCTACTGCATTCATGAAGCCTCTAAGTGGTTCTGGAGCACGAGGTTTTATGATTGAGTGTATGAATACTTATGGGGCCGACTCATTTGTTGGGCGTCTGTCATGCCTTTTTCAAGGTGCAGCAGATACAACGTTCTATATCCTCGCCGTATACTTCGGCTCTGTGGGAATAAAGAATACCAGACACGCTGTGGGATGCGGATTGCTCGCTGATTTGGTGGGTATAGTGGTCGCTATCATCATATGTAGTCTGTTCTTCTCATAAATATCTATCTGACAATTAAGTATAATACGTAAAAATCGCACTTTTAAGATATTTTATATACGAGTAGAATATTAAAGCCCTACCTTTGCGTATATATTTTTCATACGAAGTTAAATATTTCACGACAATATACCTTAGAATATGAAGATAATGAAGTTTGGTGGCACCTCTGTTGGTTGCGCCGCAAGAATGAAGCATGTTGCTGACCTCGTACTCGATGGCCAGGTTAACCTTGTTGTCCTCAGTGCTATGAGTGGTACCACAAATAGCCTCGTAGAGATATCAAACTACCTCTATAAGAAGAATAATGATGGCGCCAATGAGGTGGTAAACCAACTCGAGGTAAAGTACACTAAGGATGTAAATGAACTCTACTCAACAGAGGAGTACAAGGCTAAGGGTCTTGCCCTCATTCGTGAGCATTTCAACTATATCAAGTCATTCACAAATAGTATCTTCACAGTATTCGAGGAGAAGGTTATTCTCTCTCAGGGCGAACTTATCTCTACTGGTATGTTCAACCTCTACCTCCAAGAGCGTGGCATCAAGTCTTGCCTCCTCCCTGCTCTTGATTATATGCGTATCGACAAGAATAATGAGCCTGATACAGCATACATCCGTGAGAACCTTAACGCTCTCCTTGAGAAGAATCCTGACCAAGAGATTTATATTACTCAAGGTTATATCTGCCGCAATGCTTTCGGCGAGGTAGATAACCTACAACGTGGTGGCTCTGATTATACAGCATCTCTCATCGGTGCAGCTCTCTTGGCCGACGAAATCCAAATCTGGACAGATATCGATGGTATGCACAATAACGACCCTCGTTTCGTAGAGGGTACTAAGCCTGTTGATGAGTTGTCTTTCGACGAGGCTGCTGAACTCGCATACTTCGGTGCAAAGATTCTTCACCCAACATGCGTACTCCCTGCTAAGATTAACAATATCCCTGTTCGCCTCCTCAATACAATGGACGCTAAGGCTAAGGGTACTCTTATCTCTTCTCACCAGTGCGAGAATCGTATCGCAGCTATCGCAGCTAAGGATTCTATCACAGCTATCAAGATTAAGAGTGGTCGTATGCTCCTCGCTTATGGGTTCCTCCGTAAGGTATTCGAGATATTCGAGAGCTATAAGACACCTATCGATATGATATCTACATCAGAGGTGGGCCTCTCTGTAACTATCGATAATACACGTCATCTCGATGATATTGTAGACGACCTCAAGAAGTATGGTACAGTAGAGGTGGATACAGATCAAGTGATTATCTGTATCGCTGGCGACTTCCGCTCTTCAAATGTAGGTTACGCTAGCAAGGTGGTTGAGGCTCTCAACACAATTCCTATCCGCATGATCTCTTACGGCGGCTCTTCTCACAATATCTCTATCCTTATTGACGCTGCTGATAAGATTAAGGCACTCCGTCTATTAAGCGATAAGTTGTTCGATTAATTATATTTTGAAAATATGGCTTTCCCAATAAATAAATTCCAAAGCCTAAAAACTCCTTTCTACTATTACGATAGGGAGATTCTTAAGCAGACTCTCTCTCTCGTAACAGAGAAACAACGTCAATATGGCTATCACGTTCACTATGCAGTAAAGGCTAATGCCAACCCTCTTCTCCTAAACGAAATACGCGAGGCTGGTCTCGGTATCGACTGCGTTAGTGGTAATGAGGTACAATGTGCCCTAGAGAATGGTTTTGATGCTAATAAGATTGTTTTCGCAGGAGTAGGTAAGGCCGACTGGGAGATCAAACTTGGTCTAGAGGCTGGTATACAATGTTTCAACGTTGAGTCTCTCCCAGAACTAGAAATCATTAATGAAATAGCAGGCGAACTCAATAAAACAGCCAACGTAGCTCTCCGTATCAACCCTAACGTAGATGCTCATACTCACTCTTACATTACCACTGGTATGGAGGAGAATAAGTTTGGTATCGGACTATGGGAGGTAGAAAGCATCTGCGAAAAGATTGCCGACATGAAGAATGTCCACCTAAAGGGTATCCACTTCCATATCGGTTCTCAAATCACAGATCTCGACGTGTTCAAGGTACTATGTACTCGAATCAATGAGATTCAAAAGAATCTCGAATCGAAGAAAATCAAGATCGAAAGCGTTAACGTAGGTGGCGGACTCGGAATTGACTACGAGCACCCAGATGAGTGCCCATATGCCGATTTCGGTAACTACTTCGATATATTCCATAAGTTCCTCGAACTACGCAATGGTCAAGAACTTCACTTCGAACTTGGTCGTGCTATCGTTGCTCAGTGTGGCTCCCTCATTACAAGGGTACTCTACGTTAAAGAGGGACAGCATAAGAAGTTCGCTATAGTAGATGCAGGTATGAACGACTTAATACGTCCTGCTCTCTATCACGCATACCACAAAATCGAGAATATAACTTCTCAAGAGCCAACAGATAAATACGACGTAGTAGGCCCTGTATGCGAGTCAAGCGATTGCTTCGGTAAGGAGGTAGTACTCAATAAGACAAAACGAGGCGATTTAATAGCCCTCCGTTCTGCAGGAGCATACGGCGAGGTAATGGCTTCTCACTATAACCTACGCGAATTCGCTCAATCAATAATGCCATAGCATTATCTTCAATAATCACATAACAAAACTAAAAGCGCAATCTGCTATATGTAGATTGCGCTTTTAACTTATTTGTATGTATCAAACTCCTAGAATGGAAGTCCAGAAGCATCACCTCCCGCATCAGGCATTGAACCGCCCATGCCCTGTGGAGCTGCTGCTGGCTGCATCGCAGGTTGCTGGAAGTTACCCATTGGTGGCTGTTGATAACCGCCATTCATTGGAGTTTGATATCCTCCCATCTGACCTGGCATTTGACCTTGCATCTGACCCGCCATAGCTGGATTATATGCATTGATTCTCCAAGCGTTAAGATTCATGATGCAACGCTCCTCTCCCTGAGGGTTTGTCCACATTCTACCACGAATATCAAATGTTACTTGAAGCTCATCACCTTCGTTGAAATTGTCTATCGCATTTAGGCTGTTGCCGCTAATTTGGAATGGTACATAGTTATTCCAAGCGGGATTTTGAGGGTTAGCTACTTCAATGATAAACTCTCTAAACTGGAAGCCATTGGCTCCTCGAGTTTGAACTTGTCCTTTCCTGTAAAGTTTTCCTATAATGTCCATATATATATGAATTTTAATGGTGCCAAATTTACTGCTTTTTTTATTTCAACAAGACTATCTCACGAAAAATAGTCAAACTATCCTTCGGAGATTAATTCTTGCAATTCCGCAACAAGATTCCTAGATACAGGTATAGGTTCGCGTATTCCTTCAAAAATAAGCTGGAACCCCTGACTGCTTGACCCTTCTACCGTAATCTGATGATCTAAATTGACTATATATGCTCTATGAACACGTTTTATCTTAGGATACTTCTCTACCGTCTCCAATATCGCCTTCATAGTTTGTCGTAATACCTTCTTATGTATCTCTCCACCTTTATAATATTGGATGCTTACATAATTACCTTCTGATTCGGCTAAATAGAAATCCTCATACTTTACCCTAAATGTCTCTTGTCTACTCCCTACAAACTCAAGCCATACTCCTGTATTGTCTACGTCTGTATATTTCTCACGCTGAATGCGCAACTTCTCGTTCAATTCTGCTACCTCATCCATTAATGACTGCATATTGGCTAAACTCTGTTGCCTTAATGGGTCTTCTTGGTTAATATATGCCGAAACAGAAACAAGGGCTGCTACAATAGATGTGATTAGCAATTCAGGAATGTTGAATTGTAATATTGATACTGCAGCTATCAAAAATACTATAGTAACAAGATTGACTTTCTGCTGTCCCGAAACTATTTTACGCCAATTCAAGATAACCTTATACCCTAAAAGCAATACATAAAAATAGGCCATCACAAAGCATGCATATACAGGTATGCCCATAGAATAGTTGGTACTGCCCCCTTCAACGTAGTATAAAAGTGGCATGGTAGCCGTTACAACTGCCATATTGATTATATATAGCACTCTCACAACTTTCCTATCCGCAGTATGCGTATTCCCTCCTGGTAACGATGCCAAAAAGTATATATAGGCACAATACATTAACGTATCAATAGATATGAAAAATAGCCAATGTAATCCATAATTTATCCAAAGGGGTATTCCTAAATGGTTGACAGTAAAGGCCGTGGCCATATCTAATATGGTCTCAACAAAGGCTACACCTAATAGCCATCTAAATTCTTTGGAAGTAGAAGAAGTTGCAAATTGTTTGGATAAGCTTGTGTATCGAATGAACAAAAAAGCTGTTGCCAAAAAGCAGATAATCTGTAATTTAATTGTAGTCATGGTTAACTAATAATGGTCACAGTTATTTAGTGTTTAAGTTAATATAGCACAAAAGTACTGCTAATGAGTGACATTTCATACTCAAATATGAAAAAAAATGTCGTTTTTTTATTTGTGACTCTTCAAACTGACATTAAGAGATATATTTTCACTCTTATTTTTCCCACGTGTCGATATCTCAAATCTCTGATTTTCATACCCCCTAGCTCCACAAAGTAGAATATAATCTACCTCAACCTCAAGTGTCAGCCCAAATAGACCATCTTCGTTTGGTCGTAACTTGAGATTTGTCCCGTCCGATCCAATGACTCTAACAAATGAGTTCTCAATGACTCTTCCTTGCTCGTTCACGAGTTTGCCAGATAGCGCCAATAGTACCTCAGGTAGCTCAAACGAGTAGATGTTATCAACACCTTTATTGTTGCCACGATTGCTAGATAATAATCCTTTCTCTTTATTTCCTTGGAATACAATGCCGAAATCGTCTCCCAAAGAGTTAATAGGCAATCCAAGGTTCTTTACATCAAATCGGCCACTTGGCGTTAGCTTTGCACAATAGATATCTAATCCTCCATATCCTACGTGTCCATCTGATGAAAAATATAAATCGCCATTATCTCTCACATAAGGAAATAATTCATCTCCAGCTGTATTTACCATAGCTCCTGCATTCTCTGCCTTGGACCATCCATCATTGGTCTTATGGGTAACCCAAATATCTTTACCACCTAGTCCCCCCTCTGCATCACTAACAAAATATAGTGTAGTGCCATCAGGACTAATTGCCGGATGGGCTACCATCATTGTAGAGTCACCTCCAGGAATAATTCTCTTTGGCTCTCCCCATCTGCCGCCCTGTCGTGTTACTTCGTATGCCTCTGCTACATTGTCTATATTGCCTGCCTGTATATTCGCATCTTTATTATATGGACAACGTGTAAAGTACATTGTCTTGCCGTCTGATGAGAAATTAGGTGTGCCATCATCTATCTTCGAACTCCATGGCTCTGGTAGGGCCTCTGGCTCTGTCCACTCTGCACCTCCATTATACTTGCTTACGTATATAGTACTATTACCCTGACCAGTTATCCTATTTGTCTTACTCCTCTTCTTGGCTGTACGCATACTTGAAAAGTATACAACCTCATAATCGTCTCCTACATAAGCAGGACAAAAATCAGAATACTTCGAATTAAATGGCTTCATTAATACAAGTTGATACCCTGTATCAACTACTCCATTTGTACTCTTTGAGGGAAGTAACTTTTCTGCATTATTCATAGCTAATGCGCACGATTGCTGGGCAATTTCGCCTCGCCTATCTGTTTTTCGCTTTCTTAAGAATAACTCATATTGCTCTGCAGCCTCGTCAAATCTTCCTATCTGTCGTTGGCAGTCTCCTAAATACAAATGAACAATGGCATCTTTATAACCAAGTTTTATTGCTTGCTTATATGCGCCAACTGCCTTGTTGTATATCCCTTTATTCCTATAGCACTCTCCTAGGAAGAAGTTGCACTCGCTACGCCTATATTTCTCTTTAGCACTCTTGGAATGTTTGATAAGTATCTTCTCAGCCCTGTCATACTCTCCAATAGAAAATGCTGCCATGCCGGCCTCTATACTCCGACTCTTGCAACCAACAAAGGCGACCATTACTATCGTAATAATCGCCAATATTGTGATTCGGAATAAATTATTCCTCTTGCTCATCAAACTGCTAGATTGATGCTTATCTTCTTCTAGGACGGTTCTGTGCGTTACGCTTGAATATCTTCTTGTTCTTTACGTAGTTACGACGGTTGTACTTGTTAGCCGTATAGAACATCTGGTGAGAGATACGATAACTTACACCAAACATCATGTTGTAGGCATAGTCATTACTTTTACTCTCGTTCCACTGCCCGTCAGGTCCACTTCTAAATCCTGTATGTCCATCAATTTCGTCCGACATAAACGCTATTGGTCGAACCTCACCGAATATTGTCCAAACAGGTGTAACACGATACTTAACACCAAGGGCACCCCAAATAAATGGAGCAGCATCCCATCCTGTCTCCAAATCTTGCCAATTGTTACCAGGGTGGTCCTTGTCATATATCATGTGCGACTGCTTCTTCGCATTGTAGAACATCAAACCACCGCCAATCGCACCATAAGGTACAATTACACGGTCAGCGTAATATCCTTGTATGAGGTCAAGAATCGATATCTTAGCACCGCCATTGATGTCAAAGAACATAGTCTTAAAGTCCATGTTGGCACCATCGCCATCCATGAAGCCATGATAGAAACCTCCATCAAACTCCAACTGGCATGACATCCAGTTGAAAACTTCTCGCTCAGCACCAACAGACAATCCAACACGGAATCTACCCTTATCTACCAAGTCACCTACCCAAATATTAGGTCCCAACTTTGCATATATATGCATACCTTCCAAGATCTTTGGAACCCTCTTTCGGCCTTGATAGTTGTTATATTGTGCATTGGCCACCTGACTTATTGCCAAAAAAAGCAACAATATATATAAAAATGGCTTAGACATCTTTCCTTTATGTAGTTTATTCTTTACTTCTTTAGCTTATTATGCGCTCTATTCAAAATCCAAAGTTGACAATAATTATCCACAAAAAAAAATATTTATGCTTAAATATCACCATATAAGCATTTTATATCTTGAATTCTGAATAAAATATGCATCTTTGCATCAAAAGAGTAACAAAACTCACAATAATAAAACGACATCATAATAATACGATGAATACCTACCAAAAGGTTTCTTTGAAATCATATAATTCTTTCGGAATCTCTTCAGTCGCAAATAAACTTATTGAATGCCAGTCTGTTGAAGAGGTGAAATCTTCGTTAAATGATATAAAAGGGTCTAAATATTATATCTTGGGCGGAGGGAATAATGTGTTGTTCGCCGATTTATTCGATGGTATAATATTGCGACCTAATATATTGGGTATTAGTGTAGTTAATGAGGATGACAATTTTATAGATGTCAAGGCTGGTGCTGGCGAAGATTGGGACTCGTTTGTAGCGTATACTGTTGATAAGAATTATGGCGGACTAGAAAATCTCTCGCTTATACCTGGTACTGTAGGAGCCTCTCCTGTTCAGAATATTGGCGCTTATGGCGCAGAGGTAAAGGATACCATCATTTGCGTAGAGGGCGTATTTGTCAGCTCTGGGGAATATTTTTCTCTAACGAATGAGGAGTGTCTATTCGGATATCGTAATAGTATTTTTAAGAGCAAGTATAAGGGAGATGCAATAATAACTCATGTTACTTTCCGACTAAACAAGCATCCTGAGGTGAATATCTCGTACGCTCCTGTGCGTGATGCTATGGCTATTAGGTGCACAAATACCATCCAAGCTGTACGAGAGGAGATTATTAATATAAGGAATAATAAACTTCCCGACCCAAAAGTCACTGGTAATGCAGGTAGTTTCTTCAAGAATCCAGAGGTCTCGTCTTCTGTATTTAATGAACTAAAAACGAATTACCCTGCTATCCCATCGTATCAATTGACGAATGGCGACGTAAAGATTCCTGCTGCTTGGCTTATTGAACATTGTGGCTGGAAGGGTAAGTCTCTTGGTCGAGCAGCTGTTCACCACATACAGCCTTTAGTCCTGATAAATAATGGTAATGCTACAGCCGACGATATCCTAAAGTTAGCTAATGCTATTATCTCAGACGTGAAGAATAAATTCGGAATAGAGTTAAATATGGAGGTTAATTACGTCAAATAACCTACATGCTTTTTGTAATATAGTGCTTCCAGACGATGCTGCCATTGAGTATCTCTGGAAGCGTATCTTTTATAACTACTTTACTCTGTATCTCTTTTCTCTTCTTAAGCATCTTTTTAAGAGATTGCCACATGTCAAGGTGTGCTCTAACTATCGCCCAACAATGTTCTCCTTGTCTACCAATGATGAATTTTACTCCTGCCACTCCATCAAGAATCATGCGTAGGAATAGTATCAACCACCACGCCTTACTTGTGTGGTTCTTTATCATCATCCAAAGGTTATTCCTAAAGTTGAGGTATGTCTTACGCGGATTTGTACTATTAAGTGTGGCACCGCCTAGGTGGTAAACCTCACTATTGGCAACACGAACTACTCTGTATCCCATATTTCGTAATCTCCAACATAGGTCTATCTCCTCCATATGGGCAAAGAACTCTTCATCTAGCCCACCGCATTCTAAGTATTCTCTTGTTCTGACCATAAGGGCAGCTCCACTTACCCAGAGACACTCTGTGTCTACGTCATACTGTCCTTTATCTTCCTCTATATGCTCAAATACTCTTCCTTTACAATATGGATAACCAAGAATATCTAAGAATCCTCCTGCTGCTCCTGCATATTCAAACATCTTGCGGTCTTTGTCGTCTTTTATCTTCGGACCGCAGGCTGCTATTTTCTTATCTCTCTCCATGAGCTCCACCATTGGTTCTAGCCAACCTTTAGCTGGAGCTACATCTGTATTTAGTAGTACTACAGTGTCGTACTCTTGCAACTGCTTTATCGCTCTATTGTATCCGCCTGCAAAACCATAGTTTTTTGCGAGCAACAAGGTGCCACACTTAGGGTAGAATGTGCGCACATAGGCTACACTGTCGTCAGTGCTACCATTGTCTGCTACTATAATATCTGCCCCTTCGTATGTGGTGTTTTCTATTACTTGAGGTAGATATCTCTCAAGTAACGAACGACCATTCCAGTTGAGTAAGACTACTGCTACTTTCATTATTTCCCAAATGCCTCTTTGGTTGGTGTCATAAACTCATCATAGATGGTGGCGTTTGTGGCTACTATCTCTTTGCCGAATATGTAGTTGTCTCCACCAGCAAAGTCGCCAACTTTTCCGCCTGCCTCTGTGACAAGTAGTACTCCTGCGGCTACATCGTATGGCTTTAGATCGTACTCGAAGAATGCGTCAAATCGCCCTGCGGCAACATATGCTAAGTCTGTAGCCGCCGAACCATGTCTGCGTAGGCCTGCCGAATGGTGGGTGAAGTGCATAAATAGCTTCATATATTGTTGCATCCTCTCAAAGTTGCTGTATGGGAAGCCTGTAGAGATGAGCGACTCTTCTACGGTCTTTGTATTTGACACATGTATCTGTTCTCCGTTAAGGTATGCACCTCCACCAAGGCTAGATACAAATAGCTCTTTGCCGCACAACTCATATATTACGCCTGCTACTATCTTGTCGTCTTCCATTAAGGCAATGCTAATCGCATGAGGTGGTACCCCATGGATGAAATTTGTAGTGCCGTCTATTGGGTCAATAATCCAATTGTACTTCTCGCCTCTATCTGTGCGTGTTCCCTCTTCTGCTATATATCCAGCCTCGGGTAATATTTCTGATAACCCCTCTACAAGAAGCTTCTCAGAGTATTTGTCCATCTGAGTTACAAAGTCATGCTTGCCTTTAATCTCTACTTGTACAGCATTCTCTTTGCGATACTGCATAAGTTTTGCACCAACCTCTTTAGCAAGGTTAGCTACTTGTTGCGCTATTATCTTGTAGTCCATATTATATCTTGCTATTTCAATTCTACTAAGTTATCCTCAGTGAGCTTAACCTTAATTATTGTGTTGTCGAGAGCTTCGTCGTATGGTACAGCTACCTTGATGTAGTTTTCTGTAAAGCCATACATATAACCGTCGTGGTTCCCGCTCTCAACGAGTACTTGCATCTCTTCTCCTATGTAACGTCTCAAGAACTCATTATGTCTCTCTCGCGACATCTTTTGTAATACCTCGTTTCGCTTATGGCGCTCTCCCATCTCTACCACTGGCTTAATCTTCAATGCCATAGTGTTAGGCCTCTCGGAGTAGGTAAAGACATGCAAAAATGCGTATGGTATCTCTTCGAGGAATCTTACCGTCTGCTGGAAATACTCCTCTGTCTCTCCATTTGTGCCTACTATCACATCAATGCCTATAAAGGCGTTAGGGATCAACTCTATTACTCTTTCTACCTTCCTCTTGAAGAAGTCTGTATCATATCTACGATGCATAAGTTTGAGTACCTCGTCGCAACCCGACTGCAATGGTATGTGAAAGTGTGGCATAAACTTCTTGCTTTTGACTACATGTTGTAGCACCTCTTCTGTCAATAGGTTTGGCTCTATGCTAGATATTCTATAGCGTTCAACTCCTTCTATATTCTCAAGACCTTCAACTAGCTGTAAAAATGTCTCGCCATTCCTATGACCGAAGTCGCCAATATTTACACCAGTAAGTATTATCTCTTTTGCTCCTAATTGTGCTGCGCATTTTGCCTCAAGGAGTGTAGCTTCAAGGGATGCGCTTCTTGAGGCGCCTCTAGCTAATGGGATAGTACAGTATGTACAGAAGTAATCGCACCCATCTTGTACCTTGAGGAAGGTACGTGTTCTGTCGCCCGATGAGAAGCTAGGCTTAAAGGTCTTATCTTTCAATATCGCACCTACATGAACTACTGTCTGCTCTGCCTTTTCTAGCTTAGGGTTGATGTGTGAAAGTATATCTGTCTTCTCATTAGAGCCTAGGACAAGGTCTACCCCTTCGATATCTGCTACCTGCTGAGCTTCCAACTGGGCATAACAGCCAGTTACCACGATATAAGCTTTAGAGTTAAGACGAATACAGCGTTTTATCATCTGACGGCATTTCTTATTCGCCTCCTCAGTAACTGAACATGTATTGATAATATACATATCTGACACCTCGTCGAACTCCACCTTTTGGAATCCTGCGGCTTGCATCTTACGACTCATAGCCGATGTCTCGCTGAAGTTAAGTTTACATCCTAATGTATGGAACGCTACAGTAGCCATTTATGGGGTATATCTATTTAAGTTATTATCTATTCGTATTATAAACAACAAAAAGCGACATCAACTATAATAGTATCTGTCGCTTTTTATTTCGTCGTCTCACCACACTCACATGGTAGAGAATAAAGAAATCAATGCAGCGTACCTAGTACGCGACATATTACTTCTTACGATTCTCGAAGTGCTTCTGGTAACGGTTCATGAACTTATCAACACGACCTGCTGTGTCAACGAGCTTCATCTTACCGGTGTAGAAAGGGTGTGAGCTGCTTGAGATTTCAAGCTTTACCTGTGGGTAAGTTACACCGTCGATCTCGATAGTGTCTTTTGTTGCTGCTGTCGAACGAACGATGAATGTCTCGTTGTTAGACATGTCTGTGAAGGCTACCAAACGATAGTTCTCTGGATGGATTCCTTGTTTCATTTGTCTATATTATTAATTTTCAAGCGGCAAAATTAGGTACTATTTCATTGAAAAACAAGTATTCTATGCACTTTTATTCATTTTAATCTTCGTTCACACATCTCTTGTGGTAGACAATGGATTATAAGCTCGGCCTCTTCTAGTCCCTCTGACTCTGCTACAAGCCTAATATTGCCATACTCGCGCTTACTCTGTATGACAACTAAACACTTGCCGTAGAATGCTTTTCTCTTATTGTCTTTGAATCTCTCAAGTGAGATAGGTGAGCCGTTGTCCACTCCGGCTATTACTCCTGTTCCGTCGATGTCGAATGTTATCTCGTTGTCGGCATTCGGACATACATTACCAAGACTGTCAACTACCTCTACGGTTACAAAGGATAGGTCGCGTCCATCGGCTACAATTTGCCCTCTGTCTGCTGTCAACCTTATCGCGTAAGGGTCTTGTGCTGTATTTCTTACAGTCTCTCCTATTATCATGCCACCTTGTCTAGCCACTACCTTTAGCTCTCCTGGTTCGTATGGGGCTCTCCACATGACGTGGAATTGGTCGTCTTCTTTCATCCTAACTCCCTTCGACTCGCCGTTGACGTATAGTTCTACTTCGTCTGCTCTATTGTAGTAGCACCATACATCTACCTCTTGTCCCTCTTGCCAGTTCCAATGTGGGAATAGATGCAATACTTGCTCATCTGTCCATTCGCTCTTATACATGTAGTATATATCTTTAGGGAAACCAGCTAGGTCTACTACTCCGAAGTATGAGGAACGGGCAGGCCAGCCATATGGTGTAGGCTCTCCTATGTAGTCGAAACCTGTCCATATGAATTGTCCACTTACAAAAGGATTATTCTTTACTATCGCCATAGTCTCCTCGTGTGTACTGCCCCAAGGTGTGTGACAGTTGTCGTATGAGGAGCAAGAGAAGGATGGGTTGAAGAACGGCTTATCCCAACTTACAGGCCATAGTAGCTCTTGGTCACTTGGCATCATATAGAAGCCTCTAGTCATCAATGCCGAGTTGCTCTCGGTTATGATAAATGGCTTATGTGGGAACTTATTCTGCACATCATCTATCCATGCATTATGGTAGTTATATCCTATGATATCTAATGCGCCCGACCTAAATAGGTGGTTCCAAGCCTCTGGCTCATTATTTCCAGCGGTAATAGGTCTAGATGGGTCGCTCCTACGCACAATATCGCATAAGTGTCTACACAATAGGCTATTTACGCTCATTTCCTCGCCCTCTTCTTCCAAGGATTCTGGGTCGCGCTGCATATTGAGTAGGAGGTTTGCAGAAGCTAGGTCGAGTGTATCTGCATTGGCGTCTGTCCATTGCTCTAGTACCTCATTGCCTATTGACCACATGAATATACTAGGGTGGTTTCTATCGCGCTTCACGAAGTCGGTCAAATCGCGCTCATGCCACTCGTCGAAGAATCTTGCATAGTCTTTCTGTGTCTTCTTCTTGCGCCACATGTCAAAGGCCTCGTCCATGACGATAAAGCCCATAGAGTCGCATAACTCTAATAGCTCTGGTGCTGGTGGATTATGCGAACAGCGGATACCGTTACATCCCATCTCTTGTAGTATCTGTAGCTGTCGCTCTATTGCTCGTCTATTTACAGCGGCACCCAAACAACCGAGGTCGTGATGTAGGCATACTCCATTTATCTTTATCGTGGAGTCGTTTAGTATAAATCCTCTAGTATCATCAAAATAGAATGTCCTAATGCCTAATGGTATCTCGTATCTATCAAGCATATCGTCGTCGCCGTAGATATCTGTTACCACTCTATATTGGTATGTGTCGTTTAGATTCCACAAATGTGGTTTTTCTACAACCAACTCTTGTGATATATCAATATCAGATTCACTTCCAATATTATACTCATTTTCCACCTCTGCTACCTTTTCGCCTGCTTTGTCGAGTATGTATTGGTGCATTCGGATAAAGGCATGACTATCGCTTGAGTTCTCTACTTTGGTCTCTACTTTTATTGTTGCCTTTACGTCGTTCACTAGTTTGGCGTATGCGAATACACCATATTGGGCTACGTGAACATCTGATACTTTGGTCAGCCATACATTTCTGTATATACCGCAACCGCTATACCAACGTGAGTTTGGCTGGTCGCTATTATCTACTTTTACGGCTATCACATTATCGCCCACTTGTAGATAGTCTGTTATGTCATATTCAAAAGAGACATATCCATAAGGTCTGTGTCCTACCTCTTCGCCATTTACATATACGGTAGAGTTCATATATACTCCATCAAATCCTATGCGGACACGCCCCTCAAGGTCTGAGGAGGTTATCTTGACATGCTTTCTATACCATCCTATACCACCTGGTAGTGCTCCCCCACCTGTGCCGGAGGGATTACTCTCGGAGAAATCACCCTCTATAGCCCAATCGTGGGGTAGGTCCAATTGTCTCCAATCGTCATCATCATATTCTGCTTGATACGCTTGCGCTGAATCTCCTAATGCAAAAAACCAATTATCTGTAAACAGATGGCGCTCGCGTGGATTATCATTATTACCACAGCTTACCATCAACGCACCTAGTGCTAGTGCCGACAACAATAGTCTGTTCATGTTTGCTTATTTACGATAGCTATTCTATGTCGCAAATATAAACATTTCCAACATATCAAGTCAACTATTTATATCTACTCGTAATCGCTTTTTTGCGATGAACGGCTATGTAGAGAGTATCCACACAATATCTTTTTTGCGATGAAAGACTATGCAGAGAGTATCTTCGCAATATCTTTTTTGCGATGAACAAGGAGGCATACTATACTCTTTCTTATTATTGTCAGGGTGTTGTTGTACACTCGGGGAGCACTCTATGTGCACCCTAAGAGCACTCATACAAATGGTTGCCTTTTCATTGTTTGTTGAAGCAAATATTATTTATTAATATTGCAATGTCGATTAAGGTAAATGGATTATGAAGAGGATAAGGATAACAGTAATGCGCAAAGCATGTTATACTGATTTAATAGAGAGGTATGAGAACCCTATTGAGCATGCTTGTGATATGCAAGAGGGACAGGTGTTTATTGCTAATGGGTGGGAGCGACCAGAGGGTATGTGTCTTAGCGCATGGGAGAGTGTCTCTCCATTTGTGATGACATTGGCTCATGGTGGAGAGAATTTCTATGATGGCTGGATGAAGAATCCTAAATCGGCTATGATATCTTGTAATGATGGTTTTCGCCCCGTCAGTTTCCTATTGGAGGTAATAGAGTAATCCTAATTAGACTATCTGTTGCACATCAAGGTCGCCTTGGAAGAATACCTTTGCGGTAAACTTGAATTTGTGAGGGTTCTCTGTTGTCAAGAACTTTACGGAACCTCCCTTGGTAAGTCGCTCTTCCATCTCAGGGTGGCGTTGTAGGTAGTTCTCTAGGCTCTTTGCGACTATATCGCCTTGGCATATTACCTTGATATTCTTAGGGAGGTATTGCTTTATTTTGGGGAGTAATAGCGGATAGTGTGTACATGCGAGGATTACTACATCTATCATTGGGCTCTTTGCCATCAATGCATCGCAGTACTTCTTCACAAAGTAGTCGGCCCCCTCATCCATATATTCACTATTCTCTACCAATGGTACCCACATAGGGCAAGCCTGTTGGACTACAGTAATGTCAGGGCGTATTTTCTGTAGCTCCATAGGGTAACTGAGGCTGTCTACTGTGCCTTGTGTTGCAAAGACTCCTACGTACCCTGTCTTGGTATATTCTCCTATAGCCTCGACACTTGGTCTGATGACTCCCAACACTCTACGCGAAGCGTCAATACGCGGAAGGTCGTTCTGTTGTATAGTGCGAAGGGCCTTAGCAGAGGCGGTATTGCATGCTATGATAGCAAGAGGTGAGTCGAGGGAGAATAGCTTATTGACGCACTCCAGTGTATATTGATATACTACATCAAAGGAGCGTGTGCCGTATGGGTTGCGAGCATTATCACCCAAATAGATATAGTCGTACTGAGGCAACAGCCTACGCACACTATCCATAATGGTTAGTCCGCCGTAGCCCGAATCAAAGAAAGCTATTGGTCCGCACACTTCACTCATTTGTACCAAGTAGTATAGAATTGGTAGTTAGATGCGTATTGTTCGATAGCCGAAGGGTGTATATCTGTAGGCAACTCCTTAACCTTCTTTGCTGGTACGCCTGCATATATAGCATTAGCCTCCAAATGGGTATTGGCTAATACCAATGCACCAGCAGCTATTATGACGTTACTCTCTATCTCGGCATTGTCAAGGATGGTTGCACCCATACCCACTAATACCTTATCGTGGATAATGGCGCCATGTATTGTGGCATTATGGCCGACGGTAACCTCTTCGCCGAGGATGGTCTGACTCTTATTGTATGTAGCATGTATTACGGCATTATCTTGAACATTGGAGTTCTTGCCAATACGTATAGCGCCTACATCGCCTCTTAGTACTGCTCCATACCATATGCTTGCGCCCTCGGCTATCTCTACGTCGCCTATGAGGACTGCCGTCTCTGCGAGGTATGCGCTCTCATGTACCTTAGGGGTGAACCCTCTCAACTCTTTTACTATAGCCATATTACTATCTTCCTCTAAATACAATGTTTGACTCAGGTATTATTGGCTCGCCACGCATAGCTATTAGTACTTGCGCAGTAGCCACAACATCCTTCTGACAATATGTGGAAATTCTATCTAGGTCGTTCTCCTCGTAAAATACACGTCTCACCTCGGAGCCATGAATGTCATCCTTAGGTGTTGGAATGCCGAATACATTTGACAATAACTCAAGAGATGCCCCCCCTCTATAAGAGCCGAATTTCCACAAGTCTAATGTATCAACATAGGGTATCTCCCAAGGTTTCTTGCCACTAACATCCAAAGCGGGTGATAGTCTGATGCGATTTATCAACATACGTTTTGCAATATACGGCATATCGAACTCCTTGATATTATGTCCGCAGAAGAGACGAGATGGCGTCCAATACTTCTGTAAGAATTGGTCGAAATCGTACAATAGGGCGACCTCATCGTCGCTGCAGTACGACTTAGTAAATATCTTCCACCCCTCGATGCTATATTGCATAACGCCGATGGAGATACATACTACGCGCCCGAATTCGGGATATAATGCAGCTCGCTCATCATAATAATCAGCCGCTGAGACCTCTTCTCCACGTTCGCTAGCAGTCTTATTGTCCCAAAGCTCTTGCATAGCCTCAGATAACTCGCCCAAAGATTTTGTGGTAGGGGTAGTCTCAATGTCTATGAAGATGACATTATCAAGACGGATATCGTATATTGCACTCATACTTATTCTTGAGGTAAATGAGCATTGATGTATTTAGACATCACATCAATAGCCACCTGGTTCAAGCCTCCTTGAGGCACTATTATATCAGCAAATCTCTTAGTTGGCTCGACAAACTGAATATGGCTAGGCTTAACTGTCTTAGCGTAACGCTCTAGTACGGCTTGTGCATCTCTGCCGCGTTCAGCTATATCGCGTTGTATAACACGTGCTAATCTGTCGTCATCATCAGCATCTACGTAGACCTTAATATCTATCTCCTTACGTAGCTCCTCGTTACCAAGGATAAGGATGCCCTCTACTATTACCACCTCTGTAGGGTGTACCTCTATGGTCTCCTCGAGACGAGAGCAGGTAATATAGCTATATGTAGGCTGCTGTATAGATTTCCCGGCGCGTAAGTCGCGCACATGCTGCGCCAAGAGAGGAAATTCGATAGAGTCTGGGTGGTCGAAATTCTTCTTACGACGCTCCTCCAAAGGGAGGTGAGAGCTATCATAATAATATGCGTCTTGCGGTATTACGCTCACGCGTCCCTCACCCAAACGTGAAACTATTTGTCGTACTACGGTGGACTTTCCCGAACCAGTGCCACCTGCTATTCCAATAATCAACATGACAATATATTTACTATCTTTGCAAAGACAAACTTACGCAAAAAACTTATACAGATGATAAAACATATCGTACTATTTAAGATGAAAGAGGATATTGAGGCAGCAGAGCTTCAAGAGAAGTTGGTCTCTATCCGTCAAGCATTACTTAACCTCAAAGGCGAGGTGCCTTCATTGAAGAGTATTGAGGTAGGCATCAACTGTAATCCTAATGAGAAGTTTCATCTCTCGCTAATCTCTACACACGACGATATGGAGGGGTTGAAGGCATATGCTGTTCACCCAAAACATGTGGCAGTATCACAGGATATACGTGCTATACTAGCAGAGCGTGCATGTAACGATTTCGAGTATTAATCATCAAGAACAAATAGTATAACGATGCAATTATCTTTCTTCAAGTTGCCAAAACATAAGGTATATGAGTACCAACCCCGTTTCTATGATCCTGACAAAGAGCGTTGGGAGGAGAAGAAGCGTGCCCTTGGCAAGGATTCTATAGAGAACTATAAGAAGAAAGATCCTAATGCTATCCCAGAGGCCAATAAGATAGGGCAGCTCGTTAGGAGTGGTGCTATGCGAGCAAGGCATGAGCAGTTCCAACAGAAGATGCAAAAGCAGAAGAAGGTATCACGACTCATTGTGGTGGGCCTTGTTCTTGTTTTGTCCGTTATGGCCTATTGTGTGTTAAAGACTCAACCTATAGTAGGATAACCGCTACGCGTACATAGTAATGAGTGAGAATACAGGTAACGTTATCCGACAGCTACCCGACTCGGTAGCTAATATTATTGCGGCTGGAGAGGTAGTACAAAATCCGGCATCCGTACTCAAAGAGCTAGTGGAGAACTCCATAGACGCAGGAGCTACGGAGGTGCGCGTTGTGATAAAAGATGCGGGTAGGACCCTTATACAAGTTATAGATAATGGCTGCGGCATGAATGATATTGACGCTCGCTTGGCTTTTGAGCGTCATGCCACATCTAAGATACAATCAGCTTCAGATCTTATGCAGTTGCACACCATGGGTTTCCGTGGTGAGGCTCTTGCATCTATAGCTGCCGTGGCCCATGTGGACCTTATCACACGCAGAGAGCAAGACGAACTCGGTATAAAGGTAGAGATAGCAGGGTCGAAACTGATAAACGAGGAGCCTATAGTAGCCCCTAAGGGCAGTCAGTTTTGTGTAAAAGATCTCTTTTTCAATACCCCTGCACGTAGGAACTTCTTGAAGAAAGACTCTACCGAGTTGAAGAACTTAGAGACGGAGTTTATACGTATCGCTTTAGCGCATCCTGATGTAGCGTTGACTTTTGTACATAATTCGCAGACATTGTACGACCTCAAGGCTGCTAATCTTAGGGTTAGAGTATCAGCGGTAGCAGGCAAAGCTATGTCGAAGTACCTACTGCCTATAGAGTGCGATAACGAAATAGTAAAGTTGAGCGGTTTTGTAGGTACTACTGAGAGTGCGCGCAAGACAGCGGGTAACCAGTACTTCATCGTAAATAATCGCTTTATGAAGAGCTCATATTTCCATAAAGCAATTATTGAGGCATATAGGAATATAATACCAAACGACCAGTCGCCCGCCTACTATGTATATATGGACGTAGACCCGCAAACCATAGATGTAAATGTCCATCCACAGAAGACAGAGATAAAATTTGAGAACGACTCAGAGGTTTGGCGCATATTAAATGCAACTGTCAAAGAGTGCTTAGGCAAGAATAATATAATGCCGACAATAGACTTTGAGGTTGATAGTAATATAGCATTAAATATCCCTGCCAAAGGGGAGTATAATATGGACCAGATAGCAGACTTGCTATCCCTTGACCCAAGTAGGCGTATTGATATATATAACCCATTTGACAACGAGAGCGATAGTAAGTACAAATCTGTACCATTTACGTACGATAGAGGTGAGGGGTGTACTGCTCCTGTACAGACATACACGAGTAAATTAGGTCAGGGTTCGTCTTATACAGGTGGAGGTTCGTATTCATCGTCATATTCGCATATCCCACAGCCAAGCACTAGAGGATGGGAGACGTTATATGAAGGGTTAGAGAAGCAGAGAGAAGAGCCGGTACAGCAGACATTAGATATTAATGTATCGACCATAGAGTCGGGGCTCAATTCTACGATACTCCCATCAGAACGCTTTTACCAATATAAGGGAAGGTATATAGTAGTACAAGTTCAGGACGGACTAATGCTGATAGACCAGCGCAGAGCCCATGAGCGCATACAATATGACACTATTAGTGGTATGATAAGCAGTGGGCATGCTGCATCACAGCCATTGATGTTCCCCGAGTACATAGCTATAGGAGCTGAAGATGCGTGTATAGTAGAAGAGCTATCCTCTGAACTATCGCGTGTAGGGCTAGAGGTAGAGTATTTGGCAGAAGAGGGTAACCTTAAGATAACAGCTATACCAGCGATTTTTGAGGTTGACCAAGCACGCTCCTTCATAGAGCAACTGATATACGACTGTCAGAATGGAGAGATAGATATACAGGCGGGCATCCAAGAGTATGTATGTACGGCGGTAGCGGCACAATCTGCTATGCCATACGGCAAGATGCTAACCAACGAAGAGATGTCGTCATTATATGACAGACTATTCTCGTCGGCCTCTCCAGCGATGACGCCACGAGGCAAACGTATATTTGCCCTATTGGATGATAATACATTAAATAGTATGTTTGCATAAAACTTGAAGATATGCCACCGATTTCCGCAGCATCAAAGAATATCATTATCATAAACGCCCTAGCCTTTATGGCGTCATATCTGTTGACCAATATTGGTATCAACGAGATATTTGGGTTACATTACTGGGGGGCGTCATCCTTCCAAGTATGGCAGCTTGTAACGTTTATGTTTCTTCATGGGAGTTTCTCTCACCTATTCTTCAATATGTTTGCCGTATATATGTTCGGTGCGCCTATTGAGCAGTATTTTGGGACGAAGAGATATGTTATATATTACTTAGTCACAGGTATAGGTTCGGGCTTGATACAAGAGATAGCCCTATTCTTTGAGATACAACCCTTCATAAAAGCGGTAGATGCCTGCATGTCGAACATTACCAACGAGTCGTTGAACGCCCTACTATCTCAATATGGCCCAGGCTCGCAGAAATGTGCGATACTCATAAACGAATTCTTTGGTAAGGTAAGTGGAATGCCAATTCATGAGGCGACACCGATTGCTAGACACTTTTTGATGGAGTATCAAGACGCCTGGATAGCTAGTCATAATACTATTGGTGCATCAGGAGCGGTCTTTGGTTTGCTTTTGGCCTTTGGTATGCTATATCCTAATGCTAGGATATTCCTATTCTTCCTCATACCATTAAAGGCAAAGTACTTTGTGATATTATATGGTGCCATAGAACTATTTGAGGGTATTGGAGTAGGGTTCCAGCCTGACAATGTTGCACATTGGGCACATTTGGGCGGTATGCTATTTGGCATTATTCTGATTCTTAAGTGGAGGAGAGAATGAGCAATAGACTTTGGCAGAGATTTACGGAAGACAAGGTAGCGATGTTGGTATATATAAACATTGCTGTCTTTGTGTTTGTGAGATTGATGGACTTCATCAGTCTAGTTGGATTGATGCCAAATATGTGGGTGTTGGACTTTTTGGAGATTCCCTCATCAGATATTGTCATTACACTATTGACACGTCCGTGGACAATAGTTACATATATGTTTACCCATTATGACTTTGTTCACATTATATTCAACCTTATAGCGCTATATTGGTTTGGTAAACTGATGTCGGCACTAGTGGGGGAGCACCTAATATTACGAACCTATCTTATAGGAGGTATTGCGGGAGCCATTGCGTATTTTATTGCGCCATTGGCGTTGGTGCCTTTACATAGTCATATGCTTGGAGCCTCGGCAGCGGTAATGGCCATTATCCTATGCGTATCGGTAATGTACCCTAGGTATACTATTAGACTTGTTCTGATAGGAGAGGTAAAGTTAGGTTGGGTTGCAGCAGCGTATGTGCTAATAGACATACTGAGTATACCTGGGTTATCCAACGTAGGGGGACATATAGCTCATTTAGGTGGAGCAGTTGCAGGTATAATATTAGCATTGATATGGAAGAATAGAGGTATACCTACTAGTGGGCTTAGCAAGTGGTTTAGGAGAAGACACTTGAAGATAGTACGAGGAGGTATGGCAGATGCTGATATGGAGTGGAACCGCAAGAAGGTAGAGAGGATAGCAGAGATAGATAGAATCTTGGACAAGATAAAGGCATCGGGCTATGACAGTCTCACGGAGGAGGAGCGACAGGCATTACTCAACGAGTCGAAGAGATGAAAGCGCTACTCAATATATTGACACTGATAGTGACGGTAGTTATCGCCCTGGCGACATGTGTGACATACTACTCGTCGTACATTGAACCCGACAAACTTGGGACATTTGTACTTATTCAGTATGCCTTCCCATATTTATGGGTGGTCAATATTATTGTGTTAGTATTACAAGTAATATTACGTCCGAATTGGAGAATTGCTATACCTGTATTAGCAGCTATAGTGACATTTAACGGAGCCATATCTGTATTTAATATAAGCACATCAGATATTCCAAAGGACAAGAAGACAATAAAGGTACTTACATATAATGTACACTATATGTCTATGGCACCTATAGACTCCATAGGCAGTTTTCTTGAGGCACAGAATGCAGATATACTATGTTTGCAAGAGTGCGACGCTAGGAATTACAAGAAGATAAAGAAGTGGGTAAAAGCCTACCCATATATGCTTGCCCATTCAGCCAAGAAGAAGAAAAATATCTCGGGAGATAAGCAGCTTCTATTGTCTAAGTATCCAATAAAAGAGAATAGGTTAGGAGGCGATATAGATACATATATACAGCGTGCAGAGGTAACAATAGGGGGAGAGAAGATAACGATACTCAATTGTCATTTAGCCTCTATTGGGTTGCATTCGGAAGAGATAAAGGTATTTGACCCAAGTCTATTACCAGAGCAAGAGAAGAGCAATGTAAAGAAGCAGCTCAAGACGACACATAACAAGATGAGAGACGCCTACCATAGGCGACAAGAACAGACTAGGGATATAGCCAAGACAATAGAATCTATAAGTACTCCTATATTGCTATGTGGAGATTTCAATGATACTCCTATTTCATACACCTATCAAGTTGTACATAAGAGAGGTATGAAAGACTCCTTTATAGAGGCAGGCAATGGACTTGGTAACACCTATAATGGCAATTTACCACCTATACGTATAGACTATATATGGCATACAGACGATATGGAAGCTGTATATTATAAAGAACATAGGGTAGAGTATTCCGACCACTTCCCGGTGTGTGCCACTATAGTATTGAAAGATTAGCACCTCAGATAATAATCACTTACTAGTGCCTTAAACTCGGCACTCTTTTGAGAAGGTGCATCATCTATTATTAGTTCCGATTCCAAGAGAGGTATATTTTGGCGAGAGTATTGGATTACTACGCGCTTTGGTTGTTTGTTTCTATTAGGGAATATCTTGGTAATGTGATTTGCGTAGAGACCCTTTGTGAGGCAGAAGGCTGTCAGCTCCTCTGCCGCATAAGTAGGAATGATTACAGAGAATTGGCCATTGTCAGATAATAACCTTGCGGCGGACGATGCTAGCTCCTCGAAGCTAAGGCTTAAGGCATGGCGAGCCAGGGTGCGCTTAGAGTCGGGGCATGTAAGCGTACCATTATAGAAAGGCGGATTACAGAGGATGAGGTCGTATTTTGTGGAGGGGGCGAAATTTTGTATATCCGACTGTATAACAGATAGGCGCGAGGCGAAAGGAGATAGAGAGAAATTGTCAGAAGCTTGAGAGGCGCTATCAGCATCTATCTCTACAGCAGTTATTACGGCATTAGGTAGACGTTGAGCAGCGATAAGTGAGACTACGCCTGTACCTGCGCCGATATCTAGGATATTAGGATTAGGGGTAGAAGATAGGAAGTCCACTTTTGACAAGAGCCCCAAAAGTACGCCATCAGTACCTACCTTCATAGCGCATTTATCTTGGTATACTTTAAACTGCTTAAACTCGAAATAGTTGTTTGCCATAAGCTACAAAGAGAAGATTGTGACTATAATAAAAAGGATGTTTATCTATATACGCTCTGTGTTGAGCCTGGTTATAGCGAGGTATGAGCGAGCATAGAGAGAGGTATAAGACGGCAGAACTTATGAAAAGTTATGGTAATATATACTACCTAGGCAAATAGGATATAGGCTATTACTCCATATCCATACTAAACAACGCGAAGTCGTATGCCACGGGGTCGTCGGGGCGGAATTCCCTTAGTTTATTAGTTATTGCCATTGCAGTCTTCCAGTCCTTACCATTTTTAGTAATGAACCCTAGATTAAGCGCCACATTACCCACGTGGACATCGAGAGGGAGGACAAGATTCTCCTTTTTTATGCTCTGCCACAAGCCGAAATCTACGCCACGGTCATTAGGTCTTACCATCCAACGAAGGTACATACATATACGCTTTGCAGCCGACTCCTTAAGCAGATTAGGGACATGCTTTTGGGTATGAGGATCGAGGAAAGGGAGCATTGTGTTTCGGAGATTGATGATAGAAGACCTTATGCTATTATCATCGGGGCTAGGAGCGAATACAGACTCTAGTCCGCCGTGCTCCTTATATATATGGCGCAAAGCGCGGACGAAACAAGGAAGATCGGTATCCTTGAAAGTACGGTATACGAAAGATTGGAGAGCGTCTATTTCGCTCTCTGAAGCATTTAGGACGAAATCGGCAGGTGCGTTATCGAAGCGACGCATCATCTCGTTAGCCGACTTTATGATAGCCTTACGATTGCCCCATGCTAGGGTAGCAGCTAGGAAGCCCGATATTTCGATATCCTCCTTAGAAGAGAAACGGTGAGGGATACTTATGGGATCGTTCTCTATGAAATCGGGGCATTCATACTGCTGGACCTTTGCATCCAGTATCTCTTTAATATTATGAGGAAGCATATATGGCTACAACTCTATTAGTCCGTCCTTTATTTTAATCATACGGTCACAGCACTCAGCCATCTTCATATCATGCGTTACGATGACGAAAGTCTGCCCATACTCCTCGCGAAGGGAGAAGAAAAGCTCTTGTAGTTCGCGTGCATTATGTGAGTCGAGATTACCCGAAGGCTCATCAGCGAATACCACGCTAGGGTTGCATGCTAGGGCACGAGCGATAGCGACGCGTTGTTTTTCGCCGCCGGACAATTCGGAAGGCTTATGGTTAAGGCGGCTATCCAATTTAAGGAACGAGAGAAGTTCCTTAGCGCGCTCCTCGGCGAATTTATCAGACTTACCACCTATTTGGCAAGGGAGCATAACATTCTCCAGTGCGGTAAATTCGGGGAGGAGTTGGTGAAATTGGAATACGAAGCCGATATGTCTATTACGGAAAGTGGAGAGGTCGTTATCAGACAAGGCAGATATATCCTGGCCAGCTATTTTGACGGACCCCATAGAGGGGCGGTCGAGCGTACCAAGAATCTGCAGGAGGGTAGTTTTACCAGCTCCACTCTGACCTACGATAGCCACTACCTCGCGCTCCTTGATATGGAGGTCTATACCCTTAAGTACTTCGAGAGAGCCAAAACTCTTGTGTATATTTTCTGCTATTACCATTATATTATCGAGCTATATCGTAGATACTTTTTGCTTGATTTCTTTGTTTAGGGCGTTTTGCCAATTCGCGTTTATAGCTAATCATTTGGTTAGCTATAGCCTGCTCTAGTTTTTCGGTAGGCGAAGGTGCAGGAGACAGGCTGATACGACCATCGGGGTCGATGAGATAATATGTAGGTAGAGCCACGACATTATATTCTGATAGGATAGACTGCTGAGTGACGTATGTAAGAGGAAGCCAATTGTGCTTAGCGTTTTTCATACGAGCAGCCAGTTGGTCGCTCTTCTCATCAGTGAATATACCCACCACTTGAATATCCTTTTGGTATTTAGTCTGCATAGCATCTAGTGCGGCCATATCCTTTACTGCGGCGAAATTTTGGGAGTGGAGGAAGCCAATGTATACCCATCTACCCTTAAGAGAAGATAGAGAGACCTCCTTACCCCTCATATCCATAAGGGTAAAACTAGGAGCCTCGGTACCAGGGTGGAGGTGATTTTTTTTATCGATAATATTCTGAGCTATTAACTTGGTATCTTGGTGAGTATTTTGGCTTATTGCGCCATTGAGCAATAGGTCGACGAAAGACTCAGATATCTCTTGGCTGTAATAGCCATCATATATACCCATGATAAGGAGATTTTCGGACACTGCGCGCTTCGCGTATGCGGTATCTGTTTGGAGAGCAGCGCATATAGACGAGAAAGAAGCGTTAGGGCTACGGAGTTCAGCGCGGCATTTATCCTTAGCATTAGTGTATATACCTATAGAAGTTAGGAAGTTAGGGCAAATCATCTGGAGAGTTTGCCAATAAGGCGGCATATCTACTACAGACTTTTTATTTTGAGAGTAGAATTTAGATATTATGCCACGCACATTACCCATACGAGGGGTAGCGTAGAGTTGTGCCTTACGGTAGTGGACATAATCCTTAAAGAATTGGACCTTACAATTTAGGGTACTTGCCATACTATCGCAACGTTGCACTAATTTATCGGCAAGTTTGCGGTCGTTATACCTAGCTAAGCGAGCGATATTTGAGGCGTATTGATTTTGCCACCATCCATCGAATTCGCGGATAGCTATATTAAGTCTTGATGGTTCGTTTACAATACCAGCCTCGATAGGTTCTTGTTGGTAGAAAGGATTAAATCTATCGGCATCAGGGCGAGGTTTGAAAGGAGGGAGAACTAGGTGATAGTCCTTACCCGACTCGAGGTATATATAAGCCTTGTATGCCCCGAGGTCCATAAAAGCATATTTTACGCCATTTTGTTGGAGGTCAACGATACAATCGAAATTGCCATTATCGTCGACATCGAGGACGCCTATAGCTACCTTATCCTTGGTAATAAAATCCTTATATACAAAAACCTCTATATGGAAGCCCGCATATTGGAGGGCTCTACCATGTAGGCGAACATTAGCATCTGCTATTTGCGCATTTAGCGCAGGTAGCAGAGTAATGATTGCTAATATAGATATAATAATATGTTTCAAATTACGATGATTTATTTCATTCTAGCCCACTTAACGAGGTCCTTGAAGGTAGGCTTTTTGCCATACATAAGGATACCTATGCGGTAGACCTTAGCAGCGAACCAAGTAGTGATTAGGAAAGAAGCCACGAGGATAACCATAGAGAGTATGAGTTCCCAAGTCTCCACGCCATTAGGTATTCTAGCTAGCATAACTATTGGGGAGGTAAAAGGAATCATAGAGCCCCAGAACATGGCGCCGCAGTTAGGGTCCTTAAGGCCGAAAGAGGTAACTATGACAATAGCCACTATGATAGGGAGGATGATAGGCGTTTGAAGTTGCTGAGCATCAGATTGCTGTTCACATCCTGCAGCTACGGCAGCGTATAGAGATGCATATAGGAGATATCCTCCAATGCAGTAGAATACGAACATAGATAGCATAAGAGAGATATTTAAGCTACTGAATGCGTTCATGATGGTAGCTATTGCGCCATCAGCCTCAGGAGCGGCACCAGCTGCAGCCTCTACGGAGGTGATATCAGGAGCGAAAGTTGTGCCGAGGACGGTAGAGCCGATAGCCATCATTACGCCCCAGATAGCTAGTTGGGTAAGGGTAACTAGAGCTATACCTATGATTTTACCTAGCATAAGATCTATAGGCTTGACTGTAGAGGCGAGTACCTCCATGATACGATTTTGCTTCTCCTCCAAGACGCCAGAGAATACCTGTACGCCCGACATAAGGATGATGAAATAGATGAGCATTGCTGCTACCATACCTACTATGAGACCTACAGCAGCGTGATTCTCTGTAGCCTCGCCACCTTGAGCAGACTCCTTCATTGTTACGATATCGACAGATACGTTATTTACGGCATTGAAGAGAGAGTCTACGCCAGAGCCTAGAACGGAGAACTCGTATATCATATCCTGCTTAACCTTATCGCGGAGGGTATTCTCAATAGTATTGGTAATTTCCATTGGGAGAGCCTTCTCGCTAAAGAGGTGGATATTATTCTTATCGGTAGGGATACCTTGGATATGGAGCATAGCGTCGTATCCATTTGCGATATAGTTAGCTCTTAGAGATTCTACTGATTCGTTAGAAATAAGAGAATACTCTATCTCCTCGGTATTAGCTAATGCGCTCTGATAATTCTTTGTCTCGTCGAGCACTGCAATTCGCTGAGTTGATACTGATGTGAATTGCATGATGATAGAAGGCAATAGCATCATTGCCAATACAGCTACTGGCATTAATATAGATACTATTACGAAACTCTTTTTGCGAACACGAGTCATGTACTCGCGCTCTATGATAAGACCAATTTTTGACATTTTAGTGAACTATTAAGTGGTTAAACTTACTTTTTCTCGACTTGCTGAATGAAAATCTCTTCCATGGTAGGGAGGATCTCCTTGAATTCAGACACCTCTACTGCATTAATAAGTTCTCGAAGCAACTCATTAGGGCTAGTTATGTTTGTTGACTTAACGATAGCGCTAGTTGTTCCATCTATGGTTTTAGAAGATAGAATGTTTAGTCCGCTTACCTGTTGAAGATCTGACTCAGAGCCTTGGAAAGAGAGTTCGTATTTACCCTCCTTATATTGCTTTTTGATATCCTTTACCTTGCCATCGAGGACTACGTGGCTCTTGTTGATAAGAGATATGCTATCACATACAGCCTCGACGCTACCCATATTGTGAGTAGAGAAGAGTACGGTAGCACCTTTATCGCGGAGGTTGAGAATCTCTTGTTTTAGGAGGTTAGCATTAACAGGGTCGAAGCCGGAGAAAGGTTCATCGAAGATAAGAAGTCTAGGTTCGTGGAGGACTGTTACGATGAACTGTACCTTCTGTTGCATACCCTTAGATAGCTGTTCTACCTTTTTGTTCCACCATTCGCCAATTTCGAACTTATCGAACCAGTATTTTAGGCGGACCTTAGCGTCGTACTTAGATAGACCACGTAGGCGGGCTAGGTATATGGCCTCTTCTCCCACCTTCATTTTTTTGTACAATCCACGCTCCTCTGGAAGATAACCCACTTGAGCGACATCAGCCATAGTCATAGTATGACCATCAAAGAGTAGTTCGCCAGCATCCTGTTTAGTCATCTGGTTAAGGATACGGATAAAAGTTGTTTTACCTGCACCATTTGGGCCGAGGAGTCCGTGTACTGCACCCTCTGGCACTTCGATATTCAAGCCATCTAGAGCGACGTGTCCTGAATAAGCCTTTACAATACCTTTAGCGTCTATAAGCATTGTTTTGAGAAAATTAAAATGATTATTAAAATGAATAAATATGCTATGTAGTTGATGTTATAGACTATTTAAGTTTTATACCCATTACTATGACGTCATCCAGCTGTTCGTGGTTACCCTTCCAGTCGTCAAACTCATTTTCGAGTTTTTCTTGCTGTTCATACATTGGTAGAGTGTATATTTCTTGCAATAGTCTCTTAAGTCTTCCTGTAGTATATTTCTCCTCCTTAGGGTTAAACTGATCAGTGAAACCGTCGGAGAAAGCGTATATTACGTCGCCCTCAGCGAGTTGTGTTATCTCCTCGGTATATTCGTTACCATTACGTCTCTCACCTACGCTACGGCGGGTAGGGCGTATCTCGAGGAATTTATTCTTATTGAATATGATAACAGGGCGTCGAGCGCCAGCGGATATTAACTCTCTTGTTTTAAGGTTGATATCCAATATAGCGCAATCCATACCATCTTGAGCCTCTACTACTTGATTTTTATTAAGTGTATGCTTAATATCCATATCTATTTTAGCGAGAAGTTTAGCTGGGCGGCGATATTCTGGCTTACGTGTAGCATCATTAAGTAGGGTAGTAATAATCATGCTCATGAATGCACCAGGCACGCCATGACCGGTACAATCGCCACAGCATATAAGCAGATGCTCATCGAACTGCCCCACCCAGTAGCAGTCGCCGCTCACTATATCCTTTGGACGGAAGAGGAGGAACGAGTCGGCCAAGTCGAACTCCTTAAGGCAAGTTCTAGAAGGGAGAATAGCCGTTTGGATTCTATTAGCGTAGTTGATACTATCTGTGATATCCTTATTTTTACGCTCGATGATATATTGCTGATTTTGCAATTTAGCTGTTTGCTTTTGTACCTCGCGTTCGAGTTCCTCCTCTCTCTTTTTGATTTTCTTCTCTCTATTGCGTACTATGGCACGTATTAGGTATGCGATAAACAATAGGGCGAATATTGGGAAGAATATAGACTTCCAGAAAGGCTTATCGACATGAATAGGAATAGATATGATATTTTGTGAAGGTATACCATCTGGGGAGAATGCTCTAACGTGGAGGATATAATCACCATCTGGTAAATAATCATAACTCTTTACGGCCTGTGTAGTAGATTTAGACCATCTTGGTTGAGTGTCATCTTCACCTATTTGAAGCCAGTATTGGTATTTTACATTCTTTGGGTCGCGGAAGTTGACCGCAACGAAGCTGAATTCGAATTTATCTACATCTCTAAAATATGGATATGACAAATCGATCTCTTGAGATGGGAGGTATGATACATCAGATATTATGGTCTTTGTTCTAGATAGTACAGGAGCCACCATACTCTTCACGTCGAGTTTAGCGGAGTAGTGGAGGATGCTCTCTCTAGAAGCGAACCATATATCGCCCTCGTCATCTGCATAGGCGTGGACATATTCCTTATTGAAGCCCATAGAGGCATTGAAGGTACGTATGCCGCCGGAATGAAGGTCGATACAAGACAAACCTGGTTGATGGCATACCCACACCTTATCTTGGGTATCTGTTACGACATCATAGCAGAAGTTTTTCTCTAGTCCATCTGCTGCTGTAATAGAGACTACGGAGTCGTTTGTTGCGCACAAGATACCATTATTGACAGATACCAGCCATTTTCTACCACGAGAATCCTCTGTTAGGGCAGGGACGTTGATAGGGTCCTCAGAAAGACGATGGATATCCCATGTAACATCTGTAGGCAACTCCTTTGAAGGGTCTACTTCAGTCTCTATTTTGGTAATACCGCTATCCTTAGGACCAATCCATATTTGGCCTTCGGAATCTACGCATACGAAGTTGACGCAATTATGAGGTAGTCCGTTATTTGTTGAGAATACTACGCTCTGATTTGTAGTGGTAGAGTATGCTATGAGGCCGCCTTGAGTAGCGATATATAGGATATTACCATAAATCACCATGCTATTAACCATATTGGTAGTATTAGTAGGTGATGTATAGTATACCTTTTGGAAATACTTACTATTTGCTCTTTTGAAGTATACGCCGCTATTCTCTGTACCTACATAGATATCGTTGTTTTTTGTGCGACATATTTCGGTAATTGAGCTATTAGGAAGGCCATAAGAGGTATCATAGAACTCATGATTCATGATACATTGGCGGTCCATCTTAAGGATACCATAGTTGAGGCCCACCCATATATAGTCCGCCTCGGCGCACACATCCATAATCTTCATTCTTTGGAAGCCGATATCGGATAGTTTGTACTCAGAGAAGTAGTTATTCTGCCAAGATACTACGCCCTCTCCATAGGTACTAAACCAGAAGATGCCCTCGCGGTCGACTATTATATTAGAGATGAAGTTATTACCTAGACCATTATCGATATTGAGGTTAAGAGTCTCTACGTATTGACCGGTAGCTCTAACCTTCTCAAGTTGTGATACGCCGTTACCCCATGTAGCTATATAGAGGTAGCCATGAGGGTCCTCATATATAGATCTGATAGGCTCTGACTTTGCGTCGCCTGCAGGAGAACATTTTACTTTACATTGAGCCACCTCAGTAACTCCATCATACAGACCGAATCGATATACACGACCATCTTCGGTACCTATCCAGTAGTGTTCGCCATCGAGAGACGGCTTGATACACTCAACAGATTGGTACTCAATCTCATCGAAAGTCTCAATATTATTGATAGTACCATCTACGTCGAATTTTGCCAACATGAGGCCATTGTTGGTACCTATCAACATATTATATGTGTCGATAGCTACTAAAGCGTTGTATGTTTGACGGCCGAATTTCTTTCTGTCGTGGAATTTTGTTACCTCCATATCTGCGGAGATACGGAAGAGACCTTTAGACTGCTCAATAGCCCAAACGTTTCCACGTTCGTCGATACACATACTTTTGATAGGTGCAGAGACCTCGTCGATATATACCTTTTCGAAGAGTTCGCCATTCCAGTGAGATAATTGGCCATCGCCATGACCGCACCAGATGTTACCATCGGTATCGACGACAAGAGACGAGACATAATTATTTGATAGGGAGTCCTCTTCGGTGTAAGTCACCAATGAGACGCCATCATAACGAGACAAACCATCACTTGTAGCTATCCATAGGAAGCCCTCTTGGTCTTGCGCTATATCATAAATGTAATTGTTCGGCAGACCTACGGTGGCTGTCGAATATATTGTCATATTATAATTCTGGCCTATTGCGTTACAGCATGCAATAGTTGCTAGTATTATCGCTCCTACAAGTTTGGCTATCAATTTCATAAAAGTACCTCAGTGTATGGGATAATTCTACGAGTGTATATGCTTTTCGTTACATATATTATACGCTCACTACACCTTTGATATGAGGGTGAGCTTCGTAGTCTACCAATTCGAAATCCTCGTATTTGAAATCCTCAATAGATTTGACATCGGGGTTAATCTTCATTTTTGGTAGGGCATAAGGTGTACGAGTGAGCTGTAGCTTCACTTGGTCAATATGGTTCAAATAGATGTGAGTATCTCCTAGGGTATGAACAAATTCGCCAGGTTGCAAGCCACATACTTGAGCTACCATCATAGTTAGAAGGGCATATGATGCGATATTAAAAGGCACACCAAGGAATGTGTCGGCGCTACGTTGGTATAGCATACATGATAGTTTGCCATTAGCCACATAGAATTGGAATAAGAGGTGGCATGGAGGTAGCTGCATTTCATCTATTTGGCCCACATTCCAAGCTGATACGATATGTCTACGTGAGTAGGGATTCTCCTTAATATCACGAATAACATTACCTAGCTGGTCGATATGACCACCCTTATAGTCGGGCCACGAGCGCCATTGGTAGCCGTATACAGGACCTAATTCACCATCTTCCTTAGCCCATTCGTTCCATATACGCACACCATTTTCTTGGAGGTATGCCACATTTGTTGAGCCCTTGATGAACCATAGTAACTCGTGGATGATACTTTTGAGGTGGAGCTTCTTTGTAGTAAGAAGAGGGAAGCCCTGTTGGAGGTCGAAGCGCATTTGATGACCAAATACACCTATTGTGCCTGTACCAGTACGATCTTCACGAACTACACCCTCGTTGAGTATTCTATGTAATAAGTCTAGATATTGCTTCATCGTAATTTTTTTACTTGTTAAACTGTTAGCTGAATACTTTTTGTATCCATGAGACCTTTTTGAAAGGCTCTTGTACCCTCTGTAAATCGGCTAGCATATCTGCGGCGCATTGGTATCGACCCTCAACGCCACGCCTAAGGGTTTGTTCTATCTCTTGTTGTTCCATACGTCTTGGGGGGACTCGGAACTGCTCCTTATAGGCGGCCTTACTGAGGCAAGCGAAGAGGTCGTCTGCCATACGTGTTGGCTGCTTCATTGGGTAAGTGAGTTGCAAGTTAACCAATATTTCTGGATTACAATCGGTATATGGTGCCTTACCCATGATGAGTTGAAAAAGCATTACGCTGAGAGCGAAGAGGTCGGACCACGGTCCCACGAGGCTATTATACTTCAGCAACATTTCTGGCGGAGAGTATACTAGAGCGAAAGCCGACCTCACGCCCGAAGAGTCGGGATAGGGTGAAGCCTGTTCGAAATCTATCAGTACGGCCTTTGAGAAATCGGCCTTAGTAACATCTTCGTCTTTTGCGTGAGGTATTATGACATTGGATGGTTTTACATCTCTATGTATAACGCCTGCGGAGTGGACCGCTGTTAATGCTTTTAGTACGGCACAACCTGCGTCGATAAATTTGCGTTCATCAACGCGTCTGTAGAGTGACTTTTGAGTGAATATGGTCTTAAGGTCGGTACCCTCGACCATCTCCCTTATAATATACAACCCCTCACCAGGGACGTCTAAGACGTCTATGATGGGGGCTATATTATCGTTTTTAATCTCTTTTACCTGTTGAAGGAGGGGAAATAGGCGCTCGCCGTAGCGGTCTATTCTTTTGATTGTTACCTTTTGGGAGGGATCTCCCTTTTTGTGCGCTATCTGCACTCCTCCAAATTTTCCTTTGGAGCCGAGTGTGCTTACTATTTCATAATCATCTAGCGTCACGATAAGGGGGATATTATCGTCGGTTATAGCCAAGTATTCTTAGCATATCCTCAGGATTCTGTTCGTCGTTGAATAGGTAATCTATTACCTGACCATTTTCGTCACGGTCTATTACGATATGCTTAGGCGAAGGGATAAGGCAGTGTTTAATACCGCCGTAGCCGCTGATAGAATCTTGGTATGCGCCAGTATGGAAGAAGCCGATATATAGTGGCTCCTCGTCCTCATTCTTCACAATAGGCATATATACCTGCTGGTTGAGGTCCTCTGTATTGTAATAATCCGAATGGTCGCAAGTAATACCGCCGATATTTACTCTTTGGTAAGCCTTGTCCCACTTATTACATGGGAGGAGGATAAACTTCTCGTTGATAGACCACGAATCAGGGATTGTTGTCATCAAACTATTGTCTATGAGATACCAAAGCTCTGTATCGTTTTGCTGTTTTGCCTCTACTACTTTGAATATGACGGCACCAGACTCACCCACGGTGTACTTACCGAATTCGGTAATGATATCAGGGTTGTCTATCTCTTCGTTAGTACACATCTCAGAGATGTTACGTACTAGTTCGTTTACGATATACTTGTAGTCGTATTCGAAACCGAGATTATTACGTATTGGCAAGCCACCACCGAGGTCGATGATATGTAGGCTCTCGCATTGCTTTTTTAGTTCGGCATATACGCCAAGAGCCTTTTGGAATACGCCCCAGTAGTAGATATTATCCTTTATACCAGAGTCGACGAAGAAGTGGAAGAGTTCGAGATTAACGCGAGGGTTATCCTTTATCTTCTCGTTGTAGAATTTGATAATCTCTGATGGGCGGATACCGAGGCGAGAGGTATAGTATGCTGCCTGAGGCTCCTCATCGATAGCCATACGGATACCAACGTTTACCACATCGCTCTTAACTACAGCCAAAAGACGATCGAGCTCACCCATAGAGTCGAGAACCGTAATACAGTTCTTGAAACCGAGGTCCATGATCATCTTTATCTTCTGTAGATAGAGATCCGTCTTGAAGCCGTTATTGATAATGATAATATCCTTGCTAATAGACCCCTCCTCGTACAACTCACGAACGATGTCGAGGTCGTATGCAGAAGATGTCTCTAGCTGTACTTGATAGCGCAACGCCTCTTTTACGATAAAAGAGAAGTGTGAGCTCTTGGTACAGTAGCAGTACTTATAGCTACCGCGGTAGCCCTGTTGTTTAATAGCCTTAGAGAAAAGGTTACGTACACGCTTTATCTGGTCGCCAATCTTAGGAAGATAGGTAATCTTTAATGGTGTGCCATACTTTTCAATGATGTATCTCAAGGACACATTATGGAAGAAGAGATTACCATTTTCTAGATCAAATCCATCTTGTGGAAAATAGTAAGTCTGATCAATTAGATCGAAATAGCTACCTCGTGTTTTCAATTTACAAACGTATTAAAATGAATGTAATAGAATAACCCTTAAAAAAATAGGATATATGTTGTTGTCTTGTATATGTTGTGTCTTATGGTAGACTATTTCAACCAACCGAGAATAGTTTGACTACCAACTACCTTGTCCTTTAGCTTCACATCTATTTGTGTACCAAGAGGCAAGTATAGGTCTACACGAGAACCGAATTTTATGAAGCCCATCTGAGAAGATTGCTCGATATTTTGGCCCTCCTTAGAGTATGTAACTATACGACGAGCCAAAGCTCCAGCTATCTGCCTAACGAGTATTTTTACGCCCTTCTCGTTTTCTATCACTACTGATGAGCGTTCGTTTTGTGTACTTGACTTTGGGAGCCATGCTGCTTTGAAGTTGCCGTTATGGTGTCTATAATATCTTATAGCTCCCGAGATAGGATACCAATTGATATGGACATTGAATACGGACATAAATACAGATACCTGCAAGCATCTACACTTCAATACCTCTGGTTCGTCTACCTCTTCGATAGCTACTATAGTACCATCGGCTGGTGCTACTATTGCTCCATCCATTCTGCTTGTTACTCTGTGTGGTACGCGGAAGAAGCTAACGACGAGAGTAGTAAATAGACCGAAGATAGCCAATATGATGTATGTTGCAATGGAAAGACCCATTGTAAAATAGCATGCTGCAAATACTGCAACGAAAAGTGTAATAGCGATAGCTATAGTTGGATACCCTTCTTTATGTAGTCTCACTATGATAATGCGTTAAAAAGATTAGACAAAGGAATATTAGACGAAGAAATAGTAGAGGAGCGCCACGATAGGGCTAACGAACATCACTGCGTCGAACCTATCTAGGATACCTCCATGACCTGGTAGCATGTGACCAGAATCCTTTATGTTAACTGAGCGTTTAAACATACTCTCGATCAAATCGCCACATGTTCCGATAACAGATGCTGCCAAAGCAGTAACTACGCAGAACCACAAAGGAAGAGCTATCCACTCGCTACAATAGTGGTGAACTGCCACTGCAGCGGCCAGTGTCAAGACTACGCCGCCGATGAAGCCCTCTATAGTCTTCTTAGGTGATACGCGCTCCATAAGTTTATGTTTTCCCATGGTCACACCTGTAAGGTATGCTCCTGTATCGTTTACCCAGCAGAGTATGAAGAGGTATAGAATTGGCCAGAAGTCGTATTGTTCACCCTTAAAAGCTAGGAGATTAAAAAGTGCGAAAGGCATACCTACATATAGTATACACAAAAGAGTCATTGCTATATTGAGGAATGGGTGCTCGTTATGGCTAAATAGCTCTACCAAGAAGATAAGCCATAGCATACCCACCATCATTAGCAATATTCTAGTATCTGTACCTGCTGTATTAATAAGGAAGCCTAGCATGAAACCTACGAGGTTTATGCCCAAGGCTATATAGAAATGAGGCGCTTGTCCGCTAGCACGGGACATGCGACAGAACTCATTGGTTGCCAATGTAATAATACAAGTCATTATCATGGCGTACGACATTGGGCTTAAGTATAAGGCCACGCCAATCGTCATGACAAATAAAATGCCTGTAACGGCTCTTGTCAAGAAATTCAACATTTTAAATGATGCCAATTCTACACTTTAACGGGACAAATTTAGATATTTTATATGTAATGGCAATTCAAAAAGGACAAAAAGTTAGTAACTTTGACATCGCAGACGTGGTCGTTAGTCGACCTCTCTATTATATAATACAATAGAAATTTGCATAAATAAAAACAATGGGTGGCATTTTTGGCACAATAGGCAAGACGAGTTGCATTAAGGATTTGTTCTATGGAACAGACTACAATTCGCACTTGGGTACAAAACGTGGCGGTCTAGCTACATATTCCGAAAAGGGTTTTGTCCGTTCAATTCACAATCTAGAGAGTACTTACTTCCGCACCAAATTCGAGCCAGATCTTGAGAAGTTTATAGGTAATTCTGGTATTGGTGTTATCTCTGATACCGATTCACAACCTATAATTGTAAATAGCCACCTTGGTCGTTTTGCTCTTGTTACTGTAGCGAAGGTAGCCAATATGAAGGAGATAGAGGCTGGTCTTTTGCGTCGTATGCACCATTTTGCTGAGTTTAGTGGTGGTGATACCAACCAGACAGAGCTCATAGCTATGCTGATTACCGAGGGAAAGGATTTCGTTGATGGCATAGAGCGAGTATACAATCATGTGAAGGGTTCATGTACTATGCTTTTGCTCACAGAGGATGGCATTATTGTAGCACGCGATAAATATGGACGTCTTCCACTTGTAATAGGCAAGAAAGAGGATGCTATGGCGGTTACGGGAGAGTCGGTAGCCTTCCCTAATCTAGGATATGAGACGGTATATAATGTAGGTCCGGGTGAGATCCTAAAGCTAACAGCGGACGGCTTTGAGCAGCTTCGCAAGCCAGAGAAGAAGATGCAGGTATGTTCGTTCATGTGGATATATTATGGATATGCGCCATCGACCTATGAGAATATTAATGTAGATGACTTCCGTGTAAAGAGTGGCATTCTCATGTCGAAAGATGAGGATGTGAAGCCAGACCTTGTGGGAGCAATTCCAGACTCAGGTATTGGTCATGCTATTGGCTACTCAGAGGGCTTGCAGGTGCCTTATCGTCGTGCTATAATTAAGTATACCCCTACATGGCCACGTAGTTTCACACCTACCAATCAGAAGATGCGTGAGCTAGTAGCTAGCATGAAGTTGGTGCCAAATAAGCATCTCCTTGAGGGCAAGCGCGCTATGCTTTGTGACGACTCTATAGTACGAGGTACGCAGTTACGAGACAATGTAAAGGTGCTCTTTGACTATGGAGCGAAAGAGATACATATGCGTATTAGCTGCCCACCGCTATTGTACGGCTGTCCATTTATCAACTTCTCTGCATCTAAGTCGGTTCTTGAGCTCATTACTCGTCGTATAGTACAAGAAGAGGAGGGCGATATGAATGCGCATATTGACGAGTACATTACTCCAGGTACGGAGAGGTACAATAAGATGGTTGACATCATTTGCAAGCGTCTAGGCATGACATCCCTTAAGTTTAATACACTTGAGAATGTTATTGAGGCCATAGGTCTACCAAAAGAGTGTGTATGTACACACTGCTTCGACGGTAGCAGTTATGGACATGAATAAGGGATAATAGGATATTTATATATGAAGAATCCTCGCTACTTTGGAGTAGCGAGGATTTTTGTTTTTCTTGCGGTTGGGAGCCTTTTCATGAAAAGACTCTACAGAGGGGAGATGCTTTGAAAGCACATGGGGAGGTCTCGGGGAGCACCCTTGTTCATCGCAA
>JAUNDI010000035.1 GCA_030526155.1 Bacteroidia bacterium
AAACCACCCAAACGCCCACTTTTAGCCCCTTTTTGACCTCAAAATCTTATACTTTGTTTAGCTGCGTAAATCTCTTGAATCATAATATTACATCTAATAATCATATCCTCTTTCTCTCCCACTCTACTATGGGCGCTCTTTGGGTGTACTATGGGTGCTCCCCGAGTGCTCCCTTATATCTATTTTACCCCCAAAATCTATATTTGTCTTCACTCTCATAAATCGCTTTTTTACTATGCACTTCTAGGTTTTGATAGAAATTTTACTATCTTCGCAACGGCAAATTTGATTACTATGCGAAAGTTAGTTGCATTCGTAACTATAGTTCTCGGACTTTTCTCTTCTGAGAAAGTAGTTAATGCTCAGGATGTTAAAGATGTCGAGATTCAACTTAAGGTGAAGGATTATCCTAATGCCCCTGTGGTGCTAGGATACTACTATAACAAACAAATGCTCGTGCGCGACACTATTTGGACCGATGCTAATTGTCGCGCCACATACTCTCGTGATACTCTCCTCGATGAGGGTGTCTATATGCTATATATCCCAGATCATAATATGATGGATGTTATGATTACTGGTAATCAGCATTTCTCTATCGAATGCGATACCCTGAAAAATATGCTCCAAAGGGCTAAAACAAGTGGCAATGAGCCTCTTAAGACTTTCATCTCCTACCAAAAGTATCTCCAGGAGATGCAGGGTAAATACCAAACTCTATCAAACGATTTCAAACAGGCTAAACAACAGGGTGATACAGCTCGCCAATCTTCTATCCGCCGCACTTATAATGCCTTGGATAAGGAGGTTAAGGATAAAAATAAGGCTATTATAGAGGCTAATAAGGATAATTTCCTCTCCGTATTCCTTACCTCTCTCCGCGAAGTAGAATTCCCTAAGTTCAATATCCCTTCTTCCGTGGCTAATGCCGACTCGCTTAAGCAGGTCTATGGATACTATTGGTATCGCAAAAACTGGGATATGCACTACAATTTCGCCGATAAAAGACTACTTTTTACACCTTTCTTTATTCAGAAGGTGGACGATTATCTCGATAAGAGCGTTCCTCATGTGGCTGATTCAGTCGCCGAGGAGTGTATCCGTATCATCGAAAAGGCTCGCCCAGATTCTGTCGCCTTCCGTTATTGGGTCTCTCACCTATATAATAAGGTGAATGATAGCAAAATTATGGGTATGGACGGCGCTCTAGTGCGTATCGCTGATCGTTATTACCTATCTGGCGAGGCTAAATGGACTACCAAAAAGTTTATAGACGACCTCCGCGAACAGGTGGATGGTATACGTTATACCCTCGTGGGCCTCAAGGCTAAGGATATTAAGGTGCCTAGCATCACGGGCGAGTGGTTCCGCCTCCATGAGGTGGACGCGCCTTATACTATCCTCGTCTTCTGGGAGCCATCTTGTGGCCATTGCAAAAAGGAGATACCAGAACTTAAAGAGAAGGTCTGGGAGCCTTATAAGAAGTATGGTATCAAAATATTCGCCGTATACTGCCAAGTAGAACGCGAGGAGTGGGAGTCTTTCGTGGAGGAGCACCAACTCGAAGAGTGGATAAATGTATATGACCCTTATGGTCGCTCGGGATTTAGACAGTACTATAATATTAAGAGTACCCCACAAATATTCGTCCTCGATAAGGATAAAACAATTATCGCTAAGAGAATAGGCGTCGATCAGTTGCCTGATTTCTTCGATCATTACCTCAACCTAAATAAGTAATTTTTCATAAAAGATATATTTTAGACCTTAACAGATCTATTGATGGAAACCCTATACCTAGTAATAGTAATATTGTTGCTCACCCTAGCAGTGTTCGACCTTACCGTGGGCGTGAGTAATGACGCAGTAAACTTTTTGAACTCGGCCATAGGGTCGAAGTCTGGCTCTTTTAAAGTGATTATGACGGTCGCCGCTATAGGTGTCTTCTGTGGCGCGTCAATGAGTAATGGCATGATGGAGATCGCTCGTCATGGTATCTTCAATCCTGAATACTATTACTTTTCCGACCTCATGTTTATCTTCCTTGCTGTTATCGTTACCGATATTATATTACTTGATATCTTTAATACCATGGGAATGCCAACGTCTACTACGGTTTCCATGGTATTCGAGCTTTTAGGAGCCTCGTTCATGACAGCTCTCATAAAGTCTCTAACTCTCGATAATGGTATCCCAGTGGCCGAATATATCAATACAGATAAGGCTCTCTCTGTCGTATTGGGTATCTTCGTCTCCGTGGCAATCGCATTCTTCTTCGGTTCTCTCGTACAGTATATCTGTCGTATCCTCTTTACTTTTAGCCTAAAGAAGAATCTTAAATACAAGATCGGTATTTTCGGCGGCTTCTCAGCTACTGCTATCATATACTTTATGCTCATTAAGGGCGTCCGCGATATGGCTTTCATGACTCCCGAAATGAAGATGTGGGTGGATGATAATACGTTCATGATCGTATGTTGCTGTTTTGTAGCGTTTACCATAATTTCGCAAATCCTACACATGCTCCATGTCAATGTGCTGAAGATGATTGTCCTCATGGGTACTCTCTCTCTAGCTATGGCTTTTGCTGGTAACGACTTGGTAAACTTCATCGGTGTGCCTCTCGCGGGTTACTCTTCTTTTGGGTACTACCTCGATGCTGGTTGCCCCGATCCTACTACTTATGTTATGTCTCGCCTCCACGAGCCCGCACAGACTCCTATATATTTCCTCGTAGGTGCCGGTATAATCATGGTGGTGGCTCTCGCTACTAGCAAAAAGGCGCATAATGTGGTTAAGACGTCGGTCGACCTTGCTCGCCAAGATGAGGGCGACGAGATGTTTGGTTCTTCTCGTACCGCTCGACGTATCGTGAGAATGTCTACTAATGTGGCTAACTGGTTCATCGAAATTACCCCAATTCGCGTAAGACACTGGATCAATAACCGTTTTGATATCGGTGAGTCTGATATGCCAGAGGGCGCAGCGTTCGACCAACTCCGTGCTGCTGTTAATCTGGTTCTCGCCGGACTCCTCGTGGCTCTCGGTACTAGCCTTAAGTTGCCTCTCTCTACCACATACGTTACCTTCATGGTGGCTATGGGTACCTCTCTTGCCGATCGGGCTTGGGGTCGCGAGAGTGCCGTATTCCGTATTACCGGAGTTCTCTCAGTAATCGGTGGATGGCTCCTTACAGCCGCAGCTGCTTTCCTCCTCTGTAGCATCATCGTATCTATAATGCGCTTTGGCGGCATATACGTGGCGTTCGGTATAGCTCTCTTCGCTATATTTATCCTCGTTAGAAGTAATATCAAGTACAATAAGCAACAAAAACTTAAGGATGCTCAGGGCATAGATCTCTTCCAAGAGATAGTCCGCTCTAAGGATAAGGCTCGTACATGGGAGCTCCTCCAAAAATATATCGCTGCCTCACAACGTGAATTCATGGAGTTTATCCTCCAACGTTATGATTCCGTTACTAAGGGTTTCGTTGAGGAGGACCTCAAGGAGCTTAGAAGGGCTAATGTAGCTCTGCCTAAATATAAGGTGCTCCTCAAAGCTACTCGCCGTAAACAGACTATGGCACTACGTAAGGTGGAGCCAAGAGTTGCTATCGAAAATAATACCTGGTTGCATCTCTCATACAATAGCTCGCAGCAGATGATATACTGTCTCATGCGTTCTTGTGAGCCTTGCCTCGAACACGTAGATAATAATTTCGCAGCTCTACCAGACGACCTTAAGGTGCAGTATGAGCCTATCCGCCTCCAAATCCGTGGCCTCCTCGCCGAAGCTCTCGAGATGATTCAGACGTCTAACTATGACGCAACTAATGATCTCCGTAAGAGGTGCGACGATATGAAGAGTAAACTATCCGCAGTCCGTAAGGAGCTAGTAAATCATATTCACGAGAATATTCAGAACTATTCTGTTATATATGTATACCTCAATCTTTTGCAGGAGTCTCAAGAGATGATCGGCTCTCTCCGTCACATGCTTAGAGCTCTTAGAAAGATTGAGAAGGACGAGAATTAATATTCCCTACATAACCTAATTGCTATCACACAGCATGAACTTCCGTCGTATACTTTGCATATCTTTGAGCATAATGGGTTTATCCTCTTATGCTCAAGAGTCTATGCCTTTGGTCTTTGATAAGGAGAATACCGCCCCTAAGGCGTATATCCAGTTCGAGGATAATATAGATAACCTAACGTCTATTCCTTCTTTGCCCGACCCTCTATTGTATGCCGACGGCTCTGGTCGTGCGGTATCGTTGGCCGACTGGGAGCGTAGACGTGGCGAAATACTAGCCCAAATCCAACACTACGAAATCGGCGAAAAGCCAGAGGTCTCTAAGGAACAAATATCTGCTCGCATGGAGGCTGATACCCTTGTGGTGGATGTTACCGTAGGTAACGAAACTCTCACTCTTAGAAGTACGCTCACCCGTCCTAAGGGCGATGGCCCGTTCCCTCTTATCATAGGTATCGGGTTCTGGGGTGGCGCAGGTAGCCTCCCTAAGCAGATTGTCGAGGAGCGTCCTATAGCTACTCTCGGGTACAACTTTACTCAAGTTACCTCTCATACCCAAAAGCGTGGCGAGGAGCCTATTAATAGAATCTACCCTAATAATATCGAGATGGGTTCTTATGCGGCATGGCCTTGGGGCGTAAGTAGATTAATAGATGGACTCGAAATCTTAGGTACAGAGGTAACTAAGATAGATATGTCTAAAATTGCTATTACTGGTTGCTCTTTTGCTGGTAAAATGGCTCTATTCTCTGGTGCAATGGACGAGCGTATAGCTCTTACTATAGCACAAGAGCCTGGTGGTGGCGGCGCAGCTGCATGGAGAGTTAGTGAGACTCTTGGTAATGTGGAGACTCTAGGGCGTACCAACTACTCGTGGTTCCTTGAGTCTATGAAGCGTTTCGAGAATAATGTAGATAAACTCCCTATAGACCATCACGAACTTACAGCACTGATTGCTCCTCGTGCCTTGATAGTCCTCGGTAATACTGATTTCGAATGGTTGGCCGACGAGAGTGCGTATGTCTCTTGTCTAGCGGCTAAGGAGGTGTGGAAAACTCTAGGCGTCTCAGATAGAGTGGCTTTCTCTATCGAGGGCGGTCACGGTCATTGCCAACTGCCCGAATCTCAATGGCCAGAGGTAAAGATGTTTATAGATAAATTCCTCCTCGGTAAGGATATAGATACTCGTGGCATCGAAATAGCTAATATGTTCAAACAGAAGGATAAGGCAGTCGATGTGCAGAGGTGGATGGAGTGGACTAAGAAATAATAGAGTACTATGCAAAATCAAAATACTGAAATTAAGCCAGTAGAGACAGACGATTGGTATAGAATAGATATAGATCAGGTCTTAAAAACTAAGGCTTCTAAAATATACAAGTATATCCCTAGATTCCTTATCAATTATGTTAAACATATAGTTCATCAGGACCAACTTAATGAGTTTATCTCTAACACCAAAAATGTTATAGGTATCCCTTTCGCTAAGGTGGCATTAGACTATTTCGGTTGTAAGATATCTATCAAGGGCATAGAAAATGTCCCAGATAATGGTCGTTTTATCTTCGTATCTAATCACCCAATGGGCGGTCTCGATGGTATGGCTTTTATGTATGCCGTCTCGGCTAAATATACCGATATCAAATTCCCTGTCAACGACCTCCTACTATATGTGAAGAATTTTGAGGGTATTTTCCTCCCAGTGAATAAGACGGGCGTTACAGGACGTAATGCCGCTCTCCTTATGGAGGAGGCTTTTGCTAGCGATTCACAGATGCTTATGTTCCCAGCCGGACTATGCTCTCGTAAGATTAATGGGAAAATACAAGACCTAGAATGGAAAAAGTCAGTAGTTGCTAAGGCAGTACAGACTAAACGAGATATCGTTCCCGTATATATTACTGGTCGAAATAGTAATTTCTTCTATAATCTCAGTAGAATAAGGAGAAAACTAGGTATAAAGGCAAATGTCGAGATGCTTTATCTTGTCGACGAGATGTACAAGCAGATGGGTCACTCTATCGATATACATTTCGGAAAGCCAATATCTTATACCGATTTCGAGGGTAAAAAACCTTATGATGTAGCCCAAGAATTGCGTAAATTAGTGTACACTTTAGCTTAGAAGTGTTTATATTTGCAAAAAAGACACATAATGAAACCTATCATACAACCTGTGCCTAGAGAGGAGTTAGAGGCGGAATTGACCAAAGAGAGATTCGTCCGAACTACTAATAAGGGGGGTAACATTATATTCGATTTTAGCGCTCATGAGTGCCCTTCTCTTATGAGAGAGGTGGGTCGTCTTCGCGAATTGGCATTCAGAGTAGCAGGTGGCGGCACTGGTGAGGAGGTAGATATCGACCAATGGGATACCGCCGATATACCATTTCGTCAATTAATCGTATGGGATCCTCAAGATAAGGAAATTTTAGGCGGTTATCGTTATATCCTTTGTAAACACCTCCCTCAAAATCAAGAGGGTACCAAATATTTGGCTACTAGCCATATGTTCCATTTCACAGATCAGTTCATAAAGGATTATTTTCCTAAAACTATCGAGCTAGGGCGCTCATTCGTACAGCCGCTCTATCAGAGTAGTAAAATGGGGGCTAAGAGCCTCTTCGCTCTCGATAATCTGTGGGATGGTCTCGGTTCTCTTGTCGTAGATAATCCTGATATGCAGTATTTCTTCGGTAAGGTTACTATGTATACCCATTTCAATACTACGGCTAGAAATCTTATTATGGGCTTTTGGGATAAGTACTTCCGTGATAGAGAAAATCTCGTATACCCATATCACCCCATAAATGTCGGTTTATCTCCTCAAGAGAGTAACGAGATATTCATAGGCGGCTCATTCCAAGACGATTACAAGATATTAGTACGTAAGGTGCGTGAGCTAGGTGAAAATATCCCTCCTCTCGTTAATGCATACATGAATCTCTCTCCCTCCATGAAGGTATTCGGTACCGCTATTAATGACGAGTTCGGTGATGTCGAGGAGACTGGTATCATCATTAATCTTCACGACCTCTATGCCCAAAAGGCCGATAGACACGTAAAATCATATAAGAAAGAGCAGTATTAGTCGCTTATGGTAAAGTTTCTTGGACGATATATAGCTTCTGTAGCCTTATTATTTGTAATTCAAATTGCATTTACTAAAGCTCAAACTCACGTTAGTAACGCCGAGACAGATAAGGTATTGTCTTGGGGCGACGTCTTTGAGCAGGCTGGTAATGACAAAAAGGCTATCGAGTTATACAAGGAGGCTATATTAACTGCTAAAACTTCTAAGGAGGTTTGGAATGCGTCCGATAAATTGGCTAATCTCTATAAGCGTAAAAATAGATATAACGATATATTAAAGTTATATGATAATATCTTGATGGATGATAATGTCCGCAAAGATACATCTGTCCTTATTTCTGTATATGACGCTCTAGGTAAGGTATACTATAGCATAGGTAATTATATTAAGTCTATTAAAAGTTACGACTATGCTAAAAAACTTATGGAGGAGTCTCATCTTATGCATTTTAGGTCTATCCTTAATGCTGATATAGCGTGGACTCTCCTCAAGGCTGGCGATGCTAAGGAGGCTGAACGTCTTCTCTTATCCGCCGAAAAGGAGGGACTAGCTAAAAATGATTACCACCTCCTCCAAGATGTATATGACGCTTTGTCTGTCTTGTATGAGAATAATGGCGATTACGAGATGGCATACAAGGCTCTAGCAAAGCATGTCGAAAATCACCACAAGGAAAATTCTGGCATTATCAGTAATCTAAAAAACTCTGCTCGTCATACCGTCTCTACCAAGGATGCCGAGGATGCTATAAGATACGAAAATGCCTATAAGGAGGTAAAATCTCAATATGACGAGGAATTACTAAAGAATAAAAAGGCTAAAAATCGCTCATATTATATGGGCGTAGCCTCTTTACTCCTCTTGGCAATGTTGGTTTGGCTTATGCTGCTCAATTCAAAGAAGAATAAGCAGATGAAGAAACTTACTCAGTCTAATGATGAGCGCCAAGTTATCCTCTCTCAAGCTGCTAAGTCTTTCGAACATCCTTTCAATCAGCTCATCTGTTTCGCCGAGATACAGATGCAATATGCCTCAAGTGTTAAGGATAAAGACCTTCTCACATATAGTCGTTCTATGTACAACTCTTCTCAGCAACTATATATCATGCTGGGTAATGTCCTCGCTTGGGCACAGTTGGATTCTAAACACCCTCTTGTAAAGACATCGGTCAACGTGGCTTTTAAGGTGGAGAGGGCTGTCGAATTATGTCGTATGATGGCCGAGGCTAAAGGTATTCAACTTAGCGTAGACCTAGACGACTCTATGAATGTCTTAGTAAATGAGGTAAATTTCGATACCGTAATTATGAATGTATTATATAATGCATTGGTATTTACTAAGAAGGGTGGACGTGTAAATATCAGCGTCTCTAACGAACGTACCACAGTCATTATCCGTGTAGAGGATACTGGCGTAGGTATGACTGCCTCTCGTGTAGATGAGATTATGTCAAATAAACAGGTTACTCCTACCGCGGGTACCGCCAATGAGAAGGGTATGGGCCTCGGTCTATATATCTGTCAGAATCTATTGGAGGTTAATGGCGGTTATCTGCATATTAAGAGTATACCAGATAGAGGAACAATAGTAGATATAGCATTCCCAAAGGGAGAATAATTATAAATATAGATGGCAAAAAAGAAACAAGAGGACTCTTTCTCATTCGATAATGCAGTACAAGAGGTCGAACTGATTCTAAATAAGTTACAAAAGCCCGAAGAGGCTATCTCAATGGACGATCTAGTTAAGGAGGTTACAAGGGCCTCTTCTCTTTTGGCTGATTGTGAGAAGTATCTCTCTCAAACCCAACAAAAGATTAATTCTATTTTAGAGAATAAAGAATGAAAATTACACTATTCTTATCAATATTCCTATTCGTATTCGTAGGTGCATTTGCTCAGAATCCTCAAAGGAAGGTCAATTACCTTACATCTGAGGAGTTTAAGGCTAAGGTATTCGACTACTCTAAGCCGGAGTATAAGTTCAATGGGTCTAAGCCTGTATTAGTCGATTTCTATGCTACCTGGTGCGGACCATGTAAGGCTCTGTCTCCTGTAGTGGAGGCTGTTGCTCGTAATTACGATGGACAAATTGATGTCTATAAGGTTGATGTAGATAAGGAGCAAGAGGTGGCACAGGCTTTCGGTATTAGAAGTATCCCTGCTCTTCTCTTCGTCCCTGCTGAGGGTACTCCTAATCTCCTAGGTGGATATATGTATTATGAGCGTTTGGCTATTAACGTGGCTGTCCTCCTACTCAATCAACAGCTGCCTACCGAATTGGTACAAATATACCAAATGCAGATGCAACGTATGCAGGAGCAAGAAAATAAGGGTAAATAGTCTTACAATTTTGTCAATATGATCGAGAGTTCAGGTGCAGTAATAGATAGCTTGGTGGTGCATCAGATGGGGGCTAAGGCTTCTGGTGGCGCACTCCGATTGGCTAAAAGACCTATAGATATTTCAGCTGGTGAGGATGTAATGGCCGACGTGCTTAAGACGTTCTTCTTTAAGTCATTCAAGACCGAGGCATACTATACTTTTGATACAGAGTCGCCTAATCAGACCGATATTCCTCCAGTTAAGGATATTTGCGAGAGCGTATTTAGCGATAGAGCTAAGTTCTATGACGCCTCCGTAGCTGTGGCTAGCCGTCTCTTCGAGTGCTCTAATCACCCTAATATCCGAGGCGGTGAGATATATGTAGTACATTTTACCGACGTAGTGGTAGATGGCGAAATTTGCGATGCAATAGGTATCTTCAAAAGCGAAAATAAGGAGACTTTCATCCGCATCAATTTTGGTATCGATAGCGAAATCCAACTTAAGGCACAAGAGGGTATTAGTGTAAAGAAAATCGACAAGGGTTGTATTATCTTCAATATCGAACAAGATAATGGCTATCGTATCTGCGCTGTAGATAATATCAATAAGGGTAATGAGGCGCATTTCTGGGTAGAGGATTTCTTAGGTCTTTGCCCAAGAGAGGATAACTACTACTTCACAGATAACTATATGCAGATGTGTAGAGGCTTTGTGAAGGATGTATATAATGAGGAGAATCATGTCCCTAGAACAGACCAAATGGATTTGGTTAATAGAACAATGAGCTTCTTCGAAAATACTCCCGAATTCTCTCATGATGAATTCGCGCGTAACGTCGTAGAGAAGCCTGATCTTATCGAGGCGTTTAATGATTATAAGGAGAGATACGAGGTCGAGCACGATCTCCCTCAACCTCTGCCTACATCATTCCATGTCTCTAAAGATGCCGTAAAGGGCGAAAAGAAGAATTTTAAGAGCATACTAAAGCTCGATAAGAATTTCCACGTCTACGTTCACGGTGGTAGATATTACATGGAGAAGGGTTTCGATGAGGAGAAGGATCTCAATTTCTATAAACTCTATTTTAAGGTCGAGCAGTAGGGTAGTGTCATGAAGAGTATCTTGTTTATACACGGAATGGCTGAGGGTACCCATTCGTTGCTCGCAAAAAATATAAGAAAGCATCTTCCTGAGGGGTATACTCTCTATTCTCCAGATCTATATATCGATCCCTCTAAAAGTTTCGAAAAAATAGACCAATATATCAAGGAGTATAATATTGATATCCTTATAGGTCACTCTCTAGGTGGCTTTATGGCTCAGAAGTATCGCGAAATGCCTAAAATACTTCTCAATCCTAGCCTTGGTATGTCATATGGCTTCCTTTGTCGATTCAATATGCCTTATAAGAATATGCGCGAAGATGGTCTGAAAACATTCCGTTTTACCACAAGCCAATGTTATGAGTATAAGGTTATGGAAAAGACCGAATTCGACGGCATCACAGAGAGAGAGCTAGACGTAACTATAGGAGTCTTCGGTAAGAGGGATATTCTCACTAGGTTATCAGCCCATCGTTTCAAAAAGCACTATCGCCATAGATGTATGATACCTGGTACCCACTTCCCAACCGAGGAAATCATTAGAGATTATGTAGTCCCAGAGATTCTAAAACTCGGTAGCAGAATATAATTACCAATAGTGAGACACCAATACAATCTCACTCCCCCTTCTTCTAGCTCTTTCTAGTTCGCTATAGTCACCTATAGAACCACTAGAATAACTAGAATAACTAATATATCCCCCCCATCAACAAAATATTGATATTCAACCCAAATAGAAAAAAACTTCAAAAAAGGCGCCGAAATATTTGGAAGTATAGAAAAAGTGTTCTACTTTTGCATCGTCAATGAGAAAGGGGTTATCCCTAACAAGGACACTGGAGAGATGGCAGAGTGGTCGATTGCACCGGTCTTGAAAACCGGCGTACGAGAGTACCGGGAGTTCGAATCTCTCTCTCTCCGCAGAAATACCAAGTACATGCTCGTGCTTGGTATTTTTTTTTAGAGCAAAACTATTAGCGGAATATCATGGAGCAATTAGAGCCTATCAAAAAAAAGTCTGTCTCAGTCCGTAACGAGGTGCTGAAATCTCAGTCATATGATGTCGTAATGCACAATGATGACGAGACTACCATGGAGTTTGTCATAGATATTCTCAGAGCTATCTTCTTTAAGTCAGATTCTGACGCCGTAGAGCTGATGATGAAAGTACATAACGAGGGTAGCGCTATCGTAGCAACATACAAATCTTTGGATATTGCTCAATCTAAGGTCAATAAAGCTGAGGATCTCGCTAGGGCAAACTCTTTCCCTCTATCCCTCTCCGTTGTGGCGCATTTCGATCACTAATTCTCCCTTTTGTTTCCTCTTCCCTTATTTTAAACGCTCAGATGAAAGTAAAAGATAGATCATTAGATAACTTCGATGACAATCTCAAGAGGCTATTTCGCCTTGCTGTTGAGCTTGCCGAGACTTGTCGTCATGAGTATTTAACCATAGAGCATATCGCTTTTATGCTCGTAAAGGGGTCTAAGCATTTCGCTCCTGCCTCTTTCGGTTCTCTTAAGGAGGGTAAAAGAACTAAGATGCTTAAGGCTCTCCAAAATCACCTAGATGGCTTCGAGTCAGTTCCCGAAAATTTCGAATACGAATTGGAGGAGAGTTACGTATGTTCCGATGTACATTCTATACTCTCTCGTACTTTCGAGGAGCGTAAGGATAAGGTGGTCAACTTGTCTATGTTCGTGGCGGCTTTTACCGATTATAATGCCGACATGTGTTTCGCAGCCAAGGTCTTCCACAAAGTTATCAAGGAGGAGATGGCTAGCTTCATGGTGCAGCTTTTCCTCGATTCGCTCGATTTGTCCACAGAGAGTTCAGCTTCTCTCGTCTCTCGCGCTATAGATAAAATAGAGTCTGATATCCTTAGCAAAATTCAAAAGCCTGCTATGCGCGGCGAAATACGCGTCCTTAAGGGTCCAGCAGCGCTCGAAATGCTTAAGAAGGAGCTCCAAGGTAAGGCTATCAATATCGAGGATGGTGATGATTCACCTGAATGGGAACATGCCCCTGGTATGCAGCAGGTGCGCGTAGATATTATGTACCCTTTCGGCGCTAAGAGCGATTCTACTCACAAGACATACTGTCGTGAGGTCGAACTCGATGCTATCCTTACCACTCTCATGCGTCGCGATAGAAATAACATTATCCTAGTTGGCGAGGCTGGCGTCGGTAAAACTCAAATGGGTTTCGCAATCCTTGATCTCATCAACTCTAAGGAGTGTCCAGAATTCCTTAAAAAGGGTGCTATCTTCGAGATGAATCTAGCCGGCTTGCTCACTGGTGTGCAGATGAAGCAGGAGGTGGATGCTCGTGTCATGGCGGCTATGAATCCGTTCGTCAATGACAAGGCTCCTAAGGATGTGCCAGTCATCATCTTTATAGATGATGTTCACAGCCTCATGCCTTCTCCTCGCCAAAATGATGGTATAGACATCTTTGGCGTACTAGCTCCTTTCGCAAGACAGCATAATATTCATTTCATCGTTACAGCTTCCTACGAGGATTACAATAAGCTACAGGGTTCAAATAAGGTCGTAGATTCTCTATTCCATAAAATAGAGGTCAAGGAGCCTTCTGTCGAAGATACTAAGCTTATCCTCAGTAAGGTTATGCCAGCTTACGCTAAGTTCCATAATGTCTCATTCCCTTCGGCTATTATATCTGAAGCCGTAGATTTGGCTCAAAGACATATCGGTGAGCAGTTCTTCCCTGCTAAGGCTATAGATCTTCTCGACGAAGCAGCCGCTCTTATGCGTGCAGATTTTGCTAAACAGTTCATCGTCGAATCTCCTAAAAAACTTAAGGTGTCTAGCGATTGCCTTCAACGTGTCATAGCTATTCGTATGCACAAGGAGAAGGCTGCCGTAGGTAAAACTACTCAGCAGAAATACTCTCAACTCCTAGACGAACTCCAAAAGCAGATATATGGTCAGGATTCCGCCCTTAACGAGGTGGTAAACTCTGTCCTTATGGGCCAGGCAGGACTTGAGGATGAGACCAAGCCTATCGCTTCTCTTTTCTTCGTCGGACCAACTGGCGTGGGTAAGACAGAGGTAGCTAAAGCTTTGGCTAATCAACTAGAGGTGCCTCTCATCCGTTTCGATATGAGTGAGTTCGCCGAGGCACACACCGTAGCTAAACTTATCGGTTCGCCTGCTGGTTATGTGGGTTACGACGAGGGCGGTTTGCTTACCAATGCCGTGCGTAAGTCGCCTAGCGCCGTGGTCTTGTTCGACGAGATAGAAAAGGCTCATAAGGATATATATAATATCCTCCTTCAAGTGATGGATTATGCATCGCTTACTGATGGTAAGGGCGTCAAGGCCTCTTTCCGTAATACCATCATCATCTTTACCTCTAATGCTGGTGCCCAATTCGCTAAGCAGGCTTCTCTTGGCTTCGCTAGTCGTGTTACCGAGGGCGATGCTATGCTCACCGAGGTTAAGAAGGTATTCAAGCCTGAGTTTATCAACCGACTCTCTCGTATCGTGGTCTTCAATGGTATGGATAAGCATATGGCTTCTCTTATCTTGGATAGCCGAATTAAAAAGCTCCAAGATCAAGTGGCTAAGAAGAATGTTACCATTACTTTCACCGATGCTGCTAAGGAGTGGTTGCTCAATAAGGGCTACACCCCAGAATACGGCGCTCGCGAAATGGATAGAGCCATAAGCCAACACGTCAAGGCAATGCTCTCCCGCGAAATCCTATTCGGTGCCCTAACAAAGAAAGGCGCAAAAGCAACCATAGATGTCAAAGACGATAAGATCGTTATTCAAAAGTAATATAGAAGCGCAACTCCCCCATAAGTTGCGCTTTCTCTTTAAATAAAACTATAGTTATTCTATACCCATCTCTCTCTTACTCTTCTTTGGGTGCACTATGGGTGCTCCCCGAGTGCACATAGGGTGCTCAACTCTCTCTTCCTACTTTATTTTTTCATAATCAACATAACAATCTAGCGGAATTGTAATACATTTGTAATATAGCTAGTGTAATGTTTCTCACATCTTTCTACTAGCTTTGTGTCTAATTTCAAATATGTGACAATGAAAATTCTAGTAGTAGACGACGAAGAGGATATCTGCGAGATATTACAATATAACCTAGAAAATGAGGGCTATGAGGTAGATACAGCTAATTCGGCCGAGGAGGCTTTGCAACTTACCCTCTCAGATTATGGCGTCATATTGCTCGATGTCATGATGGGCGAAATGTCTGGCTTCGAACTGGCTCATAAGATAAAGGATAACCCCTCTACCGCCGATGTGGCTATCATATTCATTACCGCCCTCGATGGCGAGGATAATACCGTAAAGGGTCTTAATATAGGTGCTGACGACTATATAGCTAAGCCACTAAGCATGAAGGAGGTTAAGGCTAGAGTTCGCGCTGTATTGCGTCGTACCACATCTCATCCGTCTACTTCCGAAGAGGGTAGCGCCTCTGATGCTAATGGCGATACAGTCATTACTTGCGAGAACCTACAAATCGATATAGAGTCAAAACGTACTACCTTAAATGGCGAACCTATTACGCTTACTAAGCTGGAGTTCGAACTCCTCGCTCTATTCCTCCAGAATCCAAATAAGGTATTCTCTCGTAACGATCTCCTAGCACGCTGCTGGCCTCAGGATATCTATGTCCTCGATCGTACCGTGGATGTGAATATAACCCGACTTCGTAAAAAAATCGGAGAATATGGTAAGCTCATAAAGACACGTATTGGTTATGGGTACTGCTTCGAAAAATAGACGTCAACATACTTTCCAATATAATCTGCTGCTAAGCATAGGTACTACGTTCATCCTCTTCGCCGTATGCTTTAGCATCTATCAATATCGTCGCGAGAAGGAGTACAAAATAGATATCATGCACTCGCGCCTCCAAATGTACAACTATGAGCTCGCTCACGAATTGGGCGAGAATAATATGACTAATAAGGCGCTCTTTGATGACTTCGTCAATTCTCATAACTTGAATGGCTTGCGTGTTACTATCATCGATACCCTCGGAAATGTCTTGCTAGATAGCTACGAGAGTAATTTGTCTCAACTTGATAACCATCTCGAACGTGCCGAGATAAGTCGTGCTCTTGTAGATGGTAATGGTTATGATATCAAACGTACCTCAGAATCTACTCACACTACATATTTCTATTCTGCTACTCGTATCAATAATGTCATAGTGCGTTCTGCTGTGCCGTACTCGGCAGAGCTCACTCGTTCTCTCCAGGCTGATAACTCTTATCTGTTCTTTGCCTTAGCTCTTACTATCTTGCTGGGTTTCGTACTATATTGGACTACTCACCGCATAAGTCGTCATATTGGCTACCTACGCGAGTTCGCCGTTAAGGCCGAGGAGGGTAGTGCCCTAGATCACGAACTGGAACGTAAGTTGCCTGATGACGAACTGGGCGAGATAAGCCACACTATTATTATGCTCTACTGGAAACTACGTCACTCCGAGGAGGAGCGCGTGAGAATGAAGCGCCAACTAACTCAAAATGCAGCGCACGAACTCAAAACGCCTGCCGCAAGTATCCACGGATATCTAGAGAGTATCTTGGATAATCCTAATATGGATAATGAGCAGCGCTTGCACTTCCTTCAGCGTTGTTTCGCTCAGAGCGAACGTATGAATAAGCTTCTCCAAGATATGAGTATGCTTACTAAGTTGGACGAAATGGATGATAAGCAGTCTCCATCCCAACAGGAGCGTCGCGAGATAAGTATAGAGACTATCGTACACAACGTTCTAGACGATACCGCTCTCCAACTTCAGTCGCGTAATATTACCCCTAAGTTAGATATCTGTCAACCTTCTACCCTTATTGCCGACACATATCTTATATATAGCATCTTCCGTAATCTAATAGATAATGCTATAGCATACGCCACCGGCGCTACGCAGATAAAGATTGTCTGCCAAGCAGTGCCAAATGGCAATAAGCATAGGTATAACATAGTCGTCGAGGATAATGGTAGCGGCGTCTCTCACGAACATCTGCCTCACCTCTTCGAACGTTTCTATCGCGTCGATAAGGGTCGCTCTCGTAAAATGGGTGGCACTGGTCTCGGTTTGGCTATCGTCAAAAATGCTATAGCGGCTCACGGGGGTACCGTATCTGCTGAGTCGGCAGTCAATGGTGGTCTCTCCATACGTTTCGATCTCTCCGACTAACGTAGCGTCTCGGTTACATAGTCGTAATATTTATGTAATATAGCGCATCTACTTTTGCAGCGTCAACAATATTGTTGGCGCTGATTTATTTTATTAATATGGATACATTCTATCTTGTTATCGTTGCCGTACTTTGCCTCCTGGCGGTATTCGACCTAGTGGTGGGTGTTAGTAACGACGCAGTCAACTTTCTTAACTCGGCCATCGGTGCTAAGGTGGCTAAATTTAGAACTATAGTAATTATCGCTGCTATCGGTGTCTTCGCCGGCGCAGCAATGAGTAATGGTATGATGGATGTGGCTCGCCACGGTATCATGACGCCTCAGTATTTCTCTTTCTACGACGTTATGTGCGTATTCGTAGCCGTAATGGTGACTGATGTGGTCATGCTCGATATCTTTAATACCATGGGTATGCCTACCTCTACTACCGTAAGTATGGTATTCGAACTCCTAGGTGGCGCTTTCGCTATCGCTCTACTACAAATTGGTGCCGGAGCTACCGACGTAGATGGCACTCTCCTCTCTTTGGGCGATCTGCTTAACACCGAAAAGGCTATCAGCGTTATCCTTAGTATCTTCCTATCCGTAGCCGTGGCGTTCGTCCTAGGTACTTTCGTACAGTGGGTGGCTAGATTAATATTCTCTTTCACATACCGCCTCAATGGCCATACTACCGACTCTACCGGTAAAATGGAGAATCATATTACCTCTTCTCTTAAAATAGGTATCTTTAGTGGTTTGTCTGTTACTATCATAATTTGGTTCCTCCTTATCAAGGGCCTTAAGGGTAGTACTCTCATGACTCCAGAACTTAAGTCGTTCGTCAATGATAATACATGGCTAATCCTTGGCGTAGGCGCTGCTTGTTTCTCTGTAATCATGACTCTCCTTAGCCTCTTCAAGAGACAGGTGCTCAAGTTCGTTGTCCTCCTCGGTACTTTCGCGCTAGCTATGGCTTTCGCAGGTAACGACCTCGTCAACTTCGTTGGTGTGCCTCTCACAGGCCTCGAGGCTTACCAGGATTATATGGCTAATGGTAACGGCGACGCTCAGGGCTTCATGATGTCAAGTCTCATGGATAGCGCTCATACCCCTACAATATTCCTCGTAGGCGCCGGCGTCATCATGGTCCTCTCTCTCGTCTTCTCTAAAAAGGCTCAAAATGTTGTCAAAACGTCTGTAGACCTCTCTCGCCAAGATGAGGGCGACGAGATGTTTGGTAGCAGCGCAGTAGCTCGTACATTGGTACGTTCTTCAAGAAAAATATCTTCTAATATAGTGGCAGTCCTCCCTAAGGGTGTGACCTCTTGGATCGATTCTCGTTTTAATGCCGATAACGCAATACTTGCCGAGGGTGCCGCATTCGACCAAATTCGTGCCGCTGTAAATCTCGTCCTCGCTAGCGCACTAGTGGCTCTCGGTACTTCTCTCAAATTGCCTTTGTCTACTACCTATGTTACATTCATGGTGGCTATGGGTACATCTTTGGCCGATAGAGCTTGGAGCCGAGAGAGCGCCGTATTCCGTATCACAGGTGTACTAAGTGTTATTGGTGGTTGGTTTATTACAGCAGGTGTAGCTTTTACTATGTGTTATCTAATAACAAATCTTATGCACTTTGGTTCTTTCATAGCTATCGGCCTAACTATTATGTTGGCTCTTTTCATCCTCATCCGTAGCAATAGTAAAAATGCTAAGAAGAAGGAGGAGAACACAGATTCAATCTTTAGCGAAATTATTCGCTCTAATGATAAGTCTCTAAATTGGATCCTTCTCAAGAAGTACGTTAATACTTCTGCTAGTGAGGTGGTATCTTTCTCAAGGGACTGCTATAAGACCGTTACAGATGCTTTCTTCTACGAGGAGTATCGTCCTCTCCGTCACGCTACAGGCGATATTGAGAGCGAACGTAAACAACTTAAACGCAACCGCCGTAAGCAAATCATCGCTTTGCGTCGCATCAACCCAGTTTTGGCCGTAGAGCGTGGTACATGGTATTTCTTACAACATACATCCCTCGTTCAGATGCTATACTGTCTTAAGCGTATGAACGACCCTTGCCGCGAACATATGGGAAATAACTTTACCCCAGTAGATAACGCATACGCTTCTGAGTTCTTCGAATATCGCGACGAGATTGTCTCTCTCCTCGACCGCGCTACAGATCTCACCAATGAGTCTCTCCGCGACGACGCTACCGCCATCCAAGCTCGTCTATCCGACTATCGCAAAAAGATCATTGAGGATATCCATACTAAAACTGTTAATATCGAGTCTATGACAGTCTACCTCAACCTTATTCAGGAGTCGCAAGAGCTTCTCTCTTCTCTCCGTCACGTAATTAGAGGTATACATCGATTCGAAGAGTAAAAAATAGGTTCTTGTTTTACTCGGATTACAGATGCGTAGAATAAATCTGTAATCCGAGTTTTTTCATTATTGCCTATTCCAAAAAAATCTCTACTTTTGCACTCGATTTTCAGAGCCCAAATGGCGAAATGGTAGACGCGTCAGTTTCAGGGACTGGTGGGGGCAACTCCGTGCAAGTTCGAGTCTTGTTTTGGGCACATACATAATAAAAGAGGCTTCTCAATAGAGGCCTCTTTTTTTCTCCATTACTAGGATGTCCTACATCTTAGCAATTTCATAAATATCTTATATAACACCTTCCTTATAGCTCGCTCATACCTCGCGCTAACCTCGCTCTATACAGGCTTAACAAATCAAATACATATATTCCTTATCAAAACACCATAATTCCCCCCCATTGTAGAGCCTTTTCATGAAAAGGCTCCGTTCCGCAAGATATACCCCATAATCCCTCAATTACCTATACCTCTTCAACTCCTCTCCCAAAACACCCGCATAAAGCTCTATCAGATGCTTAGCCGGACTAGCCGTTATTTTTGGTATCAATACTGCCTCTACCTGAAAAAAGCCAACTTCCGATTTCATATGTATCTCTATCCTAATAGGTCTCTCTTCTCCCTTGCATATCTTTACCTTCTCTACCGAATGTGCCGAATATTTGTGTATATCGCCTTCCGTAGGTTGCGTCGGAATCTCTAATGGTATCCTTGCCCTGCCTTTAGTCATGTCACATCCGTCTGCTATCAGTATTACTCCCGCCTCAAGTGAATGTATAGGGTTGCTCCCCATATGTCCTAGTATCCCTTCCATAGCTGTAGATTGTATTATCGTACGTCTCATCGTATTCTCTTCCCCAGGTAAGGCATCTTGTAAAATCTCTCTTATCAGTGAGTACGATATAATGCCCGAATAGAGCTCATGGTGCTTCCTAGCTATAGTCATACCACTATCATGTAATAACGAGGCTATAATGACGCTCGAAAGACTATCAGCAAAGCTCCCTACGCCCTCTTTCTCAAGACTGGTCTCTATACCATTGTCATGTAATATCTTAAGCATCTTAATCGCATTATAGCATACCTTTTTCATATGCACTGGCCCATGGTCGTTCAAGCCTATCCTCGTAATTGATACACTATTGGCATGGTCTTGTATGGCTTTTATCTCTCTGTTCCGAAGCATCATATCCACAAGTTGTCTAGGTAGCTCATCGTTTTTGGTATACTTGGCTACCATCTCGTCTGCCAACTTCAATATCTTCTCTTCTACTTGTTGTTCTTTATGTGTCTTCATAGTATTATAATAAATAGAATATTGCAACCCTATATTTCATAGGGTTGCAATATAATTTGTACAACTAATATTAATAATTCGCATTCTGTGGGTCAAACTCTGTCCAACCTTCAAGCCAATTGTCATTATTCGAGAAAGCACCAACGTATTTTACCGCCTCAAACCACTCGCCAAGTTGCTTGTCGCCAAAGTTAGCTGCCTCCATTACTGGTGAGTCTGCTAGTGGTACGAATGCTGGTAACTTCTCATTGGTAACGTTTAATTTCAAGTCTGCTACATTAGCAAATACTCTGTTGCCCTCTTGTGCCTTGAAGAATGTCGAGCTGTACGACTCTTGGTTGGCATCTATCACACTCTTCTTTGCTGCGTCGTAGAGGTCGTCTGTATATCTCTTGTTAGCATCGCTACCTGTTATACCCATACCGGCGAAGAAGATGTTCTGTAGCTTCAACTTGCCCTCTTTAGCATACTCTTGTGTAGCGCCCTTTTCTGCATCTATAATAAGACCGATAGGGTAACCTATGGCTATTGAGTTGAAGCATGCAAGGTGACTGCTTCTGCGTATCTGCATAGCTGCTTGATATTTGCCTAATGCTGAGCCATTCTGTGGGAACATAGCACCGCCGTTAATGTAGTCTGGTGTGTTCTCAAATCCATCACGTCCCATAGGACCCACAAATGTTACATTTGAGAATGTTGCCGAGGTAAATGGTTGTGTCAATGAGCCATCTGCATCGTTGTCGCTCTCAAAACCGTTAGATTGCGATGTATCAGCAATACGTGGGTCTCTAATCGATAGAGCATACTGTACTTTACCGCTGAAGCCGTTGTCTGTGTCAAACTCATCGTCCCAACCGTTGTAAGCTACCAAGTACTTGCAGTTTACATTACCACCAAACCACTCGTATGAGTCGTCATTTGAGTAGCTCACCTGTATGTGGTCTATCTGTGTACCACTACCTACACTGCCAAATGTAATACCGTTTATCTCTTTATCTTTCTGGAATGGATAACCGGCAAACTCTACGCGTACATAGCTCAAAATACCGCTATTGTCCTTGGCATCGTTACCGCCGTGCTTTGTACGTGGACCGCCCTCTATCTGCTGACCGAGTTCGCCTTTGTTGTTCAAACCTTTACCGCAGATTATAAGGCCACCCCAGTCACCTGGCTTTCTGTTGCCTTTCTCTTGTGCCGATGTGAATACTATAGGGTGTTGTGCTGTACCTTGTGCAAATATCTTCGCGCCTGGCTCAATTATAAGTGAGGCTGCCGACTCTTTCTCTCCTTTGATAACCGTTCCTGCCTCTATAGTTAATTCTGATCCGTCTGCTACATAAACCCAACCGCGTAGGGTATAGCTTCCTTTTTTCAATGTCTGTTTGCCTTTGAAGATAAACTCCTTATCTCCATTGCCTATAATATTGCCTCCTGCATTCTCTTTGCCATCCGCATCAAAGAGTAGATGGTTGCAGGTCTTGATGCTTCCCTCTGTGCCCCACTCGTATGTGACTTTCTGACTGGCAGGGTCGTCATCATCATTGTTACATGCCGCAAATGGCATACTTAGCATTGTGGCAAAGAGTGCCACTGAAAGAAAACTTTTTGTCTTCATATTACTGAAATTTTTATGGTCTATATTATTTTTGAGCCGATTGTCACAGCTCTATTTAATTTTGTATGCTAATGTGAGAGATATCGTCCTACCTGGTTTGTAGGCTCTTGTTATCTGCTCTACTTCACCTCTATTGGTCTTCTCAAATTGCTTGAACTCTACTTTTTGTGCTAGTATATCGCGCATTGATAGTCTGATGTCTAGGTTGCCTATCTTCTTGCCTACATTAATGTCTATTTGGTGTCTTGGCATCTCGTAGCTGTCTGGTACTCTCACATCTGTCTCTCCGCTGCCTACACTGCGTCCCACACCTATTATTCTCTTGCCTATAGTATTGTATAGTATCGCTGCTGTCCATCCTTTAGGCTTCTCCTCCTCCGAATTCGAATAGTCACTATTGTAGAATATGCCTGCATTAATTAGGTATGGCGATTGTCCTTGCATTGGGCGGTCTTGCTCACGACTGCCTCTAGGAAATTCTACACTCGAGTGTATCCAAGCTGCATTGAGGGATACCGAGAATTGTGGTGCCGAAATAAAGTCCATTTGTTTGCGTATGTCCACCTCTACACCGTAGTTGTCCGCACCTTGGGCATTCATATAAGAGTATACCAAGTCTGTACCTCCAGCTACCGTATATGTCCACTCTATAGGGTCTACAAAGTGTTTGTAGAAGAGCGATAGGTTTATTACCTCTCCCGCATGTGGATACCACTCCCAGCCTAAGTCGAAGTTGTCTATATAGGCTGCTCGCAAATTGTGGTTACCTTGTACATTTGATGCTAGGTCAAAATCATAATAGACACTGGTAGATAGCTCTCTAAATTCTGGTCTATTTGTCGTCTTGCCATAGGCTAATCTCAACTGTTGCTCTTTGTTGAGGTGATATGTTAGGTTTATTGATGGGAATAGATCATTATACTCATACTTTGTAGATAGTGGAGAGTACTCTGAGCGCCTGGTGTGTGATATCAACTCCGTATGCGAAGACTCGTATCTGATACCTCCATATACATCTACCTTATTCTCAAAGAGGGGTAGAAGTATGGCCGCATATCCACTTCCTGTCGTGTTCTTCGCTTCGTAGTTGTTACTCCAGTCCACTTGTTCTAGTAAGTAGAGTCCGTTCTTGCCATAGTTGTCGTTAATTAGTAGTTTAGTAGCTACGTCTAGGTCACGCATTTGTTGGGGTAGTTGTCCGTTAGGCCAAGCATAGGTAAAGAAGCGTGTCTGATATTCTCTGCTCCTATGCTCGCCGTATGCTCCTATCTTCAATACTGGCTTCCATCCATCGATTTCGAATGTATGGTCCCAATTCGAACTGCCAGAAAATATATCTTCACTCAAGAATGAGAATTCTCTGTTAATATCATTCAAATTCTCTACCTCCATAGTGCCGTCTTCTTGCCTGAAGATCGTATATCTTTTTCTATCGGGTAGATTCCTATTGGCATAAGCATATCCTATATTCCAATTTAGCTTATCTCTTTCAGATAGGGTATGTCTGCCAGCAAATCCAGCGTTATATGTAAGTCTACTCTGATAGTAATACTCTGCCTGCTCCATATAGTCGCTCTGCGCATCATATCCTTTTCTGTAGGTATATCTGCTCTTGCCTAGCTGGTTGAATATCTGCTTTAGCTCTACTCTGTGGTTGTTGTCGGCCGATAGCCATACTAATCCTAACATAGCGCCTAGTCTGACGTTATTTGTACTTTGGTCGTCTTTGGCTCTTCTAAGGTAGTTCGATTGGTCGTGTGTCTGGTCATATGCGCCAAACATATTGTTCTCTATCTCGCGCATAGTACGATAACTATTACCGTAATTCACACTTCCATTAAGTCCTATAGTTTTCCCACTCTCTCTATTCCAACGTTGTGAAATACTTGTAGATATGCTTAGGTCTGCTATAGGTTTTCTGCTCTTTACCGTCCAATCGTTATTAAATCCATTGCCAATGAGCGAATACCCGTTATTCTGAGGGGCCAACTTGCTCTCCATACCATTAGGTAGCTGGCGTTTGCCATCGTCAAAGCCTAAGAAATCTGTCTTACTACCTTCATAGTAGTCTTGATCTTTAAAGTGGGTCTCTGTGTTATAACTGCCACCCACACCTACACTCCAAGTGCTCTTTTGTGGTACATCTTTTGTATTTACCACTATAAAGCCTCCTGTATAATCTGCCGGATACTCTGGGTCAGCAGATTTTACCACCTTCATATTGCTTATTTGTGCCGATGGTATAATGTCAAATGAGAATGCTCTCTGGTCCGCCTCACTAGATGGTACCGCCGCACCATTCATCCATACGTTATTGTATCTCTGGGCTAGACCGCGCACCATCACATATTTCTCATCGATAATGCTAATGCCAGGAATGCGTCGTATTACCTCACTAGCATCTTTATCTTGCGTCTTGCTGATGTGCTGCTCTGAAACGTTGGTCATTGAGACGTGCGACTCCTGCTGCTCTTTTGTAGCAGCGGCTTCTGTGTCGCGTCTAGCCTCTCCTACCACTGTCACAACGCCTAGTGATGTGTTGTCTGGTTCAAGAACAAAATCTATCTGCTGTGTCCCACTCTTTACGTCTAGCTCCTTTACTACTATTTTATAGCCGACGTAGTATACTGTCATCCTACATTTTCCATTAGGAATCTCAAGTGTATAGTTGCCATCAAAATCAGTCGATGTTCCCTTGCCCTCTGCATAGGTGATGGCTGCTCCAATAAGTGCCTCTCCTGTTTCGGAGTCTGTTACCTTACCTTTTACCACACCTGCGTATACACTCCCCAAGTATGTGATGGTAACAATAAATAATACTAATAATCTTCTAGTCATTTTGTTTTTCATCGCCATCAGAAGGGCTTGATCTTCCTCTTCGATGACGATGCAAAATAACTACCCAAGTATTACACGAATATTTCAAACAGATTATGCAGATGTTACACTCATAGCGCCAAATTTTTAATCCATTACCCCTCAACAACCCCTCCGTAGAGCCTTTTCATGAAAAGGCTCCATCCCAAAAGAAAAAACTATAATACATCTCCTCCCCATCAACTCCTCTCTAGGTCATCTAGAGCCACTAGAATAACTACCTCTTATCCCCTCTAGCTAGCCACCTCCGCACTGGCTCATCCCACAACTTCATAGCCGCATAAGCTATCGCCAACGATAGCACAAATGTCCCCACAGAAACAAAAGCAAGCTTCATAAACGATGCCTCATGGTGTGTATCCATCCATACAAGAAATAGATACACCAATGGATAATGTGCCAAATAGAGAGGGTATGACAATCGTCCAAGAAAATCACATACTTTGCTCATCTTTTCACTCACCTTTCCAGCTCTCGCTCCTAGCAATACTGTAAGCGGACAAACCACCCCCACACATGCAAGGTTAAATATACCGTCATATAGCGGATGCTCGTATCCGCCTATCTGCTCTACGCACACAATACCTATAACTATTATTGAGCATAGCGTAAATGCCCTATATCCTGATATCGCGTTGCCTGTACTCTGCTCCTTTTGTCTATTAAGCAAATTGTACAATAAAAGACCTCCAAAAAATGAATACCCCACACGTGCTACTCCTATATAAAATTGTTCACTGGTGAGCGACCATCCCGCATTGAGCGAACAAGGATAATCGTGCGCTTGTAAGAAGCCAAAAAGGTTGAGAGTCAAGGCACTGTCAGCTAGCATGACTCCAAATATAGCCACAAGTACCATAAGCCCTCTCTTTCCTAATTTGTAAACAAATATACAGAAGAGTATATTGGCTATATACTCAAATACCATCGACCATTGGGGTATATTTAGCAAAAATAACTCTTCATTACCCCTCACATTCCACTCGGGTGTAATAGGTATCATGAAGAAACTCATCAGCATATTCAGTAACACATACCCTATGCTGGCGCTCTCTATCCCAGGATAATATGATGATTCTTGAAAAAAGAATAAGCTCGCACCTAGTAGTATGCCCATCAATACCATTGGCTGCAGACGTATCAGTCGTGCCTTCAAAAACTCCCATCTTGTCATTTGTCCGCTTGCCATGCGTCTCTGATAGGCATGCCCAATGACAAAACCAGAAAGAACAAAAAAGAAATCTACACAAAGATACCCATGGTTCAAATGTTTATACACAGGGTCATAAGAGAATGCTTCACTTAAGTGAAATATTACTACCATAATGGCCGCCACTCCTCTGAGGCCATCGAGAATTTCATATCTACGTTTTGTCTCCATTTTCAAGACTATTTTCCTATCTTTTATATTAATCTATCAATCTGCGTCGCTTTGCACTCCTACTTACCCTATGTATCATCTCCCATAAATCCCTCAAAAACTGCTCCTTTAAATCAGCATCGAAAAAAGTTAGCCTATCTTCGCATTTTTCATTATAATGCTCAATATCAATATCATGATAATGTGGATTATGTAAAAGTTTGATTGCTGATACATGAACTGTTGTATCTTTAGTAAGTTTGTATCTGCTCTAATACTCTTTATTATTATGTGAATCATACATCCCTGGTTTTATCGCCCATCTCCTTGAATATCTATAGTTAAATGTAATATACGGAATAGTGTCACATATTCGATAGGAATCAATAACATAATCATTATTTCGACCCACAGAATCCCTGCGAATATTTCTATATGGTAAAGAAAATTCACT
>JAUNDI010000036.1:0-4087 GCA_030526155.1 Bacteroidia bacterium
CCGCCGACCCTCTGCTTGTAAGGCAGATGCTCTGAACCAGCTGAGCTAAACGCCCCTATTGGGTAAATATCTTAAATGTTTGACACTTTAAAGAGTGGTGGGCGTTGACGGATTCGAACCGCCGACCCTCTGCTTGTAAGGCAGATGCTCTGAACCAGCTGAGCTAAACGCCCTCTTTATCAGTGTCCCTTTCTTTAAGACGATGCAAAGGTAAGGACTTTTTTTTAACCTGCAATACTTTTACCCATTTTTTTTACACCTCTGCTACGGTATAATTGCTTCCTCCTATGAAAATCAAGCTATTAGCAGATGCATTTTTTTTCGCATCATCTATTGCTTCTTGGACATTATTGTAGGCTTTCCCCAATCTTCCTGCTTTTTCGCCCATTTTTCTGAGTTCCTCTGAGGGCACAGCGCGATGAGTTGAGGCCTGGGTAAAGTAGTATTTAGCCTCTTTAGGCAATAGAGGGAGGACCTCCTCGGGGTGTTTATCATCCACCATACCTATTACGATATGGAGATCGGAGTAATGTTGCATCTCGTCATTGAGCTGTTCGGCTACATATTTCATGCCATGGGCGTTATGACCAGTATCGACGATCATATCTGGCTTTGAGGCGATCTTTTGCCATCTACCCATAAGACCAGTCTGTTCTTGTACGGCCTTTAGGCCCTCGCGAATAGAGACGATATCTACCATGTCATAGCCGAGGGTTTGGAGGAGAGATGCCGCCTTAAGGATGGTAAGGAGGTTTTTACGCTGATAGTTGCCCGTAAGAGAGAAAGGAATCTTGTGTTGGTGATTCTTTTGGCGGTCGAGAACTACGTATTCAGAGATACCCCCTTCGGTTTTGCATTCGATAATCTTGTATTCGTCCTCGGCAAAATATATAGGAGCCTCTTGAATACCTGCCATATCGATGAAGACCTCATCCGTTTCAGGGTGGCGTTCACCTATTACGACAGGAATCTCCTCCTTGATGATACCAGCCTTCTCCTTTGCTATTTCGGGGAGGGAATTACCTAGGAACTGAGTATGATCTAGTCCGATATTAGTAATAACACACAACTCAGGCCATACTACATTTGTACTATCAAGGCGACCACCCAGTCCGACCTCCACGATAGCCACCTCTACCCCTACGAATTTGAAGTAATCGAAAGCCATAGCTGTAGATATCTCGAAGAACGAGGCGTGGAGATCCTTAAGGAATATTTCGTGTTCGTTTACGAAACGCATGACATACTCCTCGGGAATCATGGCGCCATCTACACGGATACGCTCACGGAAGTCGTGCAAATGAGGAGAGGTATATAGTCCCACGATATAACCAGCAGATTGGAGGATAGAGGCTAGGGAGTGAGAGACGGAGCCCTTACCATTGGTACCCGCCACGTGGATAACCTTGAAAGCGCGGCTAGGGTGACCGAGATGGTCCTCGAGCTTAAGCATATTTCCCAAGCCAGGCTTCATAGCCTTATCGCCCACCTTTTGATATTCTGGGAATTGGACATAGAGATAATCTAGTACCTCTTGGTATGTTTTCATCATAATACTATTGTCGACTTTAATTAGTGTTGCAAATGTAATATCTATGAGTGAGATATTGGTATTGGAATAGTATAATATGAGAAAACTCTTGTTAAATTTGTATACAGAAATAGATATAACAAGATGGAGTATATTACACTTATAAACGATTATTTGTGGACTTGGCTTGTAATTCCACTATTAGTATGCTGTGCGTTGTGGTTCACCTATAAACTTGAAGCCTTTCAGTTTAGGCACCTTGGTATGATGATTAGGCAGCTGACAGAATCACACAAATCCAACAAGAACGGAGAAAAAGAGGAGGAGAGCATTAGCTCATTCCATGCCTTTGTGGTATCGCTAGCCAGTAGGATAGGCACGGGCAACCTAGCCGGTGTAGCCTCGGCGATATTTGTGGGAGGACCAGGCGCGGTATTTTGGATGTGGGTAATGGCATTACTTGGTTCCGCCACTGCCTTTGCCGAGTCTACCCTAGCCCAGTATTACAAAGTAAAGGTTAAAGGAGCCTATATAGGTGGACCAGCCTACTACATGTACTATGGGTTACACAAGAGATGGCTTGGCGTTATTTTCTCAATATGTATGATATTGAGTTTTGCCATGGCCAACCAGATAATGCAGAGCAACCAGATTAGCGCCTCGTTATCAGACACATTTGGTATACCTAGTATATCGGCGGCAGTAGTATTAGCGATTATGATAGGCGCTATAATACTTGGGGGCATACATAGAATAGCCAAGGTATCGTCATATATTGTGCCATTTATGGCTATAGCCTATTTGTTGTTGGCATTTTACCTCATTATTACCAATATAACAGAGATACCAGGAGTACTATATACCATAGTAAGCAGCGCCTTTGGAGTAGAACAGGCGGCAGGAGGAGCTATAGGTATAACGATATCACAAGGAGTAAAGAGAGGACTATTCTCCAACGAAGCAGGCGAAGGCTCGGCGCCAAATGCTGCAGCTACCGCAGAGACAACCCACCCGGTAAAACAAGGATTGGTACAAGCACTAGGCGTTTTTACTGACACACTAGTGGTGTGTACATGTACGGCAGTTATCATATTACTATCGGGCGTATATAAGAGCACTGATGCTGATGGTATAATACTAACCACGAGAGCATTAGAGACACATATAGGACCTTGGGCGAGATATTTTATATCTGCTGCTATATTCTTCTTTGCCTTCAGTTCGATTATTGGCAATTACTATTATGGTGAGACATCGGTACGCTTTTTGACCCCACATAGGAGGTATATGTGGATATTTAGAGCCATAACAGTAGGCACGGTAATAGTAGGAGGACTTATGACATTAGACGATGTTTGGGCGATAATAGACCTTTGTATGTGCTCTATAGTACTACTTAATATATATTCTATATTAAAGTTATCCCCAAAAGTCAGCAAGCTATGGAAGAACTACAACGAGCAGAGAGCTAGAGGAGTGGAGCCGGAGTTCCATAAAGAGATGATTCCGGAGGACTCAGAAGATGTAAAAACATGGTTATAATATTATAATTGACGCGTAACAATAGGGGGGCGGAAGTCGTAATAAATACTAAAAGATTTCAAAAAAATCACTAACTAATACATCTTTGATATGAAACAGATTTTTGCATTAGTGCTAGTATGCGTAATGGCGCTACCAGCAATCGCCCAACAGCAATTCCGCGAAGAGGTTGTACCAGGTATTTCTTTAGTATATGAGACACTTGACGAGCAGGATGGTGCTGTACAAGTAAAAGGTATGGAGTGGGCAGAGGAGACAGATGTAGCGATAGCTATACCTGAGGCTGTTACACACAATGGCACACAGTACAAGGTGGTAGCTATTGGAGAGAATGCCTTCCGCAATAGAGATATTACAGAGGTAGTACTTCCACAGACTATCAGAGTAATCAAGAGAAATGCATTTACTGACTGCAGATATATGCGTTCGATTGTACTCAACGAGCAGCTTGAGGAGATAATGTTTGAGGCATTTAGAGGTTGTATGAACCTCCAGCAGATTAACTTCCCATCATCGCTCAAGCGTCTTGAGAGAGGTATATTCCAGGATTGCTTTGCTATTAAGCATATTGACTTACCAGCGCTTTCTTACATTCCAGCAGATATGTTCCGCTATTGTTTGAATCTTGAGAGTGTATCGGTACCACAGACAGTAAAGAAGATAGGTACAGAGACATTCAAGGAGTGCAGAAACCTCAAGTTTGTTCTTCCAAACAATGTAGAGGTAGGTCACAAGGCATTCTACAACTGCGCTAGTGTAAAGAATGAGCAGGGTGCTGACCTTACTACCAAGTAAATTGGGTAAGGGATAGTTGATAATATATAATTGATAATAGATAGGGAGTCGCCTGAATGTAGGGCGGCTCCTTTTTGTTTAGCATTTAGAAAATGATAATAGGGAGGGAGCCTTGCTAGACCCATTGTGCACTCGGGGAGCACCCATAGTGCACCCTAAGAAGAGGAAGAGATGGGAGTATAAATGTTATTTGGGGAAATATGATGTTTTATTTGGGTT
>JAUNDI010000036.1:4097-26380 GCA_030526155.1 Bacteroidia bacterium
CAACCATATTATGTGGTTGTTTTGGTTGTATAATTTTTTTTGGGGTAATTTTTTTTTTTTTTTTGGTTGGGGGGGGGGTGACTAGTTATTCTAGTGGGGCTAGTTGTTCTAGAGAGGCTTGAGAGGGCTAGAGGAGGTAGAATGGGGGGTAGAGAGAGGGGCGGGTGCTTGGTTGTTGGTCGTAAAAAACTCCACTACGCCGTGCGATGACGACGCAGTGGAGAACGCTATAAAACAGTAAAAAGTGTGGACTATTTTAGTACGGCATCGAGGAATGCCAAGAAGAGAGGGTGAGGGTTGAGGACTGAGCTTGAGTACTCTGGGTGGAATTGAGTACCGAGATACCAGTGGTTGGCTGGGATTTCGATGATTTCTGCTAGTCCGCTTCGTGGGTTTTTACCACTTACTATCATACCCTTAGACTCCATCTCGTCGATGAAGATGCTATTTAGCTCGTAGCGGTGGCGGTGACGCTCTACGATCTTCTCATCGGCATAAGCGGTTTTTGCCTTTGAGCCCTCGCGGAGTTGGCATTCGTATCCACCTAGTCGCATAGTATTACCCACGTAGACGAGATTCTTTTGCTCCTCCATGATATCTATTACAGGATGCTGAGTAGTTTTACTAAACTCAGAGCTATGAGCATCGGCATAACCTAGGACATTACGAGCGAACTCGATAGCCATGATTTGCATACCGAGGCAGATACCAAGAGTAGGGAGATTATTTTCGCGGAGGTATTTAGCCGCTGTTATCTTACCCTCTATACCACGGTCGCCGAAACCAGGGCAGATGACATAGCCCTGCATACCCTTGAGTTGGTCGGCCACATTAGCCTCAGTAATATGTTCGCTATCGATGAAATGGCATTTAACCTTACGAGACTTATATGTACCAGCGATAGACATACTCTCTGTGATACTCTTGTAAGCATCTTGGAGGTTATACTTACCTATGAAACCGATATGAAGCTCCTCTGAAGCAGATACGCGGAGGTCGACAAAATTCTTCCAACGCTCATTAAAATCGTTATTACAAGAGAGAGAGTGAGAAGCCATATCTGCGGCGGATACGCTACATAGCTTAAGGATTACCTCATCGAGGCCGTCCTCGTGCATACGGATAGGCAACTCATATATAGTAGACACATCGGGGCTATGGAGGACACAGTCGGGGCGGACATTACAGAATCCTGCCACCTTACGACGGAGGTCTACTGATAGAGGATGTTCGGAACGGAGGATTATACAATCGGGCTGAATACCATAGCTTTGGAGTTGTTTTACGCTATGCTGAGTAGGCTTAGTTTTAAGTTCGCCTGCAGCAGCGATATAAGGCACATAAGCGAGGTGGACTACTATAGCATCCTCACCAAGTTCCCATTTTAGCTGACGAATAGCCTCAAGGAAAGGTAGGCCCTCGATATCGCCAACTGTACCGCCTATTTCGGTAATTACGAAATCGAGGTCATTATCCTTACTAGTACGGAGCATATTCTCCTTGATAGCATTTGTAATATGAGGCACTACTTGGACTGTTTTTCCGCCATATTCGCCACGGCGCTCCTTATCTATAACCTCCATATAGATACGACCAGTAGTAAAGCTATTCCAGCGAGTAGTCTTGATATCAGTGAAACGCTCATAATGACCGAGGTCGAGGTCGCACTCATAACCATCTACGGTAACATAGCACTCACCATGCTCATTAGGGTTAAGTGTACCTGGGTCGACATTTATATAAGGGTCAAACTTTTGAATAGTAATTTTGTAACCACGATTTTGGAGGAGGCGACCGATAGTAGAAGCCATGACGCCCTTACCTAGAGAAGAGGCCACACCACCGGTAACGAAGATAAACTTGGTATTCATATTGATATGTTGCTTATTGTTTATTTTGAGCTATTGTAATAGTTGATAAATGCGCGATTGAGCATACGGAGGCCGCCCTTAGTAGGATAATCACCCGTAAAGTACCAATCGCCAGTATGGTCAGGACAAGCCCTATGAAGACCCTCTACAGGGAGGAATATGATTTCCACTGGTATTTTAACCTCTGGAGGAGTGAGTAGCTCCACTATTTTACGAGATATCTCCTGATCTGTAAATGGAGCATAAATCTCCTTGACATAGTTAACAGAATCATCTGTTACGCCCTCCTCTAGCTGTTTAGACACCTTTTCGTATACTTGGCTTACGACATCAGACATACCACGATCCTTTAGGAGTTCGATAGCCGCCTTGAAAGCGATGAATTGCTCAACGCTAGACATATCGATACCATAGTAATCAGGGTAACGAATCTGAGGAGAAGAAGAGACGATGATAATCTTCTTAGGATTTAGGCGAGCCATAATCTTTATGATAGATTGGCGGAGAGTAGTACCACGCACGATACTATCATCAATTATTACAAGATTATCGACATTAGGGATAAGGCTACCATAAGTAATATCGTATACGTGAGCAGCTAGGTCGTTACGGCTATTACCCTCGGCAATAAAGGTACGAAGTTTGATATCCTTGATAGCCACCTTTTCGCCACGGATACGCATAGAGAGGATTTTCTCTAGCTCGTCGTGCGAAGGGTTATGACCTAGCGCCTCGATGCGACGCACCTTCTGCTCATTGAGGTAAGCATTCATACCATCTAGGAGACCATAGTACGCCACCTCGGCAGTATTAGGAATATAAGAGAATACGGTGTGCTCCACATCGTAATCGATAGCAGGGAGGATTTGTTCTACGGTACCCTGACCCATCATTTTACGCTCGGCATATATATCCACATCGGAGCCACGAGAGAAATATATACGTTCAAAAGAGCATGCACGCTTACGACCAGGTGTATTTATCTGTTCGAGGCGCATTTTACCATGCTTATTAGTAAGAAGAGCCTGACCAGGCTGGAGTTCGTGGATATCAGACGCCTGAACATTGAGAACGGTTTGAATAACTGGGCGTTCAGAGGCGAGGACGATTATCTCATCATCCTGATACCAGAAAGCAGAGCGGATGCCCCATGGGTCGCGCACGGCGAAAGTCTCGCCACTACCAGTGAGTCCGCACATCACATAACCGCCATCCCATATAGGCGTAGACGTTTTAAGGACATTAGCGATATCCACCTTCTCCTCGATAGCGTGAGTGAGGTCGAGGCCCGTTAGACCTTCGGCGTGGCACTGTTGGAATACGCGTTCTATTTCGCGGTCGAGGCGGTGGCCTACCTGTTCGAGGATGATATGCGTATCGGCATATTTACGAGGATGTTGACCATTAGCCACAATGCTAGAGAATATCTCATCCACGTTAGTCATATTAAAGTTACCGCATAGCGCGAGATTTTTAGCGCGCCAGTTGTTACGGCGAAGGAATGGATGGATATAATCAAGGCCACTTCTGCCTGTTGTTGAATAGCGGAGGTGGCCCATGTAAACCTCACCTAGGAAAGACCCGGTGGGCATTGAAGCTATGTTGTTGAATATCTCGGTAATGGCGGTAGTTCCAGCTGCCCTTTCGCGGAACATATACTCGTCGCCTGGGTTGGCATTGAGTTTGACGCAGGCTATACCTGCGCCCTCCTGACCGCGATTGTGCTGTTTTTCCATGAGCAAGTACAGCTTATTAAGGCCGTACTGCTCTGTACCATACTTTTCCTTGTAGAAAGAGAGTGGCTTTAGGAGACGAATCATAGCCACTCCACATTCATGCTTCAGTGTTTCCATTGTTGAAATCTATGTATTGCTTCTTCTGTTTGCTGTTTATTACCGAATGCAGTAAGACGCACATACCCCTCGCCTGTAGGACCGAAGCCCACACCAGGAGTAATAACGATACTTAGCTCATTCAACACCCTATCGAAGAACTCCCAAGACGATACACCATCAGGCGTTTTGAGCCAGATATAAGGGGCATCTTCGCCACCGAAAGTCTGATAACCTAGGGCATTTAGTGACTCACGCATATATTTAGCGTTAGACATATAATAATTGATAGTCTCACGCACCTGTTTTTTACCCTCGGCCGAGTATATAGCCTCTGCGGCGCGTTGGGTAATATAAGAGGTACCATTAAACTTGGTACATTGGCGACGATTCCAGAGGTGGTTAAGATGTACCATTGTACCATCAGACGCTCTAACTACGAGATCCTTAGGCACGACAGTAGCGCCACAACGAACGCCAGTGAATCCAGCAGTCTTAGAGAAACTGCGGAATTCAATGGCAACCCTCTTAGCCCCCTCGATTTCGTATATTGAGTGAGGGATATCATCATGTTGGATATAGGCTTCGTATGCTGCGTCAAATAAAATCAAGCTACCATGCGAAATAGCATACTCCACCCATGCAGAGAGCTCTGCCTTTGAGATGACTGTACCAGTAGGGTTATTAGGATAACATAGGTATATGATATCTATGTGCTTATTAGGGACTTGAGGTTTGAAATTGTTTTCGCTAGATACGGGGATACGGGTAATATTAGACCAACCATCCTTAGTAGGCACGCCAGCGCGACCACACATAACATTTGAGTCGACATATACTGGATATACAGGATCTGTGAGACCTATAGAACATTGAGTACCTAGGATATCGCCAATATTACCGCAATCGCTTTTAGCGCCATCAGAGATAAACACCTCATCTATATCTAGAGATACACCGCGAGGGGTGAAATCATTATCGATTATTGCCTTACGAAGGAATTCGTAACCCTGTTCTGGGCCGTAACCATGGAAAGAAGAAGATGATGCCATCTCGTCTACGGCCTTGTGCATAGCCTCTATAGCTGCTGGGCAGAGGGGTTGAGTTACATCCCCGATTCCTAAGCTAATCACCTTAGCGTCGGGGTTAGATTCTCGGTATTTACGCACCTTCTGTGCTATTTCCGAGAACAAGTAGTTGTTGGACAACTGTAGGAAATTCTCGTTTATGAGTGTCATAACGGATTACAAAGTTACAATTAATAATTAATAGTTAACAACCAACAAAGGACTATTTGCTACGAATATGTAATAATTAACAATTACTAGTTAACGATTAACATAGAATAGCGCCTTTTGCTAATAGATTAACTTTCAAGAATATAACCCTCGAAAGAAGTTTCTGCAGGGCCATGCATATAAATATGGTTATCAGCCTCAGACCAAGTGATTTGGAGGTCGCCCCCATCCATTCTGACGGTAGATTGGCGTCCGGCGCGATCTGTGAGGAAAGCTGCCACGGCAGTAGCGCAAGCGCCAGTACCGCAAGCTTGAGTAATACCAGAGCCACGTTCCCACACGCGCATACGGAGAGAGCCATCAGAGAGGACCTGAACAAACTCCACATTAGTACGTTCTGGGAAGATAGGGTTAAACTCGATTTGAGGACCGAGGATTTCTACAGGTACTCGAGAGACATCATCCACGAATATGACGCAATGAGGATTACCCATGCAGACGAAAGTAGGATGGAAAGGATGCTCCTCGACAACGATACTTTGGCCATTAAGAGAGCCGTCGTCCGTATTAACCTGAGCAGTATTATTAAGGATAGGTTCGCCCATATCGACGGTAGCAGCCACTGCTACCCCACCCTTAACATCTATATCTATGTTTTTGATACCCGCGTTAGTTTCGAGCGCTATGGAAGCCTTAGAGATAGACTTAGAATCCATAGTCTCTGTATCCTTGTTGCTCGCAATTTTCTTATCGTATACATACTTAGCGACGCAACGAGAACCATTGCCACACATCAACGCCTCGGAACCATCGGCATTGAAGATACGCATACGATAGTCGGCAATATCAGACTTAGAAATCAGTATAAGACCATCCGAACCGATACCAGTATGAGGCTTACTCCACTTGATAGAGAAAGCAGATGGGTCGGCTATAGGGAAACGATCAGCATCGATATAGATGTAATCGTTACCCAAGCCATGCATTTTAGTAAATTCTATTTTACGTTCCATAATATTAGTAAGCTTGTTCGTGAACACCCTTTACAGCGCGACCGCTAGGGTCATTTAGGTTACGGAACGACTCGTCCCAAGCGAGAGCTTCAGCAGAGCTACATGCTACAGAAGGCACTGAAGGCACGCTACGAGCAGCGGACTCAGAAGGGAAATGCTCCTCGAATATTGTACGATAGTAGTACTCCTCCTTATTACGAGGAGGGTTAATAGGGAATCGTTCAGAAGCGTGAGCCATCTGCTCATCAGAGACAGCCTCTGAAGTAATTTTCTTTAGGGTATCAATCCAAGAGTAACCCACGCCATCAGAGAACTGCTCCTTTTGGCGCCATACGATCTCCTCTGGAAGGTAATCAGCGAAAGCCTCGCGAACGATACGCTTCTCCATGGTATTACCAGGGCACATTTTAGCTTGAGGGTTGGTACGCATAGCTACATCGAGGAACTCCTTATCGAGGAAAGGTACTCGACCCTCGACGCCCCATGCAGAGAGAGACTTATTAGCACGGAGGCAGTCGTACTGGTGGAGTTTAGAGAGCTTACGCACAGTCTCCTCGTGGAAAGCCTGAGCATTAGGAGCCTTATGGAAATATAGGTAACCACCGAAAATCTCGTCGGCGCCCTCACCAGAGAGGACCATTTTGATACCCATAGACTTAATGACACGAGCGAGGAGGTACATAGGGGTAGATGCGCGAACGGTAGTAACATCGTATGTTTCGATGAAGTAAATCACGTCGCGAATAGCATCGAGACCCTCTTGGATAGTATAATTTATTTCGTGATGCACGGTACCGATATGATCAGCCACCAATTTAGCCTTAGCTAGATCAGGTGCACCCTTAAGGCCCACGGCGAAAGAGTGGAGACGAGGCCACCAAGCCTTAGTCTCGCTATTATCCTCGATACGATGCTCGGCATATTTTTCGGTAATAGCAGATATGACGCTTGAGTCTAGACCGCCTGAGAGGAGAACACCATAAGGCACATCAGACATCATTTGTCGTTTTACAGCAGCTCTAAGAGCTTGACGGATATCCTCGCTAGACGCCTCATTATCCTTTACGGCATCATACTGCATCCAGTCGCGAGTATACCATTTAGTGAGACCAGGCTTTTTGCTCCAATAGAAATGGCCTGGAAGGAAAGGCTCATAGCGCTCGCATTGACCCTCGAGCGCTTTGAGCTCAGAAGCAACATATACTTTGCCATCGGCATCGAAGCCGATGTACAATGGAATTACACCGATATGGTCACGACCGATGAGGAATTCATCGCGTTGCTCATCATAGAGAGCGAAAGCGAATATACCATTAAGGCTTTCGAAGAGGCGAACGATACCAGCTTCTACATCCTCTGTATCGTGATTGATAGAGTTCCACAAAGCAAGGATCACCTCACAGTCGCTACCAGTTTGGAATTCATATCTACCTTCAAAATCCTGACGGATAGACTTATGATTGTATATCTCTCCATTGACAGCGAGGATTTGATTACGGTCAGGCGAAAAAAGAGGCTGTCCTCCGCTCTCAGGATCGACGATACTTAGTCTTTCGTGGGCCAGTATAGCAGACTTCCCACAATATATTCCACTCCAGTCTGGTCCACGATGACGAATCTTTTGGCTCATACGTAGGGCTTTATCACGCAAAGCTGATGTCTGCGTCTGGATATTGAAGATAGATACAATTCCGCACATAATAGTTACTGTTTTTAGTGGGCGATTCCTAGTAAATATTGGGAACCGCCTAAAGTTGAGGTATTAGTGAAAATCCTACAGTGAAGTAGGCCTTTTGAGAACAAGGGTTAGCTGTTACGTTAGCGAACACTGGCATTTTAAGGGACTCAGTAAGGTTGATATCCTTAGATGCGCCGAGGTTGATATTAGTAATAGCGAAACCAGAAGTTCCATAAAGATCAGTCTCCCAAGGTACGATACCTACAGAGGCTGTCCAATCGAGGGTAGCCAACGAGAAAGGCGCTGATATCTCGAAATAAGAAGAGTATGCACGTTTGCCATCCTCCTTAGCGCCATCGTTGCCGGCGAAGTTAGTGTACCACTGCAAAGCCACTGGGCCGAAATCGTAACCCACGTTAGCCTCGAATACATGGTTTGTGCTATGCGCCTTGTACATGAGGTAACGACCACGAGAGTCGCCGCCAGCGCTAAACCAGTAATCAGTAACACCGATATTGAAATTACCGAGGGAGTATCCTAGAGTAAGGTCGAACTCCTTAGTATCGGCGCTATCGAAACCGACGCTACCCCAAGCAGATACAGAGAACCCCTTGTAAGATACGCCTAGAGAAGGCTGAACAGAGATGTTACCGCAATCGGTACCACGCCAGATGTATTGGCTAACGAAATCTGCACCAAGAGTAGGTTCTGCTGAATCTTGAGCATTTACCGATGCCATGCCGAAGCATGACATCAAGGTAAGCAATATTGTAGATTTTAACGCTTTCATAATATTAAGATTTAGAAATGAATAAGTGATAAGTGAATTAAGAATAATGATTAGTTGTTGTAGCAAGACTCACCATGTTCGTAAACATCGAGACCCTCCTCCTCAACACGTCTATCGCAACGGAGACCGTGAGTCTTCTTGATGATAGTGAATAGGAGCATACCTACACCGAAAGCGAATAGTGCAACAACTGTAGCGCCGAGAGTCTGAACACCTACTGAAGTCTCTACGCCATAAGCGTCATTAGAGAATACGCCTACGAATACAGTACCGAGGAAACCGCCTACGCCGTGAACAGATACTGCACCAACAGGATCATCGACCTTCATTACCTTATCGATAAAGCTTACAGCAAGACACATTACCAATGATACAACGCCACCGATAACTGCTGATGCCCAGATATCCACGCAATCGCAACCAGCTGTAATACCTACGAGGCCGGCAAGAACACCGTTGCAAACCATTGAGAGACCAGGCTTACCCTCTACAATCCAAGTATAGAAGAGAGCTACGAGACCACCTACAGCAGCAGCCATATTTGTTGTAACGAAGACATGCGACATAGATACTGCGTTAGCGTAACCAGTAGCAGCCACTGTAGAACATGGGTTAAAACCGAACCAACCGATCCACAAGCAGAATACGCCGAGAGCGCAGAGGACGAGGTTGTGACCTGGAATAGCGCGAGACTTACCATTCTTATCATACTTACCTACACGAGGGCCGAGAACTATAGCACCAGCAAGAGCGAGAGCGCCACCACAGAGGTGTACTACTGTAGAACCAGCGAAATCGTGGAAACCGAGCTCAGAGAGCCAGCCACCGCCCCAAGACCAGTGACCCTCTAGAGGGTAGATAAAAGCCGAGATAAGCATTGAATAGACTACATACATAGAGAACTTAGTACGCTCAGCCATTGCACCAGATACTATGGTAGCTGTTGTAGCTGCGAATACTGTCTGGAAGATGAATGTTGCTTCAGCAGGCACATTAGAATCCTCACCGATGAAGAAGAAACCATCCCAACCGAAGAAAGCATTACCAGCGCCATACATGATAGAGAATCCGAGGATCCAGTAGAGGACTGTACCAGCCATAAAGTCCATGAAATTCTTCATCAAGATATTCGCTGTATTCTTAGCCTGAGTTAATCCAGCCTCTACGAGAGCGAAACCAGGCTGCATCCAGAATACTAACATTGCACCTAACAATACCCAGAGGGTATCCAAACCGTTGACAAAATCTTTTGCCTCTTCTACAATAGCTGGTTCAGCCACTGCAGATAAAAATGTTGCTACCATAATAAAATAATTGATAGTTGATAATGGATAAATGACAATTGTGTGGTTGTCTGCACTCGGGGAAGACTCGGGGAGCACCCTTGTTGCTCGTAAAAATCTTACTTGTTGCTCGTAAAAATTACTTTTAGCAGACTCCCAAAAACAAAGAGGGCGATACTACTTCTTATCTTTAAGAACTGTATCGCCGTGGTCGCCAGTGCGGATAGACCAACAATCTATCACATCAGTAATAAAGATACGACCATCGCCGACCTCACCAGTGTGCGCGGTTTCGCGTAATACCTTAACGGTATCGTCAACGAGCACATCGCGGAGGACGATAGCGATTTTGATACGCTCAATCATATCAGTACTGTAGACGACGCCACGGTAGATACGCTCCTGACGGCTCTGACCGATACCGTGTACTGGGTAGTACTCGAACCAGTCGATGTCTGAGCTTAGGAGAGCTTCCTTAACCTCCTCAAACTTAGTCTTTCGGATGATTGCTTCAATTTTTTTCATAACTCATCGGTATTAAGTTGTATAATATGGGGACTAATGTTAGGACTTAACAGAAGTCCCCGTTGACTATTCGATATTACTTTTTTAGGAAAGCATCTACGTCTTGAGCTGCCTTACGACCGCTAGCCATAGCACGAACTACGAGAGAAGCGCCATTAGCGGCATCGCCACAGACGAAGACATTAGCAGGGAACTCTGGGTGCTGAGGCTTAAGGAAGCCCATAGCGAGGAAACAGATTTCGCACTTGATGATTTCTGGTTCGCCAGCCTCGACCATTATAGGACGACCACCCTCTGGATTAGGCTTCCAGTCGATAGGCTGCACCTTTACACCTGTAAGCTTACCATTCTTACCTATAAACTCGAGAGAGTTGATATTCCAACGGCGAGTACAACCCTCCTCGTGAGATGTTGTAGTCTTAAGAGTTCTAGGCCAGTTTGGCCAAGGATTCTGAGGGTCGTCTGGACCATCGACAGGCTTAGGCATGATTTCGATTTGGGTAACACTCTTACATCCTTGGCGGTGAGAGGTACCGATACAGTCTGAACCAGTATCACCGCCACCGATAACGAGGACATCCTTACCCTTAGCTGTTACGCGCTCCTCCTTAGAGAACTCCATACCAGCGAGTACGCGATTTTGCTGAGCGAGGAGTTCGAGAGCGAGGTGAACACCCTGTAGTTCGCGACCAGGAATATTAAGATCGCGTGCTTGAGGAGTACCAGTACTGAGCACATAAGCATCGAATCCCTCAGGGAGTTTAGTAGCATCTACTGGAGAGTTGTACTTAAACTCTATACCCTCTGCAACGAGGAGGTCGATACGACGGTCGATGACAGCCTTATTAAGCTTGAAGTTAGGTATACCATAACGGAGTAGACCACCTGCAGCCTCGTTTTTCTCGAATACTGTTACGAGGTAACCCATCTTATTGAGGCGGTTAGCAGCTACGAGGCCGGCGGGACCTGCACCTATGACAGCCACCTTCTTGCCATTACGGGTATACTTTTTAGGGGTAATATAATTCTCGCGCCAAGCAGCCTCTGTGATAGCAGCCTCATTCTCTCTATTGGTAGAAGGGGCATGATCTGTGAGGTTAAGTACGCAAGCCTTCTCGCATAGAGCAGGACAGATACGACCTGTGAACTCAGGGAAGTCGTTAGTATCATTTAGGAGTCGGTAAGCCAACTCCCACTCGCCCTTATAGAGAGCGTCATTCCATTCAGGCGCCTTATTACCTAGAGGGCAAGCCCAATGGCAGAAAGGTACGCCACAATCCATGCAACGAGAAGCTTGGAGTTTACGATCGTGCGAGTTGAGCGTCTGCTCTACCTCAGCGAAGTCGTGTATTCTATCTAGTATGGGTCTGTGTCCAGCCTCTACGCGAGGCACAGACAAAAATGCTTTAGGATTTCCCATGATGATGATCAGTTGTTAATGATTTGCATATCGGCAATTTTCTGTTGGAGTTCGCGCATCTTCTCCTCTTGGAGCACGCGCTTGTACTCGATAGGGGTAACTTGGATGAAATCCTCTATGTACCTATTCCAATCGTCGAGCATTGTTCGAGCGAGAGAAGAGCCAGTATAGAGGTAGTGTTGACGGATAAGCTCGTGAAGCTCCTTACGAGCCGAAGCCTCTTCGACGAGAGTAATCTCCACTTGATCCATGTTACAGAAGTAGTCGAAATTGTGCTTCTTATCCCAAACATAAGCTACACCGCCCGACATACCTGCGGCAAAGTTTCTACCTGTCTCACCAAGTATTACTACCCTACCGCCAGTCATATACTCACAACAGTGGTCGCCAGCGCCCTCGATAACAGCTATAGCACCCGAGTTACGTACTGCGAAACGTTCGCCTACTCGACCATTAACATATAGCTCACCACTTGTTGCACCATACAAACCAGTATTACCAGCTATGATATTATCCTCGGCCTTGAAGTTAGCGTCGCTACGTACAGGTGGGAGGATAGATATTCTACCACCAGAGAGGCCCTTACCGAAGTAGTCATTTGCCTCACCCTCGAGACGTAGGTTAACACCATTTACTGCGAAGGCACCGAAAGACTGACCAGCGCTACCCTTGAACTTGATATTTATTGTCTGATCTGGGAGACCTGCCTCGCCATACTTCTTAGCAATTACACCAGAGAGCATGGTACCCACGGCACGGTCGGTATTCTTGATAGCGTAATCGAGGTTAACCTCCTCCTTATATTCTATTGCAGCTTGGCAAGAGCGGATGATATCCTCGTCCTTGACATTAGCAATCTTAGTAAACTCACCACGATCCCAATAGAGAGGCTTTTCGCTCTCAGGCTTATGTAGGAGGCGTGAAAAATCTATAGTACCCTGCTTAGTATCGGCAGAAGGTTGATGTACCTCGATAAGGTCTGTGCGACCGATAATCTCCTTGAGAGAGTGAACACCAATCTCTGATAGGTACTCACGAGTCTGCTCTGCGAGGAACTTGAAGAAGTTGACCACATACTCGGCGCGACCGCGGAATTTAGCTCTTAGAGCCTCGTCCTGAGTTGCTACACCCACTGGGCAAGTATTGGTATTACACTTTCTCATCATCACGCAACCGAGAACGATAAGAGGGAGAGTACCGAAAGAGAACTCATCAGCACCGAGCATAGCCATAAGGACTACATCCTTAGCTGTCTTAAGCTGGCCATCGGTCTGTATTCTCACCTGGCTACGGAGGCCATTGAGAACGAGAGTCTGCTGTGTTTCAGCTAGACCGATCTCAGGTGATATGCCTGCGAATCGCATACTACTAGCTGGGCTAGCACCTGTACCGCCCTCGGCACCTGAGATAACTATTAGGTCAGCCTTTGCCTTAGCCACACCAGCCGCGATAGTACCTACTCCACTCTCTGCAACGAGCTTAACACTTACAGCTGCTGTAGGGTTGATATTCTTGAGGTCGAAGATGAGCTGTGCCAAATCCTCAATAGAGTAGATATCATGGTGTGGTGGAGGTGATATAAGTGTGATTCCTGGGATAGCGTTACGTGTCTTAGCGATAATCTTGTTAACCTTGAAGCCTGGGAGCTGTCCGCCTTCACCTGGCTTAGCACCTTGAGCTACCTTGATTTGGAGCTCCTCGGCATTAACGAGATATTCTGCAGTCACACCGAAACGACCAGAGGCGATCTGCTTTGTCTTTGAGCTGAGGCTTACACCATCAACCTCTGTATGGTAGCGGGCATTGTCCTCACCACCCTCACCAGTATTGCTTCGGGTACCAAGTTTATTCATTGCGATAGCCAATGCCTCGTGAGCCTCGATAGAGAGAGCTCCGAATGACATAGCACCAGTAACGAAGTGACGAACGATGCTCTCTACTGGCTCTACCTCGTCGATAGGGGTAGGAACTGCTGCCTTCTTGAATGAGAAGTAATCACGAATAAATATTGGACGCTCCTTTTGGTCTACCTCAGCTGACCACTCCTTAAACTTCTTGTATGAGCCTAAGCGAGTAGCAATCTGTAGGTTGGCTATTGTCTCAGGGTTCCAAGCGTGGTCGATACCATCCTTACGGTATGAGAATAGACCATTATTCTTAAGTATTGTCTTTTCGTCTACCTCTACTGAATAGCCATCATCGTGGAGAGCTATATACTCCTTAGCGATATCGCGAAGACCAATACCACCTATGGTACTCATCTCTGTACCGAAATACTTACGGAGAACATCCTCAGAGATACCTACCGACTCGAATATCTTAGCACCGCGGTATGAGCGAATGGTAGAGATACCCATCTTAGACATTATCTTCTTGAGGCCCTTATCTACAGCCTTAATGTAGTTATGCTCGGCTGTAGCATACTCCTCCTGTATCTTGTGATCCTTAACAAGCTTATCAAGGATAGCGAATGTCATGTAAGGGTTAATAGCGCTAGCACCATAACCGAGGAGGAGTGCCGCATGCATTACCTCGCGAATCTCACCACTCTCTACGATAAGGGCAGTCTGTACACGCTTACCTACACTGATAAGGTAGTGGTGAACTGCACTTACTGCGAGGAGAGATGGTATAGCTGCGTGAGTTGCATCTATATCGCGGTCGGATAGGATGATATAGTTTACACCCTCGTCGACGCTCTCCTCAGCCTTTTTGCAGAGGTTGTCCAATGCTGCACGTAAACCACTCTCGCCCTTTGATATCTCGAATAGCATCGAGAGTTTGGTAGTCTTGAAGCCCTTGTAACGGATATTACATAGGATGTCAAGTTCAGTATTGGTCAATACAGGCTGAGGGAGACGTACCATCTTACAGTTAGACTCATCTGGAGTAAGGATACCTGAACCTACGCGACCTATATACTCTGTGAGCGACATGACAAGCTCCTCGCGAATAGGGTCGATAGCTGGGTTGGTAACCTGGGCAAACTGCTGACGGAAATAGTTGAAAAGTGTCTGTGGGCGATCTGATATTACTGCTAGAGGGGTATCATTACCCATTGCGGCTACTGGCTCTTGGCCTATAGTACACATTGGGACGATAGTTTTGTCGATATCCTCCTGACCAAAACCGAAGGCACGGAGCTTACGGTCGTAGTCGGCTACGGCATTGTCTATCTTACGACCCGACTTAAGTTTCTCTAGTTGTATTCTGTTTGTAGAGAGCCACTGCATGTATGGGTGCTCCTTGGCGAGTTTCTCCTTGATTTCGCCATCGTAGTAGATCTTACCCTCTTGGGTATCGATAAGGAGAATCTTACCTGGTTGGAGACGACCCTTGCTTACAACATCGCTAGGCTCGAAGTCGATAACACCTACCTCACTAGCTACTACCATGATACCTTGCTTGGTAATGGTATAACGGCTTGGACGGAGACCATTTCTGTCGAGAAGACCACCTGCGTAGCGTCCATCAGAGAACATTAGGGCTGCAGGACCATCCCATGGCTCCATAAGGATAGAGTAATACTCGTAGAATGCCTTTAGGTCGTCAGAGATAGGGTTCTTATCGTTAAACGACTCAGGTACAAGTATTGCCATAGCGTGTGGCAATGAGAGACCCGACATTGTGAGGAATTCAAATACGTTATCAAGGCTAGCTGAGTCTGACATATTCTCCTCTACTATAGGGAGGATATCCTTGATATCGCCGAGGGCGCCACTAGAGAGCACGCTCTCACGGGCCTTCATCCATCCGCGGTTGCCTCGTACTGTGTTGATCTCACCATTGTGGCAGAGGTAACGGAATGGCTGTGCAAGTTTCCACTTTGGGAAAGTATTGGTACTGAATCGCGAGTGTACCAATGCTAAACCCGAGGTGAAGTAGCTATTGCTCAAATCTGGGAAGAAGCGGCGAAGCTGACCCGAGGTGAGCATACCTTTATATATAATGTCTCTACATGATAATGAGCAGATGTAGAAATCCTCATCATCTATGCGGTTTTCAATCTTCTTACGTACGCGGTATAGGATACGATCGAAATGAGGTACATCCTCATCTGACACACCAGTAATAAATACCTGCTTGATATCTGGCATTACCTCTCGTGCTGCAACACCAGGAACATCTGGGTTTGTAGGCACTGCGCGGAGGTGCATAAGGGAGAGACCTACTCTCTCAATCTCCTCAATCATTACGGAGAGTATCTCGGCTTGGCGCTTCTCGTCGCGTGGGAGGAAGACGAGACCTGTACCATATTTGCCCTTCTCTGGCACTGGGATACCCTGAAGGAGAATAAACTCGTGTGGAATCTGTACCAAGATACCAGCTCCATCACCTGTCTTGTCGCGTGTCTCAGCGCCACGGTGCTCCATATTCTCGAGCACGCGGAGTGCGTTGTCCACCAACTCATGACTCTTATTGCCATGTATGTTTACTACCATACCCACGCCGCAAGCGTCGTGCTCGTTCTGTGGATTGTAAAGCCCTTTGAATTGTGTAGTATTCATAAATTTAACCTATTTACTTATATTTCGCTATTGAAGTGAGTGTGTGACTTTCATTTCAATAGTAAATAGCTTGATTTGGTTGCAAAGTTACATATTGATATTACACTACCAAACAAAATGAAAGAAAAAATGCTCGAATTAACAGTTTTTAAGGCAATATTTGGGTTTTGAGCTTACGAAATGTAATATTTCCGACCTATTTTACACGAATATAAAAGAATTGAGGTGGTTCACTTACAAAATAAAAGCTAGGTACATCCAAGGGATATACCTAGCAAAAAACAAATTAGAGGTACAAAAAATAATCTACAGAGGATAATTCTCTGTGTCGTATAGCACAGTAGAGAGGTATCTTTCGCCAGTATCAGGGAGGAGGGCTACTATGCGCTTTCCCTTAAACTCTGGTCTGTTGGCGATAACTGTTGCTCCGTAGGCTGCTGCGCCTGAGGAGATACCTACAAGAAGGCCTTCTGTGAGGGATAGTTTACGGCTTGTGAGGATAGCGGCATCGTTAGGCGACTTAACTATCTCATTTACAACCTCTCTATCGAAGTTCTTTGGCACAAAGCCTGCTCCGATACCTTGAATCTTGTGTGCACCAGATGGCTCGCCGCTTAACACAGCACTGCTCTCTGGCTCTACTGCTACTACATATATGTTTGGATTGAGCTCTTTGAGGCGCTTGCCTACACCGCTCACTGTTCCGCCTGTGCCTACACCTGCCACAAAGACGTCAATCTGTCCGTCTGTATCGCGCCAAATCTCTTCGGCTGTAGTATTATAGTGTGCAGATGGGTTACTTGGGTTCTCAAACTGGTTGAGTATTACTGCGCCCTCTATTGAGTCGCGTAGCTCTTGTGCCTTTGCTATAGCACCCTTCATGCCTTGTGCACCTGGGGTAAGTACTATCTCTGCTCCGTAAGCTGCTACCAATTTACGGCGCTCTACGCTCATGGTCTCTGGCATTGTGAGGATGAGATGATAGCCCTTAACGGCGCTTACCCATGCCAAACCGATACCTGTATTACCAGAGGTTGGCTCTATAATAGTACCACCAGGACGAAGTATACCTTTTGCCTCAGCATCTTCTACCATACGTAGCGCAGCACGGTCTTTCACACTGCCGCCTGGGTTGAAGAATTCTACCTTTACGGTAATAGGTGTTGCCAAATTCTCTTTAGCGCTGAAGTTGTCCAATTGCAATAGTGGAGTATTACCTACTAGTGATGTTAGCTTATTATAAATATTTGCCATAATAATATTCGATTTATAGTTAATAATTAATAGTGAACATTGTTCAGAGGTCAAAGACCAATGAATAATTAATAGTTTTATGGTTTTCTGTAGTTAGAGCGCCTCATGCATTCCTTATACCTCGCTCAAACCTCGCTATAACCAGGCTATAGCCTGGCTATAGGCAGAAAATCTAAATTTTCGCTAAGGCTTGCTCGATGTCGGCGAGGATATCGTCAATATGCTCTACACCTATGCTCAAACGCACTGTAGCAGGAGTGATATTTTGCTGTGCAAGCTCCTCTGGCGACATCTGTGAGTGTGTAGTAGTGTATGGGTGGATAACGAGCGACTTAACGTCGGCCACATTAGCCAAGAGTGAGAAGATCTGTAGCGCATCAATGAACGCCCAAGCCTCTTTCTCGCCACCCTTAACCTCGAAGGTGAAGATGCTACCTGCTCCGTTAGGGAAGTACTTGGTATATAGCGCATGGTCAGGATGCGATGATAGGGATGGGTGGTTGACCTTAGCCACTTTTGGGTGCTTGCTTAGGAAGTCGACTACCTTGAGGGCGTTCTCTACATGACGCTCAACGCGCAATGGGAGCGACTCTACGCCTTGTAGCAATATCCAAGCGTTGAATGGCGAGATTGTAGCACCTGTATCTCTCAAGATTACGGCACGAATACGTGTCACAAAGGCTGCTGCGCCTGCTACATCTGCAAATACTGCACCATGGTATGATGGATCTGGCTTAGCAATTGATGGGTAGCGGTCGGCATTTGCCTTGAAGTCGAACTTACCACCATCAACAATCACACCACCGAGGGAAGAACCGTGACCGCCAATGAACTTTGTAGCCGAGTGTACTACGATATCTGCGCCATGCTCTAATGGTCTAATGAGGCAAGGAGTACCGAATGTGTTATCTACTATAAATAGGATACCATGACGATGTGCTACCTCTGCAACTGCCTCAAGATCTGTAACATCTGAATTTGGGTTACCGAATGTCTCAGCGTATATTACCTTTGTATTAGGGCGGATAGCTGCCTCTAATGCCTTAATATCGTTGATTTTTACTATTGTATGGTCAATTCCTTGTGTAGATAGTGTATTAACTATAAGGTTATACGAACCGCCATAAAGATTATCTGCAGCTACGATATGATCACCTGCACGTGCTACGTTCTGAAGTGCGTATGTGATAGCTGCTGCACCACTTGCTACTGCCAAGCCTGCTACACCACCCTCGAGGGCTGCTACACGCTCTTCGAAGATCGACTGTGTAGTATTTGTGAGTCGGCCATAGATATTACCTGCGTCGCGAAGACCGAAACGGTCGGCTGCATGCTGAGAATTACGGAAGACATACGATGTTGTTTGGTAGATAGGCACTGCGCGTGAGTCAGTTGTTGGGTCTGCCTGCTCCTGGCCAACATGAAGGGCCAATGTCTCAATGTGTAGATTTTTTGTACTCATATCTGTATTCGTTTTTTGTTTTTGTTTCTGTTATTTTTCTGATACAAAGTTGCAACAGTGGAATAAACTACGGAAGAAGATTGTGTAATAAAGAATAAAATTGTAGTTTTGCATCATCTCAAAAGAATAATATTCTAATAACAATATACTTATGGCACAGGAAACAGAATATAAACTAGACGAAAAGGACAAAGAGATACTCCGCGTACTCCAGCATGACGCCCGTTTGACCAATAAAGAGCTTGCTTCGAGGGTGCACCTATCCACTACGCCTACCTACGAGCGTGTAAAACGACTAGAGCGCACAGGCTATATAAAGAAGTATGCTACTATATTAGACGCCCAGAAACTCAACAAAGGCTTCACTGTATTCTGCTCCGTAAAACTAAGGCAACTCAACAGCGAGCGAGCCTATGCCTTTAGTAATATGGTAAAAACCATCCCCGAGGTAACAGAATGCTATAATATATCAGGCTCCTTCGACTACCTACTCCGCATCCAATCGCCCGACATGCAGTACTACCAGCAATTTCTCCTCAACGTCCTAGGCAAGCACGACAACATCGCCTCCCTAGAGAGCACCTTCGTAATGGAGGAGATAAAATGCGAGTACGGCGTCGGCGTATAATGTCCATTCCCCCTTAAAAGTGGCATGAAAGGGTGATTATTCCCCCTTAAAAGTGGCAAATTATTGCTTATATACTTTATTTTCAGTGCATTACACAAAACAGCAAAAAGACAAGAAAATTTAGACCTATAGAGCAAGACTTTAGACTACACTTGGGTAGATTATAAAAAAGTGTTACATTTGTAAAGACAAAAGCCTAGCAAAACCTAGCCCCCAATACCCACGAAAAAGACGCTATTTTGCATAAACAACCTCGTAAACACCTATGAGTCATTGAGTTTTATGGCTTGTGGGGAGTTGGGGTATTGGGGGTGAGGGAAGGAAACAATTATGAAACGTAAAATTCTCTTTGTAATAGAGTCTCTTGGAGGTGGCGGTGCGGAGAAGGTGCTCAGCACCATTGTAAAGCATATTGACAAAGAGAGATTCGATGTCACAGTATGCCCTATAGTTGGCACAGGCCCCTACGTAGAAGATATAAAGAAATATGCCAATTATCGTCCTATCCTACGCGATAAAGCTAGTCTTTCCCCTATAGGAAGAATATGGTATGCCATAAAATATAAACTGATATACAATATTCTCCCGTTATCATGGGTATATAAATTGTGGATACCAAAAGGGTATGATACTGAGATAGCCTTTTGTGAAGGGTTTGCCACAAAACTTATGTCGACTAGTACCAATAAGAAGGCTCAGAAGATTGCTTGGGTACATACAGACCTAAAAATTAACCCATGGACACAGGAAATGGGTATCTTCAAGAATATTAGCGAAGAAACAAAAGCATATAGCCATTTTGGAAAGATAATAACCGTATCTAAATCAGTCGAGCAGTCATTCTCTGACGTTTACGGACAGAACAATAAGATATGTACCATATATAATCCTATTGATTCAGAGGAAATTATTACTAAATCCAATATATCTTCGTTAGGAAAAGATAACAAATACAGAAAACAACTAAATATCATAACAATAGGTAGACTTGTTCATCTAAAAGGATATGATATTTTAGTACGTATCGTTAAAAGACTATTAGATGAAGGCTACAAACTTCACCTAGACATACTTGGAGAGGGAGATGAAAGAGCTAAACTAGAGTCATACATCACCAATAACAACCTAGCTAACAACATAACCCTACTAGGGTTCCAGAAGAACCCATATCAATATATAGCGAATTCCGACCTTTTTGTCTGTTCTTCACGTTCTGAAGGTTATAGCCTAGTTATTGCCGAGGCACTAGTATTAGGAGTCCCTGTCATAAGCACATACTGCTCTGGCCCAAACGAACTTTTGAATGAGGGCGAATATGGAATGCTAGTGGAAAATAACGAAGATGGGGAGGGGTTGTATAACGGAATAAAAAAGTTATTGGACGACAGAGAGTTATTGTCAAAATACCAAGAGAAAGCTATCACAAGAGGTAGCACATTTGGCGTATCAAGTATTATGAATAAAATAGAATCAATAATATAATGTTATTCAACTCATTAGAATTCATAGTATTTTTCCCTATCGTATGCATAGCATACTGGACAATGCGCGCCATGCTACCAGAAAGCGTATCTTTAAAGGCACGAAATATAATGCTACTTTTGGCTAGCTACTATTTCTATATGTGCTGGAAGCCAATTTATGTATTATTACTCCTTGGTAGTACTATAATAACATATACAGCTGCTATTTTCATAGATAAATACAATGAAAATACCAAAAAGAAGAAAAGTTTCTTGACCTTAGCAATAGTACTAAATCTAGCAATACTATTCTTTTATAAATACTTTAACTTTGCCGCCGCATCCATATCTACTTTTATGAGGAGTAGTGGTATAGGCATAGAAATTCCAGGATTAGATATCCTTCTACCTGTCGGCATCTCTTTCTATATATTCCAAGCCCTAGGATATTCTATAGATGTATATAGAGGTGAGATAAAAGCTGAGCGTAATTTCTTTACATATGCTCTATTTGTTAGCTTTTTCCCTCAGCTAGTAGCCGGACCTATAGAGCGAAGCACAAATTTACTTCGTCAGTTCAAAGAGGATCACAAATTTGATTACAATTTCGCCATGTCTGGATTTAGACTAATGCTTTGGGGATATTTCCTCAAGCTATGCCTAGCCGACAGAGCTGCAGGATATGTCGACGCTGTATTTAACAATCTAGCATCCCATGAAGGCTATAGCACACTAATAGCCTCTGTATTCTTCTCGTTGCAGATATATGGCGATTTTGCAGGATACACATTTATAGCTATAGGATGCGCAAGAATACTTGGTTTTTCGCTCAGGGACAACTTCTGCAGACCATACTTCTCTGCATCAGTAACAGAATTTTGGCGTAGATGGCACATTTCGCTAAGTACTTGGCTTAGGGACTATATCTACTTCCCATTAGGCGGTAGCAAAACAACAAAAGTAAAAACTCTCAGGAACCTGCTAATAACATTTGGCATAAGTGGCATATGGCATGGCGCCAATTGGACATTCGTCTTGTGGGGACTCATACATGGCCTAGTAATGTGCCTAGAACGCATCCTAGGCATCAACAAGAAACAATGGTCATTTATTCCCCGCACAATACATATAATATTCACGCTGATAATCATAAATTTCGCATGGATGCTGTTCCGTGCAAACAATATAAGCGATTTCTTTACAGCATTAAGACTATTCTTTACACCAAGCGATTTCACATACGCTTGTGGAGATATAATATTTATGGTTTTACTACCAACTATCATACTATTAGCTAAGGAGATTTACGAAGAGTACG
>JAUNDI010000037.1 GCA_030526155.1 Bacteroidia bacterium
GAATAGAATTGATATTAGTTCATATAATAAATATAATTCTAGAGTCTTTGGCTTTATGAGTGAGAGGCTTCTAGATGTGTGGTTGTTGACGAATTCGCACGACTATATTGAACAAAATGTTTCGTTTATGGAAAAACAAAACTGGATAAAGAAGGGTTTTGCTTTTTTGAAACGTAAGTTAGTTGGTGGCGTAGATTTTGAAAAGGAGTAATATTATGAACTATATCATTATAGGAGCTACAGGTTTCATTGGAACTCATTTGGTTAAGTTGATAAAGTCAACAAATCCAAATGCTAATGTTTATAATCTAGATGTTATTGAGCCAACAAATGTTGGTTCTGCATTAGTTGAAGGTATAGCTAGTTGGGCAACAGTAAAAAACTATAAGAGTGCACTGTGCAATGGTGAATCACATCAAGCTCAATGGATTTATTGTGATGTTTGCAAGCCAATAGAAGTGCCTTTTGAAGTCTCTTCTGATGATGTGATATTTAATTTTGCAGCTATTCATCGTACACCAGGACATCCCGATAAATATTATTTTGAGACTAATGTACGTGGTGCTGAGAATGTCTGCGCTTTTGCTGAAAAGCATGGTATTAAAAAGATTGTTTTCACTTCGTCTATTGCACCATATGGAGCTGCTGAGGAGTTAAAGTGTGAAGATACTTTGCCGACACCTAATACAGCTTATGGTATCTCTAAGTTGGTTGCGGAGAAAATACACATGATGTGGAAGGCTAAGTCACCTGATCGTCAACTCACTATCGTTCGTCCCGGCGTCGTATTTGGTAAGGGCGAAAATGGTAATTTTACAAGACTTTATTGGGGAATCAGAAAACATACCTTTGCATATCCAGGTAGGAAAGATACTATTAAGGCGTGTATATACGTGAAAGAACTTGTACGCTTTATGTTATGGCGTCTAGACAACTATCATAATGATGGTGCCCCAGAGTCAGATATTTTCAATTGTACCTTTGAGCCTGCATACACAATCGAGAAGATAGTTGAGTCTATGAAAAAAGTCACAAGTATGACAACGTGGGTGCCTTATGTGCCTAATTGTGTCATAATGCCAATAGCTTCTATAGCAAAGTTGTTTGGTAGCCCTATGGGCGTTTGCCCTGCAAGAGTCAAGAAATTGCAGATATCTACGAATATTAGCGGAAAGAAATTAAAGGATAGTGGTTATCAGTTTAAGTGGACTTTTGAGGAGGCTTTGCAAGATTGGTTTGAGGATAACAACAAAAGGTGTTTAGAATAAAATTGATTGTTTGGGCATAGTATTTAATCTTATTTTGTACCTTTGTCAACATACAATGCAACCTAGGTGTGCATGTTTGGTGTGATTAAATATTATAATTATGGGAAGTCTACTTGAAAGCTTAAAACATTATTTTGAGAGTACGCCTAAGGATATTCTAGATCAGGATTGGAAAAGTGTGGAGCATCTCAACGATATTGGTCCAGATGTATTGGAGTACGCTGATATCCTTAGAAAAAGTATGGATATTGATATTCCATATTCATATTTAGAGCAGCAGTTGAGCGAACATAAATACGATGTATATGTTCCTGCAAGTAATAGTAATATTTCAGTGGATGCGCTATACTGTTTAGCCGCGTGATATAAAGTATGAAAAAGGCAGAATTTAAACTAGATACATATAAGTTTACTAGGGCCTCTATCGATTTTACTATTCCAAACGGGGCTGAGTTGTGTGTGTCTTTTCACCCTCATGGACTATTCCATAAAAAGGAGTGTCGTTATGAGTTGTATTTTGACGTTGAAGTAGTTTCTAAAGAAACAAACACTAGAGTAGCAAGCGTTTCGTGTGCAGCTTGTTTTTCTTTTGTAGAGAATTCCATACAAGGTGATATACCTGAGTTTTTTTACCCTAATAGTCTTGCTATTATCTTCCCTTACATTAGGGCGTTTATCAGTACAATATCTCTACAGGCAAATATTCAACCGATAATGTTGCCGACTATTAATCTTATGGGACTAACAGAAGAACTAAAAAGTCGGACAGAAGTAATAGATTAATTCTTTATATGTTATTAACCGAAATTTTTCAAACTCTAGAATATCGCGGGAATGAGCAAGAAGTTGAGCTCCATGGTCCATATTTCTGTTCCTCATATAATGATGATGGCTCCATGAAATGCGTCGAACGTCAACCTTGGTTAGGTGATGGTTATTATTTTTGGGATTCTAGGGTACAAGATGCTAGATGGTGGGGTGAAACTGTATACCCTAAAACAGGGTACATGGTATGTAAGTCTTTGTATGATCAGCATTCTGAGTTGCTATATGATTTACTAGGAGTAACAAAGTATTTTGAAGAATTTGTGCAATGTGCTCAATATATCAAGAAAAAAAAGGGGAGTTGATACTATTAAGTTCACTACAGTTCTTTCTTATCTTAAAAAATTGCCTGAATTTCAATATAAAGCAATTCGAGTATGGCCTATTCCACACAAAATAAAGGATATAGGCATTAGGTTTAATGATAAAAGAATAGAGTTTAGGGGTATTGATAAAGTACAAATATGTTTCTTTGATAAAACATTGCTTACAGAGCCATATAGTATAGTTGAAAAGTGTGTGTATGACGATGTCAAAACGATTAGATAATAGCATGTTGTAAGTTTGTAGTGTTGTGAGAGCGCTAATTTCTGCATCGATAGTATTATATAGAACAATACCAGAAGAACTAAGGTCTAGTCTAGGGTCATTATTGTCTAGCCCTATTGATAAGATATATATTATCGACAATTCAGAGACAAACCAACTTAGCAGTATTTGTAATATAGACCCACGCGTGGAGTATATCTTCAACAATAATAATATAGGCTACGGAGCAGCTCACAATATAGCTATAAGAAAGTCTATTGCAGATGGGTATTGCTATCATCTAGTTGCTAACCCAGATATTTCATTTGATAAAGGGGTAATAGGGGAAATAATTAACTACATGGATAATCACCATGATGTCGGTCAATTAATTCCTAATACCTTGTATCCAGATGGGCGTTTGCAATACGTGGTAAGATTATTACCAAGACCTATAGATATTATATTCCGTAGATTCCTCCCAGCAAAGTGGGTGAGAAAAACTAATTATAGGTATCTCTTGGAGTTCGCTGACCATACGAAGGAGATGAATATCCCTTTTCATCAGGGCTCTTTTATGTTTTTGAGAAATAGTGCTCTTGAAAAAATAGGTCTTTTTGACGAGAGTATCTTTATGTATATGGAGGATGTGGACATTACTCGTCGTATGCATAAACTATACAAAACTATCTTTTGGCCTAACGTTACAATTGTGCATGCACATCGTTCAGGGTCATATAAGAGTTTTAGATTGTTGATGATACATATAGCTAGCGCTATCAAATACTTCAACAAGTGGGGATGGTTCTTCGATCGAGAGCGACGGGATTGGAATCGTGAAGTTATTGAGAAATATGGTGGTAAGCATTAGTTTTTATTACCTTTGTGGCTGAATTTATTGTTGTAGAAAAAAAATAACATAATATATATGTCAAAGAATATAGCACTTATTACTGGCGTTACTGGTCAGGATGGCTCTTATTTGAGCGAGTTTTTGTTGGAGAAGGGTTACGAAGTTCACGGTATTATCCGTCGCTCTTCTGTGGATTTCCGTGAGCGTATTGCTCATCTTGAGGGTCGACCTGGGTTCCATCTTCATTTTGGCGACCTTGGCGACTCTATGTCGCTCGTTAAGGTGATCGGTCAGGTTCGTCCTACTGAGATATATAATCTTGCTGCTCAGAGCCATGTGCAGGTGTCGTTCGACTCTCCTGAGTTTACAGCCGATGTTGATGCTACTGGCGTACTTCGCGTGCTCGAGGCTGTGCGTGCTTGTGGCCTTGAGAAGACTTGTCGTATCTACCAGGCTTCTACTTCTGAACTTTATGGTAAGGTAGAGGAGGTTCCTCAAAATGAGAATACTCCATTCCACCCATATTCTCCTTATGCTGTTGCTAAGCTTTATGGTTTCTGGATTATCAAGGAGTATCGTGAGGCTTATAATATGTACTGCTGCTCTGGTATCTTGTTTAATCATGAGTCGGAGCGTAGAGGCGAGACTTTCGTTACTCGTAAAATTACTCTAGCAGCTGCACGTATTGCTCAAGGTAAGCAGGAGAAACTTTACCTCGGTAATCTCGACTCATTGCGTGACTGGGGTTATGCTAAGGATTATGTGGAGTGTATGTGGCTCATCCTTCAACAGGAGAAGCCTGAGGATTTTGTTATCGCTACAGGTGTTCAGCACTCAGTACGTGAGTTCACTGAGCTCGCATTTAAGCATGCAGGTATTGAGTTGGAGTTCAAGGGCGAAGGCCTTGAGGAAAAGGGCTATGACAAGGCTACCAGTAAGTGCTTGGTAGAGGTGTCAGAGGATTTCTATCGTCCTACAGATGTTGTTAACCTCTGGGGCGACCCTACAAAGGCAAAGGCAAAACTCGGCTGGAACCCATCAAAGACCTCTTTCGAGGAGCTAGTTAAGTTGATGGTCGAGAGCGATATGGCTAAAGTAGCTGTAGAAAGAGAGTCAGAACGTGTTCGTACAAACCTCGCTGCTTACCTCGAAAAAGGTATCGTAAAATAAATCCGAGTGCTATATCAACCGATTATGTTAGATAAAAGTTCAAAGATATTCATAGCAGGTCACCGCGGTCTAGTGGGCTCTGCTATATGGAACAACCTTAAGGCGCGTGGCTACAATAATCTTGTAGGGCGTGGACATAAGGAGTTGGACCTTACAGATCAATACGCTGTTAGGAAGTTCTTCGATGACGAGAAGCCTGATGCTGTGGTGTTGGCTGCTGCTCACGTGGGCGGTATTATGGCTAATTCATTGTATCGTGCCGACTTCATTATGGAGAATATGAAGATACAGTGTAATGTTATAGGTGAGGCTTATAAGCATGGTGTTCAGAAGTTGCTATTCCTAGGGTCTACATGTATATATCCTAAGAATGCACCACAACCTATGACTGAGGATTGCTTGCTTACCTCTCCTCTAGAGTATACCAATGAGGAGTATGCTATAGCAAAGATTGCTGGCCTTAAGATGTGTGAGAGCTACAACTTGCAGTATGGTACTAACTATATTGCCGTCATGCCAACAAATCTCTATGGTCCGAATGACAACTTCCACCTAGAGAACTCGCACGTTATGCCAGCTATGATGCGTAAGATATATCTCGCTAAGTTGCTCAATGATAATAATTGGGATGCTATTCGCGTGGATATGAATAAGCGTCCTGTTGAGGGAGTAGATGGCTCGGCATCAGAGGAGGATATCAAGAAGGTACTCGCTAAGTACGGTATAGAGACTAATAAAGTAACTCTTTGGGGTACAGGTACACCTCTTAGAGAGTTCTTATGGTCAGAGGAGATGGCAGATGCTTCGGTACATGTGCTATTGAATGTCAACTTCTCGGATATTATTGGTATCGAGAAATACTCTTCTGTTCACCTTGGTGCTTCTGCTAGTGGCTCTACTGATAGAAATACCAATGCCGGCAGAGGTGGCGCTATCCCATCATTAGGTGAGATAAGAAATTGCCATATCAATGTGGGTACTGGCAAGGAACTTACCATTAAGGAGCTATCTCAATTGATAGTTAAGACCGTCGGTTTTACTGGTGAGGTATTCTTTGATTCTACAAAACCAGATGGTACTATGAGAAAGCTCATTGATGTATCTAAGCTACATTCGCTAGGATGGCATCATAAGATAGAGATTGACGAGGGCGTACAAAGGCTCTTCGATTGGTACCAAGAGAGTTTGAGATAACAAGTAAAGGCTTATAACTGAAAAAGCCCGAGCAGACAGCGTTCTACTCGGGCTTTTTTATCTCCATAGCTCTTCAATATCCACAGATATGCCTACGCTGATGGCTCTTCCCGTTGTTGTGGGTGAGCTAGTGTGGTAATAGTTGGGGATATAGTCGAAAAGGTTATCTATCGTAGTTGTGACGGATATAGCATTTATTATGCGTTGGGTTATTATTAGTTTCCACATGGTATATGCGTTGTAGTGTATCGTCTCTATCTCTTTGAATCCAGTATTAGCGGTATATTCTGTGGCATCTGTGGCGGAGAGAACCCTCCCCGATATTGAGGCATTGATACCATAGTTTTGCCAACGCTTATCGTAGTCGATACGTAGGGATGCGGTATGTGGACGTGTGCTTGATACTAGCGGCTCGCCATTTACTACCCCCTCGTGGGTGAATGTGTATGCCAATTTGCCACCTATGCCAGATGCGAATCGGGTAGAGACACTAGCGTCTAGTCCGCTTATTACCACACGATTTACATTATCGTATACCATACCATTATGAGCCTGACTCCATATTAGAGATATACGGTCTGACACCATATTATGGAATACATTGAGAAGTATATTGGCATTACTATGTTGGTATTCGGCGCTGATGGAGTAGTTGTGGGATACCTCAGGCTTTAGTTGGGCATTGCCATATATCATGAACATATTCTGCATGCTCCATGAGGTATATAACTCCTTTAGGGATGGCGCTTTGAAGCCTCCGGCATAATATCCGCGAAGAGATAGATTGTCTACCTTTTTCATAAAGCTAACCTTACTAGATATATTCTTGAGGTTAGTATCAGAGTAGTAATCATATCTAGCACCACCCACGAGTTGCCAATCGCGAGGGAGTGTAATCTCTAGTTGAGCAAAAGCATCTATAATATGTTGGTAGAAGCTACCCCCATTAGCGAATTGGTATGTAAGGAGATAATCGCGCAAGTAATCGCCGCCAATAGTAAGGGTATGTTTCCCTTGGAATGTATGGTTATATAGTCCGCGTATAGAGTGTTGAACATTAGAGTAGTCTCTGATATCACGTCTGCTAGCAAGAGTGTAGTCGCTCTTGTCATATTGGTCGTACGAGTAACTTAGTTCAGCATTTTTACCCTCAGCTATATGCCACTCAGCCTTAAGACCACCAGCGAAGTCGCGGTAACGATTATAGACCATAGGGTTACTCTCCATCTCGCGGAAGAAGTAACTAGCACGCGCAGTGAAGGTTAGATTCTCTATTGGGGTGTATTTAAGTTTTTCTTTTAAATTCCATACGTTATTTGCGTATATTTTCTCAAAGACACCCTTGCGAGGTAGGCGGATGCACTCAGCGAGCACCCTATCAGCACCCAAAGAACTCCTAATCTTATCTTTTCTTAAGTTGATAGTCGCATTATAACGCTGTTCGCCTATCGAGCCAACACGAGCGTTGACATTTACCGACCAAGGTTTTATGGCATCTTGTGTAATGATATTGATGACGCCACCAATAGCTTGGGAGCCATAAAGAGAAGATGCCGCCCCCTTGACGATTTCGATACGGGCAACATTGCTCATATTAAGGCGCTGGTAGTCGACATTATCATGAGTCTCCCCAGCAATACGTTCGCCATCTACGAGAAAGAGTACTGAGCTGCCCCCGAAGCCCTGTATATTTAGCTGTTGTTGTTGGTTCATGGCATAAGAGAACTCCACACCAGGCATCTCGCTCTCTAGTAGATTACCTATGTTAGTAGCATCCATACGTTTGATATCCATATTACCTATTACGCGGGTAACAATAGGTACAGCCTTGAGTTGGCGTGGGGTACGTGTAGCGGTTACCACAACCTGATCCATGTCGACATTACGGAACACATCCAATGAGTCGGCATTACTCTGAGCATAGCCAAGGGAATATACGAAAGTACAAATAAGGAGTGCTAAGAGGAGTCTCATGATATTTTATCTCTCATCTAAAGGGAAAGGGTAAACATATTCTAATGTCAGGTAGGCTTTCACGCCATTTTTGTTGACATAATTCTCAAGTCGTATTCCGATTCGCTTCCCATTATCAAGTTCGATAAGGAATATTTTGTCGTGCGACTTATATGTAGGTGGGTAAGGTGGGTATATAACATCAACCCAATCGATGACATTACTAACGTATGTAGGGAGAAACTTAACGTCAAAGTCGAGAATACCAGATAGGTCTATTGCCACCCTATCCTCGCTCCACTCATCAGCGAGATACTCCCCTTCTGGTAGGGATGGCAAGGATAGTAGGTCGTCGAAATCTGAGTATTCTGTTTTCCAGACTTTGGCATTATTTGTTTTTACCTCATAACGATGTATGGCGATATCCCAATCGTCATTATACTCCTCGTAGACACCTACTTTTGCTATATTATGTGAGTCAAAATCTATGTATGTCCACGAGAGGTAATCTGTAGTATTAACATAAAGCCAACCACGAGAATATGCTAGCATACTCTCCGTGGCTGGTATATTAGTGGTATTTTTAAATCCGAATTCGCTTTGCTGCTCCTCAATTGGGTCATCATATATCCCCTCGAACATGCCATCACAAGAAATGGTGAGGCACAGAGAGCAGATAGCAAAGAGTGAAGTCCTAATGTTCATTAAATCTTATTCCTCTTCCGCAGTTGTGAAGTCAATCTCCATAGGCATAGGCATACCCTCTGGTTGTACAGTGAAGCTGAGGTACATATTGCTATTAGCGATAATACCTGCGAGGATATTTACCTTTATAGAGGCATAAACGCCATCTGTAGTCTCAAACTCGCCAGGGAGAATAGTTGCCACACCATCCTTTTCTGTGTAGTTTACATTCTCCACCTTGAATGTTTTGAGAGTCTTACTTATTGTATTATTTCCCATAGGAATATTGATAGTAAACTCATCAACAACCAATGAGAAAGTATTATCCTTTACATCGTTAACCGATATAGACATATCTGTAGGGATAGTAATCTTGAAAGCAGTAATATCTGCCTTGCCACGGAATGGCTCGATAGGGTCTATTATCTTCTTTTTTGGTTCGTCATCATCGTCGTCACATGCTGTGCAAAGAAGTGAGAAAGTAGATGCTATAGCGAGCATCGAAATCAATAGATGTCTCATTTTTAATGTTGAATGTTTTGTTATTTTTGTGATGCAAAGGTAAGATGTCTTTTTGAAAAGTACCATCCCCAAATGTGGTGATTTTTCGTTTGGCACGGATATTGCTATGGTTTACCCGAAACAATAAAATGATACTTATGAAGAGATACGTGATATCATTAATAGTATTAGCAGCTACAATGATAGTAGTGGTAGCATCAAATACCAATATTATGGAGAAAAAGGGTAGTGATAATACGAAATTACTTACTACAGAGCAGTTGTGGCAATCGTTGGAGGAGGCGCAGAAGTCACGCCTACCCAAGACAGCAAAGCCATTGATAGAGGAGTTGCGCGAGAGAATAGTAAATAAAAAAGATACTAAGGCGTTCCTCCGTTTGCGTGATATAGAGAAAAAGGTCAGAACTCAGTGCTACGGAAAGTACGATGATAAAGAGTACACTGACGAGGAGTGGAATAAAATGCTCATAGACGAGGCTCGCTCTTTATGGAGCCCTGTCAAGGAGGTTTTGTTAGCCGGATTATATAGCACTAATTCCAACAATATCTCAATAGAAGAGATACTATCGGATAATGAAGAGATACTTGCCTCGACAAAGCAAGATGTAGTTTTTTGCGATGAACAAGGGTGCATTCCTAGTGCATCTTTATATGACGCTTTAGTCGGGAAGATGCTACACCAAGCATCTGGAGACTCTACTATAATAAAGTATTGGGAGAGGCATATTGAAAAAACAGGAGATGATATATCGACTATTCTATATGCATTGTACAAGTACATGGTAGATAGCGATAAGCCTTCTGATGATGCTTCGACTGTGAGTGTAGATATTGAGGCTTTAACGACAACGGCAAAGTCGCCAACAGCCAAAATACTAGTGGAGTACCTCAGAGGAGTGGTTTCTTTCAATAGTATTGTAGACGCAGAGTGTGAAACTCAACAAGAAGTAGAGAAGATAAAAAGTAAGATAGATGATATAATATCTATCCTTACCCCTGTGGCAAACTCAAAAGAGGTGGGAAAAACATATGCTAGTAATGCAGATAATATGATATCTCGTTTGCAATCATCTGCATTAAGCATAAATATCAATGGCGATAAATATGGGTTAGTAAAAATCGACCCTCGAGAAAAGGAGATTAATGTGCAGCTCATATACCAGAATCTACAGAGTGTTGATATAGTACTATACAAAACAGCGAAACTTAATGTCAAGAATCTAAGCACTATCGGACGAACTAAGATTGCAAGTGTCGAGTGCAAAGCATGGAATGGTATCGCTTTTAATGAGATAGGCAATCCGCTTCATGCCATGATACAAGAGGTTAAGTTACCCCTTGATGAGGTTTTACCATCAGAAGAGTATACTCTAGTAGCATATAGAGATGGTAAGGTGTTGACATATAAGTCATTTAATATGTCTCAACTATCTGTATTCGGCGTCGCGTCAAGTAGCAAGAAATATATATCTGTATCTGATGCTAAGAGTGGAGCCCCTAAAGAGAATGTAAAAGTAGATGGGGCGAAGAGTGATAATTATGGTATGGCTATAGTTACGACAGACGAACACACGATAAATGTAGATGATGGTCATGAGAAGCTACAATGGAATGTTGGAGCAAGTGTCCGTGATACAAAAATCAAAGAGGAGAATTACTATGATGTTGTAACCGACCGAGCTATATATCGCCCAGGTCAAAAGGTACAATTCAAGGTATGGTCGTACAACGCATATAATGGTAACATGAAGCCTAATGTTGCTAAGAAAATAAAGATAACACTAAGAACTGTTGATAGGCAAGAGTTTGAGGTAGGCAAATATGTTACTAATGCGTGGGGTACTATAAGTGGCGAGTATATATTGCCAGATGATCTCTATACTGGAGATGTCTATCTAGTAGTAAATAATGATTACTATCATAGTATTACAGTAGAAGAGTATAAGAGGACTAATCTTTCGGTATCATTTAAGCCTATTGAGGGTATTGTGAAGAAGGGCGACAAGGTGACTATCAGAGGTGTAGTAACCCAAGCTAATGGAGCGCCTGTAGCTAACGCAAATGTGAAATGGCTAACTGAAAAATACAATACTACCGAAGGTGTGTGTAAAACAAATGATGAGGGTGAGTTTACCTTTGATGTTGACATTACAAGTTATGGTGTTTTTAGTGTCAATGTTACAGTAACAGATTTGAAAGGTGAGTCTATTAACGACTATGAATATGTCAAATGTTCTGAAGAGGGTAGTTGTATGACTATAAAAGTCGACAACGAATATGTAATGCAAGGAGAAGATATGACATTTAAGGTTATCCTCGATAATCTGAATGATGGAGATTGGACTAGTGATGTTACATATGCTCTACACCCAATAAAGAATGGCGAGGCTATCCCTGGAAGTCAAGAAAAAGTATTTGAGCAGAAGGAGTGTGTGACAGGTAAGAGAACTATCTCTATCCCTACAGACTCTCTTGTGCCAGGTGGTTATTACCTAAGGGTCTCAACAACGCTTGCTGATGGTACATATAGTGAAAAGCAATCAGCTATATACATAGTACCTAAAGAGGATTCAAAAGTAGATGGCTTCTCAGATTTCTGGGCTAGTCATACCTCTATCGCAAATCTTGGTGAGACAATAAAGCTACGTGTAGGTACCGGCCTCAAGGAGGCTACCGCATATTACTACCTATTCTCAGATGCTAAGTTGGTTTCTAAGCAGTACGTCTCTTTGGCTTCCGAGGTGAAGACATTGTCTGTGGATATGCCTAAGGATATGCCACTGGAGGGGGCTGTAGATGTAGTAGTTTTTGTAGTTGGCCAAAATGTAGAGAAAGAGGATGTATTTCCAATATTACTTAAGGAACCTAAAAAGGAGTTGCCTATTACACTGAAGACATATAGGGATATCTCAACGCCAAGAGGTCATGAAAAGTGGACTATCCAGTTGGGCGACTCTCTCTTTGCAGCACCTCTATCGGAGGTCGTGGCCTCAATGTATGATGAGCGATTGGATAAGTTGGTATCGGAATACATGAAGTCTTGGGCTGATTTTAAATTTAAGGAGAATAGGTATAGGGCATTGATTAACACATTCGTTGGTACCATAAATAGTACATGGAGGTATAACAAGTATGCCTCTGTGAGAGATATGGAGGAGGAGAGGGTAAGATTGTCTGACTTCCCTCGTGTAAGTGATTTTACTATGCATAATGTAAGTAGATATTATGCAGGTAATGGTCGACCAATGCTTATGAAATCAATGGCTTTACGTGCATCAAAAGAGAGCGAGGACGATGAGGTGCAATATGAATTAGCATACGATTGCGAAGAAGAAGCAGAATCTATTTTTGGCAAGGAGCAATCAAGTATGCCTCCACTTGAAGTTGAAGATATAAAGCGAGATGATTTCTCAGAGACAGTATTCTTCTATCCTCATCTAGTATCTGATAAGGATGGTAGGGTAGAGTTAGAGTTCGACTTGCCTGATAATATTACTACCTATAAACTCCAAGCTATAGCTCATACCCAGGAGATGCAGATGGCATATCTATCTCACCGCTTAGCTATTCGCAAGGAGCTAACAGTAACTATGGGAGCTCCTAGATTCGCTGTTGAGGGTGATACAATAAACCTTACAGCCGTGGTAGAGTGCTATTCTAAAGATGTTAATAAGGTAGACTGCCACCTTGTAGTTAAAGACAATAATGGCAATGAGTATCTAGCGGAGCAGCAACAAGTAGCATTAGATGGCTCAGTATCTGCTCAAGCAGCATGGAAGGTTGTCGTGCCTAATGGGGTGGACAACCTCACGCTATCAGTTTCCGCTAAGGGCGACAAACATCAAGATACAGAGGTTACCACTATGCAGGTCACAAGGCGTTGCGTGGAGACTTATGAGAGTCTTCCTTTCGTGGTAGTCGGTAAGAATTACAAAAACGACTATAAGCATGACGCTGAGCGTATAGAGCGTCAGAAGAGATATGGTAATGGTAATCTGACATTCAAGTATAATAGTAATGCCTTTGTGGAGGTAGTGGATGCTCTCCCATATTTAGGCGAGGAGTGGGGTAATAGCGCAGATGCATATCTCGGTAGGGTAGAGACATCGGCTATCGCTATGCTTATTAAGTCTCGCCCTGACGTGCAGAAGGCTATATGTGGAGTGTATAAATTACCTCGTCTTACTAATGAGGGTTATAACACGCCATGGCATATGGATGCAAAACATATGGAGAAGCATACATCAGACATATATAATGTATTGTCTGGAGATAAGGCAGAGAAGACTCTTAGTCAGTCGCTAAAAAAACTGCGCGACCTACAGAAGTATGATGGCTCTATAGCATGGTGCCCTGGTATGAATGGCTCTGAGTATATGACTGTCGCAGTAGCTGATATGATAGGCAGAATGGTCCAGATGGGCCTCGTCTCGGGGGCAGACGAAAATGTCAAGGCATTGTGCAAGGGAATGACAAAGTATATTGATACCCGTATTGCCAAGGTAGCAGAGGAGCAGAGAACCTCTAAGAGCCAATATGTGGGTTCGTGGACCGTAGACATGCTCTATGCTAGAGCTCTCATGCCTGGCAAGTGGACAAGTGATGCCGATTATCTAGTAGATATTCTTAAGAGGACAGCACAAGGAGATATGTCTGAGTCGTACAGAGTATCAGTAGCTACACTATATAACCAAATAGGGGCTAAGGCGGAGTGCGAACTTATGGTGAAATCCCTAATAGAGAATCTGCAGCAGCCCAAAGAGGGTTTAGCATCTGTATATGTAGCTCGTCTCTTCTATCCTACCTATGCGGAGTTGAAGACCCAATCTATGTTGGCTATCCTCCTCGGTAGAATGGATGCTATGGGGAGGAATGGTAAGAATGACGATTTGGTTGAGGTTAGAAACCAGCTCATAAATTGGCTCATATTCCAAAAGCGTTCGTCCTACTGGCGCGATAGACAATCTACAGCAATAGCTGTACTCGCTATCATGGGTGCTAATGCAGATATGACCTCTACTGATGAGGTGAGAATAGGTAATGATAGCTATACTTGTACTATAGACGAACCTCAACTTCAGTTGCCACGCACTCATATCGAGAGGGTAGAGGTAGAAAAATCTCAAGAGTATCCATCATGGGGCGCATGGCAATGGACTGAAACTACTCCGCAGGATGAACTAGTAGCTACAGGAAGCGACGACCTCCAGATCACTCGTACTATATATGTGCAGCGTAATGGTAACTACGAGAAGTTAGTAGGCAATCTCAAGGTAGGTGATATCGTCAAGGTAGAACTTACGCTTAAGGCTAAAGTCGATATGTCGTTTGTCCACGTTAGAGACCATAAGGCAGCGTCGTTCGAGCATTGCGACCAAACATCTAGCTACGTCTATCCATTGTGGTGGTGGCGAACTGATAGAAGCATAGCGCCTCATTACTACCAGCCTCATGATAGTCATATAGATTTCTTCATCGAACATCTTGAGAGGGGCGAGAGTAAGGTGTCATATGAGGCTACCATAACCAATGCTGGTGAGCTATCAGCTGGGTACGCTGAGGTTCAGTGTACTTTCTCGCCAGAACTAGTGGCTAAGAGTGGCGGCTCACGTATTGTAATTTTGAACATAAATAAGTAATTTTGCGCGCGAAATAAAAGTCGACAAAATATAAATAATAGACAAAATATGGCTAAGAAAGCACTTCTCATGATTCTCGATGGATGGGGAATCGGCGACAAGCAGAAAGATGACGTAATCTTCTCTACTCCTACACCTTATTGGGATTCTCTCATCGCAGAGTATCCAAACTCACAACTTCAAGCTTCAGGTGAGAACGTTGGTTTGCCTGATGGTCAGATGGGTAACTCTGAGGTAGGTCACCTTAACATCGGTGCAGGTCGTATCGTTTACCAAGACCTCGTTAAGATTAATATCGCTTGCCGTGACAACTCAATTATGCAGAATCCTGAGGTAGTCTCAGCTTTCTCTTATGCACAGAAGACAGGTAAGAATGTACACCTTATGGGTCTTACATCAAATGGTGGTGTACACTCGTCTCTTGATCACCTCTTCAAACTTTGCGATATCGCTAAGGAGTATGGCATCAAGAATACTTTTATCCACTGTTTCATGGATGGTCGTGATACAGACCCTAAGAGCGGTAAGGGCTTCATCGAGCAGCTCACAGCTCATACACAGAAGTCGGCTGGTACCATCGCATCTATCGTAGGTCGTTTCTATGCTATGGACCGTGATAAGCGTTGGGAGCGTGTTAAGGAGGCTTATGACCTTATCGTTAAGGGCGAGGGTAAGAAGGCTACAGACATGGTACAAGCTATGCAGGAGTCTTACGATGCTGACGTAACAGATGAGTTCATCAAGCCTATCACAAACGCTAATGTTGATGGCACAATCAAGGAGGGCGACGTAGTTATCTTCTTCAACTATCGTAACGACCGTGCTAAGGAGCTTACTGTAGTGCTCACTCAGCAGGATATGCCTGAGCAGGGTATGAATACAATCAAGGATCTCCAGTTCTACTGTATGACTCCTTATGACGCATCTTTCACAGGCGTTCATATCCTCTTCCCTAAGGAGAATGTTAGCAATACTCTTGCTGAGTACCTCTCAAACAAGGGTCTCAAGCAGCTCCATACAGCAGAGACAGAGAAGTTCGCTCACGTTACATTCTTCCTCAATGGCGGTCGCGAGGCTGAGTTCCCAGGCGAGGAGCGTATCCTTATCCCTTCTCCAAAGGTAGCTACATACGACCTCAAGCCAGAGATGTCAGCATACGAGGTTAAGGATAGCCTTGTTAATGCTATCGACTCTAAGAAGTTCGACTTTATCGTAGTTAACTACGCTAATGGCGATATGGTTGGTCATACAGGTATCTACGAGGCTATCGAGAAGGCTGTTAAGGCTATCGACGACTGCGTTAAGGATACAGTAGAGGCAGCTAAGCGTAACGATTACGAGGTTATCATCATTGCTGACCACGGTAATGCCGACCGCGCTCTCAATGCTGATGGCTCTGTTAATACAGCTCACTCTCTCAACCCAGTACCTTTCGTATACGTAACATCTAACAAGGATGCTAAGGTAGAGAATGGTGTATTGGCCGACGTTGCTCCTTCAATCCTCCATATCATGGGCCTCGAGCAACCAGCAGAGATGACAGGTAAGTGCTTGATTAAGTAATTTTACTCTAGTCAATATACGACAAGGGGACTAATCTTATAGTCCCCTTTGTTTTTATACCTCTAAAAAATAATTATAATTACCACCCTATACACTCCCTATAACCTCGCTCTAACCTCGCTCATACCAGCCGCAACAAAACCACTAATAAAAACTATTCATAAAAACAAAACATCCATTTATATGTACCACAAAGCCTAAAGTCATATATTGTCCCCTGTCCTCTATTCATTATGCATTACCAACTCCACCACCACCCACATGCAACCTCTCCGTAACACTCTCGCAACACTAACATAACACCTCCCCACTACCTTTGTGGCGTTTCAGAAATGTTCTAATTTTTACATTTCTAGTCAATTTTTAGAGTAATATTAACGTTTTATAACAAAAAGGTGATAACTTAGTGTCATCAAAAAAAACAACTTATTGTATTATCAAATTCAACGCGTTTATGACTATTGTTCAAAAGGCAAGTAAGATGGTACTCTCTGCAGTACTATTCTTTTTGAGTTGCGCTATGGCATTTGCTCAGTCGTCTGCTATAACCGGTACGGTTATGGATCAGATGGGTGAACCAATCGTTGGCGCTAGTGTTGTCCAAAAGGGGACAACTAATGGTACATCTACAGATATAGATGGTAATTTTTCAATCAACGTACCTCAAGGTTCCACAATCGTTATATCTTTTGTCGGTTATGAAACACAAGAAGTAGTAGTAAATGGTAAGAAGTTCGACATTACTCTCGATGAGAATGCCGAGATGCTCTCCGAGACCGTTGTTATCGGTTACGGTACAATGACTCGTAAGGATGTTACATCTTCTATTACTACAGTAAAGGCTGACGACCTCAATAAGGGCGTCTTCTCTGATGCAGCTAGTATGCTTCAAGGTAAAGTGGCTGGTCTCATCGTAACAACAACAGGCGACCCTAATGGAAACCCAAGTATTACCCTCCGTGGAGCATCTTCTTTGCGCGAGGGAGAGGCTATGTCGCCATACTACGTTATCGATGGTATCCCAGGCGTAGATATCGCTATGGTAGCACCAGATGATATCGAGTCTATCGACGTACTCCGTGATGCTACTGCTACAGCAATCTATGGTTCTAAGGCTGCTAATGGCGTCATTATCATTACTACCAAGAGCGGTAGCCGTAACGAGCGTACCAATGTATCATATAGCGGTTATATCGCTTTCGATAATATCCTAAAGACTCTCGACGTAGCTTCTGCTCAAGATATTCGTGATTATGTTGATAAGAACAATATCGACTATGGTTACGATGGTGGCTCAAGCACAGATTGGCAGGATGAGGTTATGCGTACAGGTAAGACTCATAACCATAACATCTCAATCAATGGTGGTAGCCAAAAGGTTAAGTACATGGGTAGCGTTAACCTTTCTAATCGTAAGGGCGTAGTTACAGGCTCCGAGAGAAACAGAGTAAATGTCCGTTCGCTCATCAGCGCTAAGGTCCTTAAGGATAAACTCGACCTCTCTATCGGTCTCAACGCTATGTATGGTAAGAACCAAGGTGTGCCAATGGGTAATGAGGGTGCTTCTGTAATGGATGCAATGAACTACTACAACCCTACATTCGCAATCAAGAATGCTGATGGTACATGGACTCAAGGTTCTGGTTCTAAGAACTACAATCCTCTCTCTCTTATCGCAGAGGACTCTTCTAATACTTACCACAAGAAGATGCAGCTCGTTACTAAGGCTTCTCTCAATATCATAGAGGGTCTCTCTTGGAATGTCAACTACCAGTTTGCTAACAATCAGTTCACATATAGCGCATACGATTCTCACGAATCTCAGCTCGATGGTGTGAAGGCTCTTAATGGTAGAGCTAGACGTAGTACATATTTCGGCTCAGAGAAGACTTTTGAGACTTATGGCAATTATGACCACCTCTTCGCTGATACTCATAAGTTGTCTGTAATGGCTGGTTACTCTTGGGAGGAGCGTACATATAATGATGGCTTCGGTCTAACCGTACACGATTTCTATAATGATAAACTCAAGTGGAACCAACTCACATATGCATCTACTATCGATGGTATAGCAGGTGGCGTAGAGAGTGGTACAAAGGAGACTGTTCGTAATATCTCTTTCTATGGTCGTGTAGGATACTCTTATAATAGCCGCTATATGTTGCAAGCTACTATCCGTCGAGATGGCTCTTCAGTATTCGGTAAGGATAATCGTTGGGGCTCTTTCCCATCAGTATCTGTAGCATGGAACCTCACAGAGGAGGGCTTCATGGATGGTCAAGATATCTTCGATAATTTGAAGCTCCGCCTAGGTTATGGTGTCAGCGGTAATGCTCTCGGCTTTGGCGCTTATACTGCTACTGCTACATATGGCGCTACTGGCTTCTTCCAATATGATGGTAAGGATTGGCGTACACTTGGTGCTACAAAGAATGCTAACCCAGACCTTAAGTGGGAGTCTACAGGTATGTTTAATATCGGTGTAGATTATAGTCTCCTCGGTGGTAGAATCAATGGTAGCATCGAATGGTATAACAAAAAGACAGAAGATCTTATCTGGAACTACCCAGTATCTACAAATATCTACCCAGTTAACTGGATTGCTGCTAACGTAGGTGAGATATCTAATAAGGGTATCGAGGTATCTATCAACGCTACCCCAGTACAAACAGATAAGTTTACATGGAGCACAACTCTCAACCTTTCGCATAATGAGAATATCGTAGAGAAGCTCTCTAACGATAAGTTTGAGGTTGGTACATACACTCAGGGCGACCCAATGGTGGCTGGTGTATCTGCTAATGGTTATACTCAGCGTATCATGGAGGGCGAGGCTCTAGGTACTTTCTACCTCTACGAGTTCGCTGGTTATAAGGATGGTAAGGCATCTTACTATGTACACGATGCCGAGACCGGCAAGCGTACTGGTGAGACCACAACAACTCCTGAGTTCAAGGATCGTGTAATCGCAGGTTGCGCTCAGCCTAAGCTAAATCTTGGTTGGAACAATACTTTCAATATCGGCAACTTCAACGCCTCTATGTTCTTCACCGGTGTATTCGGTAATAAGATCTACAATGGCTCACGCGCTCACTATACTAGCCCTGAGCTCTTCTCTACAGGTAAGAACGTTCTTAAGGAGTTCGTTAAGGATCGTCCAGCAACTGATAACTTGTCTAACCTTCCTTCTGATCGTTTCCTCGAGGATGGCGATTATCTCCGCCTCCAAAGTTTGACTCTCGGTTATACATTCAATAAGTTCGATGATTGGATTAGAGATCTCCAACTCTATGTAACTTGCAACAATGTATTTACTATCACAAACTATAAGGGTCTCGACCCAGAGGTTAATATGGGTGGCCTTTCTCCTGGAATCGAGTATCGTTGGAGTACTTATCCTCACACTCGTACAGTTCTCGTCGGACTTAAGGTTAACTTCTAAATCTTAGACTATATTCGTTATGAAAAATAATATTAAGCTATTGCTCGCTGCAGGTCTAGGCGCTTGCGCTACAAGCTGTACAGATTTGGATGTAACAGTCGAATCACAATATACAGAATACCCAAATAATGAGATCGCCATTGAGGCTAAGATGGCCGACGTATACTTCCAAATGCGTGGACCTCTCGGTCGCCGTGTCTCAGAGGCCGTATGTTTCTCAAGTGATGAGTATGTAGCAGTATGCTACGATGGTGGATACTATGATGGCGGTCACTGCCAACGAGCTACATTCCACAACTTCGGAACTGAGGATCCTACTCTCGACTGGTTCGGTACCGTTTCAGAGGGTATCGCTAAGGCTAATAAGGCTATCGTAGACCTTGGCGGTCCATCTGCTGGTTCTGCTGCCGCAGGCGCTCGCGCAGTACGTGCTTATTACCATTTCGTCCTTATGGATGGTTGGGGCGATGTGCCAATTCTCGACCGTACTCCAGAGGATGGAGAGGTAGTGGCTCGTCAGCCTCGTGCTGAGGTGGCTAAGTTTATCGAATCTGAACTTCTCGATGTCCTCGATGACCTTACCACAGATGTTACTCCTAATACTTATGGTAAGCCTACTCGTTGGATGGCTGAGGCTCTTCTCGCTAAGCTATATATCAATTGGGCTGTTTATACAGCATCAAGTGTAGACCAATATGATGCCGCTACTGCTAAGAACGAGAAGCTAGCTGATTGTATCAAGGTTTGTGATGATATCATCAACTCTGGTAAGTTTAACCTCGGTACTGGTAAATATGCTCACTTCGCCCAGAAGTTCGGTCCTAAGAATGGTCCAGATTGCGAGGACTTCATCTATGCGATGCCTTATGATACATACACTCAGCAGGGTATGATCTATGGTCGCTTCCGCTCATGGAAGGGTCTAAAGAAACTCGCTACTGGTTATTATGGTATGGCTCTTTCTCAGAGTACAGGTGGTTATGCTGCTATGACTCCTGAGTTCTCCGATTTATTCTGTCTCGAGGGCGACGTTCGTAATGAGCTAGTTCTTAAGGGCGAGGTTCATGTCTTCGATCCTGAGACTTTGCGCCCTACTGATAAGGTGGCTCTCGACCAAAATGGCAATCCTATCGTCCTCACTCGTGAGATTACTCTTAAGGGCGACCCTAATGACGAGACCCTCGACGTAGGCGAGTCTATTACCGGCTATAACCAAGGTAATCGTTCTGTTAAGTTCTTCGTTATCGATGACGACTTCAAGAATGGTCGTAACCAGTCTAATGACGTGCCTATCTTCCGTTACGCTGATATCCTCCTCATGAAGGCTGAGGCTATCGTTCGCGGTGGCGGTAATGGCGATGCTAAGGCGCTTTTCAATGAGGTGCGTGCTTATGCCCAAGCTCCTCTCCTCTCTGCAACTCCTACTCTCGACGAGATTTATGACGAGCGCGGTCGTGAGTTCCTCGATGAGAACTGGCGTCGTAACGATATGATTCGTTTCGGTCACTATGAGGATGAGTACTATCCTCACTATAAGTCAAATCCTAACGCAAACTTCGATAAGACAAAGCGTATTTGGCCTATCCATAGAGATATTCTTAACTTGAACCCTACTTGGAAGCAGAACCCAGGTTATTAATAAGTCTCTAATATTATACTAATAACAAATAGGGAGTAGTCGTCAAGATTACTCCCTATCTTGTTTCTTTGTCATAAATAATCACAAAACAATATCTTGAAATATTCAAAATAGTATGACATATAGCAAATTCTTATTATCTTGCGTTGTAAAACCATATAGTCATGGCAACAAAATATAACAACGAAGATGAATTGATAAAGGACATTCAACGTCCTACATATATTCTCAATGCTCAGTTGCTACGTCGTAATCTTGAGCTAATAGATAATGTTCGTACCCAATCCGGCGCTAAAATTCTAGTGGCATTTAAGGCTTTCTCTTTATGGAGCGCTTTCGATCTTGTTAAGGGACAGTTTCCTACAGCTACAGTATCTTCTCCTAATGAGGCTCAGCTAGCATACAACCACCTAGGACCAAATGCTCATGCTTATTCGCCTGCTTATACTGATGCTGATTTCGATGTCTATACTCGCTGCTGTTCGCATATTACATTTAATAGCTTGGCTCAATATGAGCATTTTCGCATAAAGTGTAAAACTGCCGACCACCCTATATCAATGGGAATACGTATCAATCCTATGTATTCGCAAGTGGGTACAGATCTCTATAACCCTTGCATGCCTGGCTCTCGTCTTGGTATCGTCGCCGAGAAACTTCCTCGAACTCTACCTGAGGATATAGAGGGCTTGCATTTCCACGCTCTATGCGAATCTAACGCAGAGGATTTAGAGAGACTTCTCTCAGCAGTTGAGTCGCGTTTCGAAAATTGGCTCTCTCAAGTGAAATGGGTGAATATGGGCGGTGGCCACCTTATGACTCGTAAGGGTTATGATACGGAGAAACTTATAGCTCTCCTCAAAAAGTTCGCAGATAAGTGGAAGGTGCAGGTTATCCTTGAGCCAGGTAGCGCTTTTGCTTGGCAGACTGGTCCGCTTGTAGCTCATGTAGTTGATATAGTAGAGAATTCGGGTATTAAGTCTGCTATTCTAGACGTATCTTTCGCATGTCATATGCCTGATACTCTCGAAATGCCATATCAGCCTGCTATTCGTGGCGCTCGTACCGAGGCTGAAGAGGGATGGCATGCATATCGTATGGGCGGTAACTCATGTCTTTCCGGCGATTACATAGATGGCTATTATTTCCCTAATGAGCTAAAAATAGGAGACGCTATTGTGCTCGAGGATATGATACATTACACAACAGTGAAAACTACCATGTTTAATGGTATATCACATCCTGATATAGCAGTGTTCGACCCTGAGGCTCCCGCGGATAAACAGTATAAGATTCTTCGCCAATATTCATACGCCGATTATGAAAGCCGTATGGGCTAATCGTTTATGATGTCGCGACTTCTGCTAATATTCTTTTTGGCTACCTCCCTTTTTCTGTCTTCTTGTGCAAAGGAGTCAGAGCATAATCTACTTGATATCTATATCTCGTGGAATGATGCCGATTTGCAGTTGGGGCAGGAGGAGCAACTTTCTATTCGATGTTACCCTGATGATGCTACTCTCGGCCTCCCTCAATCCTCCCCTATTTGGTCTAGTCAAGATACCACAGTCATTACTATTGATTCTAATGGTAATATCAAGGCTGTGGGCTTCGGTCGCTCTCGTATTGTGGTTAAGTGGGGTGGATTTAAGGCGGAGAAATATCTAGTGGTTAATTCTGAGGTTAAGGTAGACAATCCGTTTCTTCAATCTGTATTGCTGGAGAAGTATGACGCAAATCATGATGGCAAATTATATGGTGCTGAGATAGAAAATGTAGTAGGAGTGGATCTCTCTGATCTTAGTTTTGTAACATCTCCTATCTCTTTTAGCGGTCTAGAGGTCTTTTCTAAACTAACCGATCTTAAGATTTCCGGCGTTTATATAGGGTATCTAGATTTGTCCTCTTTCCGCTTCCTCAGAAAATTAGATATCTCGCAGAGTGATATCGTAAGGCTCGATGTTCATAAATGTCCACTCCTTCGCTGGTTAGATTGTCATGATTGTCCTAATCTTACTGAGCTATATATAGGGGATGTAAATACATATGGCCCCTGCGCTCTAGAGACCATAGATTGTTCTCGCTGTAATATATCTTCTTTGGATCTCTCAAGATGTTCTCTGTTGGAGTACCTTGAATATCTCGATAATCCAATAGATGATGTAGATTTATCATATTCACCACGACTAAAAGTTGTAAATGGTCAAATCGTAACTCAAGATACCGACACGTCCAATGAATAATAAGTTATTATCGTGGCTAAATAGTGCCGCGCAATTCTCTCGTCTCAAATTCTCAATTTTCTATCAATGGCTGCGTACGCGTACCGCAAAGCAGTGGCTATTTATATCTCTTAAGGTTATAGGTGTCTCAATATTAGCCGTCCTCTTATTCGTAGCCTCGGTATATCTTGGCGCTTGGGGCCATGTTCCTACATATAACGAACTTAGGAGTATAGAGAATGATGATGCGTCAGAACTACTCGATTGTCGAGGAAATCTTCTCTCTCGATATTATTTCCGTAACCGTCTTAGTGTCGATAGTGCCGATATCTCTCAAAATGTTTACAAGGCACTCGTTGCTACCGAGGATTCTCGCTTTTTCGAGCACTCTGGTATCGATGCAAAGAGTATGGCACGCGTATTCTTTAAGACTTTCCTAATGATGGATGCTAGCCAGGGCGGAGGTAGTACTATATCCCAGCAGCTAGCTAAAAATGTGTACGACCGTCAAAACTATGGTATCTTTACAATGCCTGTGGCTAAGGTCAAGGAGATTATCATAGCGCATCGACTAGAGAGGGTTTATACTAAGGATCAGATTCTCGTCTTATATCTAAATACTGTCCCCTTTGGCGAAAATGTCTATGGTATAGAGGCCGCCTCTAAGCGTTTCTTCTCGCGTAGGGCTAAGTGGTTAGATGTTCCTACTGCTGCCACTTTGGTAGGTATGCTTGCCGCTAATACTAAATTCAATCCTCGCATTAATCCTGATAAATCGCTCGAACGCCGTAATCTAGTTATCGATCGTATGTATAAGGCGGGGTTCATAGATTCTGCATCTATGGTAAAGTATAAAAAGGAGGAACTTACGCTTAAATATAATACTAACGATAGAGATAATGGTACTGCCGTCTTTTTCCGAGATATCGTAGGCAAACAGGCGCAAGCTATCCTCGACGAGCTATACGGTGAGGGGGTATATAACATATATACCGATGGTTTAATTATTAAGTCTACCCTTGATATTCGCCTCCAACGTGTTGCTGAGTATGCCGTTACTTCTCATATGGCTGAGGTGCAGCGTACTTTTAATAAGGATTGGAATAGCGACTCATTGGCGGTCCTTAGCGCAGCTTTCCTCGCGGCCGACCCTCATACTGGTAATATCTTAGCTTGGGTAGGTGGCGTAGATCATAACTATTCTCAGATAGAGCATGTTACTATGCGTCGTCAAGTGGGCTCTACTTTCAAGCCTTTCGTCTATGCTACAGCTCTCGAGCAGGGTATATTGCCTACTACCTATGTGGAGAATGTTCGTCGTTCTTATGGCAAGTGGAATCCTGGTAATTCTGATGGGAAATATGGCGACTTCTACTCTCTTAAGGGTGCTCTCTCCAAAAGTCTTAATACTGTTTCTGCTTGGCTAATTGATAATGTCGGCCCCGATGCAGTTATTGATCAGGTGCGCGATATGGGTATCGAGAGCCCTATACCTTCTGTACCTAGTATTGCTTTGGGTACAGCCGAACTTTCTCTTTATGAGATGACTCAGGCTTATATCCCTTTCGCTACTGCCGGCATCTCTCGTCGCCTTAATTATCTTATAAGTATCGAAACTCGTGATGGCGAGGTGCTTTACCAAACTGAGCCTGATGTGGATGGGGTAGAGGTGCTATCTCATGACAATGCTGTCCTTGTTCGCGATATGCTTACCGCGGTGGTGGATAGTGGTACAGGTCGTAGCATGCGTCGTATATATGGTATCAAGTCGCCTTTCGCCGGTAAAACGGGAACTACCCAAAATGGTGCAGATGGCTGGTTTATGGGTATGACGCCTAATATCGTTATGGGTGCATGGGTCGGCGCAGATAATCCTTCATTCCATTTCAAGTCTTCTTATTACGGTCAAGGTGCATATCTCGCTCTTCCTATCGTCGGTAGATTTTCAAATGCTCTTACTCGTATGGAGTCTGTCGTTCATTATCTAATGGGCGAATTCCCTGAGCCTAATGAGGCGGAGACTTCTATATCTATGCTCTTCCCAAGTCGTATGTCGTATCACCCAAATGTCGATTCTCTTCGCGCGGTTGTTATCGATAGCGCTATCGTAAGTGGAGTCTTGGATGAGGATGCTAGAGAATTCAGCGATGAATATGGCGATGATGATCCATTTAATATTAACACCAATAAGGAGGAGAAGCCAGTTCGTAAGCGTTTCCGTAATATCTTCAAGACAATGAAGAGTATCTTCTCCAAATCTGATGAAGAATAATGTATATCTATCGACCCCAATTCTTTGTCTCAATGATATTGTTTAGTATGATATCATAATAGCAACCCCTCCTATATGCTCGCTATAACCAGACAATAACCA
>JAUNDI010000078.1 GCA_030526155.1 Bacteroidia bacterium
GACAATGGACAATGAAAATTGGTGGTGAATAGTGTTTTTGCACAATGTACGGAGCCTTTTCATGAAAAGGCTCTACAAAGGGAATAATCTGTATGCGTTAATTGTCCTCTGTCCCCCTCTCAATTGTCAATTATTTAATTAAATAAAACACTATAGGGATTATAAGGCTAGGTAATAGATTGAGGGTTTTGCAATCCTTTATTTTGAGGAGGGATAGGCCTGTACATATTATTAATACTCCGCCTACGATACTTAGCTCGTTTATTAGCCCCTCTGAGAAGAATGACGAGGAGAGATATTTGGCTATAAGATATATGCTACCTTGCCAGCAGAAGAGTATAGGTGCGGCCCATATTATTACTATTCCAAATGTAGAGGCAAGCATCATGGAGGAGAAGAGATCTAGTGTGGCGTTGGTAAATAAGAAGGTATTGTCGCCCTCCACCGCGCTAAGTACTGGTCCGACTATCGAAAGCGTACCTATGCAGAAGAGCAAGCACGCTGTAGTAAGACCCTGCGCTGCATTTGAGCCCCCTCTCTTCTCTAAGGCTCTTTGCACCTTAGCATCAATATCTATAGCAGTACCCACTATGCCCCCTATAGCTAGTGCCATGATGAAGAGAATAGGGTAGTCTGATTTCCCCATATGAGATACGGCAGCATTACACCCTAGGACTATACTTGCAAGTCCTAGGGCGTTGAACAATACCGTTGTATATTTCTCTCCCAATGCTCTTTTGGCAAGAGCACCGATAGTTGATCCTACTACTATGCAACAGACATTGGTGATAGTGCCTAACATATGAGAGACTATTTTATGATTACCAATGTAGCGCCATAGCCATACTCCTTGAATGAGGCATCTTGATATTGTGCCTTCTTATATTTCCTATCAAGAAGTTTTGTGACCTCTGTTTTGAGGCGGCCATTACCGACACCATGGATGAATACTATACGCTGACCGTGGCGGTCGGCATTCTCCTGCATCACATGCTCAAAACGCGCTAGCTGCACCTGTATTATCTCGCCATTAGACATTCCAGCAGTAGAGTCGATAATCTGCTCTATATGCAAATCTACCTCTAGAAGGTCGTTTATGCTTCTTTTAGATACCTTAGGCTGGTTTTTCTGCTCCTTCTCTGATAGTATAGAGTGCATATCATGCTCTGTTAGTCGCTCTATCTGTGCCTCTAGCTCGTCGCTTGTCACATCATAAGATACAGCCTTCTCATCGAAGTAGTCGTTCTCCACGAAAGAGTTATTCTTGAAGAAACGAGTCGACTTAATACGTATATCCCTATTTATAGGGTCGTATGGCTTATATGTTGCCGTAGGGTGGAATAGAATAGCCTGGCACTGCCAAAGGCGATTGTCTATGCGTTGTGGGTTATATTTCCCTATATAAGCCTTCTCATGAGCTATTAGCTCCTTGCGGTATATAGGCTCAGCCTTCTTACCATCCTCTGATATCTGTCCGATAGAGAAATAGGCGTAAAGAGGCGAGTCGTTTACTACATATAGCTCTAGGTCGCCCGAGTTACCCCTATCGGCTTTGAGGAACGAGAGTACGATATGCGGTGTATCCTTTGACTGAATACCACTTTCGGTTTCGCGTATGGTGGTCACCACCTCCTTGACAGGCTCAGCCTTAGCCTCAGAGAAGTATGTACGAGCGGCTTGGTTTGTTGGGGCGCTTGGAGTCTCGTTTATTACCACTACCTCGTTAGCAGGGGTAGGGATCTCAAATCCGTCCTCATCCTCTACATATACTGTAGAGCCCTCAATATGAGTAATAGTACCTCCTCCTACAGCATTGAGGAAGCGAACCTTATCTCCTTTTTTCATCTCTTGTTAATCCTTAATAATTAATACTGTTGCGTATGCCGAGGCACCTGTACCATCGCCCTCGAAGCTTAGCTTCTCTGTGGTGGTAGCCTTGATAGATACTCTATCGGCATCAATACCTATAACCTTAGCAAGTGTCTCTTGCATCTCGGGGATGCGATCCTTAAGCTTTGGACGCTGCATAGCTATAGTAGAGTCGATATTTGATACTCTATAACCCTTAGTAGCGATAATATCTACAGTACGCTTAAGAAGAATCTTTGAGTCGATCTTCTCAAACTCCGAACTATTATCTGGGAAGTGATAACCTATATCTCGCATATTGGCTGCGCCTAAAAGAGCATCACAGATAGCATGGATAAGCACATCGCCATCAGAATGAGCTACCCAGCCTTTCTCCCAATCAATCTTTATACCGCCAATCCAAAGTTCGAGACCAGCCTCGAGGCGATGGACGTCATAACCATATCCTACACGTATATCCATCATAATTATATTTCTCCTATTATTTTCTTGTATATATCAAGTGCGTAAACATCTGTCATTCCTGATACTATATCTACAGCAGCCAAAGCGCGGTCGTATAGTGACGCATCCTCCTCGGGTCTGAACTGCTCTGGTATGAATGGGAAGAGAAGACCTGAATAGTATCTCTTAGGGTATATAAGAGCCTCGAGGAATTTATCTAGCAAGGTAGATATAATCTTAAAGCCTGATATCTCCACCTCCATAACACTTGGGTGGCGGTATATCTTCTCTATAGCTAAGTTGGCTATTGTAGATAAGGCTCGATGCTGTACCTCTGGTAGATGTTTGAGGAGAGAGCCCTCGAATTCGCCCTCAAGGATAATATCCCTATTATTCCAAAATATATCTGTAGCTAATCCCACTAGCTTACCAATAGCAACAGAGCGAAGGTATGAGATGCGCTCATGCAGATCTGTTACCTGGGCAAATACAGCCTCTTTGCTCTCCCAGAAGTGCTTATCTGCCTCCTTATCGAAGAAGCCGTAGAAGAGATTGCATGTTTGCTCGTACGATAATATACCACGTCTACAAGCATCCTCTAGATCCATAAGCTGGTAGCATATATCATCGGCAGCCTCTACGAGATATACTAGAGGGTAGCGACAGTATGTGTTATCATCTTTAAGAGGGATATTGAGTTGCTTCATTATACCCTCGAATATCTCCTTGTCTTGTTGGAAATAGGCGAACTTCTTCACCCCGACCGACGAGCGAGGGTATTTAATGATACTAGCTACTGATGGATATGTAAGAGCTATTCCGCCCTCTCTACGACCTCTAAAGGTATGGGATAGTAGGCGGAAGGTATTAGCATTACCATCGAAGTTGAGGAGATCTTGCTTTTCGGCATCCGACATATCGCTGTTTTGTATTATCTCGGCGCCTTTGCCATATTGAAAATAGTGAGATATAGCCTTTTCGCCCGAGTGACCGAAAGGCGGATTGCCCAAATCGTGCGCTAGGCATGCAGTGGCGACGATAGAACCTATCTCGCTAGCCAGCTCCTCATTAGCCTCTTTATTCTCTATCAGACGGCGACTTATATTATTCCCCAAAGACCTTCCCACGCTAGCCACCTCTAGGGAGTGTGTGAGACGGTTATGCACGAAGACACTTCCTGGAAGAGGAAATACTTGTGTCTTATTCTGCAAGCGTCTAAAGGCAGGTGAAAATATCATGCGGTCGTAGTCGCGCTGGAAGGCGGTACGGCTTTGTGATGTCATACTAACAGCCTGTCCGGTCCTACGAGTCGTTAAAAGTTCATCCCATTTCATAGGTATAAAATCTATATGCTACAAAAGTAGTAAAAATATGGGGAAGGGAGATGGGGGAGATGTTCTAGTTGTTCTTGTTATTCTAGATGGGCTATAGGGAGCTAGAATGTGAGGGGTGGGAGCATACGGGATGGTCCCTTGTTCATCGTAATTTTTCTATTTTGAGAAAATAAAAAAACCGTCCCGAAGGATGTTACTCC
>JAUNDI010000079.1 GCA_030526155.1 Bacteroidia bacterium
TTCACGAAAAGGCTCCGTTCAATATGCCCAAAAAAACTTCACCACATATTGTATATCCCTTACACTACTGAGCCTTTTCATGAAAAGGCTCTACAAATGGTATATTCCCCATTGTTCCCTCTCATCCGCCAATTCAATTTTACAACATTTCCCCTTCAAACACAGCACGATCCCACCACCCCACCGTAGAGACGGGGCATGCCCCGTCTCCACAACGTATAAACACCACCCAACAATTACAACAAGAAAACGATCCCAATACGTTGTAGAGCCTTTTCACGAAAAGGCTCCGTTCAATATGCCCAAAAAATCTTCACCACATATTGTATATCCCTTACGCTACTGAGCCTTTTCATGAAAAGGCTCTACAATGTGATATTTTCCTCTCTCCATTCAAAAAAAAGGGCGCACCCAAAGATGCGCCCCACATTTATTAATCTACTACCCTACTTGAAAATCTTCTGTGCAAATTGATAGATACTCTCACGCCATACTGGCCAAGTATGACCGCCTGGCGTCTCGAAATACTCGTACTTAATACCTATCTCATCAAACCTCTTCATCATTATCTGGCAATTATTATAGGCTATATCCTCTTTGCCTCCCATAGTAATGAAGAATTTCTTGAACTGCTTATTGTACTCGTCTCTCTCATCCGCCAACTTCTTGTAATAGGCATCTGTATTGGTCTTGAAGAATGGATTAGGTCCTGCCCACCATCCCGAAGAGAATACTCCAATATACGAGAAGAGCTCTCTGTGCTCAACAGCAAGGTTAAGGGTATGAATACCACCCATAGAGAGCCCCGACATACCTCTGTGCTCCGCATCAGCTATTACCCTATAGTTAGCCTCAACAACAGGAATACACTCGTTGATGAGCTCCGCAGAGAAATCCTTGCAGTTGCCATCGCACATGGCTATAATCATCGGCTCGGCCTTGCCCTCAGCAATTAGCTTGTCCATAATGATATCTGTACGGCCCTGCGACGACCACCCGCGCTCGTCCTCTCCGCCTCCATGCTGCAAATAGAGTACAGGGTATCTCTTATCCGACTGCCAATAGCCAGCTGGAAGGTATACATACATCCTACGCCACGACTGCTCGGTCTTCGAATAATAACGTCGCATCGTTACCTCACCATGCGCTACCGCATCAGATGGCTCAAATTTATCTACACCCTCCTCGTATGGTATCTCTATACATGAGGAAACGCGACTGCAGCCATAGTAGGCCTCAGAGCCTGGGTCATTTACAGATACACCATCTACAATGAGGAAGTAATAGTTGATACCTCGTAGCTGTGGAGGTACTGTGGCTGTCCACACCCCATCAGCATCCTTCGTCATATCATACTTCACCCCACCAATGTCTACCTTCACATCATTGGCCTCTGGAGCCCTAAGGCTAAACATAGCCGAACCATCTTGTCGAACCTTAGGGTACTGCGCCCCTCTGACATTTGTAGCCGCACTACGCCACTCTCCATCTTGCGCAAAAGCAACAAGTGTAGTAAGCGCCATGACAGCAGATAAGAATAGTCTCTTCATATTGTAATAGTAATTTTAGGTTATTAATCTTTCTGTGTGATATCTCGTGTATATGCTACTCTATTACAAAGCCACCACCACAAACCATCTCTAGCTTGGCAATATTCTTCTTAACCTTGAGACTCTTCTTAACCAAAGCTCCTGTCTTCACATCGTCACAATAAACTGTCACATTATCGCCAAGGTTAAATCCAGAGAGGTCCACATTTACCTTCTTATTCTCCTTCTCAGCATTTATACCTACTATAGTCCACTTGTCACCTGCTCTACGAGCAAGAACAACATACTTACCAGGGTAGCCATCTATAAACCTTACCTCGTCCCATACCGTATTTACCCTCTTCATATACTCTATAGCCTCCGCTGGAGCATCTGTAAGGTTATTTGGTGCCATAGCAAAATGCTGAACAGGACTCTGGAAGAGAACTGCCGTAGCAAGTGCAAAGGCGTCTGTAGTGCGACGTACATTGCCACGCTTATTATCTGCACTCCAATACTTATTAAGTGTACTACCACCAAAATCCATAGAGCCTACACTATTTCGTACAAATGGATGAATAGTAGCGCAGAATGCCTCGATATCGCAGTCATACTGACCAAAATGTAGATTCTCCGATGCTCTCACCGCCTCAGCAGCTACAAAGTTAGGGTACATCCTCTCCCAACCACGAGGTAACGTACAGCCATGGAAGATAATCTCAAGCCCAAAATCATTGGCATCAGCAAGTATATCCTCATAAAGCTGCATAGACAACTGCTTATCTCCACCAAAGAAGTCTATCTTAAGACCACGAACGCCTATCTCATGGAGCCACTTCATCTCTGCTCTACGTACTAGCGAGCGGTCCATACAGAGGCGTGGCGACTGTGGCGCATGGTTCCAATAGCCATTAGAGTTATACCACAAGAAAATACCTACACCCTTTGAGTTAGCATAGTCTACTATCTCCTTGATACGATCACGACCTATCTGTACATCCCAAAGTGCGTCAATGAGGAGCGACTCATAGCCCATCTCAGCAGAGAAATCTACATAACGCTTCTGCTCGTCATAATTACAACTTGGGTCCATGCCAATAATCCAACTCCATGAACCACGACCATACTTATACTCTTGCGATGCCTCATAAACTGGCTTTACAAGGTCCCACGCTACAGTAGTCTCAGCAATTGGCTTGAGCGTCTCACCAAGAGTAATAGTACGCCAAGGTGTAGCATAAGGAAGTGTTACACCTGGCTCAGGCTTGCCATTACCATTGCACTCACGGTCGTTAGGGAAGGCAATAGCATACTTATTACAATTGACATTCTTCATATGGCAACCACAATAAGAGCCATTTGTACCAGTCTCAGATATCAAAAGCCAACCCTTATCTGCATTACGGAATAGGCAAGGGAATACATAACCATCGCCCCAACCGTTCTTACCCATCTCCTCATCAGGTGTATAACCTGTCTCGTAGCTAGGTGCTGTACCCGCAAAACCTGTCATAGGTATCATCTGAGGGCAGAGGAATGTTGTACTACCTGTAGCTATTACAAACTCTGTCTTCTCCTCAAGAACACGAGCCGCAAGAAGTTGATCAGAATTTGGTCGCTGAATATTATATCTGAATGCCACATCAGTATTCGATACACTCCACTCAAGGTTAAAGAGCACAACCTCCTCTTCTACCTCTTTGCCGCGTACACTCTTCTTGAAGTTGCCCTTCACCTCAACATTCATACAATTGGCATTGTAATTCGCCTTACGCTGCTTAATGGTAGGTACATAATACTCCTCACTCTTCTGTGAATATGTTACCTCACCCAAAGAGAGCCCCTTTGAGCAATCAGCATAATCCATCACAAGACCAAGAGCAGATTTTTCAATAAAAGTAACACCCTTATTCGTTACACTATAAGATATGACGCCATTATCCTCAGATACAGTAACGGCAATGTCACCATTGGCACTTTTTACAGTTGCATCTTTGCCAGCGAATGCCACAACAGCAACCGACATAGCCAAGACAGAAAAGAAAGTTCTTAACATTATTGATATATATTACATTTTGTGATTTTCAGAAAACTTGCGTGATACGCAATGCAAAGAAACACATTTTTACATAACAGACCAAGAAGAGCATATCACAAAATATCAACAAACACCACTATTTTTCACAAACAACAAAATCACACATCTCCAAACCT
>JAUNDI010000038.1 GCA_030526155.1 Bacteroidia bacterium
TAGCAGAGATAAAAACAGACGATTTAGACACATTATTAGAAGCTATATATATAGTATATGGTTCGGGTATCAACTATCTATTTTTTGACGAGATACAGAATGCAGATGCATGGCCTCTATTTGTCAATCGTCTATTACGGCAACAAAAACATATATTTTTAACTGGAAGCAATAGTAAATTATTATCAAATGAATTAATGACCCATTTAACGGGGCGACACAATACTGTATCGCTCTACCCGTTTTCGTTTATGGAGTATTGTCAAATAATGGGAGTAGACATAACAGGAGTAACGACTAAAGCCTCTGCACAAAGGGCAGAACATCTACATAAATATCTTTCGAAAGGAGGTATGCCTGAATTAATAAATGAGAAAAATAGCAGAAAGTATGTCACCTCTCTACTAAATACAATAATACGCAACGATATTGCCAAACGATTTAGGATAAACAACATAGATGCCCTACACAAGATGGCAATATACCTTGTTGACAATTATGGGCAAGAATTCGTGGCTAGTAAAGTATCAGAATTATTTGGTATAACAAACAAGACAGCCTCGAATTACTTTCACTACTTAAAAGAGGCATTCTTATTAATAGGGGTACCAAAATTTTCTTTCAAAGCACAGGAACGCGTAAGGAATGAAAAATGTTATGTTGTGGATATAGCATTCCCCGAAGAACACGACAAACGTTTTTCACTTGAAAACTTAGGATGGAAATTAGAGAATGTGGTATGCGTAGAACTACTTCGAAGATATAAAAATAGAGGTAGTGATATATTTTACTACAAGGACAATGTATTTGAATGCGATTTTATAATAGCAGATGGTACACGTATAGAAGAGTTAATACAAGTATGTTATGATATTTCTTCTCCTAAAACAAGGAAACGAGAGATAAATGGGTTAAAGAAAGCAGCTGACAAATTTCATTGTAACAAATTAACCCTAATAACATTTGCATCTGAGGAGAGTGTTAGAGAAGGGGGGTATACTATAGATATAATTGGGGCGGTGGATTGGTTATTAAAGAGAAGAAAAATTTGAATAGCAGAAAAATAGTCTTAGTTTTGTCGGACTTAAACACGAATATTATGAAGAACAGATTCACTTTAGCAGCATTATTACTATGCAGCACTATTGCAAATGCGACTATTAAGTTACCTGCTGTCATTGGAGACAATATGGTAGTACAACAGAATGCCGATGTAAGGCTTTGGGGCAATGCCGCTGCCAATGGAGAGGTTAAGATTAGCACATCATGGGGTGCGACAGCCAGTGTAAAAGCCGACAAAGAGGGAAAGTTTTTGACTACGGTAAAGACACAAGCAGGTTCGTATGACGAGCAGAGCATTACGATTACGGACAAAGATGGCAGTGTGACCCTCAATAATATATTGGTAGGAGAGGTATGGTTTGCTGGAGGGCAGAGTAATATGGAGATGCCATTAAAAGGTTTTGGCGGTTGTATAGTTAAAGACGGAGTAGACGAAGCTATTCAAGCCGAGCAGTACCCAGCTATTAGATTCTTCACTGTACCAAAGTTGCACTCATTTGAAGATGTAACAGACTGCAACTCGGCATGGAAAACTACTAAGAACTTCAGCGACGTAATGGAATTTAGTGCCACTGCATGGTACTTCGCTAGAAATTTACAGCCAGCGCTTGACGTTCCGGTAGGCATTGTGGTATGTGCTTATGGCGGTTCGAGAGTAGAATCTTGGATGCCGGAGAGCCTATTAAAGAACTATGCAGATATTGACTACTCTAAAGAGGGGGTAGAGAGATATCAGCCAGATTGGGAGAGACCATTGGTAGCATATAAAGGTATGTTTCATGTTGCCCATCAGTTTACCTATAGAGGCATTATATATTATCAAGGCTGTTCGAATGTTGGCAGACATGAGACATACGCAGAGCGCCTTGCTGATATGGTAAAACAGTGGAGAGGTGAGATGGGACTAGGCGAGATACCATTTTACTATGTAGAGATAGCGCCATACGCCTATGATGGAGACAATGCAGAGGGGATATCGGGAGCATTGTTACGCGAGGCGCAGTATAAGGCACAAGATTTGATACCTAATAGTGGTATGATATCTACAAATAATGCGGTATTACCATTTGAGGTTGTGAATATACACCCACAATTGAAGCAACCAGTAGGTGCAAGACTTAGCTATTTAGCATTAAACAAGACATACGGCTATAAATATCTATGCTGCCAGGGACCTATTTTCAGTGGACAATGGGAGGTAAAAGATGGTGAGGCATGGATAAAGATGGGCAATATAACACACGGCATCTGCAGAAATTACGACATACAAGGCTTTGAGGTAGCAGGAGAAGACAAAGTTTTCTATGCAGCTGACAAGGTATGGGTACATTGGCAGACAGACGAGGTGGTAGTATCGAGCGAGAAAGTGAGCAAACCAGTTGCGGTACGCTATTGCTTCAAAAATTTCCAAATAGGTACACTAATTGGGGGTAATGACCTACCTTGCGTACCATTTAGGACCGATAATTGGTAAGATATTTGAATAAATTAACACTGCGAGGGTATATTTTTATTCTTTAAGCAGTTTCAAACTACAAATCTTTTCTAATTTTGGCGTTTGAAAAAACACAGACAATAAACAACCTTAGATACACATTATGGCTAAACCAAAACCACGAGTAATCAAAAATTTTGAGAAGCTCGACGAAGCAATGAAGGAAGAGATATTAGCCCTTCACCCAGACTTGAAGAACGACATACGTACATACGACATAGGTGGTGGTCGACTCATGTCTGCGCTTCCATACGAAACAGAGGAGTTCTGTTACCTTATTAAGTTCCCAGCAAAAGAGGAGATGGATATTGATGACGAGCCAATCGGCGGCGATGACGAGATGAACCTTGAGGGAGGCGTTGACGCGGACGATGAAGAAGAGGAGGATGATGTAGAGACCTCAGCAGGTTCGCTTCAAGACATGGCTGACGCTGAGGACGAAGACTAACCTTAAAAGGGGAAGTAGTATTATTAGAAAAAATTATATTAATTGTCCATGAGAATTATTTTTATGGGCACTCCTGAATTTGCAGTGGCATCACTTGACGCAATTATCAAAGCGGGTCATGATGTCGCTGCAGTTGTTACTATGCCAGACAAACCAGCTGGCAGAGGGCTAAAGATTCAGAAGTCTGCCGTCAAACTATACGCTGAAGAGCATGGTCTAAAGGTATTACAACCTGAGAAATTGAAAGACGAAGCATTCATAGAAGAGTTACGTTCATTGAATGCCGACTTACAGGTAGTAGTAGCCTTTAGGATGTTGCCAGAGATGGTATGGAATATGCCACCTCTAGGTACATACAATGTTCATGGAAGCTTGCTGCCACGTTATAGAGGAGCTGCGCCTATAAATTGGGCAATTATGAATGGTGACACTACGACAGGAGTAACGACCTTCAAGCTCACGCATGAGATAGACACAGGCGACTTAGCATTGAGCAGAGAGATATCTATCCTTGAATCGGATAATGCTGGTACGATACATGACAAATTGATGGCTGAAGGAGCTATAGCGATAGTGGAGACACTTGAGAGAGTAGCCAATAATACACTACAGTTGAAGCCACAGTCGCAAGATGGCATATTAGAGTATCAGCATCAAGCTCCAAAAATCTTCAAAGAGGATATGAAGATAGATTGGGGGATGGGGTTGAAGAAGATAACAGATAAGATTAGGGGACTATCGCCCTACCCTGCTGCTTGGACAGATGTAAAATTGCCAGGCAAGAAAGAGGGAGAGTCGTTCAAGATATTTGCTGGCATTGGATTGAACCTCAATAAAGCCCTTAAGCCTGGAGAGGTTTATATAGACAAAAAGCAAGAGATATTAGCCATTGCTACGGGAGAAGAGAACAAATTCTACCAAGTAACAGAGCTACAACTTGCGGGCAAGAAGAGAATGGATGTAAAGACCTACCTTAATGGCATACACATAGACGGAGATGTTTGGACTTCTACGGAGTGTTAAGGTAAGGGATAGATAAAAAAAGAGGCTGACTAGAGAGATTTAGTCAGCCTCGAAATTTATATACTACTTCTTTTTCTTACGCTCGAGTTCGGCAAGATTATCCATTTTCTTCTGTTGGAGGAATTCGTCCACGCCACATAGGTGCTCCTTGACGCGGCCGCCACCAAACTCATACGTTTTAGAGACTAGGCCACTAAGGAAATCGCGGTCGTGACTTACCACGATAAGAGTACCATCGAAATCACGGAGAGCCTGCTTAAGGATATCCTTAGTACGGAGGTCGAGGTGATTTGTAGGCTCGTCGAGAATTAGGAGGTTGACAGGCTCAAGGAGCAGTTTAATCATACATAAGCGAACACGTTCGCCACCACTAAGCACCTTAACTTTTTTAAGAGACTCCTCGCCGCCGAACATAAATGCGCCAAGCATATCCTTTATTTTAAGGCGGATATCGCCCACCGCAATATCATCTATGGTTTGGAAGATAGTTTTCTCCTCATCGAGGAGGGAGGCACTATTCTGAGCGAAGTAACCTATTTGGACATTATGACCAAGTTTGAGGTTACCATCATGCTTAATCTCCTCCATGATACACTTTACTAGAGTAGATTTACCCTCGCCATTACGACCTACGAAAGCCACTTTCTCGCCACGTTCGATAGTAAAAGAGGCGTTTTGGAATATTACCTTATCGTCATAAGACTTACCAACATTATCGGCGATGATAGGATATTGGCCACTACGAGGCGAAGGAGGGAAACGAAGGTTGAGAGCAGAAGTATCCTCCTCGTCTACCTCGACTATATCGAGTTTTTCGAGCCATTTTACTTTACTCTGCACTTGATATGTTTTAGAGTATGTACCCTTGAAACGTTCGATAAACTCCTTAGCCTCGGCAATCTGCTTCTGCTGGTCGGCATACTGCTTCTCCTGCTGTTGGCGGCGCTCCTTACGCAGTTCGAGGTAGTGGCTATAGGTAGCCTTATAGTCGTATATACGACCGAGAGTAACCTCGATGGTACGAGTAGTTATATTATCGATAAAACGGCGGTCGTGACTTATGACAACTACAGCAGTAGCGCTTTCGATGAGGAAATCCTCGAGCCATTGGATAGATTCGATATCAAGGTGATTAGTAGGCTCATCGAGGAGGAGTACGTCTGGCTTTTGGAGGAGGAGCTTAGCCAATTCGATACGCATACGCCATCCGCCCGAGAACTCAGATGTTTGGCGTTGGAAATCGGAGCGTTCGAAACCTAGACCAAGGAGAGTTTTCTCTACGTCCTCATCGATATGAGTACTATCTATAGCATAGAACTTCTCGCTAAGGGTAGATACCTTTTCGATGAGAGCCATATAATCATCCGACTCATAATCGGTACGAGTAGTAAGCTGTTCGTTGAGGGCATTAATTTCGTCCTCCATAGCTTTGAGGTGAGAAAAAGCCTTGATAGTCTCCTCCCATACTGTATTACCATCCTCTGTCATAAGGTGCTGAGGGAGATAGCATACGGAGCACTCCTTAGGGACGGAAACCTTACCCGATGTAGGGCGTTGTACGCCGGCGAGGATTTTAAGGAGCGTTGATTTACCTGCTCCATTTTTACCCATTAGGGCTATACGATCCTTAGGATTAATAACGAAAGAGATATCCTTAAACAAGGTAGTACCGCCGAACTCGACGGTAAGTCCATCTATTGAAATCATTGTTAAGTATTGATTTGAGGATACAAAGATATTGTAATTATCTGAGTGGGCAAAAAGTAAGCCTACCGTCTATGGGAGACGATAGGCTTGGAAATTTTCGATTGAATGTTATTCTATCGATTACTCAGCTGGAGCGATTGCCTCAACTGGGCAAACACCTGCACATGTACCGCAGTCGATACATACGTCTGGGTTGATAGAATACTTCTCGCCCTCAGAGATAGCCTCTACTGGGCACTCGCCGATACATGTACCACATGCAAGGCACTCGTCACTAATCTTGTAAGCCATTTTATTATCTATTAGTTATTGTTCTAGATTTGTAAATACAAAGATATTACATTTTCCTTATGATGTACCTTTTTTACACAAATTTGAAATCTGTCTAAAAAAGGGTTAACATACAGGTTCTGCGAAGAGGTCGTAATCCTCTGCGTCTGTAATACGTACTTGAGCGAAATGCCCCACCTTGATAAGTTTCTTATTTTCAGGGGTAGCTGGGATAATAACCTCTGGGTCGACCTCTGGAGAATCGAACTCAGTACGAGCTATAAAGTTGTCACCCTCCTTACGATCTACGATAACCTTCAAGACAGAGCCTATTTTTGAGGCTTGAATCTCGTGAGATATTTCTGTTTGGATAGCCATTATCTCATCAGCTCTAGCCTGCTTTACCTCGTCGGGGATATTATCCTCGTAGTGTTTGTATGAGTATGTATCCTCCTCGTGAGAGTATGGGAATACTCCTAGGCGTTCGAATCTTGCCTCTTTAACGAACTCCACTAGCTCGGCGAAGTCCTCTTCGGTTTCACCTGGGTGGCCAGTAATGAGAGTAGTACGGATGTGGATACCAGGCACCTGCTCGCGAATAGTTTTAAGGAGATTAAGAGTTTGCTCCTTAGTAATATGGCGACGCATGATGCTTAGCATATTATCGCTGATATGTTGGAGTGCAAGGTCGAGGTATAAGCATACCTTAGGGTTGCTCGCAATTTTTTGAAGAATATCCATTGGGAAATCTGCTGGATAAGCATAGTGGAGACGAATCCACTCGATACCCTCGATTTCTGAGAGGCGATCTGTGAGCTCAGCCAATTTACTCTCCTTATATAGGTCGAGACCATAAGAAGAGAGGTCTTGCGCAATGATTTGAAGTTCGCGTACCCCCTTATCACGAAGTTTGGTAGCCTCCTCTACGAGTTCCTCTACTGGGCGAGAAGTATGGCGACCAGTAATTAGAGGGATAGCGCAATAAGAGCAGAAGCGATTACAGCCCTCGGATATTTTAAGATAAGCATAATGCTTAGGGGTAGTGAGGCTACGTTCAGTAACGAGGTCGCGACGGAAGTTATGACCGAGATCAGTAATGATATCTTGCCATTTGAATTTACCATAGAACTTATCGACCTCTGGGAGAGCCTCGCGAAGTTCGGGAGCATAACGTTGAGATAGGCAACCCATGACGAGGAGGCGCTTAACGCGTCCACGTTTTTTAGCCTCGGCGAATTGGAGGATAGTATCTATAGACTCCTCCTTAGCGTCGCCAATGAAGCCGCACGTATTTATGACCACTATTTTGCCTGTAGGGCGTTTAGGGTCGTGATGTACCTCCATCCCGGCGGCCTTAAGTTGAGCCATAAGAGCTTCGGAATCGACGAGATTCTTAGAGCAGCCGAGAGAAATGATATCTACTGTTTCCAAAATGTTGTCTATTGTGGTTGGGGGATTATTTGAATAGGGAATCTACGAACTGCTCCTTATCGAAGAGTTGGAGATCATCTATACCCTCTCCGATACCTATATATTTAACAGGGATGCTGAATTGATCTGATACACCGATTACTACGCCGCCCTTAGCAGTACCATCTAGTTTTGTGATAGCGAGAGCTGTAACCTGTGTAGCCTTAGTGAACTGGCGAGCCTGTTCGAAAGCGTTTTGACCTGTAGAGCCATCGAGAACGAGAAGAATCTCATTAGGAGCGGTAGGGACTACCTTCTGCATGACATTCTTAATTTTAGAGAGCTCGTTCATGAGGTTAATCTTATTATGGAGGCGACCAGCGGTATCGATTATTACGACATCGGCGCCTTGAGCCTTAGCTGAGGTAAGGGTATCGAAAGCTACTGAAGCAGGGTCGGAACCCATCTGTTGCTTTACGATAGGCACTCCCACGCGGTCGGCCCAAACGGTAAGCTGCTCTATAGCGGCAGCGCGGAAAGTATCTGCGGCACCGAGGACTACCTTTTTGCCCGCCTTTTTGAATTGGGAAGCCAACTTACCGATTGTAGTAGTTTTACCCACGCCATTTACGCCCACTACCATGATAACATAAGGCTCGGAAGTAGAAGGGAGGTCGAAATCAGCCACATCGGTATTATGGTTCTCTGCGAGGAGAGCAGCTATCTCTTCGCGGAGGATAGTATTTAGTTCGTCTGTACCAGCGAAAGCGTCACGCTGTACACGTTTTTGGATACGTTCGATGATTTTGAGAGTGGTATCTACACCTACGTCAGAAGTAATAAGAATCTCCTCGAGTTCATCAAGAGTATCCTCATCCACCTTACGTTTAGCAGTAAGGAGACGTCCGAGACGTTGGAATAGCCCCTGTTTAGTTTTCTCAAGTCCCTTATCGAGGCTTTCTTTTTTCTGTTTATTGAATAGGCCAAATAATCCCATTATCTATTGTTTTTGATGTTTTATAGTGTATAGGTGCAAATTTAGTAAAATTATTTGGATAATTTGATAATAAAAAAGAGGTTGCTGGGATAGCAACCTCTTGAAAAAGTTTATCTATAAGTAATGGATTACTCTACTTTAGATAGGGAGTTTTCTACGTATTCGAATGCGCCCTTAGCTGTAACCTTGAACTTGATAGTCCAGTTGCTAGATGCGCCATCGTATACTACGAAATTGATTGTATAGAATACCTCGTAGCCATCGATAGGCTCTGCGTCAGGGTATTGTTGAGGGAGTACGCCGAGGAGTACCTCGATAGTATGCTCCTTCATAGCTGCTACGATAGCGTCGTCTGACATGCCAGTGTAGCCGTCGGCATATTGCTCCTTAGCCTTAGAAGCACGCCAATCGAAGTTTGTTTGGTAAGCAGAAGCGCCAGAGTAGTAATCATTGTTCTTATATGATGTAACATAATCTGCGCCATTCTTAACGTTAGCAGCTGTCCAGTCGACCATAGCCTGATAGAACTCAGCCACCTTTGCTGACTTATCAGCAGGGAGGTTGATAGTAACGTTAGGATTGAAGCTCCATACGCCATCCTCCTTAACGAACTGGCTAGTCTTGGTATCGAACTTAGCTGTCTTAACCCAAGAACCATTTACTACTGTAAAGAGATCAGCCTTCAAAGAGGTAACCTTATTGCTATAGTAGTTATAAACTACAGCCTTAGTAGCCTCCTCCTCAGCGTAAGGGAACATTCTGTTGACATATACAGGGAGGTAAGCATTTACTACGTCGAAGTTATCGAAGTTAGCATACTTTTGGTTCATTGCTGTGTAATCAGCTGGGCTGAGTACGATAGCATCAGTAGCCACCTTCCAAGCAGAGCCATCGAACTTGTAGATAGCGCACTTCTTCTCTGTAGCGGCAATGATAGATGCAGCCTTGTTGCTAGCAGCTGAGATGCTTGTTAGCATAAAGTATAAGTACTTGCCTGAGAAGCCGATATAGTAACCAGTAAGAGTTACATTTTGGCCATTGAGATCAGCAGAGATAACGCCATCAAGAGGATATGAGATGCTACCACGACGAGTTACGCCCTCCTCGAAATCAACATTTACATAGTTACCATCGATTGTAAGCTTACCAGACATGGTAACGTACTTGATGCTGTTAAGGTCAGCCTCAAGTTGAGCACCTGTCAAGGTTACAGGTTTAGGATAAGAGAAAGCACCTGACTTAACGAGCTCTACTGTACAATCCTTGAACTGCTTAAAGCCACTATATTTAGAAGTAGTACCAGATACGGTAACTACATCGCCAAGTTTACGATCTGTAGCAGCGTTGAGGTAGATGAGCACGTAGCCAGTAGCATCTTGGAGGAGGAAGCCTCTCTTATAGATACCAGCCACTGTACCTTGTACGGTATACTCACCATCCTCTGCAGCGATAACCTCAGCTATAGTAGGGTAAGTAGGAGTCTCTGGCTCAGCTGGAGCGCTGATATTAGGCTCGGTAGTGCTATAGTAATAAGTTACTACAGCATAGTCGCCCAACTTAGCACCCTCTGTGCTGATAACGTTAGCGATACGCTTCTCAGAGCTAGGGGTAACGAAAGACACCTCAGCTACATCTTGACCCTCCCAGATAGCCTTATAGTCGGCATCCTTAAGAGTAATAGTCTTAGCGTTCTCGATATCTGAGAGGTAAACAGGGAGAGACTTAGCAGTGTTATAAGTCACCTTTACAGCGGAACCATTATCGTAAGCGTAATAGTTCTTAGAGATGAAAGATGAGATATTCTTCACAGCCTCAGACTGAGATTCGAAGTAACCCTTAGAGCTAGGATAATCCTCAGCTGCATATGTATATTCAACGGTAGCCACGTTAGTTTTGTGCACCAACTCGTCTAGGCCGTCGAAATTATCGTCGTTGTAGTCGCAAGCGGTCAACGCTGCTGCAATTGCACCTACAAATAATATCTTCTTATTCATTTGATTATGAATTTGCATTAGAATGAAAGTTTGAAGCTAACAGTACCTGTACGGCCGAAACCATAGAATACCTTGTAAGCGGTCTTCCAGTCGTGGTTTGCGCCATCTTGAGCTGTAGAGACGTACTCCTGGTCGAAGAGGTTGTTACAGCTACCAGAGATAGTTGCCTTGAGGCTACCGAGATTGAAGTTATAGCTTGCGCGAGCGTTAAATACGTTAGCAGCAGGGATAGTCCAAGGATCAGCGTAAGCCTTAGCGCCGTTGATTGAGATATCGTTAGAAGATAGAGACCAATCGGCATAGTTACGAGCATAAAGCTGCCACTCAGCAGAAACGCGGAGACCTGTCATAGGGCGGAAAGTAACGCCGAGGTTAGAAGTTGTCTGAGCGGAACCACCTACCTTAACCTTATCGAGTTTGATAGACATAGAAGCGTGATCTTCGCCCTTGATATTCTCTGTAACATTACCCTTTGTATCGACCATAGCTTGGCCCATAGAGTTGTAGAAGTAACCCTTAGTATCAGCATCCCAGATCCAGTCGCCGATTGAGAGCATACCCTTGATATCAACCCACTGAGCAGGCTTAACAGTGAACTCGACCTCGATACCCATGTGGCGAGCATCAACGCCCTCCATGTTGATAGTCCAACGATCTTGCTCCTCCTCGCCATTAGCATTCTTATATGTAAAGTCGCTAGCACGGCTCATGAGCTTATCCATCCACTTTGTGTAGTAACCATTAACTGTTACGTTCAAGAAAGTGGTACGCAAACCGTAGCCAACCTCAGCAGAGAAGATCTTCTCGTTGATAGCGTCAGGGTTTGTAGCGTGGCTAACTGCAGAAGAGAGGAATGCGCCCTGAGAGAAGAAAGGAGCACGGCTGATATAACCTACGTTAGCGAATACGTTATTGTAGTCGTCGATATTATAGTTAGCACCGCCCTTAGCTGTAAAGCCAAGGAAGCTTACCTTATCAGACTTAGCGTGATCCTTGTCGTAGTAGAAACGGTCATAACGCCAGTAAGTAGTATTAGATACGGAACCAGATACATAAGCGTTAAGTTGGTCCTTAGAGTACTCTACTTGAGCGAAGCCACCACCTTGGAGAACATAGCCATCGTAGTCACGATATACAACGTCGCCAACGCCGAGTTTCTCATACTTGAAGTTAGGATCTGCTGCAGCCTTATTATTCTGAACCTTTACAGAAGCACGGCTAGAAGAGTCGATATAGTATGCGCCATTGTAGAGGTCGATAATCTCATTAGTGTGAGTACCCTTATAGTAACGGAAGTCTACACCACCAGATACGCTAATGTTTTGGTTGATATCATTAGAGTATGTAGAGAGGATACCTACCCAGTCGTGATGGTTCTTAGATACGGACATAACCATGAGAGAACCATTAGTACTCTTCTCGTTGAGATCTTGGATTTCGTCGTAAGCGAAAGTACCATCTGCCTTACGGAAAGTAGTATTAAGAGTACCATTAGAAGCACCATACCAGTAGTTACGGTATGTAGAGTTGATACCCTGACCGCTGCGACCATAACCACGACCGATAGAGGTGTAGAGAGCAGTAGAGAGGCTAGAATTCTCATTGATCTGCCACTGGTGGTTAAGAGCGATTTGAGGCTTATGGTACTTATTGAAAGAGCTAGCCTTACGCTCGCCATTCTTACCGAAACCGTAAGATGGGTTATACTTGTAAGGAGAGTCGCCCTTCATATAATCCTTAACCTTCTGCCAGCCCTCGATAGTAAGACCATCGCCGCTGTTACGTTGGTTATGCTCTTGAGGAGCGCCGAAAGCGGTGAAAGAGAGCTGATGGTTATCGTTGATACGCTTAGCTACATTTACGAACCAGTTGTAACCTGTAAACTCTGTACCTTGAACATAGCCATCGCCAGTCTCCTTATAACCGAGAACTGAGAAAGACCAACCCTTCTGATTCATACCAGAAGATACGCCGATGAGCAACTTCTTGAAGCCATCGTTACCTACAGAGTATGCTATAGAACCCGAAGGACGAGTCTCGAGAGTCTTAGTAATGATATTGATAGAACCACCTACTGAAGGAGATGATACCTTAGAAGCGCCGAGACCACGTTGAACCTGCATAGAGCGAACTACGTCACCGAGGCCCTTCCAGTTAGACCAGTAAACGCCACCCCACTCCATATCATTTTGAGGAACACCATTTACGAGAACGGCGATATTAGCAGCGGTAAAACCACGGAGACGAATCTCTGAGTCGCCATAACCACCACCCTGCTTAGTAGCGTACACGCCAGGTGTAGAGTTCAAAAGTTCTGGGAGCTCTTGGTTGCCGAGCTTCTCCTCGATTACGGTAGGATCGAGAGAAGAGAGAGCTACAGGAGTCTGACGAACCTTAGCGATAGTAGAGACTACTACTACATCCTCGAGAGTTTTAGAATCCTCAGCGAGTTCGATTTGACCAACAGTTACTTTGTTACCCTTCTGGTCAACTTCCAACTCCTCTGTCACATAGCCCATGAAAGTGAACTGGAGAGCTACGTGAGCATCTGTTAACTTGATAGTAAAATTACCATCCCAATCAGTAATTGTACCTACTGTTGTACCCTTTTGAATTACATTAACTCCAGGAAGGGGTTCACCTGTTGCTTTGTCTACAACGTTTCCGACAGCAGTCCACTGAGCAAACATACATGTCGAAACAAATAAGAGTAGAACAAAGAATGATGCGAATCTTTTCATCATCTTGTTGATTGTTATTATTTGGTTTTTCAAATTAATTACGAGGTTTAATGTGTGCGACTAATTGTTAGGTTTTAAAGGTAAAATAGTGTTTTCAGATTATCGTTTATTATTTCGTAATGCAGAACGCCTGAGTCATCCTTAGAGATGATGCAGAAATCGTGAGCAGATGGTCTAAATAAGTCTACGAAAAACTTATTATTATGGTTATCAACGCCATTGGATTCCCTATTGACTAGAGCTCCATCCTTGAGCAAAAGAGGCTGGACGCCATCGTCATTAGAGGCGATAATGAGATATCCATCAGTTATCTCTTGGATAGCATTGATATGTTTGATTTCTGGGAGATCTATAGTATTTACTACGTGATGAAGTGAATCTAGCTGAGAGATAGCCGAAGCAGAGTCGGTATTGAACACTAGAGTAGACGTACCATTGATAGGATTATTTAGCATGATATTCAAATCATACGATGGGACCTCTACCCTACTTAGCTCCTTACCCTTATCGTTAAGGTATACTAGGAAACGACCCTTATCGGTAGATATTTGAGCTACGCAACCAGATTCATAAGCTCTAACAGCTATTACAGATGTAGCCTTAGAGATAGGAGAAACCCATTTAGTATTCATCTCGTCAGAGAAAGCAGCCACGAAACATTGCTGCTTACCAGCTAGGATACGATCGCCACCGACGTACGCAGGGGTACCAATAGAGTTACGATCGAGGCAACGGGTAATATACTGACCATGAATATCGGTAGTCTCGGCATCAGCAGGGATTATCCACATAGGTATAGAAGGGAGGGAACCCGAAGGGGTGGAATAGGTATTAGCCTTAGGTTCTGCCTCACTGACATTATCTAGATACTTAACATAATCAACTAAGATTGCAGAGAATATATCAGAGAGAGTCTTATCCTCATCAGATACGAAAGAATCTAAGGCATTTAAGCCATAGTTATTTTTAAAGAAATCGTGGAATCTAGCTATTCGGTTTGGCGTATTTGGGTCGGCGATAAAGGAAGCCAAGTTATCGAGAGAGCGCTTAGAATCTACATGCTGTTGAGAAGCGCGATAAATATGACGGAGGTGTCGATTACGCGAAGAAGGGAGAGAGTCGAGAGGGAGAGCTAGAGAATCTTGTGCCATAGTAATAAGTTGGCGACGAGACTCGAGATAAGAGAAAAGTTCGCGTACGAGAGAGTTATTATCATATCGACCTAGACGGAAAAGGAATAGGTCGTCATAAGCAGGACGAGAGGTAACGAGAGAAGGCTTACCCCTTCTCCACTCTTGGAGACCGCGAACATAGGTTTCATTGATAGACTCGATCTCCTTACGTAGAGGAATGATATCACGATTAAGAGTATTATTATAACTATTAATCCAAGAGTTAAAATCCCACACAAAGAAACGATTTTGGAGGAAGTCGCTATTCGTTAAGCCATCTAGGCGGAAAGTCTTAATCTGCTTAGTATCGTATATTTGGCGGTAATTGAGGAGGGGGTGAAGAGCCAATATACGCTTATATTCATTGAATTGAGATATGCACTCCTCATAGTTTGAGCTAAGAGAGGATAGTTGCTTTTGGAGGTCGGAGTTATACTGTAGGAGCATTTCGTTGAGATTAGGGTACCTATCACAGATATCGCGATAGATAGATAGGCACGAATTGTATGCTCCCTTAGCCTTTTCGAGACAATTGTATAATATTATTGCGGTATCGGAATAGTTTTTACAGAAAGAGGCGTGTTTATCTGCAAAAAGCATAACCTCTTGGTCGGTCAACTTACGGCCCGACTGAGGGATTTTGAGATTCTCGTAGTAGTCGCTATGGCGAGCCTCATCCTCCTTATAGAAGCCCTTAAAGTTGCCCCAAAAAAGGTGAGCATTTTTGGCCCAAAACTCAGTATTCTCTACTTCGCGAAGAGGATCTGTGTTGATGAGCTTTTGTTCGCACAATATAGCGAGTTGGATATATACGTTAGCGAAATATGGGTCACGAACTTGGTACTCCATCAGTTCTGAGTAAGACTGATCTACTGACCAATTAGGAAGATTCAGATATATATCTTCATATTTGCGTTGAGCATCGGCGTGGGCGATAAAACCCACCCAGCAGATGGTCGTTATTAGCAAATTTATGAACCTATTATTTACCATATAAATATTTAGTTTCTACGCCTAGAAAAAACGTTCTCTGTATTAAGCCTGGTTATAGCGAGGTATAAGCGAGCATATAGGGAGGTTACGTAGTATGAAAATCATAACTCTTCTTCAGCAAGGAGGATGAATTCGACACGACGATTGATTGCCCTATTCTCATCAGTATCATTTGGCACCTTAGGCTGTGTCATACCATATCCCTTAGGCACCAATACGGAAGCATCGACACCATTTTCTAGGAGATAGTTGGTAACTGATTGAGCACGCATATTACTCAAGCGCATATTATAGTCGGCACTACCAACATTATCGGTATGTGCAGATATTTCGAAACGTAGAGAAGGGTTTTCCTTGATAAGTTTAACGAGGCGGTCGAGCTCGGCATAAGATACTGGGAGAAGTTCTGCCGAAGCAGTCTCGAAGTTGATATCATTAAGAAGAATACCCTCGCCCACCTTGAGAGGGATAAGAGGGATAGTAATTTGCTGTTCGCCCCACTTATTGAGATCTACTGAAGAGCTATGGAAGGCATAACCCTTGGCGCCATCTATAGTAATACTATATGCGTCGCCCTCTCGCAAAGATATGCGGGTAGCTGGAAGTTCTGATTTATCCAGAGGTATATTTATAGACTCCTCGCGCGAGAGATTTTTGAGATTGATATTAGAGTGTATAGGCTCGTTAGTCTCAGCATCTACGATAGAGAAATCCACATCGCGTTTTTGAGGAGAGAGAGGTATTTCGCGCATGAAATGCGAGAATATGATATCGCCCTCTATTTCGAATAAGAAACTATTCTCGTTGAAATTTTTAGAGGTAGCAATGATATTATAGTTACTACCCATAGGGAGACGGAATGAGAATTGCCCTGCGGTGGATGATGTAGAGCGGAATATAGCCTTATCAGAGGTACGTACGGCTATTACTTTACCGTTAAGAGGGCGGAATATCTCGGCATCATAGACATTGATAGTTAGAGATATTGTATCGAAGAGTTCGATAGTTTTAGGCAAAAGCTGCTTAGCATCCTCTTTATAATTGAGCATATAAGAGGCGTAGGAGCAGCCATCGGCTCTAACATCTACGATATATTTATCAGAGGCATTATTTATCAAGTTATAGCTACCATCCTTAGGGTAAGATGAGTAACGAGCTAGAACTTGCATTGTTGTAGGGTTGTATACCTTGATATCAGCCTTTAGTGGGCGGGAATCAGAACTTACAACTACGTTACCACTTTCGGAAATAACATTTGAGAGGAGGAAACGACGTTGTACATCAGCGGTATATATCGAGCCTACTCTATCGCGCTTTTTATTGTTAGAGCGGATGAAATATAACTTACCATTAGCCTCTTGAGGTTGACAGTAGTCGTAACTATCATCCACTTCGAGGATATTTTCAGGCAAAGTCCACTGAGAAGCCACAAAACTCTTAGCATATATTAGACGAGCTGGCTCTTTTTTCTCTGTACGAGAAGTATAGAGCAGTGTTTTAGAGTCGCTACCTATATTAACATCCTCTACCCAACCACGATTGAGAGCGATATTGGTAATCTGAGGACGTTGAAAGTTGCCTTTAGCATCCTTTTGAGCATAGAAGATAGACTTACGGTCGGCCTCTTTTTTCTCTTGGCGAGCATCTATTAAATTTTGATGACGAAGGAAATATAACTCCTCACCACCAGGGGTAATAGTAGGGTAAGTATCATCAGACTCAGAGTTAACCCCCTCAAGAAGCATGGGAGAACTCCAACCCTCTGGCGTAAGATTAGAGTAGTATATATCCATACCACCGATACCACCAGGCTGATTAGAGTGGAAGTAGAGAGTCTTCTCGTCATAAGAGATAAAGAAGCCACCCACTTGAGCGCCATCGGCAATTATTTTATTAAATGTAGGAATTGCTTTAGGAGAGGACCAATTATTTCCGTCGAGATAAGATTCATAGACACCATCTTTGGATGTTGAGGCGTCGCGCATTACCATAATGATATGGGTTCCTTGACGATTGATGGTAAAAGAGACGACATTTGTCCAACTAGTCAACTGACGAATAGAGAGAGTGTTGTTGTCTGCTTTACATACTTGTGAATATGTAAGCAACATGACCAATGTCGATATCAGAAGCATTGAAAGGCGGTGCATCTTATCTTCTATAAAGAATTTTACGACACAAAGATAATACTATTCTTGAAATATACAATATTACATATTTATTAAATTACCTATGTGACATGCCAAAACGGCTGCTGTTTCGGTACGCAACCTCTCATCGCCAAGTGAAGCCTCTTTATAGCCGAGAGATATAGCCTTTTGAATCTCTGCGGAAGAGAAATCGCCTTCGGGGCCTATTAGGAGGAGGGTATCTTGGTTTGGGTTAAGAGCCTTAAGGAGATGAGGCTTAACGTCGCAAGATATTGGTGCATCGCAGTGCATTATAAAACGCTGAGCTTTATCATATTGATTATCCTTAAAGAGATCTGCTATTTTAACCGGCTCTGTAAGTTCGGGAAGCCAAGCCTTAAGAGACTGTTTAGCTGCTGCCACTACTACCCTTTGCATTCTATCGAGGCGCATCTGTACGCGCTCAGAGTGGTCAGTAATGAGAGGTACTATACGCTCTACGCGCATCTCGGTAGCCTTCTCTACGAACCATTCGAAACGGTCGATATTTTTAGTAAGAGCCACTGCCATAGTGAGGGAAGAGGCACGAGAAGGGGTAGACTGCTCTGAGATAACATTTAGCATACAACCACGAGAGTTAGCCTCTACGAGGGAGCATGTCCATATTACGCCTTGACCATTAGAGACATACACTTCGTCGCCCACACGATGACGCATAACGCTGACGCAATGCTTACTCTCTTCGGCATTAAGAGCGCCCTCCTCTGGGAGGAAGTCGGGATCAATTAGCAACTCCATTCCACTTAAGCATTAGGAGAGAGATAATAACTAGTAGGAGGATCGTATACCACACAGCGGCTGCCACACATGATGGTGCGCTATCGCCAAACATTCTGCCCAAACCACTTTTTAAGGTACGTTTATTGTGGTGAGGTATCACGAAGAAGTGGTATACAGAACGAAGGTAGAACTCATAAGCTATGCGAGCGAGGATGATACCCAATATAGCTCCACATATTATATCGCCTACGAAATGCATACCATTATATACTCTAGAGTAGGAATTTAGGATAGCCCATATGAATAGGCTAAAAGAAAGTCCTGCATGACGAACTACCAAAGTAAGGAATGTAGCGAGTGCAAAAGTATTAGCGGCATGAGAAGAGACAAAACCGAACATACCACCGCGGCGACCATTAACTAGGTGCACCATCCACTGCATTACATCATCATGGGATGGGCGAGGCCTCTCAAATAGTGGCTTAAATACGGAACTTGATATTAAGTCGGCCGCCCCAATAAGGAGACAAATAGTAATGATTGTCACTAAGCCTCTACCACCCTGCTGCTTAAAGAACATCCAAGCAAGTACGAGATATAGAGGAATCCACGTTGTGGTAGCTGTAAATAAGTAGTAAAAACAATCAGCGAACCCTGTGTGCCATGAATTTAGCCACAAAGTCAAATGTCTATCAATCTCTATCAACCAATCCATAATATAAAAATTGTACGCCCATTATCTTATAACGGACGTACAAATATAAGTGAAAACTTTCAGTTGTATATTAGAGTCGCTCTATTTTTCCTCCTTTACTTTCAATCTTATTTAATACGCCAGAAACCACACACTAGTAAGTAATTGTGCCTGCGATACATTCGGCAGAGAGGGTTTTAGAGAATTGGACGTCGCACTCAGAATCTGAGGCATAGATATCGATATTTTCACTTTGGAGAGATAGAGCATCGTACTTCATATCACGAACGGTACCCTTGACGCGTACGTTTTGCTGTTTCGCTGTTCCGCTAAGTAGAATTTGGCACGAATTGGCATCTACTACTAGCTCGTCGGTCTCTATTTCCATCTCTACCTCGGCCTTTGCTGCTGCCTCAATGGTGAAAGTACCCTTATGTTGGAATACGCACTCTGTAGTAACCGATGTAGCTGGACCAAGGTCTATAGCCTCAATATCCTTAAATTTGATAAAGACTTGAACGGCAGAGCCCTTAGTTACCTTTTTCATACGCACATAGAGAGTACCCTTTTTGATATAAGTATCCACATCCTCGGTAGGACAACCTTGAGTAACGACCTCTATTTCATCTACATCGCACTGGTGAAGAGAAACATTTAACCCCTTCTGAGTAACAATACGGGTATAATCTCCACCAAGATCTCTTTTTTCTTTGCTTACATCTTGAGCATTAGTATTGAGAACGAATGCTAAGCAAAGAGCTACCAATGATAAAATACGCTTTATGGACATCGTTGTAAAATTAAATTTGGGACTAATATACACTTAATATTTTAGTTATCAACCAATTTGTTAAGATTCGACGATTAATTGTCTTAATGTATCCATACCGAACACCTCGAAAGGGTTGTCTGTAGCCTCGAAAGACTTAGCTAAATCCCTTTTAGCATTCTGTAGTTTTACTATCTTCTCCTCAACAGTATCATGAGAGATGAAACGATAGACAAATACCGACTTTTGCTGACCTATACGGTGGGCTCTAGCATAAGCCTGAGCCTCTACTGCAGGATTCCACCATGGATTGAGTATAAAGACATAATCAGCCTCGGTAAGATTTAGACCTGTACCACCAGCCTTCATGGAGAGGAGGAAAACATTTGTCTGTGGGTCCTCATTAAATTTGGCAATCTGCTCATCTCTATCCTTAGTTTCGCCTGTCAGCATACTATATTTTATAGATTTCTCCATCAAATTTGATGCCAATATATTAAGATCCCTCACGAAAGATGAGAATATGAGTACCTTATGCCCCTCGTCAAGTGCCGACTCCAAGTGCTCTAGTACCACAGACATCTTTCCTGAGGTACCCTCAAGATGTTCGTATTCGCTTAACATCTGAGGCGCTATGGCTATCATACGTAGACGGGTAAGTGCTTGGATGATAAGCAGTGGTGCAGATAATGCTGTATCGCCATCATTTTCACCTCTTGAGGCATTTGAGGCTCCCATAGCCGAGAGAATCAACTCATTACGACAAGAAGACAACTCAGAGTCGTATATCTTTTTCTGCTCACTAGACATCTCGCAGAGAACTATCTGCTCTGTAAGTGGTGGGAGATCTTTAGCTACTCTATCCTTTGTACGGCGTAGGATATATGGGGAGATGAGAGATTGTAACTTCTCTGAGCGTTCTATATTAGCATATCTCGCTATTGGCAATTCGTAATATATCTTGAAGGCTGTCTCGGAGCCCAAGAGATGCGGATTGGCAATATTCATCTGCGCCCATAGGTCGGTAAGCCTATTCTCTATAGGGGTACCCGTAAGCAGTAATCTATGAAGAGCCTTAAATGAGGATATGGCGCGATATGTCTGTGAATGAGGATTTTTGATATATTGGCTCTCATCCACTACCAACATACGAAAATGCATGCGCGAGAGGATATCAGCATCACTTAGTGCTCTACGATAACTGACAATGATAATGTCATACTTAAAAAGAGTAGGACCTACGGTATTCTCCTTTACTTGAGACCACTGAACAATATTGAGGTTAGGTGCAAATCTATTAACCTCGCGCACCCAGTTGGATATCAAAGATACTGGTACTATTATGAGGCTTGGGAGGTGACCATCCTCAATATCCTCTGTAGCATAGAGGTGATTTATTACAGATATTGTCTGCAGAGTCTTACCTAGACCCATATCGTCTGCAAGGATACCTCCCGAGGAGTTGTTACACAAATTAGCCAACCATTGGAAGCCCTCCTCTTGATAGGAACGGAGATTGGCATTTAGCACACCTTGCCTCTCTATATGTGATACTGATGTGAGAACATTAGGAGCTGTTCTACCCTCTCCCTCCTCATTCATCACCAATATTGGACGAAGAAGGGTACGCATGGTACGCGGCATCTGGAAAGAGTCGTCGGCATTAACATTTACCAAATTAAGCATTATCTCTCCCCAAGTGGCGAACCACTCTTGTGGTATAACAAAAGTGGAACCATTAGGCAGGGTGTAGGTATCTATATGGTTTGCTATATGATTTCTAAACGCTAAAAATGGTATATCAAAACCGTCAAAATGTACTACGGCATAGACATCAAACCAATCTACCTTTTCGTCAAGCCTTACCTCTAGGTCGTACCTATCAAGATAATAACTGATACCATTCTCGATGGTATTTCTAACTAATATACCATTAGCCCTTAGCTCTTCGGCATTAGCATTTAACCATGATATACATGCCCCCATAGAGTATGTCTCTACATCATCGTCAAGCTCTAAGACCGAACCTGTACGGTAGCGCAATCCATGGTTGGTTAACATAACATACGCCTTCTCCTCGACCTCTACGTTACGTTGTGTAATATACATCGCGTATGTTCCATTCTCACAGACTGTATCTACCTTCTTTTGAAATGAGCGATAGCCATAAATCTTGTCACCATATTCAAAGGTAAGCTGAAAACAGTGCCCCATGACATCCTCCATGAGGTTGAGTATTGGTCGGCATTCACTATTATCACGTTTCCTAAGGGAGAAGCCCCTTATCTCTACCTTATACTTAGTAATACATTTAGAGACGAAAGTCTTAAGGTAGGTCTCCACTTTTGATGAGTCGATAGCTATAAAAGGCTTTGTCTCAAAGGCACGCATCATGGGATAATCGACATCCCTCATACGATATACCTTATTTCTATATGCGAATATAGCTGGGCGCTCAGATATTACCATTATTTTGGCACGATAGAGTGATATATACTCATCACCCTCTTGAACAGAGAAACGGTAGTGGAGCGACTTATCGTCATTAAGGTAAAAACTGATGCGTGGCTTGGAGAGGTATGGGTTTATTACCATCATATCCTGTTGGTAGAGAGATGTGTACCCCTCTACCCTCTTGAATATTGGCATTTCGCTACTGACGGCCATTTGTATAGCCTTGGATGTAGCCTCGTCTATATAGAGGCGCATACCCTCGTAGGCAAGTTTATTGGCTACAATATCATACCTACGTAGCTTTACCATATCGCCACCAAAATATTTCTTGGCTATAGCCAAATCGGATACCTTATCTAGGGTGTTCACTATATTTAGGTATCCGTCATGTATGGCGTCGGCGTACTCTTTGTTTTTGACAGATTTGACATTGGCTACTTCTATAAGTTTATAAGCGCCAAGCTCTGACATCTCCATGAAATACGGCACAACAACCTGCCCCATGCTTGGGTTAGATCTGCGTTGAACCAATAGAGCTAGAATGATCATAATATCTACACATTTATATTATATGCATACAATATGTTATCTGACAATGAGATTTTGTCCCACTCTCAATGTCTTCTTTGTCGATATTTTATTGAGTTTACAAATATTAGCTACTGTAGTGCCATATTTCTTGGCAATGCTTCCTAGGTTATCGCCCGATTTTACCTTATACATTATACGCTTTGAGGCATCTTTACTCTCTTGCTCTGTCATGCCATAGTGAGAGTATATAGATAGATAATGCTTCTTGAACGTAAATATACTATCACGCAGTTCACCTGTCTGAAAGTTGAATATTCTTTCTGGGTCGAAAGCTTGGCCCATGTAACGGGTCTCAAAATGGAGGTGCGGACCGGTAGAGCGCCCCGTATTACCGCCTAGACCAATAATCTCACCTGCCTTTACTATATCATTCTCTTTAACCTTATGTACTGAGAGGTGACCATAGTATGTCTCTAGTCCGTTTGGATGGCGAATAACAATAAGATTACCATAACCGCCAGTCTGCCTTGTCTTCATTACCACACGAACCTTACCATCGAATGCTGCGCGGATAGGTGTACCTGTTATCAATGGGATATCTACACCCTTATGAGGGCGGCGACGTCTCCACTTGTATCCAGAGCGAACAATACCCTTGAGTGGGCAATGGTATGGGTGGAGCGAGTCGGTAAGCAAGATATTATCCTCCTCTGGGATATCATCCATGCTTATACCTTTATATGCGTGTACCTTCTCATTATTCCACTCTTCGGCGAAATCGTCCTCTTCAATTTGAGGGCGTTCTATCTCCAGATATTCCCATGTATTATTGTCATATAATACGATACGGAGAAATCTATCATCTGTAGGGATTGTATCTATTGCGTATGGAGCAAGATAATTTTCTTTAGGGAGAACCACAAGGGAGTCTGTCTCTTGTGCATCAATAGTGCTCATTGTCATAAGTGACAATGCTGACATTATATAAAGCTTTTTCATGGGTGCAAAGATAGGGAAAATGTTGGATAGATGGTGAATCCTTTGAATACAGATTGCTGCTTAATGGCGGCAAATGGGAATGGATGCCTTAAATGCAAGCGTTGCTCCTTTTTATATTTCTAATTATCTATCGAATATAGCATAGTTGAGTTGTTATGCCTCCTAATTACCATATCAATTTATATTCGCTCGACATAATCCCCATTCCACAACGCATCAAACAACAACTTTCAGGCAAATAAAAAAGGCGCAACTTGCGGTCGCACCTTGCAGGTATTTTACAAAATGAACTATTTGTCAAAAGGGAAATGTCGCCCATTCTTATGATTTATCGCAGCTATTGATACGATAACAAAGAATGCTATGCCAACGATTGCCAATACAATATTTAATAAAGTAACTATCATAACTCGTTAATTTATTCTTAGATACGAATCATGGCAAAAGATGTTGCTTGATATATTGCTCATTAAATAGCGCATCAAACACCAAAACGTTCGACACTTAGCTCAATTTATCCTTGTTTAAGTTTTTTGCTTGAGAGCTATTTATAATCGACAGACGGATAGGATCATCTATAGTGACGTACGTAGTAAGGTCATAACCCTCAGTATGAAACAAACTGCAATGGTGTGAATCGTTCTGACTATTGATCTTTACTTCATCTCCGACTTTTAATTCTGAACTTAATATATAAGGTAGGTTACATCTTTGTTGCCGAGGCCTTTTACTGTGCCAGCAATTTCATGATTACCTAAGCAAACAGAGATACCCTCAAGATAAGGG
>JAUNDI010000080.1 GCA_030526155.1 Bacteroidia bacterium
TACAACCAAAATGAGGAGGTAAACGATCAGTATAACTCATTCGAGGGTTATAATGGTGGCTCTGAGGAGGGACAGACAGGAAGCTACAATAGCCGTCCAGCATTCCGCCCAAGACCAAATAACGGTGGCTATGGTCGCCCAGCAAACAACGCTAGAGGTGGCAACCGTCGCCCAATGGGTCGTGGTCCACAAAAGCCAATGAAGAAGAAGGCTGCTCCAAAGCCAAAGAGAGATAAGAGTATTATTAAGAACGACTTCTTCGAGAATGAGATAGATGAGACAATGATCAACAATATCCCAGTAGAGGAGATGGAGATCGATACAACATCTATTCCACATACACTTGAGACACTCCGTCTTAACCGTTTCATCGCTATGAGTGGCGTATGTAGCCGTCGTGAGGCTGATGAGCTTATCAAGGCTGGTAAGATTACAGTAAACGGTCAGGTTGTTACTGAGATGGGTGTTCAGGTTAACAAAACTGATAAGATCGAGTATGAGGGTCGCGCCCTTACTGCAGAGCGTAAGGTATATGTCCTCTTGAATAAGCCAAAAGATTGCGTTACTACTACAGATGATCCAGAGGAGCGTCGTACAGTAATGGATCTCGTTAAGGATGCTTGCGAGGAGCGTATCTATCCTGTAGGTCGTCTCGACCGCAATACTACAGGTGTACTCCTTATGACAAATGATGGTGCGCTCACAGAGCATTTGATTCACCCTCGTTATGGCGTAAGAAAGATCTACCACGCATTCCTTGATCGTCCAGTTGCTGAGGAGGATATGGCAGCAATGATGAAGGGTTTCACTCTCGAGGATGGCTTTATCATGGCTGATGACGTTCGTTATGTAGATGGTTCTGATCATACTCAGGTAGGTATTCAGCTTCACTCTGGTAAGAACCGTATCGTACGTCGTATGTTTGAGTACTTCGGCTATGATGTTGTTAAGCTCGACCGTGTATACTTCGCTGGTTTGACAAAGCTTAAGTTGCCACGTGGTCGTTGGAGATTCCTCACAGAGGTAGAGCTCAACAAGCTTCGTGCTGGTTTCTTGAAGTAATATCAAATTACTACATAGTATAGGGGAATAGGCTAGTGCTTATTCCCCTTTTTTTATCTAACTTTGAATGAAGGAAAGATAGAGTATTACTCAAAAGGTTATGTACTATGAATATTAGAGACTTATTTACTGGGTTTAGAATGTTTACCTCGTCTATGGGGTATCTTAGCCGTAATGGCATGGGCAAAATGTATTTATGGATGATTATTGTCGCCCTATTATTCTCTATTTTGTATTTCTACCTAATGTCGCAAGCGTACGATGTCTTGATGGATATGCTCTTAGGTGTTGTCTCGTCGTGGGATTTGCCTGAGTGGGTTACTACTGCTTTCGGGTGGATAGTCTCTATTGCGCTTTATGTAGCAGGATTTATGCTATTTCACATGATTAATGGTACAGTAGTGCTTGTGCTGTTGAGTCCGCTATTTAGCTATATCGCCAAGAGGGCCTATCACATAGAGATGGGCGAGAAGCCAAAGGAGCTACCTCTGCTTAAATCTATTGGACGAGGTGTGTTATTTGCTCTGCGTAACTTTATGGTGCAGCTATCGGTGTGGATGGTACTATATCTAATAGGGTTTATGGTGCCAATAGTACAACCAGCAGTGCCTTTCTTGATAGTCGCTGTAAATGCCTTCTATTATGCACTTTCAATGGCCGACTATACGATGGAACTACGCGGTATGAATGTCGGTCAGAGCTCACACTATGGTAGTCAGAATAGACTTACATTATGTGGTATCGGACTCCCATTTGCTGCTATATTGATGGTGCCGTTTGTGGGGTCATATATAGCTATATTTTTCGCACCTGTAGTTGAGATTGCAACACTCAAGCTATGTCTGCATGGCGAAGGTAACGAATAGAAGAAAAAATGTGTAAAATATGTGTGAGATAACTTCCGATTTGTTATATTTGCGCGTGAAAACTATGATATAGTATGATTTAAGGTAGGTATTTAACGCTGTATTCTATATTATATCAAACATACATCCTTTAAATTGTGAAGGCATCCCGATTCCTTTTGTGTGCGTGTGTGGAGGAGTCGGGATGAGTGTTTATCTATTTCTTATATTTTGTTATTATATATATCCCGAGACTACTATGGGTGCTCTTTGGGTGCACTATGGGTGCTCCCCGAGTGCAGCAAGGGTTTTGACTATATTAAGAAAATATAAATAATAGTAGTCTTATTGTAGGTAGTACTTCTTTGGATGGTGTTGAAATATGGATAAGATGAGCTTGTTTGTTGTGATTTTGTTGGTGCGGCTTGTGTTGGATTGTTGCAACATTGGTAGGGAGTGTTTCGTATTAGTTGTGTTGTAATATTTAGAGGATACAAAATAGAAAGATGAATAGAATTATTTATGTCGTTGTTGCGACTGGGTTATTTCTAGCCTTGATGACGGGCTTTGTAGTGGAGTTGATGGGTATGAAGCCTATTGATTTAGGAGTTGGCTTTGCCTTCTTTATGAAACATGCTTCGCCTATTTCGTTGGCTCTAGGCTTGATATTTGCCCTTGTGTGGGGAAAGACATACCCTGAGTTCACTAAATTGATGTCCAAGAAGATGCTACAATATAGCGTAATAGGTCTTGGTTTTGGTATGACATTGGCCAGTGCTATAGCGTCAGGTAAAGAGGGCATGCTGTTTACCATAGCATCAGTTTTCGGCACACTACTTATAGGATGGCTTATTGGCTATAAGGTGTTGAAGGTAGATTGGCAGACAAGTTACCTTATTTCATCGGGTACTGCTATTTGTGGTGGTAGTGCTATTGCGGCTACCGGACCAGTAATAAAAGCCAAGAGTGAGAGCATGAGTGTGGCCCTTGGTGTGGTATTTATATTGAATGCTATTGCCCTATTTATATTCCCAGCTATTGGCGATATGATAGGCATGGGCATGAAAGAGTTTGGTATGTGGGCCGCTATTGCCATTCACGACACCTCGTCGGTTGTTGGTGCTGGTGCTGCATTTGACGCTTCGCATGCCGATATGATGGCCCAGGAGGGAGTTTCGGCATTAGAGACTGCCACAGCAATTAAGCTTACTAGAGCATTGTGGATAGTGGTATTGGCTATTGTAACGCCATTCTTCTTTAGAAAGAGATTGGCGGGCGACGAAGGGGGCAAGAAGCCATGGTATAAGACCGTACCTATGTTTATTGTTTGGTTTGTTGTGGCTATACTCCTCAATACATTTATTTTACAAGGGTTTGAAGGTGGACAGGCAGTAAGTAAATATGTAAGCATGCTTGCTAAGCACTGCATTACATTATCCCTCTTCTTTATAGGCTGTGGCTTGACCAAAGAGACCCTAAAGGCTGTAGGGATACGACCATTGATACAAGGTGTATTACTCTGGGTTGTTATCAGCGTAGTGAGCCTTGGATATATCTTGTGGGTAGGGTAGAGAGTTTAGTATTTGTATGAAATATGAGTGAGTTTCTCCTTTGGAGGGACTCGCTTTTGTTTTGTATAGTGGTAAAATATTGTAGAGAAAGTTTCAAAGTTTCAAATTTTCACCCCATGTAGATTCTCACACGCGTGCGCGTATTTTAGTAAATGATTTTG
>JAUNDI010000039.1:0-9610 GCA_030526155.1 Bacteroidia bacterium
AGAAAAAGTATAACAAAAGAGATAATGAGATTGTAGTTATTCCTCATGGTGCTTTTTCGCATTATGATATCAATGTAAAAGGAGAGTCGAATCCTCCAATCGCTAAGTATAATTTTCTCTTTTTTGGAAGAGTTACTGAGTATAAGGGCATCGACATTCTTTTGGAAGCATATGCTATGTTGTCAAAGGAAAGAGATGATGTTTCATTGAGAATAATTGGAGAGGGTGATTTTTCACCATACAGACATTTACTTGCAAATTGTAAGAATTGTGTAGTAGATAATAGGTATGTTGGAGATGATGAAGTGCATAGTTTTTTCTCAATGAACAATACTATTACCGTAATTCCATATACTTCTGCTACCCAATCGGGAGTTATACCTATTGCAATGAGAGAACAATCTCTTATAATTAATACCAGAATTAGTGGATTACTAGAGCAAACCCAAAATGGTGCGCTCTCCTTGTGTTGTGATGTAAGTGCAGAAGCTCTATATGAGCAGATGTTGTACGCTATAGACCATTATTCTGATTGTAAGACCAAGGTATGTGATGCCAAAAGATATATAGATTCGCTTTCTTGGGATAAATTAGCCAATGATTTATCAGCGCATTTTTGTAGAATGCTAAATTAGTACCATGCCCCGTTCCCTCCCCCTAGACATACTACGCCTCTTGGCCTGTTTCATGGTCGTCCTCATGCACTCTCCTATTCCTGGTGGGGGCGATGGTGGGGAGTATGGTTATTTCCTTACGGCGTTGAGTTATTTTACTACGCCTTGTGTGCCTCTGTTCTTTATGGTTAGTGGTGCTTTGTTATTGAGGAATGGGAGTGACGATGTTGATAATGTACATTGGCTTAAGTGTCGTATAGGGAAGGTTGTCATTCCTACTATAGTATTTTCATTGTTTTATATATTTGTCAATGTGAATAATGAGCATTGGTTTACAGCCATACTTTCTATTCCATTCTCCACTCAAGGTCATGGTGTGCTATGGTTCATGTATACTCTTGTGGGGTTGTATCTTATTACGCCTATCATTAAACCATGGCTAAAGAGAGCTACGAAGAGCGAGGTGCGTCTATACCTTATTATTTGGGGTATCTCTCTTTTATATCCATATATCGAGGGTTTTGTGGCAGTGAATAGAGGAGATACTGGAGTATTGTATTACCTATCAGGCTATGTGGGGTATTTCCTTTTAGGTCATTATCTCACTAGATGGCAAGTTAAGAGGCCTACTATCGTAGTTTTGTTGGTATTGACGGCATTGGTCCTTCCATTACCATTGTTTAATAAGGTGTGTGGATGGAACTTGAATTTCTATTCCGCATTTTGGTACCTATCAGCACCTGTATGTGTGATGACTATGACTTATTTCTCGCTATTCACATATTTATTTAGGAATAGTAATAGGTCGTACCCTATCATTACACTATTATCAAACCTAGCCTTTGGCGTCTACCTAGTGCATATATTCATAATGCGCAATATACTTTGGGAGGTTGATATTATTAAAGGTATAGAAAATTATCCTGTGCAGACAATTTTGATATTTGCCGTCACATCGCTTTTGTCATTTATTGTTTGTTACTTTTTGTCGCTCCTTCCTTTTGGTCATTATATTATAGGTTATAAACATAGGGTAAGTAAGAGTGCATAATTTTATCATGAAATCATCGTCAAAGCCCAAACTCATCCGCACCTCCACCATAGGCATGTCTCTCGACATCTTCTGCAATGGTGTGCTACGCGAACTATCGGAGCGCTATGATGTGGTGGCTGTTTCGTCACCCGACGAGTATTTTGAGAATGTGCGTCGGCGCGAGGGTGTACGTTGTGTTGAGGTCCCTATGGAGCGTCAGATATCGCCTCTCAAGGATATCATCTCTCTATGGCGCCTATATAAGCTATTCCGCCATGAGAAGCCTCTTATGGTGCACTCTATGACGCCCAAGGCTGGTCTGCTCTCTATGATAGCGGCATGGCTAGCACGTGTCCCTATTCGCATACATACATTTACCGGACTCGTTTTCCCTACGGCGCACGGCCTCACAAAGCGTATCCTTATGGCTACAGATTGGCTCACTTGCGCTTGTGCTACGCATATTGTTCCAGAGGGCGAGGGGGTGAAGCGCGACCTCCTTTCGCACCATATTACCCGTAAGCCTATCAAGGTCTTGGGTTATGGCAATGTGCGTGGTATAGACCTTACCCATTATAATCCTGATGCTGTTGAGCCCGTATTCAAGGAGAATACAGATGGCGTTACATTTATATCTATTGGACGACTTGTAGGCGATAAGGGCATAAACGAGCTTGTGAGTGCTTTTATTCGCCTTCGTAAGGATAACCCTAATATACATCTCATCCTTGTCGGGCCACAAGAGCAAGATCTTGACCCTCTATTGCCCGAGACTCTTGAGGCAATAGCCAATACGCCATCCATCCATGCTGTGGGCTTTCAGAGTGATATCCGTCCTTGGCTCAAGAGTGCACATGTGTCTATCCTCGCATCATATCGTGAGGGCTTCCCTAATGTGGTAATAGAGGCAGGTGCTATGGGGCTCCCTCAGATAGTTACTAATATCAATGGTGCCAATGAGATAATAGTAGAAGGTAAGAATGGTACCATCATACCACCTCGTGATGCTGATGCGCTTTACCATGCCATGAGAAATATGCTCAATGAGGAGTATAGAACATCATTGGCGGCCAATGCTCGTGATATGATAGCTTCTAGGTATGAGCAGGGGTTTGTGCGTAGGTGCTTGTATGAGTATTATGAGGGGGTGGTGAGTAAAGTTTATAATAAGTTGTAGAATTAAAATGGATGAAAAAGTTCAATATATAGTAGCTCTTATATCTGAGTTTGCTGAGCATTATCATCTTACTAATGCTCAAGCCTTACGTTATATGAATCGTTATGGAGCTATTGATTTGTGCGATAAGCATTATAATGTGATGCATACTCTATCTTGGTTAGATAATATTGATAGTATAGCTACATATTGTAGAAGAAAAGGAGGTCAATTATGATTCTTTATCACGGCTCTAATCAAAGTATAGAGAATATAGACCTTAACTGTTGTAATCGTTATAAGGATTTTGGTCAGGCATTCTACTTGTCAGATAACAAGGAGCAGGCTATAGATATAGCAAAGACTCGAGCTGCGTTTTTGGGCGGTGAGCCAACATTGAATCTCTTTGATTTTGATGATACTATTATTGCTTCAAGTAATATATCGTTTTTGAAGTTTGACCATTATTGTCTTGAATGGGCTCAATTTGTGTGGGATAATAGAGACGAAAAGAGAGAAATACCTTATCATCATGATTATGATATTGTATTTGGGCCTATTATGAATGATACTATTGGTATGCAAATGCGAAACTATAGGAATAAACATATAAGCCTACATGAGTTCCTTGAAGGTATAAGATATTCAAAGGGAGAGACGTTTCAATATGCATTCTGTACAACTAAAGCTATCCAACATCTTAGAAAAATATGAAAATGAATGTTACTCACGAACAGTTTCGGTTTATGGTTGAGGATATAACAGCAGAACTCATATCGTATCTTGTCGATCACGAGCATTATACTCTTAAAGCGGCTTTTGATACTGTATATAATTCTGATTTGTATGATGCTCTTTCACGACCAGAAACTGGTCTATACTATCAGAGTACAGGTTATGTGCGTGAGTATCTAATGCGAGAAATAAAAACAGGAAAATTGTCATTAAATTAATCCCGTAATTCCAAAAATAAAATATGTCACAAGAACGTAAAACCATATACCTCTGTCTAGCTCATATGAGCTCTGAGGGTATAGAGCAGAAATATGTACAAGAGGCCTTCGATACCAATTGGGTAGTACCTATGGGCCCTAATGTTAATGCTTTTGAGCAGAATCTTGCAGATTTCGCTAACCATAATGCCGATGGCACATCACTCGATCGTAAGGTGGTGTGTCTCTCAGCAGGTACAGCAGCTGTTCACCTAGCTCTCATAGCATGTGGTGTTCAGGCTGGTGATGAGGTGTGCGTGCAGTCGTTCACATTCTGCGCATCATCGCATCCTATCACATATCTTGGCGCTAAGCCTGTATTTATCGACTCTGAGCGCGATACTTGGAATATGGACCCAGAGCTCCTCGAGAAGGCTATTATCGACCGTAAGGCTAAGACGGGTAAATATCCTAAGGCTATCATCCCCGTTGCCCTCTATGGTATGCCATATCAGGTAGATAAGATCATGGCTATTGCCGATAAATATGGTATCCCAGTCATCGAGGATGCTGCCGAGGGTATGGGCTCACGTTTCTCTGGTCAGGTACTCGGTACATTCGGTAAGTTTGGTGTGCTTAGCTTCAATGGTAATAAGATGATCACAACCTCGGGCGGCGGTGCTCTCATCTGTCGTAATGCCGAGGATGCCAATACCATCATGTGGTACGCCACACAGGCGCGTGATGCTTACCCATATTACGAGCATACCTCCATCGGCTACAACTATCGTATGAGTAATGTCTGTGCAGGTATCGGTCGCGGTCAGATGACAGTTCTCGATGCCCATATAGCACACCATAAGCATGTACAGGAGCTCTACCGCACACTCCTTAAAGATGTAAAAGGCATCACACTCCATGAGCAACCAGCCGATGAGCGTTACGACTCCAATTTCTGGCTCTGTGCAGCTACTCTCGACCCTTCGGTACGCATCCAAGGACAGGAGAATGCCTATAAAGAGGTCATCAAGACAGCCGTAGGCGGTGCAGCAGGCGTCATCAAGGCGGTCGACTCAGCCACAACTGATTGTCAGCCAAATGAGAATGTCGAGGCCCTCCGTGTCTTCATGCTCTCCAAGAAGGTAGAGTGCCGCCCAGTATGGAAGCCTATGCACAAGCAGCCAGTCTATGCCGATGCTGTGTCTTATACCAATGGCGTATCAGAGGCATTGTTCAAGGTAGGCTTCTGTTTGCCAGCTGGTCCGTATGTGTCGGATGATGATGTTAGGTATATTGTGGATTGTATTAAGGAGGCGATAGTGGGGTAGAGGTTTTTACCTCATACGGATAGTACGGATTTTTACGGATGTGATATTTTTTGGGTGGATGGTAACTGTTGTTTGTAGCAATTCTCCATTCTCCTCTGTACTTTGTCAATTGAATTAATATATTATGTCCAACGACCAATCAAACTCACATATAGTTCTCTATCAGCCCAATGAGAGTATTACTCTTGAGGTAAAGGTAGATGCTGAACACGATACTGTGTGGCTATCAATAGATCAAATGGCTCTTTTATTCGGACGAGATAAAAGTGTTATAGGAAAGCATGTCAGAGCTGTCTTCAAAGAAGGAGAATTAACAAAGGATTCAGTTTGGGCAAAATTTGCCTATACTGCTTCCGATGGTAAGACATACCAAGTTGATTTTTACAATCTTGATGTTGTAATATCTGTAGGATATAGAGTAAAATCACCTCAAGGTACTCAATTCCGTATTTGGGCGAATAAGGTAATTAGAAATTATCTCCTACAAGGCTTCAATATCAATCATCACCTCATAGCCCTACAAGAGCGTACAGACAAGCGTTTTCAGCACTTAGAGCAGCGCCTTGATAAGCAGCAACAGCAAATCGACTTCTTTATCCGTACTAATGTCCCACCCATCGAGGGCATATTCTACGAGGGGCAAGTCTTAGATGCACGTCTCTTTGTGGAGCAGCTTATTCGTATTGCTCGTCAAGAGGTAATATTGGTAGATAATTATATCGATGCACGCACATTTGATATACTTCAGCTTCGTAATCCCGATGTTAAGGCTTCTATCTATGTAGAGCGTGTAGGACGTAATCTCCAAGCCCTACAGCAGACAGCTGAAAAGCAATATGGTCGCGATGTCGCCTTACGAGAGACATCCCAACGTATCCACGACCGCTTCCTTATCATCGACGAAGAGGTATACCATCTAGGAGCCTCCCTCAACGAACTCGGCAAAAGACTTTTTGCTTTCTCTCGTCTACATATAGGCAAAGAGGCGATAGTGAAGACCAATTATGATTGATAAATGACAATTATAGAGCGATTGTTTGTTGCAATTCTCCATTCTCCTCTATCCATTGTCAATTGAATTAATATTCCATACCTTTGTAGGCGAATTATTATATTATGTTACAGCCAAATATCGTTTTAGAGAATAAATCCATTCTCGTTACTGGGGCAGCTGGTTTTATTGGCTCTAACCTCGTGAAGCGTCTTTTTCATGACGTTGAGAATATCAAGGTAATAGGTATCGACTCTATTACCGATTACTATGATGTTAACATCAAATATGAACGTCTTCGTGAGATTGAGTCTCTCAATCGCGATTGGCACTTCATCCAAGCCTCTATCGCTGATAAGGCAGCAGTAGAGCAGATATTCACAGATTATGATATCTCCGTGGTAGTCAACCTTGCTGCACAGGCAGGTGTGCGCTACTCTATTACCAATCCTGATGCCTATATCGAGTCTAACCTCATAGGCTTCTATAATATCCTAGAGGCTTGCCGCCATCATAAGGTAGAGCACCTTGTCTACGCCTCATCATCATCTGTCTATGGTACCAATAAGAAGATACCATACTCTACAGACGATAAGGTAGACAACCCCGTCTCTCTCTACGCCGCTACCAAGAAGAGTAACGAGCTTATGGCACATGCCTATTCTAAGCTATATAATATACCATCAACTGGCCTTCGCTTCTTTACCGTCTATGGTCCTGCGGGCCGACCAGATATGGCCTATTTTGGCTTCACAAATAAGTTACGCGAGGGTAAGACCATACAGATATTCAACTATGGTAATTGTAAGCGCGATTTTACTTATATTGATGATATTGTCGAGGGGGTAGTACGTGTGATGCAGTGTGCACCAGAGAAGTATGATGGTGAGGATGGATTGCCTGTTCCTCCCTACACCATCTACAACATCGGCAACAACTCCCCAGAGAATCTTCTCGACTTCGTTACTATCCTTCAAGAGGAGCTCATCCGTGCACATGTGCTTCCTGCCGACTACGACTTTGAGTCGCACAAAGAGCTAGTCCCTATGCAGCCTGGCGATGTCCCTATTACCTATGCCGATACCACAGCCCTAGAGCGCGATTTTGGCTTTAAGCCAAGCACACCATTGCGTGATGGCTTGCGAGCCTTTGCCGAGTGGTATGCTAGGTATTATGGCGTAGCTGAGTAAATTAAATTTATCAATTCCAATCTCCAAACCATAATCCCCATGCCCCAAATCAATATCGCTGTAGCAGGTATAGGCTACGTAGGCCTTAGCATAGCTACACTCCTTTCTCAGCATCATCCAGTTACGGCTGTCGATGTCATACCAGAGAAGGTGGATAAGATCAACCAGCGTATTTCTCCTATACAAGACGAGTATATAGAGAGGTACTTTGCCGAGAAGAGTCTGCAGCTCACTGCTACTCTTGATGGCGCTGAGGCTTATCGTAATGCCGACCTTGTAGTTATTGCTGCGCCTACCAATTATGATCCTGAGAAGAATTTCTTCGATACACACCATATAGAGGATGTGATAGACTTAGTGCTTAGTGTCAACCCCGATGCTATCATGGTCATCAAGTCAACCATCCCTGTGGGTTATACATGCTCACTTTATGCCAAGTATGCCCCACGTTTCCAGAGCGACCCTCAGCTTCGTGGGCATCATCTACGCCTTCTCTTCTCGCCCGAGTTTCTACGCGAGTCGAAGGCCTTGGAGGACAATCTCTTCCCATCGCGCATCATAGTAGGCTATCCTATTTGTTCAGATGATGCCGATGACGCCTCAAACGCTGCCATACGCGCCATTGCGCACCCCGATGCTCTAGAGCATGCCCATACCTTTGCAGCACTACTCCAAGAGGGAGCCATCAAGGAGAATATAGACACCCTCTTCATGGGAATGACCGAGGCCGAGGCTGTAAAGCTATTTGCCAATACCTACCTAGCATTGCGCGTCAGCTACTTCAACGAACTAGACACCTATGCCGAGCTAAAGGGACTAGACACGCAAGCCATCATCACGGGTGTGGGACTCGACCCACGTATTGGCACCCATTACAACAACCCCTCTTTTGGCTACGGCGGCTACTGCCTACCAAAAGATACCAAGCAACTCTTGGCCAACTATAGCCATGTGCCACAGCAGATGATAACGGCCATAGTGGAGTCAAACCGCACCCGCAAAGACTATATAGCCGATGCTGTACTACGCAAGGCCGGCTATTATAATGAGAATGCCATTTGGGATGCCACCAAAGAGCAGCAGTGCGTTATAGGAGTCTATAGGCTGACCATGAAGTCAAATTCTGACAATTTCCGTCAGTCGGCCATCCAAGGCATCATGAAACGCATCAAAGCCAAGGGAGCTCAAGTAATCATCTACGAGCCCACCCTCCAGGACGGCTCCACCTTCTTTGGCTCTGTGGTAGTCAACGACCTCGCCATCTTCAAGCAGCAGTCCAAAGCCATCATAGCCAATAGGTACGACGCTTGTTTGGACGATGTGGTAGATAAGGTCTATACCCGTGATATTTTTAAGAGGGATTGATGTGTGCTTAGGGGGACTAGTTTTTAGTATTATATTGTATAGATTTTTTATTGTTTGAGAGGGGGCTCTGTATAGAGCCTGGTTATAGCGAGGTTAGAGCGAGGTATGAGAGTGTGTTGGGTTAGGATTTTCTAAAGGGGAGAATTGCGTTGGTGAGATGTTTTTATTTAAATATAGTCATTAGTTTTTTAGATGTCTTCGACAGCTGATAATAATAAGCGTATAGCGAAAAATACGGTATATCTATATTTTAGAACAATATTAATAATGTTGGTAACTCTCTATACTAGTAGAGTTATTCTAAAAACGTTAGGTGTACAAGACTATGGAATACAAAATGCCGTTGGTGGCGTAGTGATGATGTTTGGATTGCTTACACAGGCACTCTCTGCATCAATTAGTAGGTATATTACATTTGAATTAGGTAAAAAAGATGCTAATATACTACATCTAAAGACAATTTTTACTACAAGTGTACGTATTCAAATAACATTTGGTGCTATCATTATATTGATCGGAGAAACTCTAGGTTTATGGTTTTTAAACTACAAGATGAACATACCTACTGATAGAATGGTAGCCGCCAATTGGGTATGGCAGTGTAGCCTTCTGACGTTTGTCATCAATTTAATAAGTGTTCCATACAATGCATTAATTATTGCTCACGAGCATATGAGGGCATACGCTTTAGTAAGTATTCTTGATGCCGTATTGAAACTTATTATCTGTTATTTATTGGTAGTTTCACCTTGGGATAAACTATCTACCTATGCCGTTCTTCTTGTTCTTGTCGCACTTACTATTCGCCTTATTTATGGTTTTTATTGTAGTGCACATTTTGATGAATGTAGCTATGTTAAAAAATCAGAAAAAGCCCTTACAAAACAGATGTTTAGCTTTGCTGGTTTTTCTTTAATGAATAATTCTGTTTCAATATTAAACCACCAAGGGTTGAGTCTTTTAGTAAATATATTTTTTGGTGTGTTTTTCAATGCAGCAAG
>JAUNDI010000039.1:9620-16309 GCA_030526155.1 Bacteroidia bacterium
AGTAATGCAACTTGTCAATAACTTGACAGTGGCCATTAACCCACAGATTACTAAATCATATGCAGCTGGACAGTTAGATAGGGTATATTCTTTGGTTTGTAAGGGCTCTAAATATGCCTAGTTTCTTTTGCTTTTCTTCTCTCTGCCTATTCTTCTAGAGACATCGTATATCCTAGATTTGTGGCTAGATGTAGTCCCAGAATATTCTGTTTTGTTTGTCCGGTTAGCATTTGTAAGTGGTATGATAAAGATGTTAGGCAATACTGGATTTACAGCGTGTATGGCTACAGGTAATATCAAGAACTACTCTATTTGGGTAACTATTTTTGGTATTACTGCTTTTCCAATGACGTATATTGCATATAAATGTGGTATGCCTGTGGAGTATGCCTATTATTCATATATTTTTGCCTATGCTATGGTTGAAGTAGTACGCTTGATACTTATGAAACGGATGATAGGTTTTCCGCCGATGCGCTTCGTGAAAGAGGTATTTGTCACGGCATTTGTCGTTACCTCTATAGCTGTTGTATTACCATGGTTGGTACATACCTCTTATGAAGAAGGAATATATAGGTTTGTAATAGTTTCGTTGGCTTCTATTGTTAGTTCTCTACTTTCTATAGCATTTGTGGGTCTTAATAAACAAGAGAGACAAAGCGTACTACATATGCTATTCAAATTTATTAAACGAAAGAAATGATATCCATTATAGATAAGCACAATTGTTGTGGATGCTCTGCATGTGTTCAAATATGCCCCAAGCAGTGTATCACCTTTGAGGAAGATGAGAAGGGTTTTAGATATCCATCAGTGGATAGTGAGATATGTGTAGATTGTGGCTTGTGTGAGAAGGTTTGTCCAATCATAACGCCAAATGTCGCACTAAAACCTCTACATGCCTATGCTGCCATTAATTCTCATGAAGAGATACGAGAACAGTCATCATCAGGAGGTGTATTTACCTCACTTGCTGAAAAGGTGGTAAAAGATGGTGGAGTAGTATTCGGTGCAAAGTTTAATGATAATTGGGAAGTAATACACGACAATACAGAGACCATAGAAGGGTTAGGTGCTTTCCGCGGCTCAAAGTATGTACAAAGTGTAATAGGTGAATCGTATATAAAAGCAGAGTTTTTTCTCAAGCAGGGAAGAGAAGTTTTGTTTTCTGGTACGCCATGTCAGATTGCAGGGTTGAAAACCTATCTTAAGAAAGAATATGACAATCTGATAACTATTGATGTTATATGTCATGGAGTGCCCAGCCCATTGGTATGGAGAGACTATTTAAGCACAATTGTTCAAAAGTACAATACGACTACAAATTGCATTTCTAGAATATCTTTTAGGGATAAACGGAATGGATGGCATAAGTATGGCTTGTCTATTTATTCAAATGTTGATAATAAGAATAGATGTCTATTTTGGGAGTTTCGTTGGAATAATATATTCATGAAACTATATATGAATGATCTTTGCCTTAGGCCATCTTGTCATAAATGTATGTTTAAAGCTGGTGCTTCACAAAGTGATATCACGATAGCAGATTATTGGGGCGTAGGAGATTTTTTACCAAAATTGGATGATAATCGTGGTACATCATTATTGCTGGCTAATACTGCTAAAGGATGTTCTTTATTAAAAGATGGTATTTCATTGAGCGACTCTGTCAATTATAAAGGGGCATTAAGCCGTAATACAGCATATTTTAATAGCCCAATAGAACACAAAGGTATAGCAGAGTTTTGGGATTATTTTTTTAGTAATGGCCTTATTGGTATAGAAAGAAATATATTGTCAAAATACAAGCGCCCTTTAAAGAATAGGATTGTTTCTTGGGTAAAGGGTATATTAAAGAAACTAACACCAAAAGATTTGCTAAATAAGTATAGAAAGCAACGAGTAAAGGATAAATACGAGCAGATATGAAAATAGGTATATTGACATTGGCACAAGAGACTAACTATGGTGGTATATTGCAAGCCTTTGCTATGCAAAAAGTCTTAAAGTCATTAGGACATACTCCATATACAGTGGATAGGCACAGACGTAGGTGTTATGCGAATTTCAGAGCAAATCTTATAGGTTTTCTTCATAGAGTAAAATTGAGATATGTAAATCACAAGAATGTCTCTGTAAGTTGGATACCATTTATGCCAGATGAAGTATATAGGATTATTTCGGCCAAGACTAGAGATTTTGTGAGGAGAAATATGTCTATGACTCGTGAGTGTTATTTTGACGAGCTAGAGGCCATCGACAAAGAGTATATGTTTGATGCTTATGTGGTAGGTAGTGACCAAGTGTGGCTACCAAATTATTATCGCTCATCATTTCTCGCACATGTTGACAGACCAGATGTCACTAAGGTAACATATGCTGCATCATGTAGTAAAAGGTCTTTTCTTGATGTAAAGGGAGCTAAGGAGGGCGTCAAGGCTCTTGCTGCGACTTTCTCTGGTATCTCTGTAAGAGAGGATACTTTAATACAAAGAATGGAAAAATATCTAGGTCGTACACCTATTCATGTACTCGACCCTACCATGCTATTGTGCCCTCAAGATTATCTTGACGTGACAGAGAACAATGTAGAAGCAGAGCCTGTAGTTTTCTGCTATATTTTGGATGAAAGTAAGAAAAAAGATAGCGTAGTTTCTGCAGTTTCCTCTTTTGTAAATTTGCCAAGTGTGAGCATGAGACCTCCTCAAACATACATTAAGGGTAAGATAAAAGATGTTAATGCTTGTGTGTACCCTGCCATAGATGATTGGATACACAATATAAATAGGGCTAAATTTGTTATTACAGACTCTTTCCATGGTACAGTATTTGCTATATTGTTTAATAAACCTTTTATTGCTATTGCGAATAGGGAGAGAGGCTTAGATAGATTCCTCTCACTATTAAGAATGTTCCACCTAGAGAATCGTCTTTTATTGGATATTAATAAAGAAGACGTGCAAACGATATTGAATAGCGACATTGATTATAATGTTGTAAATAGCATCTTAGCTGAACGTCGTACGCAATCTATAGAATTTCTATCTTCGTCTCTTAGCAAGTAATATAATATGAGAAGGATATTAGTAGTTACGGGCTCCTTGCGTGTAGGCGGTCTAGAAAAGGTTGCTGTTTCTTGTATGAGATATGCCGATCGGAGCAACCTATCGTTTGATTTCTTAGTTTTTGGAAATGATAGTGATGGCTACGCAAATGAGGTAAGGGAGATGGGGGGGAGAATTATCCAAATACCACACTCTTCTAATCCTATTAAGCATTTAAAGAATGTTATGGGAGTCATGAAGAAGTATGGGAAATATGATATAGTTCACTCACATATCTTTTTCAATTCAGGTATCATTATGCTTGCTGCGTTTCTTCAATGTATACCTGTAAGGATAGCCCATGCTCATAGCATAAAACGCAAGGGAACTAGTTTGAAAAAGAGAGTACTATTTTGTGGACTACGCTTTTTACTAAAGTTTTTCACTACCATTCCTTGCGCATGCTCTTCACAAGCTGGTAATTACCTATTTGGCAAGGCGTTATTCTCAAATAAAGGTGTAATAGTGCCTAATATAGTGGATGTAGATAAGTTTGCGTTTTCAGAGGAAGCTCGCAAGCAAATTCGTCAGAAATATGGTATCAAAGATACTGATATAGTATTAGGGCAGGTAGGTCGCCTTGTAGCATCAAAGAATCAGAGATTCTTACTTCGTTTATTTGCGGAGTATCTTAAGGTAAATGCCTCTGCAAAGCTTCTTTTAGTTGGTGATGGGGATATGAAGAGTGAACTACTAGCTCTAACCAAGGAGCTAGATATTCAAGAGGGCGTAATATTTGCGGGTACGCAAACTAATGTTCCAGATTATCTATCTGCTATGGATGTTTTTGTATGCACATCTACTAACGAAGGTCTTGGAATAGTATTGCTAGAGGCACAAGCTAATGGGTTGCATTGTATTGCGGAGGTTAGTGCAATTGTAGATGAAGTTATCAATCTTCATAATACAATTGTTGTAGATGGATTTAGAGATTTTCAAATGTGGATTTCAAAAATCCAGGATTGCAAGGATTTGCGAAATGAACAATCATTTGTTTCTTTGATGAAGACATCTTCATTTACCGAAGATGGACTGAAGAAAGTAATTGCTGAATTATATTAATTCTAAGCGTTATGTATTCAGAAATATATGACACGGCATTAATGACTGTACTTGTTTCAAGTTCTATTTGGTTTTTCTTTTTTAGAGATTCAAATCGAATAGGTTTCTTGAATTTTGTAGTGGTTTTTCTTACTTTAGGCCTTCTACTAGCATTGCGCGATTATAGGTATGTGGGTATTGACATGATCAGGTACAGCTTGACATATGAGCAAACTGCAGACTCGACATTTGAAGAATCTTTTAATATCAGAGAGGGCGCGAATTTTGGATACTTTATTCTGAATTATATATTGGCTAAGAGTGGCATTCCCTTTCAGTCATTTGTTATATGGTCCTCAATTTTTATTGTTTTCTCTACTATTTGGGTATACTACAAAAATGACGCATTAAATCCTTTTTCTATTGCTGCATTTATGGGGTTAGGTGTATATACCTTCGACTTTAGTGGAATGAAACAAGGGTTGGCTATGGCTGTGTTGATGTGGTGTTACTATTTGCTTCAAAAGAATCATGATAAATTATCATATATTTTATTTTTTGTTGCGCTTTCTATTCATCCTATTGCTATTATTTTTGCCCCGTATTTTTTTATTAATAAAGTTTTAATAACACAGAAACACATTGTTTTACTTCTAATAGCTTTTGGAATTGTATTTGCTTTTAGAGTCCAAATTGGGCTGTTTTTAACTTTAATGTTTGCTGATAATTATGTTGATCGTTATGAATCATCTGGTAATGTAGGCGGTACATTTTTATTGTTTTTAAGCTTGTATGTATTATATGTGTTTTTGTTTAAAAAAGATATTTTTGAGGCAGAGTCACATTCTAAAGACTTATTTCTGATATTAACAATTATGGTATTTGTCCAAATGTTGTCTTCGTTTGCGTATACTTTTACAAGAGCAAATTTATGCCTAGTACAGTTAATACCTTTGGCTATAGCAGAAATGTTAGATAATAGTACTAATAGAAAGTTTATGGTTTTGTCCTATATGATAGTGTTTGCTTTCTATTCAATAAAGTTGTACCATATTCATTTGATAGGTGAGTTTATTGATGTATATGAATCAATATGCAATTTTGATTATTTAAAACAATAAATAATATGAATATAATTTCTAAGATACAAAAAAAAGTTTGTTTCAGTGCGTATATGTTCTTATTTAAGAACATGCCTTTGTCTAATGCGAAACCCAATCTAGGTCAAAGGTGGTTAAGAAACTTCTGCGCTCGTCATTTTATGGTTGATGGTTTTATCCATCCTACTGCCAATATTGAAAAAGGAGCTTTGTTGTCGCCTCATGCCATATCTTTAGGAGAGAATTCTGGTATAGGTATGTCGTGTAGGTTACTTTCACATGTGACTTTTGGCAAGAATGTTATTATGGGGCCATATTGTTTTTTCTGTACAAAAAATCACGAGTTTAATAGGTTAGATATTCCTATTATCAAGCAAGGCTATCGTCCTATTCAACCTATAGTAGTTGGTGATGACGTATGGTTTGGCCAGGGTGTAATTGTACTGCCTGGAGTTCATATAGGCAATGGATGTATTATTGGTGCCGGTGCAGTAGTGACAAAAGATGTTCCAGATTATGCGATAGTAGGTGGAAATCCTGCTAAAATTATAAAGTATAGAAGTAATGAAAATAACTATAATAACGCCAACATACAATAGAGCACATACTCTGTCGGCATGTTTTGACTCCCTTAAGAGTCAGACATGTAAAGATTTTGTATGGATGATTGTTGATGATGGCTCTACAGACAACACAGAGGAGAATGTAAAGAAGTGGGCTAGTGCTACTACGGATTTCCCTATAGTATATCTCAAAAAGGCTAATGGTGGTAAAGCCTCTGCTCTAAATATGTCATTTGATAGCCTTGAGACTGAGTATGCTGTAGTTTTAGATTCTGACGATACATTTTTCCCTTCTGCTATTGAGTCTGCTATTGAGGAGATAGAACAATGTTCTTCGTCATGTTGCTGTGGTCTGATGGCATTGAGGCACAATCCAGATGGCTCTGTCATGGGTGGGAAGACACTCAATAAAGGCGTTAATGTTTCCATGTTAGACATATTAAATGGTAATTATCGTACTGAATTAATTTGCTTCTATAAAGCGTCTGTATTGAAAAATATTAGATTTCCACAATTTGTAGGTGAGAAATTTGTGTCGCCACAATGGTTGGATTTTGAACTTTCTCGCAGTTGCTATTTCGTAGCTTCTGATAGTAAAATATGTATATGTGAGTATATTACGGACGGTCTTACGAAGAATAAGCGTAGTATTATTAAGAAGAATCCTAGAGGATATACAGCTGTTAAACGTCAGTCTTTTGAGTTTTCAAATTCTATAAAACGAATAGTAAAACACGGCATTATGTATGGTTGTGGTTGTATTATCTCTGGAGATAACATGATATTAAATTCGCCGAGAAGAATATGGTCGATACTCTTGGCCCCTTTTGCTTATTTTGTATATTTCAAAAGATTTAGGCATTAAATATTTAACTAATATT
>JAUNDI010000039.1:16319-18019 GCA_030526155.1 Bacteroidia bacterium
CTCGTGAGTTAAGATGTAGAATACTCACATTCTTAGGTTGGATTCCAGACGGCATAATGCTTCGTATTCAGTATTGGCTCCAAACGGGTAGAGTGCTAAATATAAAGAATCCTAAGCGCTTTACTGAAAAACTTCAAGTGTACAAATTGAAGTATAGGAATCCCAAGATGCTTAGATGTACAGATAAGTATGAAGTAAGGAAATATATAGAGGATCTAGGACTTGGGGAGTACCTTATTCCGCTTATTGGTGTATATAATAATGTAGATGATATCAGTTATAAAGAGCTACCTAGCCAATTTGTTGCAAAGTCTACAAATGGTGGTGGTGGAAATCAAGTACTTGTTTGTAGTGATAAAGCTAGTTTGTCGGAATCGGAATTCATTACAAAGGTAGGAGGATGGATGTCTGTTCCTAAGGCTAAAAAAACAGCGGGAAGAGAGTGGGCGTATATGAACGGATTTGAACGTAGGATAATAGTTGAAAAGTTACTTGGCGATGGATTGTCTGATATTCCCGACTATAAGTTCTATTGCTTTAACGGAGAGCCAAAGTATTGTCAGCTTATTCAGAATCGAACCAAGGATGAGACAATAGACTTCTATGACATGGAGTGGGAGCATATGCCATTTTATGGATTGAATCCTCTACACGGACCTATTGCCAAGTCTGCAGCAACTCCTACGTCTAAGCCTAAACACTATGAAGAGATGAAGGCTATTGCAGAAAAGTTATCTAAAGATTATCCTTTTGTAAGGGTAGATTTATATGATACACCAGATGGTGTTTTCTTTGGTGAACTTACCTTTTATCCAGCAAGTGGTTATGGGGTGTTTAATCCGGATGAGTATGATTTTAGGCTTGGGGAGTTGTTGGATTGTGAGGATTTTGTTTGATGATTTTATATTTGATTTGTTACGATGAGTAAGGTGTTTGAAAAATATACACAAACAATAAGAGAACTCTTGTTTATATATGATGCGGACGTAGCGCCTGCTTTTGTTGATGAGAATATTGAGGAGATTTGGCAATCTCATGATAATTGGGATGGTGGAATTGATACTTATTTAATTAAATTAAACTTGCCTCTTAATGTATATTGCAAATTAAAAGATTCAAATCGAATAAGAGAGGTTAAAGAGAAGATATTAGCTTGGTATATAGAGATGTTGCAAGGTGAATTTTCTTTATGTGTTGGCGAGGTTGCCATTGCACCAAGAAATGAAGCGCAGATTGATTTTGGTAAAAGTAAAGATGATTCGATGTGGAAACCAGGGTATTTTCGTTTGTTTATTAGTCATGTTTCAAAGTATAAAGAGAGTGCGTCTAATCTCAAGCAGTCTTTAGCCGCATATGGAATTGATTGTTTTGTTGCCCATGAGGATATAAAGCCGACAAAAGAATGGGAGATTGAGATAGAGAACGGTTTGTTTACAATGGATGCTCTATGCGCTATTTTAGCGCCTGGTTTTTTAGGAAGTGATTGGTGTGATCAAGAGGTAGGTATCGCATTGGGGCAGCGTAAATTGGTAATTTCAATAATAAAAGGTGAAAAACCGCATGGCTTTATTGGAAAGTATCAAGCATTAAAGACAAAGGGTTATTCTTCCGTTATGGCAGAGGAGGTTTGGTGTGCTATTATTAATAATAACCTTACCAAAGAATTGTATTCTGAAAAACTAATAGACTTGTTTTTAAAT
>JAUNDI010000039.1:18029-19448 GCA_030526155.1 Bacteroidia bacterium
GGCAGTGTCTAATATGCTTTTTAATACTCTAGAGAAATTTAATAATATTGACAAGAAATTAATTGATAAACTAAATTTACGCTTCTTAGATAATCCAATTCTGATGAGTGATGATATATTAGATAGAGCAAACAAACTATTTGTGAAATTTGGATTGAGTGAGATATCAAAAGCAAGAGATAATGAGAATTTCTCTTGGAGTGATAATCTGTTGCCGTTCTGAATTTGGGAAGTAGTTGTGTTGATTTATATTATACGTAACCCTGTTATGCTGAAGAGATAGTGTCAATGATGGCTAGTTGATGTATGCATATATACTTGTTCAATATTTACAAGTATATAAAACACTAACATCTATGAATCACCATTTTGGGTATATATAAATTCTTTTCTTTAGCTGTTCCCAGTCCTAGTCTTGTGTATACCATGCCTCCGATTCCTGGAACTACCTCGCCTTTTTCATTTTTTTCATCATCTATTGCAAAGGTGTAAAATTTAAATTTATTGCTAATTGTCTTAGGAAATTCGCTTCGCAAATTTGGAATGCCATCTTTATACATAACAGGAGCCAGTATTGCGATTTTCTCTGGATTCATTTTTCCAATTAGTCTATTTAACTGCGTTTTAACAACACAAGAAGAACTAATAATAGACTCTACTATAACTAGTAGTTTACAATCTTTTATTGGTTCTTCATATGATTTGATTATTGGTGATATTTCTAATGTCCCTTCATTATCACGATATACTTCTGATCTACCACTCCAATATACAGACAAACAAGTATCGCCAATTCCAAGACCCTCTTCTACGCCTGTCGCTAACCAATCTGCATCTTCAGAAGCGCAAACAAGCATTATTTCTTCTGCCTTCAATTTTATATTTCTACCTACTAGGCGTCCTAGTTCAATTCCTAATGTTTTAAATGCATTGCGATAATCAAAAACATTAGTATATTTGTCTGCAATCGTTTCAAGAGCATCTCTAATTATTGACTCATTAGTTTTAGTTATATTTTGATATAGTCTCATATCCTCAATAGTTTATTAGGGTAAAGAAATCCCATTTGTTCTTTGGGGGGGTATTAATGATTTGATCTTCCATTGTGTCAGACCAAGGACATTCTCCTTTGCATCTTCCAAATCTGAAATATAACATTCTCCCCTTTACATAATATTCTAAATCATGTATTGAATCTAGTATTTTCATGCATTCTACAGAAATTGGTGAGTCTTTGTAAATTGCAAGGTTGATGCTTTTCTCTTTTTCAATAGTTTCTGCAATATATGCTAAGTTAACTTTCCCTTTAGAAGAGTTGGCTTTCCATGCTCCCCATATAACTATCGCTATATTTGAAAGTGTGTCATTCAAACTATCCCTTCCATGAGGTGAAATATTGATTAGAGCTTCTTTGAACTC
>JAUNDI010000039.1:19458-23937 GCA_030526155.1 Bacteroidia bacterium
CTTTATTTGAATGCACTAATTGATTAATATCTTCGTTGTAAGGAAAGAAAATGGTATCGGAATAATCTTTAATTTTTATGGGAATGCTAGTTGCGATTGTCGAATTATTAGCTGAATGAATGAGGTTTAGACGAAAGAACTCATCTCTCTCAATGCATTCATAAATTTGTTGAGCGAAGTCAAAAGCAATATCACCTTTATGTTCTGTGTCACCCCATGTAATTGATCGCGTATTCTTTAGTTGGTAGTATATGTTTATGTTGGGTTGTTTTATAAGTAAATCATCCACAAAATTATCAGTTTGTGTTTCAAAAGACACTCGAGTTAGATTGTTTGCATACTCCTTCAAGAGATATGCAATTTGGTATATCGCGTAGAAATCTTCGTATAAATTCCCTTTTTGATTGTTTTTTCCTCCAGTATGTTTGTTGGAAATATATTTTTTCATTTCTTCAGTTCTTCCCATATGCTTCCTCTTCTGTTATTTCTCTAAATCTAGGTGTTTCAATTCCGTTTTTTCTTACATTCGCAAAAAACATATCTTTCGGACGAACCCAAATTTGTCCATCATCATATAGTGCTTTGTATATGACAACATCATTCATGTTCTCGCTATCCTTACCGAAGGCTAATAATTCATATTTACCTCCTTTAAAGTGCTGGAAATATCTTGACTCTTTGATCATAAGTATTATCAATGATTTGCAATTATACTAATTAATGTCAATTTTTGCAATATATAGCATTATTTTGTTTGCTGTTTAGGCAGAAATGTGTGTATACGATTGATGAAATGGGTTCTAATGAAATCAGTGTGCATTGATATTTGTTGCTTTTATAACATATACACCTAGTTTGTTCTATTGAAGATAAAACAAAAACAACTATTTCATATTCTCCACTATTTTTTGCACTTTTGTGTCCAATTGTAAGGTGATTATTAAATAATGAAAGTACTTGTCCTATCAAATAGTATAAGCGGTCTTTTTAGCTTCCGTAAGGAGGTGTTTCAAGAGTTTAGGAACCTTGGCTGGGAGGTGGTGATATCTTCTCCTATTGAGAATGATAATGGTATTGCAGATTGGTTCACGTCTATTGGTTGTGAGCTCATTGATACAACATTCGAGCGACAAGGTATGAACCCTTTGGCCGACTTTAAGTTGATGCTCTATTATCGTAAACTGATAAAGAGGGTGAAGGCTGATGTGGTATTATCTTATACTATAAAACCTAACTTGTACGGAGGTGTAGCTGCATGGCTATGTGGGGTGCCTCAATTTGCTAATATTACCGGACTAGGTGCTGCAGTGGAGTACCCAGGTATGTTGCAGAAGATTACTATTCTTCTATATAAGATATGTATGCGCCGTACACGCTTGGTATTCTTCCAGAATAATGATAACTTACAGTTCTGTCTTAAACACAAAATGGTGAGGGGTAGAACAAAACTTATTCCGGGATCGGGTGTAAATGTAGAGTATCACCAGCAACAGCCATATCCTGCAGAGAATGAGCCTGTGAGGTTTTTGTTCTGTTCTCGTATAAGAAAAGAGAAGGGTATTGAGGAGTTCTTGGCGGCGGCAGAGTATATACATAAGAGGTACCCAAATACAGAGTTCCACCTCTTGGGTAGATGTGAAGGCGATTACCAGGAGAAGATTAAGCAGTTGGCTGAGCAGGGTATAGTTACCTACCATGGACGTCTGCCTGATGTGCGCCCATTTTATGCACAAGCTAGTATGACGATACTCCCATCGTACTACCCAGAGGGTATGAATAATGTGCTATTAGAGTCAAGCGCTACGGGTAGACCTATCATGACTTGCGACAGACCAGGTTGTCGTGAGATAGTGGATGATGGTCTCACTGGCTATATAGTACGTCAGCAAGATGCCCAAGATGTCATATCAAAAGTGGAGGCTTTCTTGGCGTTGCCTCATGCTGAGCGCATAAAGATGGGTAATGCTGCACGCCATAAGGTGGAGCAGGAGTTTGACCGTAGGAAGGTCGTAAAGGCTTATGTAGATGAGATAAAGTCAATACAAGTGTATTATTTTTACTATTAGATTCCCCCACCATGCTATACGAACTAGCCCACACTATAAAAGACAAATGCGCCATACTCTGGGATATGGTGGAGTGGGGTAATGCCACACTCTTCTCATTGGTGCACCATAAGGCGCTGAAGGATATTCCTACTATATTGAGCGCGGTGAGTACAGATACATTCTCTATACGTCCTACTCTCGATACCGATGCCCCTAAGCTAGCACGCTTCTTCAGCGAACAGCCAGCCGAGGCATTCACATTCTTCAAACCTCATAAATTCGATGAGAAGTCGGTATTGAAGGTACTGCGTAATAGGGCATTCATGACCTTCGTTGTCCTCGAGGGGGAGAATATTGTGGGGTATTTCTTTTTGAGGTCTTTTGTGAATGGGAAATGCTTCAAGGGCCGAATGGTCGACTCACGCCAGCGTAATCGAGGTATAGCAAAACTGATGGGAATAGCCATCAATAGGGTAGCGGTGCACTTGGGTATGCGAATATTTACAACAATATCACCAGAAAACTACGCATCTCTAGCCTCTACAAAGGCTGTAAATGATATCAAAATAGTGAAGACATTAGAAAACGGGTACTACTATATTGAGTGTACACCTAAGTCGCAAAATGATAGTAGGCTAGCAGGGGGGTAAGGTAATTGCCTCAACCTTAGGTGTTTATATCCTTGAGCAAGAAACACGCCATACCATACAGCTTGTTCCACAAAACATTAGGAGGGCTGCATGATGGTACAGTGCGATGTGATACTTACCTACTGCTGGAACCGTGTAGGGTATACTATCTTGAAGTCTCTTCACCAAAAGGGGTTGAAGGTTTGGGTGGCTGATACGAGCAAGAAGAATATATGCTCGATGTCTAAGTTTTGTTCGGGTAGTTTTGTCTACCCTGACCCTTTTACCAATGAGGAGGCCTTCATAAGCGTCTTGAAGGATAAGATATCTGAGTTGAAGCCTAAGGTACTATTGCCAACACACGATGAGAGTGTTGTGATAATGCGACATCGTGATGAGTTTCCATCCGATCTGATAATACCATATGAAAATGCCGATAAGCTTCTGCTTCTAGCTAATAAGGCAGCAAGCACACAACTAGCAAAGGCGGCAGGCGTGGCTGTACCTGAAGTGTATGAGTCGGCCTATGATGTGAAAAGCTATCCTGTTGTATTCAAGACCGTCATAGGTAACTCCGCAAAGGGGGTATACTTTCCAAAGTCAAAAGAGGAGTTGCTAACTCTCATAGAGTTACACCATCAAAAGCCTACGCTTATACAAGAGTGGATAGGTGGCACAGACTATAGTGTAAATTGTGTGCGTTGGGATGGCTTTTGCCAAACATCCGTTTATCATGCTCTTGTTACCAAGACCGACGGCGGTGGCACCACTACGCAACGAGAGATAGTGCATATGCCACAACTAGAGTCCGAGGCAAAGAAGCTATTGGATGCAGTAGATTTTCGTGGCGTGTGTGGCCTAGATTTTAGGTACGCCCCCGAGCTCAATAAAATAGCATATATAGAGACCAATGTACGCTTCACTGGAGGTATAGCGACACCCGTAGCAGCAAGCTTTGATATACCTTGGGTAATATATAAACTAGCTACAGAAGGGAAGTATGACGAGCCAATAGATATTCGCATAGGCACACGCACCAAATGGATACTTGGCGATATCATAACATTAGTAGGGCGTATATTGAAATTAAAGTGGAACCCCAAGGAACTCAAGAGAGTATTCTCATTCAGCGGTTTTGATGCCTTTGACGACTTCTGCAAGGAGGATAGGTGGGCTATATTTGGCGAATTTGGGTATTATCTGGATAAGTTGATTCGCAATGGTAAATTGAATCCGTAGTGGTATGAAGAAGATAATGATAAAGGCTATACAAGCCATACAAAGATACTTGCTCACTAAGCAAGGTTGGGTATTTTCAAACAATGTAATAATCTCTCTACATGGTGTAAAGAAAATAGGGGGTGGTAGGGTGTATTGTGCCGATAATGTGAATATTAACGCGGGTACTATGCTTGTTGCAGGTGCAGATATTCATATAGGAAAGAACAGTACACTAGCCTACAGAACACTATTAACCACAAATGCAAACCCAAATGCTCCGTACAACGAACTTGCGAAAATATACCCACCCATTCATAAAGAGATAGAGATAGGAGATAATGTTTGGATAGGAGCAGGCGCTATAGTCCTACCAGGGTGCAGAATAGGCAATAATTGTGTAATAGCAGCCGGCTCTGTAGTAACAACCGACATACCATCCAATACTATGGCAGCAGGCATACCCGCACGGGTGAAGAAACAGTTGGTGGTGTGAGGTGTCTCACTCGGATTTAACGTTTTTTTTTTGTTGCATACGGATTCTGCGGATTTTATCTCTCACTCGGATTTAACGGATTTAACGG
>JAUNDI010000040.1 GCA_030526155.1 Bacteroidia bacterium
TAAAATAATAGACCTATAGGCTCTTTTTGGGAGACTATAGGTCTTCTTTTTTGTTGGATGGGTTGTTTGTAGGGGAATGTGGGGATGCAGTTCGTCCCCAAAATGTGCATTTCGTCACGGATTTCACCCCTAGATGGGGGTGGAGATTGCATTTCGTCACAAAATCTTGCTATATATCCCCAATATTTGGAGGGGATGTGTTGTAGGGGTATCTTTGCGTCGTGTAAATAAGGGAACAATATAAATTGGTTATGATTCTCAAAGCCCAGAAGATTTAATTAATTATTCAAAGACTCTATTACTCATAACCACATATCGAGTGCGACCACATGAAGGAGTTAATTAAGAGTGGTTTATTCATGTGGTCGCCTAGATTTTTGACAACACAGATGATAATAAAAGCGAGCTCTCAACGGAGAACTCGCTTTTTTGTTGTTGACCTATATGGCTATTTGTGTCTTATAGGTGTGATTACGAATTGAAGTGATAGAGGAATACTATCTCGCCATCGTATGCTGGCTTACGGTTGCCCTCGATCTCGAGTTTTACTGTCATGGTAGCCTTTGTAGTACCACGGAGGTCTACTACTGAGCCTACCTTAACATGGAGACGTACGCGTGAGCCTACGATAACTGGCTGGTTGAACTTGAAGTGCTCAATACCGTAGTTGATTTGGTCTTTGATATTCTGTACCTCTACGATCTGCTCCCAGAGATATGGGAGGAGTGAGAGTGTAAGATATCCGTGAGCGATAGTATTACCGAATGTTGACTCCTTCTTTGCCTTCTCTACGTCGACGTGAATCCACTGATGATCTAGTGTTGCGTCGGCAAAGAGGTTGATCTGATCTTGCTTAATCTCGTGCCAATCAGATACGCCGAGCTCTTGGCCTACTAAAGCCTCGAGTTCTGCGAAGCTACTGATAACCTTCTTATCCATATATTTCTATACTTTAGTGATTTGTCTTGTTTATATTATATTTCTGCAAAAGTAAGGAAAATACCTTAGAGAGAGTATTTTTTCTCACTCGTATTTAACGGATTTGACCGTTTTTTTATTTAGGCATACTGATTATACTGATTTTGGGGAGGTATGCGAGAGCATTTGCGAGGTGAAGTCGGTCTCGTAAGATATGGTCACGTCTACGACTTCGCCAGCATCATTTTTGACTAGGGAGTATACTGGGTTGACGAAGCATGAGAATGGTGCTACGCCAAGGGCGTCGTAGCGGGACTTAATCTCGCGGTGGAGATCGATATCGACCTTCACGCCGTATGTCTCAACGATATTACGGGCAGCCTCGAAATCGCCCTCGCTCTTGATACGTTGAATCTCCTTGAGGAGGATACCGAAGACCTCGCGCATCTTATTATAGTCGGTAATATGGACATAGTGCTTACCATCACGCACTACCATCTCTGCGGCGCCATCGCAATGCTCAAGAGCCCATGCTGCTATAAGGTGACGATTACGCATGTGCGACTCCTCGATATTAGTACCAAGGTCGAGACGAGAGAGCTGCACAAGGAGACCGCTACGCATATAAGAGTCGTAATGCGAGAAAGCAGCATCGAGATTAGGGAGAAGCCCTAGTTCCACTATCTTAGGATCGGCCATGAAATAGAGGGCATAAAGATCGGCACGAGTCTCCTCGATGGTACTACCATAAGCCTTTAGGGCATCGAGAGTAATACCCTCACGCATCTGACCAGAGCCATGGCCGAGGCACTCATGTAGTTGGGTATGGAGGTTATCCGCCTCAGCGCCGTATAGACGTGCACGTTCGCACTCCTCGGCAGAGAAAGCAAACTCATCCAATACGCCGGACGACTGAGACGCCTCGTGGTAAGCATCCTCGATATTAGCAAGGGCCACCGACTTAGAGCCATACTGCTCACGAATCCAGTCGGCATTAGGAAGATTAATACCGATAGGCGTTGTAGGATAACAATCGCCACCCAGCATAGCCACATTAACGATATTCATACTTACACCCTTGACACACTTCTTCTTATACTCTAGAGCCACAGGCGAGTGGTCCTCGAACCACTGAGCATTCTCAGCCACGGTAGCCACACGTTGAGTCTTCACCTCATCACGAAGTTCGACTACCGACTCCCAAGTAGCCTTAAGACCGAGAGGGTCGGAGTATACCTCTATAAAGCCATTAATAAAATCTACCTTTAGGTCCTTATCAGCCACCCATACCTTATTCATCTCGTCGAAAGTATCGGGGTTACCATCCTTATAGTAAGAGATAAGCAGATCTATGGTTTTACCCTGAGCCTCGGTAAGGGCATATTGCTTAGCCGCCTCGAGATGCTTAATGACATTACGTATTGGGGCATCATAGAGACCATTTTGGCGCCATACCTCCTCGATGATATCTGTACCATACTTGACGACCGAGCTATTTAGAGGGTGTTTGCCCTTAGGGTCGGCATAGAAGTTCTCCACCTCCTGTTGCGATACCCTATCGCCATAGAAATTAACCGCAGAGGCATATATGAGGTCTACCCCATCAGCCAGAGATACCTTTTTAGCATCGAAATTAGGATTAAAGAAGATATCTAGATATAGTGCACGGAGCGACTCCTGCGAATCGGCGAATATGCGCTTCATATCCTCATCCTCCATATAATCAGTTACGGGAGCTATGACATACTTATCATACCAAGAATTGAACTGAGACTCGGTAAAGTCGGGGCGGAACTTATCATTACTATAGTGGTGGTGGATACCATTAGCCACCCAAATACGCTTAGCGAAGGTAAGCAGGTTATCATCTACGCAGTTGTCGCGTTGCATACCGCGGAGGATCTTCTCCACCACGTCGCGCACCATGAGATTGAACTTATAGTTTTGGTCCCACAGAATATCTCGACCAGCATCGGCCGCCATTGAGAGATGGTATACAAGCAACTTCTCATTAAGAGATAAGTTCTCGAATCCAGGCACCTCATAACGGAGGACACGGATATCAGCGAACTGTTCTAATATAGGATTCATTATGTGTATTATTTTCTGTTATAAAACTTCCAAAAATGGTTTAGCGGCCCATGACCCTTACCGATTTCAAGACCCTGAGCAAATTTAATAGCATTAGCCACATATTCGTGCGCCTTACCGACATTATAAGCCAGCGTTCGGTGAGGCTTAAGGGCCAACCAGCTTGCTATAGCCGTAGAGAGCGTACAGCCGGTGCCATGAGTATTACGCGTTTGGTAATAGTCGCCATAAAATACCTCTATAGGCTTCTTACCCTCCATATCAAAGAGATAATCCATGACGATACCCAAACCCTTAGTATACTCGTCATGGCCACCCTTTATGAGTACGGATGTAGAGGTACGTTTAGTGAGCTGACCACCTAGGTAAGCGATAGGCGTCTCCTCGGTAAGCTCTTCGCCGAGGAGTAGAGCCGCCTCGGGCAGGTTAGGGGTAACCAGACGAACGAGAGGCACGAGCTCTGATAGGAGGAACTGGTAGTCGGCCTTCTTCAAGAACTCAGCCCCAGAGGTAGAGGCAAGGACAGGGTCGAGCACCACGTCGCGTACGCCATACTCCTTAATAAGTCTAGCGACGACAGATATCTGTTCGCGATTACACAACATACCGATTTTTATAGCATCGGTTCCCACGTCATCTAGTACGGCACGTATTTGCGCCTCCAGCCAATCGGCCGATAGTGGGAGAATATCGCGAACGCCCTGAGTATTCTGATTGACCACACCAGTAATAACTGTGGTACAATATACCTTGAGGGCAGACGCCGTCTTGAGATCAGCTTGTATACCAGCCCCGGCAGAGGGGTCGGTACCTGCGATAGACAACACTCGTTTAAATTGCTTCATAGAGATACTATTTAAGGAGATTGATAGCCTCGCCGCTACAACCATCAGGATTAGCTACACCGATGAGGCGTGTAACGGTAGGAGCCACATCCTTCATAGAGTGCGACTCATAAATAAGTGCATGAGGGATACGCCATCCGTAGAAAGCCAGCGGTACAGGCTCCTCGACCCATTGCTGTTGGATATGTCGGCCATCATCCATTTCATCAGCCCAACCAGGTTGGAGATATAAGACGATATCCCCCGAACGCTTAGGGTGGTAGTTACGGCGCATCATTTGGACTATTGGGAGGTCGCTATCCATGAGGTCGAGATTCTTAGCCACTATAGCCCTTTCGATACCCTTAACCTCGTGGAGGAACTCGGCGCTCTCGTTCAGGAGAGAATCCCAAGATACGTTATGGCTCTTAGCCACCTCACGATCAAGGTATATAGCACCCGGGGCGTAGTTTCTGACCCATTGAGCCTGACCATGTTTAGCCATAAGGTATAGATTAAGTATAGCCGTAGCCTTACGCATAGATACCACGCCACGAGGCTTCCAGTGAGAAGACTGTGTAGCCTGGAGGTCGAAGATACTCTGCGCCGCGGTAAATACTACAAGCGTATTATGCATACCGATATGCTGGTCGATAGCCTTAAGGAGAGAAGCCACGCACTCATCCAGTTGAAGGAGGAGGTCCTCGCTCTCAGCATCTATAGGCTGTTGTTTAGGGCAGACAGAAGGAGAGAGAGAGAACTCGAGGGTGAGCATATCAGGGATATCATCCTTACCCATATTCTCGTTGAGGAGGAGAGATGTAGCGAAATCGCGAATTAGAGTATTACCGAAAGGCGACCCTACTAGTCGGCCATACCTCGGCAGAGAAGAGCCGAGAGGTTGGCGCATTGGGTAATAGAACTTATTAGGCCTCTCGTCAGGAAAGAAACGAGAGACGTGATAAGTAGAGATATCATGAGAAGGGGCCCACGTACGGTTGAGGTATATATCAGCGAAACGGAGGCTATTGAACTCGGCAATCCACTTATGGTTTACGCTATCCACCGAGACATTCTCGGCACGCATATTACCATTAGCCGCATCGAACCATATTACAGGCTCAGGGACGTGAGTACCACTAGCCCAGAGAAGATTCTCGGGATGGAAGCCCACGGCATACATCTTCGCCTTATCATTATAGATACGACGGATTTGGTTGCCTATAGTAGAACAAAAGAGCTGGTCGTTACACACATTTAGAGCAGAATCCAGCTTACCAGTATTAGAGTCGTAAGCATCGCCGAATATAGCGTGAATGCGATGATTAGAGAAGTGGTCGATCCACTGTTCGCCCACGATACCATGCGTGCAAGCGGGAGCCCCGGTAAAGAGAGTAGCCATATTTTTGCCCGCGTAGTTACCCCCTGCATCGTAGTAGGCATGAGCCAATTGAGTACCCCCATTAAAGATACGCTTTATACCATTCTCGCCCAATCGTGGCATGACGATATGTAGTTGCTCTTGCGAGAGATTATCCACCACGAGCCATAGGACCAATTTAGGGTGAGGCGAGGTAATATCGGCCGTCTGTACGGTACGCAGATTTTGAGCATTGGTATTAGGTAATATCCAAGCAGTTAAGAGAGCTAGGATAGCTATATGGAGGTAACGGGGAAGTATGCTGTTCATCGTAATTTTTTATTTGTACAAAGGTAGTGTTTTTATGGGGAAGATGGACGAGCGATGAATTATTATATGAAGAGATATGATTTCATAATAGGCGCAACACCAAGGGAGCACTCGGGCTACACCCATAGTGCACCCAAAGAAGAGTAAGGAATGGGATAGAAAGGAATGATTGGAAAATAAAAATGGGGATTGGGGAGTTGCACTCGGATTTAACGGATTTAACCGATTGTGGAGATTTTTGGAAATGGGAGGAGAGGTATTATGTTATTATAGGTTATAAGAGAGTGCCAAAATATAACTTATTGATATGAACTACGTAGTACATTTGAAACGAGTTTGAACCCAATAGAGTATCGAAATACTGTAATATGAGTGAGAAGATATTAGAGGCATTGATGCAGTTGTTTGCCATTGTAGCGTCTGTACGAGGAACGCATGATATGGCAGAGCGAAGGAAAGTGGTATACCATTTCCTTACTGAGCAGCTAAACAATGACCTTGCGAATAAATATATAACCCGTTTTGACGAATACTATAGGAATAATGTAGAGCAGGCACAGAGGTCGGAGAACCACTATAAAGTTATCTCGCGAATTTCATCTAGGGCTACACGTATAGCCATAGAGATAAATAGGGAGTTATCACAATATCAGAAATATATAGTATTGGTCCAGTTGTACGAGTATTTGAACACTGGACAGATATCGCATACAGAGAGAGGTATAGTATCGGATGTAGTAGCGGACAAATTCAATATACCTACGAGCGACTTTGAGTTGATTCGTGACTTTATCCTCAATACCGACTCTGTAGTAGACCGAATAATCTTCTCGGGCGACGAGGATTGTGAGACATTCACGGAGCCAAAGTATGTCTTTTGGGAGGATTTAGGGGGAGAGCTACCCTTTGTATACCTATCCGCCATTAACGTATTCATATTCAAATACTATGGTATAGCCCGTACAGAGATGAATGGCTTGAATATAGAGCCAGGCAGAACATACATCTTGCGTCCGGGTAATAGTATTAGAAATAATGCCGCTTCGCCTATCTTCTATAATGATATGACGAAGCAGGTAGCTACGTTGAACAATACTACTCCAATAACCTTTGAGGTAAGAAACGTAGTCTACTACTTCAACCCTACAGCTATTGGCTTGCATAAATTCTCCTTTGAATCAGAGAGTGGTAGGCTTGTAGGTATAATGGGTATATCAGGTTCTGGTAAGTCTACCCTACTCAACGTTATCTCTGGTATGAACAAGCCTACCAGCGGTAATGTATATATTAACAATATAGATATATATGAGAATCCTAACAGCATACAAGGATTGATAGGTCTTGTAGCACAGGATGACATATTATATGAAGATTTGACTGTATATGAGAACCTACTATATAGCGCAAAGCTTTCGTTTGGCAATCTGCAGCAGTCGTCAATCATAGACAGAGTAAATAATATCCTACACCAATTAGGCTTGTGGGATATACGCAATATCAAGGTAGGCTCGCCACTCAACAAGAAGATATCAGGCGGACAGCGCAAACGACTTAACATAGCGCTTGAGTTGATACGAGAGCCACCAATATTGATTCTTGACGAGCCTACGTCGGGTCTATCCTCACAAGACTCGCAGAATATCATAGAGCTACTAAAAGACCTCACCATCAGAGGTAAGCTTATTTTTGTGGTAATCCACCAGCCATCATCGGATATCTTTAAGATGTTCGACCAGCTACTAGTAATAGATACTGGAGGATATTTGATATATGATGGCAACCCACTTGAGTGCTTAAAGTACTTCAAGTACAGTCTACATATGATAGACTCTGAGGATATAGAGTGCCAAGAGTGTGGAAATATCAATGTAGAACAGGTTTTGTCACTCATCTCCACACCTATTATAGATGAGTATGGTAATGCTACTGATAGTCGTAAGATAACCCCAGAAGAGTGGTATGAGAAATTCAATTGGGGCGACCTTGACATATCATATATTGGCGACCCAGAGCCTCTACCTACCACAAGATTTAAGGTACCTAATACCATAAAGCAGACCTTGATATACTTGCAGCGCGATGCCAAGGCAAAACTTGCCAATATGCAGTATATACTCATTAACCTGCTTGAGACACCAATATTGGCATTATTGCTTGCCTCATTGATAAAATACTACAATATAGGAGAGGAGTACACCTTTGCTAGCAATGGCAATATACCTGTATTCTTCATCATGGGTATTATCATTGCCTTCTTTGTGGGACTTACCGTATCGGCAGAGGAGATTATCCAGGATAGACCTATACAGAGGCGAGAGAGGTTTATGAACCTCAGTAAGAAGAGTTATATAGTATCGAAAGTTATACAGACAAGCATACTATCGGTATTCCAGATGCTGATGTTTGTACTCATAAGCTCATCGATACTAGAAATAAAAGAGATGCATGCGCTCCAGTGGGTAGTATTTGTATCTATTGCCATAAATGCCAATTTGATAGGTCTGATACTCTCAGATACCATGCGCAAGACCATAAATATATACATTATCATTCCATTTATGGTCATACCGCAGCTTATACTATCTGGTGTATTTGTGAAGTTTGATAGGATGAACCCTAAGCTATCAGACTCAGTGAGCGTACCTGTATATGGCAACGTGATAGTAGCGCGATGGGGCTTTGAGGCATTGGCAGTAAACCAATTTATGTATAATAAATATGAGAATGAGTTTTACATATATCACAAACAGAAATCTCAATCATCATATTACAAAGACTATTGGGAGCCACAGTTGAGAGCCAAACTCAACAAAGCCTTGAAATACTCATCAGACCCAGAGAAGAAGCAAGAGGTACGAGACATCTTGAGGATGATAAAGAATGAGATATACAGTCCGTCTAACTCCTTCAAGCAGATGGCGCTACCTAGAGCAGAGCTATTTGAGCCCTCATTCTTTGGCTCAGCGGCACATGAGGCTATACGAGACTACCTAAGCAACGTGAGAAGGTACAACGTACAGCTATTCAACCATGCCGATAAAGATGAGGACAAGCATAGGAAGAACTTCACCTCGGAAGAGTTGCAAGAGCTACATGACAAATATGCCAATGATGCTATATCAGAGTTTGTTACCAATAAGGCATCAATAGCAACGGACGTCATAGTAGAGTATGATGGTCATCTTTACCAAAAGACCGACCAGATATTCCAAGATACAAATGTAGCCTTCAAGGCACAGCTCTTCTCGCCATATAAGTCGATATTCGGAATGCGTATAGACTCATACACCTTTGGAGTCATCATGATATGGGTACAGAATATACTCTTCTACCTATGTCTACTATACAATGCACTACCAAAGATAGGAGAGGGAGCAGTACAACTGGTACATACAATTCGCAACCTTATTAAGAAAAACACTTAAAAAAGGGGGCAAAACAGGCTAAAAGACTAGAAAACTGAAATAGCGCCACCGTTATATCAGTTTTCTTTTTTATTTTTGCACTTGATAGATTCGGATTATAATACAATAGACTTGAAAATCAATATACGTATCAATGAATAGAACAGTCATTACCGTTGTTGGACGCGACACAGTAGGCATTATAGCTCGCGTTTGTACATATCTCGCTGAGAGCAACATCAATATCCTTGACATCTCACAAACTATTGTACAAGGTTATTTTAACATGATGATGATAGTAGACACATCTAAGATGTCTAAGACATTTGACACTGTACAAGACCAGATGTCAAAGATTGGCGAGGAGCTAGGCGTACAGGTAAAGTGCCAGCGTGAAGAGATATTCGATATGATGCACCGCATCTAATCGGCCGTTTGTGTAGAAAAATATAAATCAACGACAGATTATGATTAGTATTTCGGAGGTTATCGAGACCAATAAGATGGTCGAGCAGGAGAATCTTGATGTACGTACCATCACTATGGGTATATCACTTCTTGATTGCGCAGACTCTGACCTCGATAAGCTTTGCGATAATATTCGCAATAAGATATTACGACTCGCTAAGAATCTTGTACCTGTAGGTGAGGAGATTAGCCGCGAGCTTGGTGTACCTATCGTAAATAAGCGTATCTCTATTACACCTATCTCTATGGTAACAGGCAATGCTTGTCACTCTACAGAGGATTACGTTAAGGTAGCCAAGATGCTCGACGCTACAATTACAGAGCTTGGTGTAGATATTCTTGGTGGCTTCTCTGCAGTAGTATCTAAGGGTGCTACAGCATCAGATATTGCACTTATTAAGTCGTTGCCAGAGGTATTGGCACAGACTAACAGAATATGCGCCTCGGTAAATGTAGGCTCTACAAAGACTGGTATCAATATGGATATCGTACGTCTTATGGGCGACATTATTAAGGAGACAGCTAAGAAGACTGCAGACCGCGACTCAATAGGCTGTACAAAACTTGTAGTACTCTGCAATGCTCCTGATGATAACCCATTTATGGCGGGTGCATTCCATGGCGTATCAGAGGCTGACGCTATTATCAATGTCGGCGTATCTGGCCCAGGTGTAGTAAAGCATGTTCTTGGTAATGTACGTGGCGAGAGCTTCGAGGTACTCTGCGAGACTATCAAGCGTACTGCATTTAAGATTACACGCGTTGGTCAGCTTGTAGCACAAGAGGCAGCTAAGCGTCTCAATGTACCATTTGGTATTATCGACCTCTCGCTTGCTCCTACTCCTGCTATTGGCGACTCAGTGGCTGATATTCTCTGCGAGATTGGTCTTGAGCACCCAGGTGCACCAGGTACCACAGCAGCATTGGCATTGCTCAACGACCAAGTTAAGAAGGGTGGCGTAATGGCCTCTTCTTATGTAGGCGGACTTTCAGGTGCCTTTATTCCTGTATCAGAAGACCAAGGTATGATTGACGCTGTATTGGCAGGTGCATTGACATTGGAGAAGCTAGAGGCTATGACATGTGTATGCTCTGTAGGTCTTGATATGATTGCCATACCAGGTAATACACCAGCTACTACTATTGCAGGTATTATTGCTGACGAGTCGGCTATCGGTATGATTAACCAAAAGACTACAGCCGTACGTATCATACCTGTAGAGGGTAAAGATGTAGGAGAAGAGGCACAGTATGGCGGCTTGTTCGGCTATGCACCTATTATGCCAGTGAATAAGTTCGACTGCTCGGCATTCGTTAACCGTAAGGGACGTATTCCTGCTCCTATACATAGTTTCAAGAATTAATGGAAACACCTTATAAATTATCTAAAACTATTTTGTTTATGCGAAACTCATTACGTTCATTAGTTGCCATGGCCATGGTAGCTAGTACTGCTCTAGGAGCAAACGCTCAAGAGGAGAAGAAGGCTGAGGAGGGTTATACCTTTACTCATACTATTGATATACCTACTACATCTGTTAAGGACCAGTTCCGCTCGGGTACATGTTGGAGTTTCTCTACAGTATCATTCCTTGAGTCGGAGATGATGCGCTTGGGCAAGGACTCTATCGACTTGTCTGATATGTATGCTGTAGCTGTTTGCTACCGTGGCAAGGGCGAGCGTGCTGTACGCCTACACACCTCATGCGAGTTTGGTGCTGGTGGTGCTGCTCACGACCTTCTTTGGGTATTGAAGAACTATGGTATGGTACCAGAGGAGGCTTATAAGGGTCTCAACTATGGTCTTTCTCAGCATAACCATGGCGAACTCGACCGTGTAGCTAAGGGCTTTATCAACTCTTTGGCTGGCGACCCTAATACTAAGTCGTTGACTACAGCATGGAAGAAGGCTTACGCTGGTATTCTCGATGCTTACCTCGGCGAGCTCCCTACTGAGTTCACTTTCAATGGTAAGACATATACTCCTCGTACTTTTGCCGACCAAGTGGTAGGTCTTAACCCTGATGACTATGTATGCTTGTCGTCATACACACATCACCCATTCTATGGTAAGTTCATCCTCGAGGTACCAGACAACTGGCTCTGCGGCGAGGTTTACAATGTACCATTGGAGGATTTGATGCGTATCACAGATAACGCCCTCAAGAATGGCTACTCTATCGCTTGGGGTTCTGACGTATCAGAGAAGGGCTTCTCATACTACAATGGCGTAGCTGTAGTTCCAGAGACTAATGAGGATAACCTCGAGGGTACAGAGCTCTCTCGTTGGCAGAAGCTCTCTAAGGGCGACCGCCAGTCGTATGGTCTCAAGTCTCCAGTTAAGGAGAAGACTATTACCCAAGAGATGCGCCAGGAGGCTTTCGATAACTACGAGACAACAGACGACCACGGTATGCATATCGTAGGTATGGCTAAGGATCAGAATGGTACAGAGTACTACGTAGTAAAGAACTCTTGGAATGTAGGCAACCCATACAAGGGTTATCTCTACGTATCTAAGGCATTCTACGCTTATAAGACTATGGATATCATGATCCATAAGAATGCTATTCCTTCTGACCTCAAGAAGAAACTTGGTATAAAATAAGTAACGTTTCATAATAGGGACTTCATCAGATTTTACTGGTGAAGTCCTATTGTTATAATACATATATGCTATGGAAATAAAGCCAAAATACGGTTTTGACAAGGTTCACTTCGGTCTTACTATAGCTCAGGCTAAGGCTATTCTAGGCGAACCAGAAGAGGTAGATGCTGATCAGAATTTCTCTGAGGAGCCAGACGACCTCACAACAGTACTATACTATGATGGCTACTCGCTCTCTTTTGACAAGAAGGTAGACTATCGCCTCACAGAGATGCTCTTCGAGGACGAGAGTTTCAAACTTGGTAAGATTGCAGTGGGCATGGCCGAGGAAAAGGCTGTAGAGCTTGCTGAGGGTATGGATCTTGGCGATTGGGAGGACCCATTCGCAGAGGATAGTACTGATGACCCTGATTTTGCAGAGACTACAGGTTACTCTTTCGAGGAGTCGAGCCTCACACTCTTGTGTACTAATGGCCAACTTACCGAGATAGAGATCTACGTGCCTCTCGACGAGAATGACAACCCTATATGGCCAAAGGCTAATTAATAACTATATTGAAGCAACAGATACTAAAATGAGAAAAACTTTCAAAGCATTGCTACTCTGTGGCTTAATGGCTATGACCGGCAATGTATATGGTCAGATTACTGTACCTACTGCAAATGGCGACTTGAAACTACGTATCATGGGTCGTACTAATGTCGACGCTGGTATCTTCGTTGGTGAGGATGGCGACGACCGCGATGGCGTGGTAATGAATGATACACGTCTTGGCGTACAGGCTAACTTCGACGAGAAGTATGCTGCTAAGATTGAGGTTTGCTTTGTAGATAAGGCAATATCTTTCCGCGACCTATGGGTAAGCTATAGCCTCGATACCAACAAGACTATAAAGTTTGGTAACTTCTTTATGCCTTATGGTTCGAAAATATTGGGCCTCGCATATAAGTTCGTCGAGGATGCTCCTGTAGACTATACCTTCTGTCCTCTACGTAAGATTGGTGCTGCATATGAGTACTCTTCTGACCCTATAAACTTTACCGTTGGCGTATTCTCTGATGGTAATGTAGATGCTAGAGGCACTAACAAGGGCTACAACCTCGCAGCTCAAGCTATCGTACGTCCGGTACTCTCAGAGGAGAAGGTACTTCACTTTGGTGTAGCGCCATTATTCACTAAATCTGATAATGCTGTTACTCTCAAGGGTATTGTACCTGTTACTTTCGCTACTCCTCAACAGGCTGTTGTGTCAACAGGCGCTATGTCTGCCAAGAGCCAATTCCGCTACGAGGTAGAGGCTCTCTACATCAACAAGCGTTTCATGTGGGAGACTCATTTCATGGGTACTAGCGTAGACCTTATGGGCGAGGATAATTATGACGCTCAAGGTGTATTTACCCAGATGTCGTGGCATTTGATTGGTACTCAGCAGAAGTACAATAAGAAGACTGGCTTGGTAGCAAATGCAGCTCCTAAGACTCTAGAGCTCTTGTTGCGTGCCGACTATCTAAACCTTAAGGGAATAGAGGATGCGCACTATGGCGAGCAGCTAGACCTTACTCTTGGTTTGAACTACTTCTTCAGCAAGTATCTTAACTTCAAGTTCAACTACGTTTACGCAGCTAAGAAGAACGACACTCACTTCAACGCTATCCAAGGCCGTTTGCAGTTCTCGTTCTAATTTGACGATACCTCATATACATAATGAAGGATGTAACGCGAATTACATCCTTCATTATTTTTTTCTACATACTTATAGCTTAATCCCAATACTAAGAAACATTACCATAATAACAATTAGTTCAATTACCTCTATATACCATAAGAAACAAAAAGCCTGCAACTAATGCAGGCTTCTATATAATATAATTATAGTTGTATATTACAACTCGAGGTCGAGGTCGAACTTCTCTACCCAAGGCAAACCTTGCTCACCAAGACGTGCGAGGAATGGATCTGGATCGAAATCCTCTACATTCCATACGCCTGGCTTACGCCATAGGCCCTTCATATACATCTCAGCACCTAGCGCAGCAGGAACACCTGTAGTGTAGCTTACAGCCTGAGTACCTGTCTCCTTGTATGCTGCCTCGTGCGAGCAGTTGTTGTAGATGTAGTATGTACGCTCCTTACCATCCTTGATACCCTTGATACGGCAACCAATAGATGTCCAGCCTTGGTAGTTCTCACCAAGCTCACCTGGGTTAGGAAGTACAGCCTTGAGGAACTGGATAGGCACAATCTCAACACCATTATACATAATAGGGTCGATACGAGCCATACCAATATTTTGAATCACACGGAGGTGTGTGAGGTACTCCTGTCCGAATGTCATCCAGAAACGTGCACGCTTGATAGTTGGGAAGTTCTTAACGAGCGACTCCAACTCCTCGTGGTAAATAAGGTACGACTCCTTAGGACCGATGCCAGGGTAGTTGAGAGGCTTATGTATCTCATGAGGCTCTGTCCATACCCACTGACCATTCTCCCAATATTTACCCTTTTGGGTAACCTCACGGATATTAATCTCTGGGTTGAAGTTTGTAGCAAAAGCATGGTGGTGATCACCAGCATTGCAATCCACGATATCTAGATAGTGAATCTCGTCGAAGTGATGCTTTGCTGCATGAGCTGTAAAGATAGAAGTAACGCCTGGGTCGAAACCACAACCAAGAATAGCTGTTATACCAGCCTCCTCGAAACGCTTCTTGTAAGCCCACTGCCAGCTATACTCAAACTTAGCCTCCTCTTTTGGCTCATAGTTTGCAGTATCCATGTAAGAGGTCTTAGTAGCCAAACATGCATCCATAATAGGAAGATCCTGATATGGAAGAGCAACATTGACTACAAGGTCAGGCTTCTCCTCATTAATGAGTGCAATGAGTTGCTCTACATTGTCAGCATCAACCTGAGCAGTCTTAATGCGGTTGCCACCAATCTGCTGAGCAACAGCATCACATTTAGACTTTGTGCGGCTGGCTAGAGTAATCTCAGAGAAGACCTCTGGCAAAGCTGCCATCTTGTGAGCTACGACAGTGCCGACACCTCCAGCACCAATCTGTAATACTTTTCCCATTGTTTGAATTAAGTTATTGGTATCTTATTTTGAATACAAAATTACACTATTTATGTTACCACAGTATTACTGCGCCTCATTTATAGTAAATAAATCCCTATCGTCTAGTACTCTAAATTTACTTCTGAATGATTGAAGCGCCTCAAGGTCAACCTCTGCAGTAACCATCTCCTCTTTATAGGCCTCTGTCGGCACCTCTACCTTTCCCCTTGGGGAGATGAGTACCGAATCGCCAGAGTACCTTATCATATCGTCGTTCCCTACCCTATTGACGCCTATCACGTAGCACTGGTTCTCTATAGCTCTAGCTTTTAGAAGTATATTCCAAGCCTCACGTCTAGATGCCGGCCAATTGGCTACATATACTATGGCATCATAATCGCCATTATATCTGCTAAAGACAGGGAAACGCAAATCATAACACACCTGAAGCAATATTCGCACTCCTGCAATAGTAACCACTACCCTATCTCTACCGGCAGTATATACTATTGGCTCATTTCCCATCGTGAAGAGGTGGCGCTTATCATAGGTAGTAAGGTCGCCATTAGGGGCTGCCACTACTAGCCTATTGTACCACTTGCTATCATGAGGGAAAGAGACACTTCCACAGATATGGGCGTTTAGCTGTTCGGCCTTTTTCTGCATCCATGCAATAGCAATGTCTGAACCCGACTCTGCTACGGCATTAGGGTCAAAGGTAAAACCACAATGAAACATCTCTGGCAATACCACTAAATCTGTATCACCTCTCCTTAGCGAAGAGAGCATCTCATCTATATGCTCGAGATTCTTTGGGGTATTACCCTTGATAATATCTGTTTGCAGAAGTGTTACTTTCATGCCTACAAGGAGTATTAGCTATTCATCGAGACAAGGAACTCCTCGTTTGATCTTGTATTGCTCAAACGTGTAATGAGGAACTCCATAGCCTCTGCTGGGGTCATATCATTCAAGCCGTTGCTACGAAGTATGCGCATACGGTTGAGTGTATTGGTATCTTGTAGAAGGTCATCTCTACGTGTAGATGATAATGTAACATCTACAGCAGGGAAGATACGACGGTTAGCAAGCTTACGATCGAGCTGTAGCTCCATATTACCTGTACCCTTGAACTCCTCGAAGATTACATCGTCCATCTTTGAGCCTGTCTCTGTGAGCGCTGTAGCGATAATGGTAAGCGAACCGCCATTCTCCACATTACGCGCAGCACCAAAGAAGCGTTTTGGCTTTTGAAGGGCATTGGCATCAACACCACCAGAGAGAACCTTACCTGAAGCAGGAGATACAGTATTATATGCACGAGCAAGACGAGTAATAGAGTCGAGCAAAATAACAACATCATGTCCGCACTCTACAAGTCTCTTCGCCTTCTCAAGAACTATATTGGCAACCTTCACATGGCGCTCTGCTGGCTCATCGAATGTCGATGCTATAACCTCGGCATTTACCGAGCGCTGCATATCTGTAACCTCCTCTGGACGCTCGTCGATAAGGAGAATTATCATATACACCTCAGGGTGGTTGTCTGCTATCACATTGGCAATATCCTTAAGGAGAACAGTCTTACCTGTCTTAGGCTGTGCCACGATAAGACCACGCTGTCCCTTTCCTATAGGTGCAAAGAGGTCTACAATACGTGTAGATATATTTGCCTTTCTACCATGCGAGAGGTCAAACTTCTCATTAGCGAATATTGGTGTGAGGTGCTCAAACTGCATACGATCTCGTATCTCTGCAGGAGCCTTACCATTCACATCTACCACATTACACATTGGGAAGTACTTCTCACCCTCTTTTGGTGGACGTATGGTAGCTGTCACCGTATCACCTACGCGTAGACCGCTTTGGCGTATCTGTTGTGGCGACACATAAATATCATCTGGTGAATTGAGATAATTGTAATCTGAAGAACGGAGGAAACCGAAACCATCAGGCATAAGTTCTAGAACACCTGTAGCTGTGATGAGATCGTCAAAATCATACATCATATATGGTTCGCGCTCCTGAATATCTTGTGGGCGTTGCCAGTAATCTACTCTTTGTCCTGGTTGTACTGGTGGACGCTGCTGGCGTTGCTGTGGTTGCTGTGGCTGGTCTTGCTGTGGCTGTGCCTGTTGTGCCTGCTGTTGTGGTGCACCCTGCTGCTGAGGTTGCTGTCTCTGCTGACCATTTCTTTGCTTACGATACTGCTGCTGTCTAGGAGCACCAGATTGTGGCATATCAAATGGCGATGGCTTATATACAGGCTGCTGTACTGGCGCTTGAGCTACCTTCTCCTCTGCCTCTTGTACTGGAGCAGAAGGGACATCCTCACTCTTAGGCTCCTCATCCTGAGATGAATGGGCTGCAAAGATGCTCGATATAGCATCTTGTATATCTTGTTGCACAGAAATATCTAGAAGTCTATCCTTCTCACTATCAACACTTTGGGTAACGGCTTTTGGTTTTCTACCTCTACGTGGTTTTTCAGGATTCTCTTCTGAGGTTGGAGCAAAACCACTCTCTTGTTTAGATAATATCTGCTCAATAAGCTGTGCCTTCTTATATTGGTCAACTCTAGCGATATTAATCTCTTTAGCTAATACGCGCAAATCTAAAATACGCATAGCCGAAAGACTTTCTGCTGTATACATATATAAATATGAAAACTATATTTACTTTTGGGAAAAGAGGAGAAGTCTTAGATAGTTATTTGTTGTGACTTCTTGTCTGATTGTTGACGCAAATTTAGTTTTATTTTTTACAAAAACAAAAAATAGGAGATAAACAATTATTATTTACCTCCTACTTTTTTATCTTTCAGCTATACACCCTACTTCGAAAGGGCCTCATTGACTGCCGTGATAATATTATCAGGTGCCACCCCCCTACGTAGTATAGTACCATCAGCATCTATAAGCATAAGGTGTGGAATGCCATTTACACCATACAAATTTGTTGGCGCTGTATCTGCATCTATTATATTATTCCACTCCATACCAAGCTTTTCTATAGCCTCGAGTGTATCGTCATGCTTATCCCAAACGGCTACAGAGAGTACCTGGAACTTTTCTGATGGGAATGTCTTATATGCCTCTGCTATCTTTGGCATGGCTCTTCTGCAAGGACCGCACCATGATGCCCAAAAGTCTACTAATACTACCTTGCCCTTACCTACATAGTCCGACAATTTTGCCTCTGTACCGTCAAGATTACCATGCTCAATAGTAAAATCGGTAAACATCTTGCCTTCTGATGTCGACTCTTGTGCCTCAAATCTGGCTGTTATAGCTTTGATAGGACCATACTCCGCAATATACTCGCCAGCCTCGGCCAACTTCTGCTTATATGCATGGCGGTCCATTATCTCATTATTCGCTATATCCATCCAAAAGACTAGCTGTCCTAGCGCATCTTTTTTATGGGTTGCCAATACATCACTTGCCTTGTTTAGTATCTTGGTACTGTAGTCTGTTATTATCTCGTCTATCTGTGCCGAACGCTCCTCTTCTGTCAACTCTGGATTTTTTGCAGCTATATTGTATAGTTCGGCTGCACTATTATTCACAGAATCAGAATATGAGCGATAATCTAACCACTCATCATTCAACTTTGTACCTATTATTAGCTCTGTACCCTCTATCTTGATATCGCCTGCCTCTTTGATAAAGAGTATACGCTTACGTGGTGCTGTATATATACCGCACACCTCACTGCCTTGTGTTGTACCCACAAAAACAGCTCGTCCATTCTCTATAAGTGCCGAGTCAATATAATTCACATCTCGTAAACCCGAATTGAATGTTACCAAATAGGCATATGTACTATCGGTCTTCGAACTAGGGAAATGACATGTAATAGAGTATGGCTTCTCTTCTGAGCAACCTACTAATGCTATGCTAGCAAGCGCTAACATACAATTTAATACCTTCTTCATCATATTAGGTTTAATTCTATCAAAATATTAACGACAAAAGTAAATAATTTACGATGAAGGAGTACCTTTATTAACATTATTTCATACCTTCGCATATACTAATCAAAAATAGCAACACCATGAAGTATCTAGTAAAGATATCAACGTGTATCTTCTTTTTAGCAGTACACTTCTTTTTCTTCACTACACTAGCTGAAGCACAAACCAAAAATCGCGTTATCATCCTTACCGATATCGAAAATGAGCCGGACGACACGCAGTCGCTCGTACGTCTCCTTCTCTATAGTAATGAGATTGATATCCGCGGCTTAGTGGCTACCACATCTATCCATATGCGTAATAATATCTACCCCGAGACCATAAAGCGTGTGGTAGATGCCTATGGTAAGGTGCATGGAAACCTACAATTGCATGATAAGGACTACCCTTCTCATAAGTATCTCCAGAGCCTAATCCTAAAGGGCCAAGCTGAGTATGGCATGGCAGGCGTAGGTGACACCAAGGATTCAGAGGGCTCAGACAGAATAGTAGATGAACTTATTAGCGAAGACCCTCGTCCGCTCTGGGTATGTGCTTGGGGTGGTGTGAATACTCTCGCTCAAGCGCTCCAATCTCTCCGTAAGAATTACCCTTCGGTGGAGCTTACCAATGTCCTAGCAAAGCTTCGCGTATACACAATATCCGACCAAGATGATAGCGGTCAATGGTTACGCCGCGAATTCCCTAACCTCTTCTATATCGTTAGCCCTGGTGGTTATGGCAACGCTACATGGCTCGGTATAAATAATGCCGATGGCGAACACCCAGAACTTGTCTCTAACGAGTGGCTCGCAGAGAATATCCAACAGGGACATGGCGCTCTTGGTGCGGTATATCCCGACGTAGCTTATGGCATGGAGGGCGATACCCCTTCGTTCCTTAACCTTATCCAGAATGGTCTTAACTCCTCAGAGGACCCTAATTGGGGCGGCTGGGGTGGTCGCTACGAACTATATACTCCTGATGTAAAGAAGTGCGACTTTGAGGGCTTCACTGGCGGCGTTAAGATTGGCGACGAGACCCGTCCTATCTGGACAAATGCCTCTGATACATATACTCCATATGTAAAGAATAGCCACGGTAGGGCTATCAAGAAGGGCTCTAAGTCATACTCTGGCAACCAAGCAACTATATGGCGCTGGCGCGAGGAGATTCAGCACGACTTTGCGGCTCGTATGGATTGGTGCGTAAAACCTTTCAAACAGGCTAACCACCCACCTTTCGCAATACTCGATACTCCCGATAAGATAAGCGTAAAATCAGGCGAGACTATATATATCAATGCCAATAGCTCGTTCGACCCTGATGGCGATAGCATATCGTTCCTTTGGTTCGCATACCCTGAGGCTACTGGCTATAAGGGCGAGATACCAGAGTCTTCTTCTGAGAATTGCCACGATTACCGTTGCATCGCTCCTAAGGTATCACAGCCTACAGATATCCACTATATCCTTAAGGTAACAGATAAGGGCACCCCTTCGCTCTCTCGTTACAAGAGAATAATAGTTACCGTTACACCTTAATCAGATATTATTTAATTCAGATAGCATAAACACAATGAAATTTTTCTCTCTTCTTTTGTCAGTCATACTTTTAGTAGGCTGTACACAAAAGGTATCTAATGTCAGGAAACAGAAGATACTCGACGAGGGTGGTAGCGGCCCATATAAGGCTATGGGCGTGGCCGACTCAACCCTACAGGGTCTCACTATCTATAGACCACAAGACCTAAATGCTGCCGTGGATGCCGAGGGGCGCGCTTTGCCTCTTATGGTATTTGCTAATGGCGCTTGTACCGACTGCAACGCGCAGCATTGGCGTATGCTCTCAGATATCGCCTCTTATGGTTATATCGTCATTGCCGTAGGCGAACTACAGGATAGCATTAACGACCGTAAGCACGAGCATGTGGGTCCTGAACTTATGATAAAGGGCCTCAACTGGGCAGAGCAGGAGAATAACCGCCCAGAGAGTGAGTATGAGTCGCTCATTGACATGGACAACGTATGCCTCGCTGGTATGAGCTGCGGTGGCGCTATGACAATGGCTAACTCTGCCGACCCTCGTATCAAGACGTATATAATGTTCAATACTGGTATGGGCGATATCCAGATGGCTGGCGCCTCTACTGAGAATCTTAAGGATGTACACGGACCAGTGCTCTATATGCTTGGTGGCGAGTCGGACATAGCTTATAATAATGCCCTAATCGACTACGACCGCCTCAACCATGTCCCTGTGGCTTTTTCTAGCCAGCTTCGCGTAGGTCATGGTGGCACATATCATGAGCTCTTTGGTGGCGAATACTCTGTAATGGCGCGCTACTGGCTCGACTGGCAACTCAAGGGCAACGAGGCTCATAAGGATGTATTCCTCAATAATAATCTTAAGGAGTTCCCTGATTGGCGCATGAAATCTAAGGGCTTTGCTGAACTTAATGGTATAGAAAATGAGCCTTACCGCGTAGAGGAGCTATGCATCAAGACTCGTAATGGCAAGAATATATGGGGTGAGCTTTATATCCCTAATACCGACCAACGCCCTATACCTACCATCGTCATGGCGCATGGCTATAATAGCTCCCATGGCGAGCCTAAGGAGTTTGCTATTACTATGGCTATGAATGGCGTAGCTAGCTATATCTTCGACTTCGTAGGTGGTGGTAATAATTGCAAGAGCGACGGCAAGACTACAGATATGACTATCTTTACCGAAAAGGAGAATGTTGAGGATATAGTAGCTGAGATTAAGAAGCTCGACTTCGTAGATCCTCAAGACGTATCTCTTCTTGGTTGTAGCCAGGGCGGACTAGTTGCTGCTATTACCTCGGCTGCTAACCCTGATATGTTCAAGAGTGTCATACTCATCTACCCAGCCCTCATGATTCCTGATACTGCTCCACGTATGCTAGAGCAGTTCAAAAAGAATGGAAATAAGCCTTTAGATGTTATGGGCATGAAACTATCTCGCAAATACTACGAGGTACAAAATGGTCTCGACGTCCTCTCTATGTTACCATCCTACAAGGGTCGCGTCTTGATGGTCTACGGCGATGCCGACCCAGTATGCAAGGGCGGTACCCTAGAAAAGGCCCAAGAGACATACGAGAACTGCAAGTCGGTCATCATCCCAGGCGCCAACCACGGCTTCCCAGAATATAAGAACCATGCTCTAGCGGCAAAGGCGGTTTTGGAGTTTATGAAGTAAGGGGTGAATTAAGTCAATAATCACAAAAAGAGCGATGAGAATTAATTTTCATCGCTCTAAATATTTTATTTAAAATACTGTACCTCTAGGATTATTAAAATCGATATCGCTCGGCTGAAAAATATCAGAAACATACATCGAACGACTTTTTTGAGACGATACCTGCTTTCCTCCGATTCCATCCTCACCATCGCCATTTATTATGGGATCCTTAGGATCTGATGTAGACACAGCGACTACCGACAAATCGAGAGACACCATTAACGTCTTCGGTGAAACATATTGTTTTTTCATAACTAATTAAGTAGTCTTTCTTTATAACAATACCTTTTCCGACTTATTGATACTACCATTCTTAACGCGTACAATCACCACTCCTTTTGAATGAATATCAAATACATTTACTCTCTCATTAACAACCACCCTACATACTACTCTACCAAACATATCATATACACTCACCTCTGCATCTTCATCTATATTTCCAAAGAATGTAACGCACACTTTACCATTCTCATTGAGGCCTATAGATAACTTATCTGATTCTGATATAATATCTGTACCTCCTGTTTGCGTCTCATTCTCCTCTTTATTTACATTCTCAAACATAAGCGAGAATCTTCCTGCATATAGATTATCAAGATTTGTGCAAGTATATGCCTCCGTAGCTTTCAAGTCTATCTCTTCTCCTGTCAAATTATCTAGCAATATGATTTTGCCGTCGTAGTAAAAATCATCTATATTAGCCGAAATTACCAAATCTCCAGAGATAGCAGCTTTTGATATCTCAATAGGTATAACTATCCCCTCATCCGACAACTGCTCTGCAGATGGGAAATGAGATATCACTAATGACTTGCCGCCTTTATTTGTTACTATCTTAACTTTTGCAGATGTATCTGCCATCTTCTCCGAATCTCCATCACCTTGTGTTAGCTCTCCCTCTTCATTTAGCAACAAAGCCAACTCGTCGGAATACTTGCCTAACGCTACATTAAGTCTTAGCACGTTTCCTGTTGTCATATCTATACTAGCAGACTTCAATTGAGCTGCATTCTGAGATACTTTTGGAGAAACAGTCATCTGCGTTGGCACCTCGCCCTTACTTAGGACTGCAAAGGCTTGGAATGGTGCCAATGCCTTAAACGTAGATGGATTAGAGACCTTATTCTTCATATTATATGTCTCGTATCCCCACGAGCCGTTACTATAAGTTCTTGCATATACCGACTCTTGAACAGCATTGCCATTAGCAAACATGAGTGTATTTTCACTCAACTCAAGAGAAAATGGATATGGATTGCTATACCAGCTAGTACCTTTATATGTAGGTACTCCTGATATCTCCTCTACCCTACTAACAGTACCCTTCTGAGTAAATGTTACATTAGGCGTACTTGTCCTAGTACAGCCCATAGTCGTTGAGGTCTCAACTATCGTACCACTTCCATACTTAACAAACGATGGTGTGTTATGTCTTGCAACAAACTTTTGGGCATTTAAGTCTGCATACATATAGTACAAATTTGTACGTGTCCAATCATTTGCCTCAATACCTCCCTCTTTCGTAGCAGAACCCATATAGTAGATTCTTCCTGTAGCTATAGTTCTATTTACCGTTATATC
>JAUNDI010000041.1 GCA_030526155.1 Bacteroidia bacterium
AGACTTTTCTACCTTATTACATACAATGTATTGATTATCAATATTTAACACATTCATACCTCGCTCATACCAGACAATACTCAAACATAACAATTTGGCTAACCTCCACAAGAGCAACTAAACAACCATAACAACCTATGCACCAACTATTTAAAGCACAGAATTACAACAATTTCACAACTTGCCTATTCATGACATCAACATCCGAATCAATAATAAACCTTATGAATTTACCCAACCCTATACCATCACTGTCTCTCGGATATAATAATATATTGAAATTCTGAACATTAGCATACAAAGTCATATCCACCTCTCCAGCTTCTTCTGCAACTTGCGTCAAAATCACCCTACTAGAGTCACAACACGCCTCACTATTATTCACAACTATAGCGTCAAATTCCAAGCCAATCGGAATCTCAAATCTAGCAAGCGTCTTACGTACATCACCCACCAATACTTCTGCTACATCCTTTATATATACACTATGACCACCATTACAAAGCGACTTAACAACTTCTACATGTGCCCCGCAACTACAACCACACACCAAAACGCACCTCTTCTTAGGCATCTTATGTCTACGTACCACTACCGCACTACCACCATTACGATGCTCATCCATGCGCTTCTCAAGATAATTATCTGCCATACTCTATATAATGTAACTCTAAAACCACTAAAATAAATCCGCCACAAATATAAGACTATTTCACCTCTCCACCCCAAGACTCCACATGCACCTTTCAAAGTTTTTTGCGAGCAAGAAGGCTATTCCCTATATCCTCCTTTACCAAAAACTGCGAGCAAGAAGGGTCCACCCACCCATCTCTCTAGCCCCATCTAGTCAATCTAGAACAACTAGAATAACTACAAAAACTACAAAAACTGCGAGCAAGAAGGGTTCACCCGCCCCTCATTCTAGCCCCATCTAGAACATCTAGTACCACTAGAATCACTAGAACAACTAATTCTCCCTCAAAAAATCTTCACCTCAAATCCACCTCAATATCAACACAATAACAACACCCCTCAAAAAAACTTTGAAAAAAAGTGCTCCAAATGTTTGGTAGTTCAAAAATCGTTCCTACCTTTGCACTCGCAAAACCGAAATGAACAACACAAAATGCTCAACTCGGGAAAGCAATACCAAACACGGGTAGGCCCTGTACGACCAGCTCCTCTTGAACTCCTCCAGGACCTGACCGTAGCAAAGGTAGAGAGTTGAGCGGTGCGATTCAGATCGCTTGCCCACCCGCCAATATAGCTCAGTTGGTAGAGCAGCTGATTTGTAATCAGCCGGTCGTTGGTTCGAGTCCGACTATTGGCTCAAGATCTTGAGAAAACGTCTCGAGAGCAAAATATTGAAATATTGATACTATTTCCGAAAATCTTCGGGAGGGTTCCAGAGCGGTCAAATGGGGCAGACTGTAAATCTGTTGCTTCGGCTTCATAGGTTCGAATCCTATCCCTCCCACTTTTCGCCAATATAGCTCAGTTGGTAGAGCAGCTGATTTGTAATCAGCCGGTCGTTGGTTCGAGTCCGACTATTGGCTCTCTCATATCTATTCGCGGAAATAGCTCAATTGGTAGAGTGTCAGCCTTCCAAGCTGAATGTTGCGGGTTCGAGTCCCGTTTTCCGCTCTCAAAGATCTTCCCTCTTGTGAATTCTCACAAGGGGGTTCTTTATTTTTGTAACTACACATAACTATCAACGTAAAAGCAAACATATTTCTCCACACTAAATATATTTCATAGTATGTCAAACGCTACAATACAATTATTACTTACTCTCCTCATATGTATGTCTACCGTGGCTACAATCATATATCTATTCCACCGTGCCGACGAACGCCGTAGACAACAAGAACTCCAAAATAGATTCCTTAGCGACATCATGCCTTCAAGAATACAAGCATACGAACGCATGGCTCTATTCCTAGAGAGAATATCCCCTCTCAACAGCGTGCCAAGAGAACAAATGAACGTCAACACGGCTCTCGAACTTCACACCCTACTCATGGGGTCAATCCGACAGGAGTTCGAACATAACGTGGCAATGCAGATATACATCTCTACCGCCTCATGGCAAAGAATCCTACAAGCCAAAGAGGAGGTAACCAAACTCCTCACAGAAATAGCTAAAACTACCGACCCCAAAGCATCATCTATCGAACTAGGTCGTAAAATACTCGAAGAGGCCGGAGATAAGACTTCCTTCTATATCCGCAGAGCACAAGAGGGCCTCAGAAGCGATCTAGCAGGAGAATTTGTAAGAGAATAAGAAAAATTCTCACACAAACACCCACTGTATATCAACACATTACACCAACAGACCAAATATTTTTCAAAAATAATTCGCAAAAGGTATTGCAGATTAAAAAAATATCTCTACCTTTGCAGTGTCAAAATCAACAAGGGTTGATGAAACGACGAACAAAATGCTCGATTCGTCTAACGGTTAGGACGAGAGATTCTCATTCTCTAAATAGGAGTTCGATTCTCCTATCGAGTACTCAAAAATAAAAATGCCAACGAATTATGCTCGATTCGTCTAACGGTTAGGACGAGAGATTCTCATTCTCTAAATAGGAGTTCGATTCTCCTATCGAGTACATAGAGTTTTGAGTGGTTAATTAATATATAGAGTTTTGAGTGGTTATAGTGCGCTGTGACAGTGCGCTATTTTTTTTTGCTTATTATCTTCTCATTTGCAATAAAAAACGTACCTTTACACTCAAAATGAAAAATACAGCGAACAACATATTAAGAATTTATATCAAAGGTACTGCATTCCTCATCGTTAGTATGCTAGTACATATCAGCATACAAGCTCAAGAGGCCTCCACAACACCTCCTATCTCTAAAGTATCTATCATCTTAGATGCCCTATCTTGCGAGGAGACTCTTACTCACGCCGAGGTTATTGCAGAAGACTTCACAACTACCGACCCAAATACCGGTCTCGCCATCTCCCAAAAGCAAAAGCTCACATACACATGGCTAATGGCCGACAGTGTGGTATACACATCCAACTATAGCGAGGCCTCCCTACCTGTTCCGCTCGACACATGCGAACTTAGACTAGTCGTAAAGAACCAATTCAATGCAGAGGCCGAGGATATCATCCTCCTCCCTTCTTGGGGCGTCGAAGCAAAATATAAAATCAATACCCGCGATCGCGATATACCTCACGAGGTATCCACCCCTACCGCTCTCTCCGCTCCCGTAGATGTGGAGTTCGAGAACCTTTCTCGCGGTAATTATACCGTCAGCGAATGGTTAATGGGTTCACTTACTCGCCTTTTCGACGAAAACCCTGTATACCAATTCCAATCTCCTGGGGAATATCGCATATCTCTCATCGTTACTAATGAAAACTCAGGGTGCTCGCATGCCGACTCTTCAGAGGTAATCATAGTAACCGATGCCGATATCCAATTTCCAGACGCCTTTACCCCTAATGGCGATGGCGTAAACGACGAATTCCGCCCGGCATACAAATCTATCAAAGACTATAAGCTCACAATATACAATCGTTGGGGAAGAAGAGTATTCTCTTCTACTAATCCTAAGGTGGGCTGGGATGGCAAAAACGGAAACACAGACGCTGCAGAAGGCGTATACATATACATTTGCGAAGCTACGGCTTATGAACGCGGAGTAGCGTTCACCCGCAAAGGTACTGTTACTTTGATACGATAAAGTTGTTATATCTTAAACATTTATTACCGTGATAGACTCGTCAATCAACATACTTGAAGAGGAAGAGGGGGTTGCAAGAAAGAGAATTAACGACCTCATTGAGGAGTGCCCTCAATTACAAAAGGGCGAAGCTTTAATTCGTAAGGCTTTCGAGTTGGCTAATGAAGCTCACCGTGGCATGCGCCGTAAATCGGGCGAACTATATATATTTCACCCTATAGCGGTCTCTCGTATCGTAGCTTCCGAAATAGGCCTAGGACCTACAAGCGTTACCGCAGCTCTTCTACATGATGTTGTCGAGGATACTAATATCAATCTTACCGACCTCGAGTCACTATTCGGTCCAAAGGTGGCTAATATCGTAGATGGCCTCACTAAACTCGATAGCGTACTCGACCAAAACGCTTCCCTCCAGGCAGAGAATTTCAGAAAACTCCTCGTCTCTATGATTGAGGATGTACGCGTGATACTCGTCAAGTTGGCCGACCGCCTCCATAATATGCGTACTCTCGACTCAATGCCTGAACATAAGCAATATCGTATCGCAGCAGAGACTCTCTATATTTACGCTCCTATAGCTCACCGCCTTGGCCTATTCGCTGTTAAAACAGAATTGGAAGACCTAAGTCTTAAATACGAACACCCACAGGTATATAACCGCCTACAGGAAAAACTTAAGACTAATGAGGCCGACTATCAGACTATCATCGATAGCGTCGCTCTCCCTATCCAAGAACAACTCGATAAGCGCGGCTTAAAATATACTATCAAGGCTCGCCCTAAGTCTATATACTCTATCTGGCGTAAAATGCAAGCTAAAAATATCCCTTTCGAGGAGATATATGACATCTTAGCTATGCGTATCGTCTTCGAGCCTACTGATAATGGCCTCGACGAAAAAACTCAATGCTGGGGTATATATACCGTAATTACAAGCCTTTTCCGCCCAAATCCCGACCGCCTACGCGACTGGGTCTCTATCCCTAAGGCTAATGGCTACGAGGCTCTCCATACTACCATCATGAGCCCTAGCGGTCGCTGGGTTGAGGTGCAAATCCGTACTAATCGTATGGACGAAATAGCTGAGCGCGGTTATGCTGCCCACTGGAAATATAAGGACGAGGAGCCTGCAGGCGAAAACGAAATAGATAAGTGGATAGCAAGCATCCGCCATATGCTCGAAAATGCCGATTCTAACTCTTTCGAATTCTTCGACGAGTTTAAGCTAAATCTTTTCGCTTCCGAAATAATGATATTTACCCCTAAGGGCGAACTGAAAAATATGCCTGTAGGGTCTACTGCTCTGGATTTCGCTTTCGAAATACATAGTAATCTCGGCTACCACTGTATCGGTGCTAAAATCAACTATAAGTTGGAGCCTCTCAGCCACGAACTTAAGAGTGGCGACCAGGTGGAAATCATTACCTCAGAAAAACAACAGCCTAAATACGAATGGCTAGCTTTCGCTACTACTGCTAAGGCTAAAACCAAACTCCGTGAGGTATTCCGCGCAGAACGTAAGGAGGCTGTCGCTAAGGGCGAAAATCTCCTTAACGAATACCTACAAGAGAAAAAGGTAACTATCAATGCTCGCCTAATAAAGAGAATGTTGGACAACTACCACATCTCTAATAAGGAGGAGCTACTTTACCAAATCGGTAAGGGTGCTGTCAACCTCGATAACCTTGAAAAGGTTCTCCCTCAGAAATCGCCTAATAAATGGATGAAGATGTGGAAGCTATCCTTCGGTAGCAAGGAGAATATCGAACGCGAGGATGTTGATGACGATTATGAGGACGATAGCTCCGACCCGGCTCCAGCTCCTATGCCTAAGGATAAGAATATCGTACTGAGCGACGAGGCTACTCAATCATACGCTATCGCCTCTTGCTGTACACCTATCCCTGGCGACGATGTAGTGGCTTATGTCGAGGAGAATGGTACCATGACTCTCCACGCCCGCCAATGCCCTCAGGCTATTAAGCTCATGTCTTCTATGGGCAACCGAATAGTAGCGGCTCAATGGGTATCTCACAAGGTTCTCTCGTACCTAGTGGCTATCGATATCGAGGGTATCGACCGCCAAGGTATAGTCAGCGAGATTACCAAAATCATCTCTTTCGAACAAAACGTAAAAATCCGTTCCGTACATTTCGAAGCTCAAGATGGAGTATTCAATGGTACAATAATTCTTTATATCCATAATACCGACGACCTCCAAACTCTCATCAAAAAGGTCATCAAGGTTAATGGCGTAGAATCCGTAAAACGTAAAGACAAAGTCGAATAATATAACAACCAATTCAAACACAACAATTAAGTTTATGATGAGACTATCATTAGGTGTTATCTGCACCGTATTATGCGCCATGCTCTCTTCTATCTCGGCTCAAGCTGCCGTGCGTTTGCCTGGCTTAGTGGCTGATAAGATGGTCCTCCAGCGCAACGTCGACCTCCCTATCTGGGGATGGGCTAATCCTGGAGAATGGGTCACCGTCCGTTTCCGCGGTCAATATTTCGAAACTCAAACTAAGGAGGATGGCACATGGCAACTCACTTTGCCTAAACAGACTCCTGGCGGTCCATTCATTATGGAGGTAAATGATATCGTCCTCCGAGATGTACTCGTTGGCGATGTATACCTATTCGGCGGACAATCAAATCAGGAGACTCCAGTAAATCGACTCACTGAACGTTTCCCTGAAATAGAGGTATCTAATAATCACATGGTACGTTATTTTAAGGTGCCTTACCAAGATACCCCTGCTAAAAAGCAAAAGGATATCAATCCTGGTGGCAAGTGGTACTCTGCAGTATCTTCAGAGGTTATGAATTGGGCTGCTCTAGAGTATTTCATGGCCTACGAAATATACAATTATACCAAGGTTCCTGTTGGCATCATAGCTTCTGCTAAGGGTGGCACAGATATCGAATGGTGGATTGACCAGGATTACCTCAAGGAGTTCCCTAATCTCTTAGTCGATAATGAGGCTATATCTACCCTCAATAGTATGTCTACCGATAAGGGTAGCGGCAAATGGATGCTCCCTGATTTCGATGATTCTGATTGGAAGACAACTCAAGTTCCAAATACTTGGGTAGAGGTGGGTTTCAATAATGTCCATGGCTCTATCTGGTATCGTAAGGAGATTAATGTATCCGAAAACGCAGCTGGTCGCCACGCTCGTATATATATGGGCCGTATGCAAGATTGCGACTCAGTATGGGTTAATGGTACTTTCGTGGGTACTACAGCTTATTTCGGTCCTCCTCGTAAGTACAATATCCCTGCTGGCGTTCTCAAGGCTGGCAAGAATGTAGTTACCCTTAAACTTACTGCTATGAGTGGCTTCGGTGAAATCGTTAAGGATAAGCCTTATAAGATTCAATGCGATGCCGAAACTATCTCTCTCGAGGGCGAATGGAAGTATAATGTCGGTTTCAATATGAATGCCGACAAGGAGCTTCTCAAGCGCGCAGATACTAGACAAAAGGGTTCTGGTCTATATAATGGTATGATATACCCTATTCGCAACTACCAAGTATGTGGCGCTGTATGGTATCAGGGCGAAAACAACGCCGGCCGAGCTAGTCAATACTCTACCCTATTGACTAATCTCATAAACAACTGGCGTACTATCCTAAATAAGCCAAACTTGCCTTTCCTCTTGGTGCAGTTGCCTAACTATATGGAGCAAACTCCAAATCCTGTCGATTCGGATTGGGCAAGACTCCGCGAGGCTCAGTTCACCGTGGGCCAAACAGTAGCTAATACAGCAATGGCAACGACTTATGATGTTGGCGAATGGAATGATATCCACCCTCTCGATAAGAAGTCTATCGCTCAACGCCTCATCCTAGGCGCTCGCAAACTTATATATGGAGAGTCTAAACTCCAAGCATCGGGCCCTCGATATAAGGATATGAAGATACAGGGCAATAAGATTATTATATCATTTACTGAGACAGGCAAGGGCCTTAAGGCTCGCAATGGCGAGGAACTTAAACATTTCGCTATAGCAGGAGCCGACAAAAAGTTCGTCTGGGCTAAGGCAATAATAAAGGGTAATACAGTTGTTGTCTACTCCGACGAAGTTAAGGACCCAGTAGCAGTACGCTACGCATGGAGCAACAACCCTCTAGAGGCTAACCTCATGAACAAGGACGGCCTACTAGCATCTCCTTTCCGAACAGACAACTGGTAAAAAAATACCACCCCTCCCCACAAACGGATGTATCTCCTATCGAGATACATCCGTTTTATTTTTACCCCCAAAAAACAAAAAACTGCGAGCAAGAAAGCAGCTCCCTATATCCTCCATATGCAAAAACTGCGAGCAAGAAGAGACCATCCGCCCCTCATTTTAGCCCCCACTAGTCAATCTAGAATAACTAGAACAACTATTATAACTACAAAAACTGCGAGCAAGAAGGCCTCTCACACTATCCCCACACCCGTTATTCTAGTTCCCTCTAGACCATCTAGCCCCACTAGAATAACTAGATCAACTAATAAATCTCCCAAATCCATACAATTCACCAAAATATCCAATTTCCCCCAAACATCTCCATTACCATAAACAAAGCCCCCTGTTTAATACAATGCAAATCCACCTCATACAAACTATTTGCTATACAAAAAAATAAAGGTTACATTCGCGTAATATGTTGTAACATCTAAAAATGAAAAAGATAATACTATTCGCAACAACTCTCTTGATGCTGGCTACTAGCCTCATGGCTCAACCACGACTTGAGAAACATGGCAATACAGCTCATATCATTGCAAATGGCAAGCCTATGCTTATGATAGGTGGCGAGATGGGTAACTCTTCGGCTTCAACATTGGCCGATATTCAGCGTCACTTCCCTCACATACGGAAGTTAGGCCTTAACACCGTTCTAGCCCCAATATCGTGGGAACTGATTGAGCCGCAAGAGGGCAAGTTTGATATGACTACTCTCGACAACATCCTCTCTGAGGCTCGAAAAAACAACCTAAAGGTAGTCCTATTATGGTTCGGCGCATGGAAAAACTCAATGAGCTGCTATGCTCCAGAGTGGTTTAAGCGCGATGTAAAGCGCTTCCCTCGTGCCCACACTCAAGATGGTAAACCCGTAGAGGAGGCAAGCGCATTGAGCCGTAATGTGCTGGAGGCCGACAAAAAAGCCTTCTGCCGCATCATGCAACATCTACGCGATAACGATAAGGAGGAGACCGTAATCATGGTTCAAGTGGAGAATGAGATAGGAATGATAGAAGTACCTCGCGACTATTCAACCGACGCAACAATACTGTACCAGAGCGTTGTTCCCGAATCACTTACCTCCTACCTTTCTAAACATAAGAAAAGCCTCCACCCCTACATGAAGGAGCGTTTCACCTTCGACAAAGAGCATCAGACTTGGGCTGAGGTCTTCGGAAACGATATCTACGCCGAGGAAATATTCCAAACCTGGACCTACGCCAAATATGCAGGTGAGATTGCACGTGCCGGACGCGAGGTCTATGACATCCCCATGTATGTAAACGTAGCTCTCAACAGCCGAGGTCGCAAACCAGGTCAGTACCCTTCGGGCGGTCCTTTGGCTCACCTCATCGACATATGGCACGCAGAGGCTCCAAGCATCGATGTGCTAGGCGTTGATATTTATGACAAGGGAGTGGCCGACTGGTTTGCTAAATACCATCTGCACAACAATCCGCTCTTTGTACCCGAGATTCGTCTAGAGGACAAGGATGCCATGTATGCACTTTATGCCTTTGGTCACAATAGCGCCATGGGCTTCTGCCCTTTCAGCATAGAGGACTATCCTCTCTACTCCGTATCAAACAATATTGATATGAAAAACATGGACCTCTCTCAAGACGACCAACTCAATGCTTTCGCCCCACAGCAGGAGAACCTTTCACCTCTGGCTGCCACATACCGCATGCTCCGTCAAGCCGAGCCGCTCATAATCGAACGCCAAGGCTCAAAGAATATGGATGCCGTATTACTGACAAACGAGGAACGCGAAAAGGAGATCTTAACACCCGACGGCATCAGACTGACCATAAAGCATAGCTATTCACTTGGCTGGGAGCCTGGCGCCCAAGAGTCTGAATGGCCCGAAGCAGCCTGCATCATTCTGCGCCTAGGTAAAGAGGATTACCTCATCATCGGTTCGGGTGTCGTGGTGACTTATACCGACCAAAAGGCTGGCAAGGTATGGGAAAAGGGCGACGAGCGCATCGGCCTTGCCAAATGCGAAGTAGTAACATTAGAGAATGGCAAGATGCATATTGTGCGACATCTGAGCGGCGACCAAACCCACCAAGGTCGTCATGTCCGTATCCCTGTAGGACAATTCGAGATGCAACATTTCCGCTTGTATAGGTACTAAACGAAATCATTATCATCCAACATTCCACAAAAAAATACTATCTTCGCATCTACTATTGAATTAATATCATGAGTAACATACAAGATATGAATTTCGACGATATTCGTCCATATAATGATTCAGAAGTAAAAGAGGCTATAGCTCGACTATGTAATGTACCATATTTTCATAGAGTAATAGCTTTCCTCTTCCCAGGTATCCCTGTTGAGGCTATCATTGATAAGTTGTCTAAGGTGGAGACTGTAGAACAATTCCAAGATAACTTCATCCTTCCATTCCTTAATGGTCTCGAGAAGAAAACAACAAATGGTATCTCTATATCTGGTACAGAGAATATCGTCCCAGGTCAGAGCTACCTCTTTATGACCAACCACCGCGATATCATCCTCGATTCGGCTTTCCTAAATTATAAGCTATACGACTCCAATTTTAAAACTACCGAGATCGGTATCGGTGATAACCTCCTCATCTATGAGTGGATTACAGATCTAGTCAAACTTAATAAGACTTTCGTTGTAAAGCGCAATCTCCCTGTTCGTCAGATGATGGAGGCTTCATCTCATCTTTCTGCTTACATGCGCCATAGTATAGCGGATTGTAATAAGAATCTTTGGATATCTCATCGCGAGGGTCGTACAAAGGATGGCAACGACCGCACTCAAGCATCTGTACTAAAGATGCTCCAACTTAGCGGTAGCGACGATCTAGTACAATCTTTCGCCGACCTCCATATCCTTCCTGTAGCAATATCTTATGAGTTCGACCCAACAGATTACCTAAAGGCTTACCAATTCCAACTTAAGCGTGATGACCCTTCTTATAAGAAGAGCCAACAGGATGATCTCGACCATATGAACCTCGGTCTTCAAGGTCAAAAGGGCAGAGTGCATTTCGGTCTCGGAAAACCTATTACTGCAGAGACTCTCCAACCTCTAGTTGGCATGAACAAAAATCAGTTCATGAATGCTCTCTGTGAGATTATCGATAAGCAGATACATGCTAACTTCAAGTTATGGCCTGCTAACTATGTAGCTTACGATGTCTTGAACAACACTACAGAGATGTCTTCTCACTACTCACCAGAGGAGAAGGAGGCATATATCTCATACGTAGAGGAGCATATATCTCGTCTCCCAAAATGCGATACAGATTATGTACGCTCTCAAATCTACACTATGTTCGCTAACCCTGTAGTGAACAAGAAGAATCTTTAGACCTATTTACTTTTTGTATATATGAATAAAAAGAGATCTCATATAGTATTTCTACTATTGGGGTCTCTTTTTTTATCCTCATCAATCATTTCCGCTCAAAACAATGTCGCCGCTAATGAAGATTCTATCTATATCTCTCAAGAGCTGTCCGAGACAAGGGTAGTCGGACAGAAATCTAAGGATAACTTCACCACAATAAAGAATACCGATATCTCTACACAGCCAACCATCAATGGTGGTATCGAAAGCATAGTACGTACACAATTGGGCGTAAGTTCTAATAGCGAATTGTCTTCTCAATATCGCGTTCGCGGCGGTAACTTCGACGAGAATATGGTATACCTTAATGGTATCCAAATATACCGCCCATTCTTAATCCGCCAAGGCGAACAGGAGGGTCTCTCTATTGTCAACCCCGATATGGTTGATAGAGTCGAGTTCTCTGCCGGCGGCTACGACGTCTCTTATGCCGATAAATCCTCTTCCGTCCTTAGCGTCAACTACCGTACTCCCCAAAGGTCTGAATACTCAGCTCGCCTCTCTCTTCTAGGAGCCGAGGCATATGTAGGTAGAGCAATGGGCCAACTAAGTGGTTCAACGGCTATCAGATATCGTACCAACTCTTATATACTCGGCTCTCTAGATACTAAGGGCGAATACGAACCTAGTTTCTTAGACGCTCAGTCGTTTTGGAATCTTAAGTTATCAAATAACGCATTCTTATCCATATTGGGTTATCTAGCTTCTAATAAATACGATTTCATCCCTCAAAATCGTACCACCACTTTTGGTACAATATCTAATGTCAAAACTCTCAAGATATATTTCGATGGCAAGGAGAAGGATAAATTCCTTACAGGCATTGCCGCTCTTCAAGGTGGCTTCCGTATCAACAGGTCAAGTCTCTTATTGTCTGCCCAATATTATCGCTCTGCCGAACGCGAATCATATGATATCTTGGGCGAGTATTGGCTCCAACAGGCTGACGATGCCCAATCTTCAACGTCCATATCTCAAGCCGAGGGTATCGGCATCGGCGCTATGCTAAGTCATGCTCGCAACGAATTATACTCTTCTATACTCTCTTTCGACGCAAAATCTACTACTCGTCACTCAAAGGAGCACACATCAAGATTTGGTATCACATATAATACAGAGTATCACGATGTTAACGCTAACGAATGGGAGAGAATCGACTCTGCGGGCTACTCTACGCAAATAAAAAAATTGCGAGCAAGAAGGGAGCTCACAGAGTGCAGACCGAGTGCTTTTATTACCCATTCGTGGACTCCATATATATCAGATTCTTCAACTCTAGGTATGGAGCTCGGTCTCCGTTATTCATATAGTGATATCTCAAAAGAACATCTAGTTAGCCCACGTCTCATCGTAAGATATCGACCTAAGGCAAGTACCGTCCTACGTTTCGCTGCCGGTATGTATGCTAATGCTCCAATGCTTAAGGAGCGTCTTCGTTTAGATGGTTCTTTTAATGACAACCTAAAGGCTCAGCGCGAATGGCACTATATCCTAGGCTTAGATCACGATTTCTACGCAAACGACCTCCCTTTCCGTTTTACTGTCGAGGCTTACTATAAGCGCCTATATCGTATCGTGCCTTATAATATTGCTAATGTCAAGATCTCTTATAAGGGCGATAATTGTGCGGATGGTTTCGCCGTAGGGGCTGATGTGCGAATAAGTGGCGAACTTATTCGTGGCGTGGAGTCATGGCTCACTCTTAGTTACCTCAATACAATGGAGAACGTGGATAATGATGGTATGGGTTATATGCCAAGGCCGTCAGATCAGCGTTTCTCTATATCTGCTATGCTAAGGGACCAACTGCCTAATAATGCTAGCATGGGGGCTACTCTCAATCTCTTCATGGCTACCGGACTGCCTTTCTCTATGCCTGATAGCTTTTCTCATAGCGATAATCATAGAATGCCAGGGTATAAGCGTGTCGACTTAGGCATATACAAGGATTTTGCCATAATGGCAGACGGACGTAAAAAATGGCAGAATGGATGTAGGGAACTTTTACTAGGAATAGATTTCTTCAATTTGTTCGATATCCAAAACACAATATCCTATTTTTGGGTGAAGGATACCCAAAAACACGATCTTGCTGTACCTAACTACCTAACTTCTAGACGTTTCAATATCCGTCTCTCTATCGCTTTCTAACTTATTGTAAATCTCTCTCCTCTCATCTATTCTCTACGAAGGTCAACTTTCACTCTACGAACGTCAGTTTTATACTGATATCTGTAAATCTCCCCTTTCTATCTCGTTTTTTCCGAATGTCGGATTTTTCTATCCGTTGGTAGAATTTCTTTGCCATCGTCATTTTTTGGTTCAATCTTTGCAACGTCAACAAAAAAACAATGACAATAGACGATATAGTTTAACATTAAACACTTAAACAAAATGGAAATGAAAAAAACATTAGCGACAGTAGCAATCACCGCAGGTTGTGTTGCATTCGGTGCCTATTTGCATGCTCGTTATACAGAATATACAGCTGCTAAGGCTCCCGTAATATCTAACGAAAATGTAGTCTCAGCTTTCGCCGGCCAGCTCGACGCTTCTCACGTGGCTATGACTTACGCGCCTACCGATTTTACCGAGGCTGCTGCTAAAAGCGTTGAGAGCGTAGTCCACGTAAAGGTTCTCCAAGAGTCGCGCCAAAGCTCTTATGGCTCGTCTGACCCTTTTCTCCAATTTTTCTTTGGACCACGTATCCAACCTCAACACCCTCAGGGACCTCAACTCTCAGGCTCTGGTTCTGGTGTCATAATTAGTAATGATGGTTATATCGTAACCAACAACCACGTTATCGATAATGCCGATAAACTCGAAATAGTACTTAATGATGGTCGTCAGTTCGAGGGCAAACTCATCGGTACCGATAAAACTACAGATATCGCACTAGTAAAAATCGATGCCGAGGGACTACAGCCTCTTCCTTTCGGTAACTCTGATGCCCTTAAGGTGGGTGAGTGGGTCCTAGCGGTAGGTAATCCTTTTAATCTTACCTCTACAGTTACCGCTGGTATCGTTAGTGCTAAGTCGCGTAACATGGGTATTAACCAAAATCAGTTGAGCGTCGAGTCGTTTATCCAAACCGATGCTGCTGTAAATCCTGGCAACTCTGGCGGCGCCCTCGTAAATACTCGCGGCGAACTAGTTGGTATCAATACCGCAATAGCTTCTAATACGGGTTCATATACCGGCTACTCTTTCGCAGTGCCTACATCTATCGTACAAAAGGTGGCTGCCGACCTTAAGGAGTATGGCGAAGTACAACGTGCCCTACTTGGCGTCTCTATTGCTGAGGTAAATGCCGACGTCCAAAAGAAATTCAACCTCGATAAACCTGAGGGCGTCCTCGTAATGGATGTAAATGAGGGTAGCGCAGCTCGTGAGGCTGGAATCCAATCAGATGATATCATCATCGCTATCAATGGCAAACCTACTAAGACTATCCCTCAACTCCAAGAGCAAATAGCTCAACATCGTCCTGGTGATGCCGTAAAGGTAACTCTAATACGTGATGGTAAGGAACACGACATAATGGTTACTCTTCGTAACGTACGTGGTACCACCGAGGTAGTAAAGGTTGCAGACGCCACAAATGTCTTAGGTGGCTCACTAAGACCTCTTACCGACGAAGAGAAACAAAAGTCTCACCTTCGTTACGGTATCAAGGTTGAGAAGGTAGGTAACGGAAAACTAAAGGAGAGTGGCGTTCGTGATGGCTTCATAATCCTAAAGGCTAATCGTACTCCTCTAACTACAGTAAAAGAGTTAGAACAGATTACAGCAACAGCTTCCGAAGGCCTATTCATCTCAGGTATCTACCCTAATGGCAAGGTCGCTTACTACGCCATAAATATGCAAGAATAGTCTCAATAAACAACATATATATATTACACGTAACACTAGATGTTCTTAGGCTAAGAGCATCTAGTTTTCTCTTTTGTAATATTAAATTTATATGTTCTATATAACAATTTCATCAATTTGCCGTATATCTACCCAACACTAAGAAATTTGCGACAACTAATACTAATTTAATCTTATTTTAATATGTCAGAGAATACAGCAAATGTGGACCAGATTCCTCAGACTTCTAACTTCCCACATCCATATATCTTTGTACGTTGTGAGTCTCGCATCATAAAGGTCTTATTCGACGATATCCTATACATCGAGGGTATGTCTGAATATGTGAAAATAGTTACTAAGTCTCGTACAAGGCACCTCATGCCTCTACTCTCTATGAGACGTATGATAGATTCTTTGCCTTCAAACCTTTTTATGCGCGTTCACCGCTCATACATCGTAAATCTCGACGCAATAGACGAAATACATCGTATGCATATCGTTATCGGTCAAGATACCCTCCCTGTATCAGAAATGTACAAAGAGGCATTCTATAACTGGGTAGATAGAAATACAGCCGGATAAAGAAAGTAGTTTTTGTGTGTATGTAATAATTTAATGGCTTGTCTCTCCTCGAGGCAAGCCATTATCATTACAAATGTCCTCTATCCTCTCTCCCCTATCCATTAACCATCGCCCCGAAACCCAATCCCACAAATCTCCGTAAACCTCACTAAAACAACAACACTAGATGAAATACAGACACTTTTTTACACTAGTAGCAATAGCTCTAATATCTATCGCCACCTCCGCACAGATGTACGTATGGAAGGATGGCGAGGCAATCCTCTCTATGGATAATACCCTTCCAGATAGTATTACCTTCCAAAAACCTTATGGCACCCTAGAACAATTCACCTTCTCAGTCGCGTCTAACAGAAAGGTGCGCTTCTCTAAGGGCAACCTCCAATACAACGACTATACCCAAGAATGGCGCTTCGCCGAAAAACAATACAACTTCATCGGAGCAGACAACGCTAATATCGCAGAATGGTACAATGGTTGGATCGACCTCTTCGGTTGGGGCACTTGCGGCTGGAGTTTTGATATAAACGGACAACAAGAGAACCACTTTACCACAGAGACTAGTACAGATTATAGAGACTATATCGTAGGTGGGCACTGGAGCAATGGCTTAGTGGGTGATTACAAGATGGCCGACTGGGGTGTCTCTAATTCCGATTATATCATCAATGGCGATAACCTTAAATGGCGTACTCTCACAAGCGAGGAGTGGAAATATCTCCTTTGGTCTCGCCCAAATGCCGACCGCCTCTTGGCTCTCGCAACAGTTAATGGTGTGCCGGGACTAATAATCCTAGCAGACGACTGGAAAGGCATCCCAGCAGGTCTCTCTTTCACCCCTTCGGTAATGAATGGCGTAATAAGAGTAGAAATAGGCACCGGCGGTTATTATGAGGACGAGAACTATAATAGTCACTACGGAGAAAACGTATATACTAGATCCGAATGGTCCAAAATGGAGAAAGCAGGTGCTCTATTCCTCCCCGCCGCCGGTCAACGCTGGGGTACTGATATTAGAAATATAGGTTGGGCCGAACGTGGTAAATACTACTCCACAACCCCTTGCGACGAAGAACGCGATGGCAACGTATTCGCCCTCACTTTCTTCACTAGCGGCATTACACCTACCACCGAGACCTCCCGCGTTTGGGGTGCATCAGTTCGCCTAGTACACGACATCGAATAATTACTCACCTAACATCGATAATTCATCCTCATATACAACCAAAACAAAAGGAGCGCCATAGCGCTCCTTTTTTATTATGACAACTATTGTCCTCTGTACTCTATCAATTAGCAATTACTCCCCGTTACTTCAACTGCTGTAAGTCATGCAATTTCTTATACACTCCATTCTCTCGCTGTATAAGCTCATCATGCGTGCCAACCTCAACTATCTCTCCCTCATTAAATACACATATCATATCCGCATTTCTAATAGTAGATAATCTATGTGCCACCACAAGTGACGTTCTTCCCTTCAATAATTTCTCTAATGCCTCTTGTACCAATCTCTCACTCTCAGTATCCAATGCCGAGGTAGCTTCATCAAGTATCAATATGTCAGGGTTGCGTAATACAGCTCTAGCAATAGATATACGCTGTCTCTGTCCTCCACTGAGTTTAGAGCCTCTGTCGCCTATTACTGTCTCATAACCGTTGTCTTGCTCCAATATAAAGGAGTGCGCATTGGCTATCTTAGCAGCTGTCTCTACCTCTTCTTGTGTGGCATGCTCCACGCCAAAGGCTATATTGTTGTATATCGTATCATTGAATAATATGGCCTCCTGATTCACATTGCCCATCAAGCCGCGTAAGTCACAAAGCTTATAATCTTTGATATTTATACCATCAATAAGTATCTCGCCTTGACTAATGTCCCAAAATCTAGGCAATAGGTCTACAAAGGTCGACTTGCCAGAGCCGCTCTGTCCTACCAAGGCGACCATCTTACCTTTAGGAATCGTCATAGATACATTCTTAAGTACGTCACGCTCCCCATTATAGGAGAATGTCACATTCTTATACTCTATGCCAGTCTTAAACTCTTTTATATCCTTGCCGTCCGTATTCTCAAATATCTTGTCTGGAGCAAGTAGTATCTTGTCTATACGCTCCATAGCAGCCATACCTTTCTGTATCGTGTAATAGGCTCTAGAGAAATCTTTGGCAGGATTAATAATCTGATAGAATATACCTATATAGGTGAGGAATACCGATACTGATAACGCCTCTTCTCCTTTGGTGAGTATCAATGTACCTCCAAACCATACAAGGATAATCATTACTATCGTTCCCAAAAACTCCGACACTGGGTGCGCTAAGTCCCACCTTCTGGCTATCCTCTTCGCTATATCGCAATAGTTCTGAGACTCTCTCCCATATCTATTGTCCATCTTTTCCTCAGCATTAAAGGCTTTCACTATACGTAACCCCGATAGTGTCTCATCTATAATGCTCATAAGCTCGCCCATCTTGTTCTGGCCTTCGAGCGACCTCACCTTCAGATTCTTGCCTATCTTGCCTATGATGCCTCCTGCTATCGGTAGAAGTATAAAAACAAATAGCGTGAGCGTTGGTGATATGTAAATCATAGACCCTAATAATACGATTATTATTACTGGGTTTTTGAGAAACATGTTAATGGACGACATTACTGTTCTCTCTATCTCAGCAACATCTCCCGTAGCTATCTGTAAAACATCTCCTTTCTGCTTCTGCTGAAAAAATCCTAATGGTAACGATATTATCTTAGTATACACCTCATTCCTAATATCTCGGATAATATTATTCCTCAATCCAATATTAGTGTACTCTGCTAAATACGCAGTAGCACATTTGAAAAATGTACCAGTTACCATAAATATACTAGAGAATAGTAGTGCAGCACCCGGACCGTACTCTAGCTTGAACTGCGTTATTAGGTAATAAAAATTGTGCTCTATCGCGCTAGCGTCAAATGCCCATGGTACCATATCTAGTACCTCCTGGTCTTCTTGAAAAAGTATATTGAGCACTGGTATCAACATTACCATCGACAAAACTGTAAATGTTGCCGATAGTATGTTGAAGCCAAAACTCGCTGCTAACATCCCCCAATAGGGTTTTATATATCTGCTAGCTACCTGAAAAAAGTATCTCAATGCTTTATCGCTTTATACCTGTGTATGATTGTGGAGTAATAGCACGAAGCTCCTCTTTTACAGAGTCAGATACATTCAAGGTATCAATAAACTCCGATATCGTCTCACGTGTCATCTTAGTATTTGTACGTGTCAACGCTTTCAATGCCTCGTATGGGTTAGGGTACGACTCTCTTCTAAGAATCGTCTGAATACCCTCTGCTACTACCGCCCAGTTGAGCTCCAAATCTTTCTCTAACGCATCTGGATTCAAGAGCAACTTGCCAAGACCCTTCTCTAATGATGCTATAGATATCAAAGCATGCGCTATAGGTACTCCTACATTACGTAATACTGTCGAGTCTGTCAAGTCGCGCTGTAGACGACTTACTGGCAACTTAGCACTCAAATGCTCCAAAATAGCATTGGCAATACCAAGGTTACCTTCAGCATTCTCATAGTCAATAGGATTTACCTTATGTGGCATAGCCGACGAACCTACCTCTCCTGCCTTAATCTTCTGCTTGAAGTACTCCATCATAATGTACATCCACATATCTCTTGAAAGGTCAATGAGAATAACATTGATTCTCTTCAAGGCATCAAATACCTCCGACAAGCCATCGTAGTTGGATATCTGTGTTGTCCACTGCTCTCTCTCAAGTCCTAAGTAGTTCGCAACAAAATTATTCGCAAATGAAACCCAATCTGTATTTGGATACGCCACATTGTGAGCATTCATATTACCTGTAGCACCACCAAACTTAGCTGGCAATGGCAATCTCTCAAGTGATGCTATCTGTCTCTCCAAACGGCTAACAAATACCATTATCTCTTTGCCAAGGCGTGTTGGCGATGCAGGCTGACCGTGTGTCTTGGCTAGCATAGATACATCTTTCCACTCCTCTGCAAGCGAACGTAGGTGGTCTGTCAAGGCATGTATAGCTGGCAAGTATACGTCTGCCAAACACTCTTTGATAGACAATGGAATAGATGTATTGTTAATATCTTGTGATGTAAGACCAAAGTGTATAAACTCTTTGTAGTCCGCCAAGTTCATCTTGTCAAACTTACCCTTGATGAAGTACTCTACCGCCTTAACATCATGGTTCGTAGTAGCCTCAATATCTTTGATGCTCTGCGCGTCTTCTGCTGTGAAGTTCTTGTATATCTCACGCATCTTTGGGAAGAGATTCTTATCTACCCCCTGAAGCTGTGGTATACCTGCCTCACAAAGTGCTATGTAATACTCAATTTCTACACGTACTCGGTAACGCATCAAGGCGTACTCCGAAAAATACTCACCTAGTTGGTCAACTTTGTTTCTGTAACGGCCATCAATAGGCGAAATTGCTGTCAGTGCTGAGAGCGTCATGTCTTATTGTATTTTGTTTATGTTATTATTCTGTAATTTACTATCTAGCGCAAAAATAGCTATTATTTATCTAAGTTTGAGGTAAAAAAGACTTAAAAGAACCTCAACGCATCTTGCGCATCACATTATATGTCAATGGTATCGCTAATGCTAACGTAAATACATCTGCAACAGCCTGACATATCTCTACGCCAAACAACCCCCAAAAATATGGCAATATAATAATCAATGGTATAAAAAATATCCCATTCCTCGACGCAGCTAGTATATTGGCGGGTATAGAGTTGCCTGTCGTCTGCATCATCATATTGCTTAGCTGTATTACAGATACTACCGGAAAGGTAATAAGCTGACATCTCAATGCCATGGCTCCCACCTCTACCACATCCATGTCATCTCTAAATATATGCACCATCTCTTCCGCAAAATACAACCCAAATAATGTCCAACACAGCAAAAATGCTACAGATACCTTAACGGAGAAGTAATACCCCTCTTTCACTCTCTCATATAGCTTGGCGCCATAGCAGAATCCACATAGCGGCTGGAAGCCTTGTCCTATGCCTATTACTACCGAATGTATCACAAAGGTCAACCTCGTCACAATAGACATGCCTGCTATAGCAGCATCTCCATATACTCCCACTGCCGTATTCAGCATAGATGTACTTATGGCCATCAAGGCTTGTCTCGTCAATGATGGGGTACCTCCTCTTACTATCTCTTTTAGATATATGCGCGAAAATGAGAAAAACCTCGGATTAATCTTCAAATTCCCACCTTTCCTCGACATGATAAAGAGTACCACAAAACCGCATACCTGTCCTATCAACGTGCCTAATCCGGCTCCTAATATTCCCATATCCATCCCAAAGATGAATAGCGGTACCAATATCACATTTACTATGCCTCCAGATAGCATACCATACATAGCATACCCAGCATTACCTTGAAATCTCATCTGGTTATTCAATACCATAGAGCCTGTCATAAATGGCGCGCCTATAAGTATGCATCCCAAAAATTTCTCTGTGTAGGGTAATATAGTATTTGTCGATCCTAATAATAATGATAGCTTGGTCAAACTCAATAGTCCAAGGGTCATTATCAATAATCCTACTATTATGGCATATATAAATGCCGTACTAGCCATCCTAGTGGCACTCTTGGTATCTTTCGCCCCTAATTGCCTACTGATATATGTACCTGAGCCTTGCCCAAAGAAAAAGCCTACTGCTTGTATTACCGACATGACGGCAAATGTCACCCCCACAGCCGCCGTAGCTTGAGTGTTTATCTGTCCCACAAAAAAGGTGTCCGCCATATTATATATGCTAGTGGTTAGCATGCTAATAATAGATGGCAAGGCCATAAGCATTATCGCTTTGGGTACCCTCTCTTGCGTCAAAAATTCATATTTATCCCTATTTCTTGTCGATAGCTCCATTGAGACCTATTCTCAAACCCCACAAAGATAGTCTATTTTTCTTGCTTTTTGTCGTCTATTTTTCTCCTATCTTGGGTGTTCTTTTGATATATCTGTGAGCGTAGCGAATTGCTGACCTTCTTCAACATTGTGTAGCCTCCACTGGTCTGTCAAATCTTTGCGTATCTCTATACTCTTTAATCTTTGGTTTATCCAACTATCAGAATACCCAAGCCTCTTGTAGTCCATTAGGGCTTGGTTAATACTGAGCTCTGGGTCTTGTATCTGGTCTATCCTTTCCGAAGCTATGTGCGCCATCCACTGCTTTATTGGTTCCGCCTTAGGTGATGGAATCGATTGAATAATACGGAATAACTGCTCTTGGTCGGCTACGTCTGTTTGTCTTAATTTACCATCCTCAGAACGTAATTTCAACTGGTTACATTTTGTAACCGTTTCAAATCCCTCTTTCTTTAGCCTGTGTTTTAGCACTTTCCAATAGTTGCGTGCATGTTCTGTGTCTGGTTGGTCAGTCAGCGCACCTACTACATCCACAATAGAAAAATACCATTTCTCCTGTTCGTCATCCCAAACAGTACGGATATTTCTATCCTCAAACGCTTTTTGAATCTCATGATTTCCCATATTCTATTTTATGAGTTGTTAAATCCTCTTCCGCAACAAATTCATAAACTCATAATTCTTCAGCCCCCACTTAGGTGCTATTACCATGTCGGGCGGACTCTGGCTCGTGAATCTCTCAACTACTATGTCGTCTCTGAGTCGCTTCACAAACTCAGCACAGAAGTCTAAGTAATCTTCCGCCTTCCATAGCTCTACATCCAATCTTCCCTCTTTATACTCTCTGCCAAATAACGAATCTTCTATTATCTGCAACTGATGTAGCTTTATAAGACTCACGGGCAACTCTGATACCTCATCGGACACTCGTAGCATCTCTTCTCTGGTCTCTCCTGGCAACCCCATTATAAAGTGCAACCCCACCTCAATACCTCTATCTGCTAACCTCCTAATAGTCGCCTTTGTACAATCCCATGTGTGCCCTCTATTTATGACCTTTAGCGTCTTGTCATATATACTCTCTGCCCCTAATTCTACACATACATATCTCTCCCTAGCTATCTCTGATATCCCATCAAGCAAGTCGTCTGCTATGCAGTCTGGCCTAGTACCTATAACTAGTCCCACCACATCATCACAACTTAACGCCTCTCTATACTGCGCCAAAAGTCTCTCTGTATTACCATATGTATTGGTATAACTCTGAAAATAGGCCAAATAGACCATGTCAGGATATTTCTTCCTGAAAAACTCTTTGCCTTCCCTTATCTGCTGCGATACACTCTTCTCCGAATCACAATACCCAGGCGAAAAACTCTTATTATTACAAAAGGCACACCCTCCTACACCTATACTCCCATCTCTATTTGGGCACGACGCACCTATATTTATAGATAGTTTCTGTACCTTCCTCCCTATCTTCTCTTTTATATATTGGTTGTACTCTTTCATGGCTAACTTGCTATCCGCATTACCTCTCCGTAATATTCCACAATATTACCAAATTTCTTGTAATAGAATGGCGACTCCCCCTCTTCTCGCTTCTCCCACCTCATATATACTGCCCTATCTTCTTGAAATCTCCCGTCCATTTCTTTCCCTGAAAACCTCTTCTACCTACAAAGCTGTAGCGCCTCATCAAGTCTCAATCCATTCTCTTTTAGCAATTTATAATAATAAGACACAGCCATCCTATGCGCCCCTCTTACATTGTGCGCTTTGGCTACTCTGCCCCAATGCCTCTTCTTATTCCACTGCTTTAATTCATACGATGCCAATTTCTGCGCATCCGCAAATATATCCCTACAACGCCTCTGCTCTTTACTTACCCTAATGCCTATCAACCTATACTCCCCATGATATCTCTTCAAAAATACCGACTGCCCAGTAACCCTAGCCATAGAATCTCTCCTAAGACCATCCCTAGTTACCATTACATACTTCTTCTTAATACTAATGCGTGCCATAATATCAATTTAATCAAATCAAAACACCTCCTTATACGCCCCCAAAACCACAAAGTTTCAAAAAACTGCGAGCAAAAAAGGCACTCACACCATACAATC
>JAUNDI010000042.1:0-15895 GCA_030526155.1 Bacteroidia bacterium
TCAACAAAATAGGTAGCATAGCTGAACTTGCCAATATGACAGCTGAGGAGATCTCTAAATACCATGTAAATATTGATACGGTAAGAACGGCTAGGTGCGTCATGCGTTATGAACGCGAGGAGGGACGTGCAGAAGGAATTGAGATAGGTATGCAACGGGGCATAGCCAAAGGAAGAGAAGAAGGAAGAGCAGAAGGTAGAGAGGAAGGTAGAGCAGAAGGTGAAAGACACCAGCAGATACAAATTGCTAAAAACCTTAAGGGGCTCAATATGTCTATATCTCAAATTGTTTTGGCTACAGGGTTGTCGGAAGAGGAGATTAATAAGTTGTAGAAAGATTATTGACGAATGTCTAAATATCGTATTTTAAATTATCTCTTCATTTCTCTTCTGTGACGATAGAAGAGAAATGAAGAGAAATAACGACCCCATTAGAGAAATTAAGAGAAAAAACCTACTTCACAGGCTCAATAACACGATAATTCCCTGTGAGGTGCATTATTGCAAAGAGATGGAGGAAACCATCGTAATAAGCATCGAAATACCCATCTTCATATGGCTCATGCTTGCTCTCTAGCATATGCTTCACGAAGTCGTACCCCTTAGAGTGGGTAGCAACAAGCGATGCGGCAGCTGCCGTAGAGACAAAACCAAGTGAGTGGCGTAGAGTGCGATAGCCACCAGCATCTAAGATACTTGTAGGTGTGCTGCCGTCGATATTGTATTGGTCTACAAACTTATCCACCCCCTGAGAATAGAGGAAATCTTGGATGAGATTGGCGTACGACTGTTGCCATTCTATATCAGCACCTGCCCAAGTGTAATCGAGAGCTATATTCATAGGTACACGCCATGAGTCGAAACGAAACACATCGCCTATGATACCTCTACCACCCATAAGGGTTCCATCATAATTGCTATAATCAGGGTTTAATCCTGTCTTAGGGTGGATGCACTTATGGAGGTACTCGCGACTCTTAGCTGCGCACTCTTTCCAGAAGGAGGAGCGACCGTCATTTAGATACTTGGCCCATATCTCATAGAATACAGGGAGATGATATGATGGATCTGTGAATCGACCACCCCAGTTGTCAGGAGTAAACGTAATAAGCTTCTCATTGAGGTTAATAAGAGGCGCTACATGGTCCATACCCGTCTTAAGGAACGAGTTGTTTATGATATTCTGAGCTTCGGCTAGGTAGTTGATACCCGACTCGTTGCCCCACTGGTTTGAGGCAAATATTAGTGATGTCACAAAATAGAGCTCACCATCCGATGCAGCACCATTAGAATTCTTTGTGCCATCCAACTTATTGCTCCATGCGAAATAACCCTTATATTGGCCATCCTGATGTTGCATATAACATTTTGCCCAGCGCCATAACTTATCGAATACATCCTTGCGATTAAACTGTACGGCTGTCATCAAACCATATGACATGCCCTCTGTACGTACATCGTTGTTCTTGATATCCGAGACGTAAGCCATCGTGTCATTCACCTCAAAATAGACCTTATTAGGACCAAAGAAGAGATCCTCGAATGTCTTATTGACGAGGGTTTTTGTCTCAGCCTCAGTCATAAAACCCATTTCAGCTATGAGGTTACGATACTCACCGCCCTTAATGGCGCCCACCACATTAGGCACAAGACCGAAGCCCAACCAGTCTACTTGGCAACTGGTAGACGAGGTAGCCTCTACAACGAGGTCTTGCTTACCATTAGGCATAGCTAATACAGGAAGTGAGACAACAGTCCAATCTTTAGCAGGGGCAAGTTTTAGATTTGCTACTACCATACCCTTAGCAGTCTTCACTTGGAGTTTGGCCGACTTAGTCGCCTTATAGCGAATCTTAATGGTATTGATATCATTACCATCAGCAAAATCTACCGCATTATAGACCACCTTATCGCCTTTAGCCTTGAAATGGGTATACCAACCGAGGAATGGCTCAGCGCGATTGATATAGTCTATAGTAGCCCCCTTGATTGAGGTGTAACGGTCTATATGTATCTGCTCAGTAGCCTTTGTTACTCCTACGCCACGGAGTGTAGGGATAACCTTTTGGATAGTACCATCGGCATTGAAACGAAGAGAATCGATACGTGTAGAGCGATTCTTATCAAAGTCGGGCGAGTAATCATTATGATGGTAGAAGAGGTACCACTGACCCTCGTAATTGACTATAGAGTGGTGATTTGTCCAACATCCCGTAGGTGAGGCATCCATGATGACACCCTTATACTCGTATGGTCCCATCGGACTATCACTCATAGCATATGCAAGGAGCTCCGTCTCGTCGCGCACCCAAGGGAAGGTGAAGTAATATTTGCCATTGGCTTTGAAGGCAAACGGACCCTCTTTTAGTCCATTGCCCTTAGGGAACGACTCGTCGATACGTGTGATGGTTGTGGTATCTATCTCCATCATATTATCCTTGAGTTTGGCTACTCGTTGCCCCCAGCCCGACCAGAAGAGGTACGACTGTCCGTCGTCATCATTCAAGACACAAGGGTCGATACCCATAACACCCTGGATAGGTCGGAACATAGCACGATATGGGCCCTCTGGCTTTTGAGAGATAGCAACTCCTATGCCGAAGCCTCCCATACGCTGACCAGGGCGTGGCTTTGGTGCATCGGGGAAATAGAAGTAATACATGCCATTCTTCTCCACACAATCTGGTGCCCACATAGAGTAAGCCTCAGGATTGCCCCAAGGTACATCCTTTTGGTCTAGTATCACACCATGGTCGGTCCAATGTGTAAGATCCGACGATGAGAAGGCATGATAATCGCCCATGCAGAACCACTTACGCTCTATAAGGTCGGGTGTGCAAGGTGGAATATCATGAGAGGGAAATAGGTATATCTTACCATTGAATACTCTAGCCGTTGGGTCGGCACAGAACTGATCATGAATAATAGGGTTCTGAGCCCGAAGGCCCAGAACACTAACAAATGAAATTAATATGAGAAAAGATTTACGAATCATAGAAGTGTCACCTTAACAGATTTGACATTATCAGAGCTATTACCATAATATATGGTATAGGTACCTGGTGTAGTGCGCACCTTCATAGTGGCCTCATCATAGAATTCGAATGCCTCAGGAGTGAGGGCGATATCTACTGATACACTCTTGCCTGCCTTGACATCCACGCGTTGGAAAGCACGAAGTGTCTTGATAGGAGCACCCTCGGTATCGCCATCCTTAGAGATGTATACTTGTACTACCTCTGTGCCATTGCGCTTGCCAGTATTCTTGACCTTGATAGGTAGGGTGAAGGTTTCACCAACCTTTGCCTCTGATGTAGAAGCTATAGGCGAAGAGATGTCAAACTTAGTATATGACAAGCCGAAGCCAAATGGGAATAGAGCATCCTCGAAGAATCGATATGTACGACCTTGGAGTGAGTAATCTCTATAATCAGGCAACTGCTCTGTAGAGCGATAGAATGTCACTGGTAGCTTACCAGAAGGGTTATAATCGCCAAAGAGTACCTCAGCTACTGCCTGACCGCCCATCTCGCCTGGGTACCACGCTTGGAGGATAGCCTCACAAGTCTCTGTCTCTGGTGTAAGAGCAATAGCAGAACCTGAGCAGCATACGAATATTACCTTCTTGCCTGCCTCCTTAAGTGCCTTGAGCATATTACGCTGTACGGCTGGGAGCTCGATATCTGTACGGTCGCCACCCTTGAAGCCTGGGAGGTCTATTGGCATCTCCTCACCCTCAAGGCGTGCTGAAATACCACCACAGAATATTACTACGTCACAATCCTTAACCTGCTTAACGGTCTCCTCGAAGTTGATATCCCACTCACGACCAAGATCGAAGGTAAGGTTGGCATCCCAGTTCTCCACCTGTGCATAGAGAATCTCGATATTATACTCCTTGCCAGCCTCGACCTGCATACGGGTACGAGTATCGGTACGGCGCCATGTGCGATGACGAGTCTTTGTCTCACCATTAACGCGAAGCTCAAAATAGCTACAACCTTGGAGATGGAGCATTACCTCGCCGCTTTGCTTAGGCTTAAATACAGTCTCGTACTTAGCAGAGAAGCCTGTTAGAGGTAAACCAGGAGCAAAGGCGTAGTTGCCATAGGTAGTAACATCTACTGGACGGGTATAATGCTCTGTAGTAAAGATATCGCCTTCGCGCTTCTGGTTGGTCCAGAATGTTCCCTTCATACCCTGCTTACCATCAACAGAGCATTGGTCGAAATACGACTCTAATACCTTATCATGTACAAGGTCGCAGCCCTGGACATACTTAACCTTCTTAGCCATAGATTTGATGCCCTCGAGGATGGTAACAGTCTCGTTTGGTACACCATTATAGTTACCCCACATTAGTGGCTCATCATCAGCATTAGGGCCTACTACAGCTATCTTCCTACCCTTAGAGAGAGGAAGGATATTATTCTTATTCTGGAGGAGTGTCATAGATTGGCGAGCTAGGTCGAGCGCTATTTGACGATGCTCTTTACAATCTACAACATCGGTAGATACTGTGGACCAATGGCAATCCTCTGGCTTATCCATCTCACCGAGAGAGAAACGTCCCTCAAGGAGGCGTAGTACCTTCTCGTCTACATCCTCTTCTGAGATAAGACCTAGACGTACTGCCTTAGGTATCTCATGATATGCGTAGTTATAGCCGCACTCTACATCGGTACCAGCAAGTACACCTAACGCTGCTGAGTGAGCGGCATCAGAGGATGTCTTATGTGATGTCCAGAAGTCGGAAATAGCACCACAGTCGGATACTACCATATACTTAAAGCCCCACTCTTCACGGAGGATACGTTGTAATAGACGGCGACTACCACAACATGGCTCATCATCCCAACGTTGGTATGCACACATCACCTCACGTACGTCGCCCTTTTGTACAGTCTCCTTGAAAGCTGGGAGATATGTCTCGTAGAGGTCGCGCATAGGTACATTAGTTATATTATCCACGTGGCGAGCCCACTCTGGTCCCGAGTGAATAGCATAATGCTTTGCACAAGCAAGGAGACGGCGATACTTGAGCGAGTCAGGACCTTGAAGTCCTTTTACCACTGCCACACCCATGACAGATGTGAGGTAAGGGTCCTCACCATAGGTCTCCTGACCGCGTCCCCAACGTGGGTCACGGAATATATTGACGTTTGGTGTCCACACAGAGAGGTCGTGAAAACGGCGCGACTCTACGCCATTGCGCTGGTTCTCATTCCACTTAGCACGCATCTCAAGAGAGGCGGCATCGAAAGCCGACTGCACTAGATCTGGGTTAAAGGTAGATGCCATACCGATAGGCTCTGGGAATACCGATACGTCGCCCATATTGGCTATACCATGAAGGGCCTCGCTCCACCAGTTGAACTTCTTGATGCCTAGGCGGGGAATAGCAGGACTCTCGTCGAGCATCAGTTGTGCCTTCTCCTCGAGAGTGAGGCGCGATAGGAGATCTTTTGCACGCTCTGTATTTGAGAGTTCAGGATTCATATAAGGCAATAGCTGAGCCGAGGCTAAGCCACAAGAAGCCACTGCGATGGTCAATAGTGAGAAAATCTTCTTCATGATATCTTACTTAAAACAAAGTGGGAGGAACTCATTGAAACAACGACGCCATGTTAGCCATTCGTGGTGTGTACCAGGCGAGCAATAGTAGGTATTCTTGATACCTATCTCTGTAAGAGCCTTTGAGAGAGCATCAGCACCAAAGTTCTCCTCCGAACCCATTGAGAGGAATAGGGCATGTACTTGTGAGTTGAACTTATCAGCATCTGCCCATACGCCATTGTAGGCTGTCTTAACCGCCTCAGGACGTATTGCGAAGAGAGCTCCGCTGAATGCACCTATATAGGAGAACTTATCGAGGTTTGTCATTGTAGTGTTGAATGTCTCGAAGCCACCCCAAGAGAGACCAGCCATAGCACGGTGGTCGCGATCTGTAAGTGTACGGAATGTCTTCTCGATGAATGGGATAATATCCTTTAGGAGGATAGGTGTGAATAGAGCCCCAAACTCTTGCATGCTCTCACCCTTCTTTGCACCGAAGCCATAGCCACAGTTGCCATAATCCATCACAACAATCATAGGCACACATTTGCCAGCAGCTATCTGGTTGTCCATGATATTCTGCATATGACCTTGCTGATGCCAACCACGCTCATCCTCGCCCATACCATGCTGGAGGTAGAGTACTGGGTATTTCTTATCGGCATTTGTCTCGTACTCTGCAGGGGTGTATACGAAGCAACGACGAGCCTGACCCTCTACCTCAGAGTAGTATTGGCATTCGCGTACCTGACCATGAGGTACATCTTTGTTGAAGGTATAGTACGCTGCCTCTTCAGGCGACTCAGGTATCTCGATACCACTAGTTTGCTGACTGCAGCCGTAGAATGTCTCAGATGCTGGGTCGTTTACACGTACGCCATCAACGATGAGAGCGTAATAATGGAAACCCACTACAAGAGGGTCGGTTGTTGCACTCCATAGACCCTTCTCGTCGCGCGACATAGGGTACTTTTTGCCACAGATATCCACTTGGACATTGTTAGCCTCGGGAGCGAAGAGTTGGAATTGAGCCTGACGCGTTTCGATATTTACCTTAGGAAACTCAGCCTGAGGAATATTGGTTTGAGCAGGTACAAATTGCGCGTTAGCCATTGCAGAGAATAGCAATGATAGTGACGCGGCGAAGAGAAACTTTTTCATTTTGTTTTCTTTTGTTAATGGTGTAAGTTTTAATATTGACATGCTATGTTTTTTGCTCAACATAGTTTTGCAAAGATACTGTCGTGTGTTAAGAAGTGTTTTCACGTACGATACTAATATTTTTGCGTACGTTACATTTATCCTCTTTTTGGGTAATTATTACATAAAAAATAGTCCACAAGCCTATCGACCATTATCCATTATTCAAAATTTACGATGAAAGCCTAACTTATCAATACTCAATGCGTAAACTGACTTAAACGGATTTATATGACATTGCGCTACTTTCGCATATTAAATATCATCGCCCTTATACTAGCAGCTTGTTGTGTGGCTGCTAATGCTCAAAATGACACTATACCTCCGCTAGATAGCCTATACATCCAACTGCCAAAAGCTAAGGATAAGCCGGAAAAGGCTCTTATCCTATACCGAATAGCTTTGAAACAGGATAGGGTCGACTCTACTGCGCTCTATGCTCAAAAGGCTATAGACTTAGCTAGGGAGATAGGTGATGACAAGATAGTGGCAAACTCATATGGCCTATTGGCTTGGGTAGAATTTCATAATAACAACTACACACAGTCGTGTCTCTACGCTCAAGAGGGATTAATCATTGCCGATTCTATTGGTGTCAAGGAGGCTCAGGCTAATATGCACTACTATCTTGGCAACGGTTATGGTATGATGAATGACTATAACACTGCCATAACTCATTTTAATAAGGCAATTGAAATTTATGAAGAGTTAAGTAATATCACTTGGAAGTGCTCCATATTGCGAAATCTAGCTAGCGTAGAGATGACTAACATGCTATATGACGACGCACGAAAGCATATTCAAGAGGCTATTACGCACGACGTAGCTTCAAATAATATCGGTGGCATGGCCGAGGATTACTTCCAAATAGGCGATGTCGCTATGAATCAGTACGAATCTAATAGATACGGCAATCCTAATATCGCATTGCTACACGAGGCTAAGAGGCACTATCTGTTGAGTCTAGAGTATGGCGATATGGCGGGTGATGTCTATATAAATACCCATACCTCTGTATCATATGCAGCTCTATTGTTGGAGGAGGCTAGCCTTACCTCTTCTAAGATTGAACGTGCCGATTTGCTCGCCTCTTGTAAGGCATACCTTGATAAGGCATCCTTATGGGCCAACGAATATGGCTTTGATATAGAGAATAATTATATAGCAAACCACTCGTGCTTATGGCTCATAATGAGTGGTAAATTACATGAGGCTAAGACAAAACTCGACTCTCTATCCACTGAATATTTAGCCGATGAGAAGTCAAATAACGATAATATTCAATTTGTCTATAGGTGCTATAGCGAATACTATCGTGCGTTAGGGAAGCATGACGAGGCTCTCAAATATGCCAATATGTATCATGAACATAAGTACAACTCTCGTCAGATAGATTTCCTTGCTAATAGCGTACGTAGCGTTATGGCAGGCGAATATGATAATAAGATGAGAGAGAGGGAAATACGTTATTCTATTGAAGCCGCACAAAGTAGAGTACAGATGTATGCTGTGCTCGCTATACTTTTCATGGTACTCGTACTTACGTTTGTAGTAGTACGTAGCTTTGTACGTAGCCGTATAATAAACCAAAAGCTTGACCAAAAGAATGCCGAGCTAGAGCAACAAAAGGAGGAGGTTCAGGCTCAAAATGAACGCCTAGAGGAGCAGCGTAACCTACTTATAGATGCCCAAACAAAAATTACCGATAGTATCAGCTACGCTAGCCTCATACAAAGCGCAGCTATGCCTTGCGAGAATCTGTTGGCTAATTTGATAGGTGAACATTTCGTGATATTCAGACCTAAGGATATCGTTAGTGGCGACTTCTACTGGGTAAGAGAGCATGATGGTATCGTTATGTTTGCTGTTGCAGATTGTACAGGTCACGGCGTGCCTGGTGCTTTCGTATCTATGCTTGGCATCAGTATCCTTAATGAGATATCTGCTAAAATATCTCGCGATAACGTCTCAGCAGCCTCTTTGCTTAACGAATTGCGTACCAAATTAAAGAGCGCCCTACATCAGGGTAATACCGATAATGAGAATCGCGATGGTATGGACATAGCTCTATTGGTCATCAATAGAGAAAAGGGTGAGATGCACTATGCTGGTGCCTATCGTCCTCTACTCATATGCCACTCTGGTACTATGGAGGTGATAAATGGCGATCGTATGCCTATTGGCGTATATACTAATGTGGAGAGCTCCTTTACCGACCACACGCTCTCTCTCACCTCTGGCGATATGCTATACCTATTCACAGATGGAATAGTGGACCAATTCGGTTTTGATAAGACCCAAAATAAGGAGAGTAAGTATACCATACGCCAATTAAAGGAGCTACTCACTAGAATACATGGTATACCATGTAAAGACCAAGCGGTAGTAATACAAGAGACAATAGACAGATGGCGTAAGGTAGGTACAGATATGGAGTCGGAGCAGACTGATGATAACCTTATCGTGGGTATTCGCATCAGTTAACATTTGTTCTAAGAGACAATATATATTGCAACATTTATTATATCTTTGCCCTCAAAACAACACAACCATTAACAATGAATATTATTTCTAAAAGCACTATGGCAATGGGTATTGCAGCAGTAATGGCCTCGTGCACAAACACTCCTCAGACTATCGATCAGCAGGTCGATGCTTTGTATGCTAAGATGTCTCAGGAGGAGCGTATAGCACAGCTCCATGGTCTATACATGACACAATTTTTCGATGAGAATGACAAGCTAAATGAGGATCTCTGTAAAGAGAAGCTCTCTAATGGCGTGGGCCATTTCTCTCAGTTCGCTCTTAACGTTCAGAGAAATCCTGATCAGCTACGTGATATGGTAGCTCAGATGCAAGCTTGGCTTATCAAGAATACTCCTAATGGCATACCTGCCCTTCTTCACGAGGAGGTATTGAGTGGCGTCAATGGTATGGATGCTACCGTATACCCTCAGCAGATTGGCTTGGCTTGCTCATTTAATACCGAACTAGCCGAACAAAAGACCTACCAAACAGGTGCGGCTCTTCGCCAAATAGGCGGTTTCATGGCTCTATCTCCTATGGTCGATGTGGTACGTAACCCATCTTTCAATAGATTAGAGGAGTCTTATGGCGAGGATGGTTACCTCTCGGCTGCCTTGGGTACTGCTTTCGTGAAGGGTTTGCAGCATGGCGACCTTAAGGAGGGTGTAGCGGCTTGTACTAAGCACTTCCTCGGCTATGGTGGTGGCGGTGATGCCGATAAGAAAGAGCTTATGGAGGAGATCCTTCTCCCTCATGAGACTATCATTCGTACAGCAGATAGCCGTGTGCTAATGCCTGGTTACCACGCAGTAGATGGCACAAAATGCGTAGCAAATAAGAATCTCTTGCAAGAGATATTGAGAGATTACCTAAAATTCGACGGTATAGTAGTAAGCGACTATGGCGCTATCGAGCAGATAGACGATAATATGAATGACGTTCAACGTGCCGCAGCAGCCCTTAACGCTGGTAACGATGTCGACTTCCCAGAGGGTAATAGCTATCGTCACCTCCCAGAGGCTATAAAGCAGGGTCTTACTACTCAGGAGAATCTCGAGACAGCCGTTAAGCGTGTACTTAAGATTAAGTTCCTCGTAGGCCTCATGGATAAGGATGCTAAACTTTACGATGAAGGACATATCGAATGGGATACCCCAGCAGAGCGTGAGACAGCATACAAGCTAGCTACTCAGTCTGTAGTACTCCTTAAAAATAATGGTATCCTCCCATTGAAACAACCTAGCAAGATAGCTCTCACTGGTCCTAACGCTGGTAATATGTGGCCTATGCTTGGCGACTATACCTACCAGGCTATGCGTTTCTTCTGGAAGACATCTATTGAGAGCGATATGCACCCTCGTATTGTTAATCTACGCGATGGTATGACCAATAAGCTACCAGAGGGCTCAACATTGATGTATAGCCGTGGTTGCGATTGGACAGAAGAGGTTGAGACAGTGGTAGAGAGTAGTGGCGACCCTCGTGTGGCTTACCTCGTAAATATCCAAAACCGTATGATAGATAGCGGCGAGGAGGCAAACCTCAATGAGGCTCTAGAGATAGCTAAGAAGTCGGATGTCATCATAGCAGCAGTAGGTGAGAATGCTATTCTCTGTGGCGAGAACCGCGATAGAAAGCACCTACGCCTACCTGGTAAGCAAGAGGAGTTCGTAGAGAAGCTAGCAGCTACAGGTAAGCCTGTTGTATTGGTTATCTTCGGCGGTCGCGCTCAAGTTATCAGCAATATCGTAGATAAGTGTGCTGCTGTTATCCAAGCTTGGTACCCAGGCGAGGAGGGCGGTAATGCTTTGGCAGATATCATATATGGTAATGTCGCTCCATCAGGCAAACTTAGCGTAAGCTATCCTGCAGAGGAGATTCATGAGGATATTTGCTACAACTATAGCGTAGATAAGGATCCTCGTGTAGCTTATCCATTTGGTTATGGTTTGAGTTATACTACATTCGACTACTCTAATATGCAGATGGAGGCTACATCTGACGTCAAGGCCGAGCGTTTTGCTGTATCTGTAGATGTTAAGAATACTGGTAATGTGGATGCAGAGGAGATAGTACAACTCTACGTATCGCCAGTAGATAATGTGGCTAACCATAAGCCTATTCAACTCCAAGGCTTTAAGCGTGTAGCTCTTAAGGCTGGAGAGGCTAAGACAGTAACATTCCAAGTGTCACCACAACAGTTGGGTTATTACAAGAATAACGAGTGGAATATTACTCCAGGTAAGTTTATGATAAAGATTGGCGCTTCGTCAGTAGACATACGCGCTGAGAAGGAGATTAATCTTACAGGCGAGGAGACAACAATGCCATTGCGCACTGCTTATTTCGCTGAATAAGGGTAATTTTTACTACTAATAATAATGACGCCTGACGGATTATATCTGTCAGGCGTTTTCTTTTTATGGTGTATATATACATATAACTATATACATTAATTCATATAGTAAATAGTGGTGTATAGGTAAATTGATTATCTTTGTCCCAACAAAGATTTTTAATACAGATGATACTCCGTAAGAAATGGTCTGTTGAGAAGGGTGCACCTCTCACAGAGATGGACAAGAAGATATTAGCTGCGCAAAAGCAGGGGCATGTAGTGCCATCCCGTAAACTTATTAAGACTCCTGAGCAGATAGAGGGCATTCGTAGATCGGGTGTCGTTAATACTGGTATTCTTGATATGCTCGAGAAGGAGGTTAAGGAGGGTGTATCAACATTGGCTCTCGATGAGATGATAGGTCAATATACTCAAGACCATGGTGCCGTATCGGCATGTATGGGCTATGAGGGCTATCCTAGATACTCTTGTATCTCCCCAGATAATATAGTATGTCATGGTATTCCTAGTGCAGATACTATCCTTAAGCCAGGTATGATAGTTAATATCGATGTATCTACTATCCTCGATGGCTATTATAGCGATGCTAGCCGTATGTTTGTCATCGGTGAGACTACTCCTGAGAAGCAACGTCTTGTTGATGTTACTAAAGAGTGCCTCGAGATAGGTATGAAGGCGGCTAAACCATACTCTTTTGTGGGCGATATAGGTTTCGCTGTACAATGCCACGCTCAGAAGAATGGATACTCTGTAGTACGTGAGCTTTGCGGTCATGGCGTGGGACTAGAATTCCATGAGGAGCCTGAGGTAACCCACTATGGCCGACCAAAAACTGGTATGCTCCTTGTTCCTGGTATGGTATTTACTATTGAGCCAATGATTAATATGGGTAAGATGCAAGTTCATTTTAGTCAGGAGGACGGATGGACTGTTACTACAAGAGACGGACTACCTTCGGCTCAGTGGGAGCATACTTTGTTGATGACAGAGACAGGACTTGAGATTCTTTCGCATTAATGCGTCGCAAAATCCAAACACTCATATTTATACTATTCTCCTTGACTAGCGTTATCTATGCGCAAGACAAGGGGAATGTATCATTTTATGCCAAGGGGGATTATACCCCAATAACTGATATGTCTCATATAGAGGTGGCTATAAGTAGTACCCTTGATGCTCTGCCACTTATGAGGCGTTATTATGATGGGGTCTACGAGGCTCACCCATCTATATTGACCAATCGCTCTATGCCTTCTCATTATGTGGTAATTACCAATGAGTGGCAAATGGCAAAGAGGCTATTTGAGGGCGTATATAGGTATTATGCTTCTCATGGTAAGCGTGATACTAAGATAGTGCTGCTTTATGGCGGAGAGTTGGATATTCACGCCGATAGCGTAGCACGTGTCTTAAAGCTTTGTGATGCTCTATACCTTACCCCTCAAGATGATAGAGATGGTATCGACCTATTAGTACAATCGTTTTGGGGCGGTAGAGCTATTGAAAGTAAATCGGATGAGTATACACAATACGGACTAAAGCGTAGCTCGCAAGAGAAGAGTCGTTTGTCGTTCCATATAGGTACTAATCTTGTGGTGGATTCTCTTAATAGCTGTATCGATAAGATAGCACAAGAGGCGCTAGATATTAAGGCTACTCCTGGATTGTCTGTTATCATTGCACAGCATGGCGAGGTATTGGTAAATAAGCAATATGGCTACACTACATACCAAGAGACTAATGCCGTATCTCCTACCACTATATACGATATAGCTTCACTATCAAAGATAGTAGGTACTCTACCTCAGGTAATACTCCTTTTTGACCAAGAGGAGCTTAATGCTAAGGAGACATTATCATCATTACTAGGTATAGAGGGGTGGCAAGGCAAGATAAATGTGGGTCAGCTCTTGCTGCACACAAGTGGTCTGCCAGCTGGTATACCGGCCTACGCATTGACCGTTGATTCTGCATCATTCCAACCTCCACTACTAGTAAGAAAGAGAGACGCCATGCACCAACAACGTATTGGTAAGAATCTCTACCTAAATCTTAAGGTCAAACTACGCCCAGGGTGGTTTGTAGAGGAGAGCGACGCAGAGCATCCTATACGTGTAAGTAGAAGTCTTTATGCATCAGACTCCATAAAGAGCATTATGTGGCGCCATATAGCCAATATACCTCAGCAGACGCCTACTTATAGATATAGCGATATCAATTTCCTCTATCTACAGCGAATCATTGAGCGCAAAAGGGGCAAGAGACTCGATGAGCTATTTGATGCCACTATAGCTGCGCCATTAGGATTAAAGAGAATGTTGTACAATCCTACTAATAAGTATCGCATTAGTGAGATTGCCCCAACATCAGACGACTTATACTTCCGTAAAGAGATGATATGGACCACCGTACATGATGAGACGGCTGCTCTTATGGGTGGTGTATCGGGTAATGCTGGACTCTTTGCTACAGCATACGAAGTAGCAAAGATTGGTCAGCTCTATCTGAATGGCGGTACTTATGGCGGTGTTAGGCTATTCAAGCAGGAGACATTTGATGAATTTATTATGAGGCACGACCCTCATTGTCGTAGAGGTTATGGCTTTGATATGCCTGAGAGGAGAAATGGTAAGACAGGGCCAGTGCCAGACTGCATGCCAAAGACCTCATATGGGCATACAGGTTTTACCGGTACTATGATGTGGATAGACCCTGAGAGCGAGACACTATTCGTCTTTATGAGTAATAGAATACACCCATCGGTAGATAATACAAAGTTGACTCAGAAAGATATTCGCTCTAAGATGCTCGAGGCTATTAGTCGATTCTTACACCCATAACGAGCACATCGTCGGTCTGGGTGTTTCTACCCTTATATGAATGGAATCTCTTTATCAATATCTCTTTTTGCTCCTCGGCATCCATATTATATATCTCACTTAGGAGTGTCTTGAAGCGACTAATCATGAATTTAGAGTTGTCTGTACCGCCAAACTGATCTATATAACCATCAGAGAAGGCGTATATCATATCGCCCTTTTCGAGTTGGAATGATAGGTTCTTATAGTCGCGTTTACGTTGTGAGAAATATATACCCACAGGCATACGATCGCCCTTTAGCTCTATTGTCTCGCCCTTACGACAGATAAGTATACGGCTATTTGCACCTGCGTAGGTAAGCATCTTAGTCTTTTTATCTATCACAAAGATAGAGGCATCCATACCATCTTGCACGCTCCACGCCTCATCCTTCTGGTGGAGGCTAGAGATAACATACTCGCGGAGTTGGTTGAGCATCTCGGCAGGGTCTATTGTACGGAGTACTATCTGCCTAATGATAGATATACCAAGCATAGACAAGAAACCACCCGACACACCATGACCAGTACAGTCGGCCACCACACATATCTGCTTATCCTCTATCTCCGTAGCCATGTAGAAGTCGCCACTTACAATAGTATGAGGCATATAAATGATGAAGTGCTGAGGGAATATGGTATACATTATGTCGTCCGGAGTAAGGATGGCACGCTGAATACGACTTGCGTAGTTGATATTACTTACTATCTCCTTCTCGTGCTGGCGTATCAATTGGGTACGCTCATCCACCATCTTTTGTAGTTTGCGGTTACGTATTATTAGGCGTCTATTTCTATATATCGCCATTAGGTACATCGCACCACACAAGAGGATGAAATATAGTATATAAGCCCATACTGTACGATATGCAGGAGGGGCTATACGGAATCGATACTCGGCAATAACACTCTCTACATTATGTATATTCCTTGCCTTGACTTTGAAGGTGTAGTCGCCCTCATATAGGTTAGTAAACTCAGCTATACTCTTTGAGTCGTATTCGCTCCATGTGTCACTACGTCCCTCTAGGAGATATGAGTATTTTGTGTACTCGCTATAGTCGTAGCACGTAGCGGAGAACTCGAAGCTGATAGAACCACTCTCGTCATAGTCCAAAGAGAAGACCATAGAGTCTGGTTGCTCCATAGTAGCACCTCCATAATAGTTAGGGAAGTTGCCATGGAAGAGGGTATCAGTGTTGGTATATACTCTATTTATTATAGCGTTATACTGATATTTCGACTGTAGTACATCACGTTTAAGCTTGTGGAAAGTTCCATCAGTGGAGTAGGTGTAGAGTTTATTATTTGAACATATATATAAGGTAGAATCCGGAGCTATAGTAAAGCTAGTGGCCTCTTGAGGTGGGAAATATGGTATATCTATCTTCTCCCAA
>JAUNDI010000042.1:15989-23418 GCA_030526155.1 Bacteroidia bacterium
CCCAACCGTTAGGACTATCTGTTGAGGGTACTATAAAGAATATATCGCCATTAGTGGTATTTGCTATATATCCCTTGCCATATCTAGCAAGCATCTTTATGGAGTGTTGGTTATTGTAATCTATAATACCCTCTATCATATTACATTTCTCTATCTTGCTACCACCTATAAGAGTCATAAGGTTATTATGTCCATTAGCATTATGGACAATAACGATATTAGTATCGCCTAGTGAGTATGGTATACCCACTACTTGACCTAGATCATCAAGACTCTTCATCTCTCCCGTTAGGATATTTAACCTCGAACTCTTAAGGCTAAGGCTACGCGTCCAGATAATACTATCGTTATCAGAGTAGAAGCTATCGCTATCTAACTGGTCGAAAGATTCGTCTATCTCAAATACACAATTTGGAAGTACATTTAAGCGCTTCACTAGACCATCATAGGCATATAGGTGCTTCTTGTCGGTTTTGAACTGAACTACAAGAGGGAGGTTATAGTCGTTCACCTTACGCACATTAAGCTTTTTGTCTACTAGATATATACCCTTTGTGGTACCAATGATGATATAATGGATATTAGTATAAGGGTCGATAAAGTCGGACGAGCATACTGCAGTAGCCGACTCGTCTATACCCTTGAGCAACTCAAAAGATGGGTAATCTACATCACGCTTTACGAATATACCATCGGTGGTAAAGAGGAATGTAGTTTTATGCTCCGTAACGTGAATATCGAGGATATCGCCAGTATAGCCCGACTTCTCAGTAAACATTCTGATAGGCGAATTTATGCCCATGGATGTCACGTTATAACCTATAGACCATAGGTTCTTATCCCTTGAGGAGTTGTATAGGTTAAGACCGATATTGGAACTGATACCTGATAGCTTACTTACTACCTCGTGGATATTAAGGGTAGAGTCCAATATTATGGTATTACCGAAAGTATTAGAACCTCTATTATTAAGGGCGAATAGTCCATTGCCTATTGGGCATACCTTATCTGGGGCTCCAACCTTATTTGCAAACTGCTGGGTAATAGGGTCTATATGTACTAAAGATATCTCGTTGGTCACTACATCATAGGTATATATCCTTGATGATGTAGTAATAATATACTTAGTAGGAGATATAGGCTTAGCATCGAGCGTTCTACCCAGGTGTTCATCAAAGAAGGCACCTTGAGGGATGAGCCCCTCTGATGTCACGCGACATAGCTCTCTATCTTCGTTTGCGGTGTATATGCCATCTTTAAGCGCTATACATCGAGAGTATGGTGGCACCTCCCAACGTTCCGACTTATTGGCATTGATATCATACACCACAGCAGAGCCCATACCGAGGAAGAATACGGAGTCGTTACGCACATAGGCATGGTCGTCAAAATAGGCATCCTCTATTGATACGCTATCGGGGAGAGTATTAACGAGAGATATGTATTGCTCGCGACCCTTGCTATCGCATTGCAAGAAGCCAAAGTCGGCGGCGCCACCCATATATACACGGCCACGAATAGAGTCGTACGCTATGGTAGCGAAATTCATGTAAGAGTCGTCATACTCCACATGAGAGCCAGAAATCCTTACCAACTTATTGTTTGCCATTACATACATACATCCTCTATTATCCTGAGTAATATCGAAGAAAAGGGTATATGCGTCGGCAGGTATATCTTGAGGGAAAACTTTAGGATAGCCATGCTTATTTACCTGTGCGAAACATATGTTTTGCACAAGCAACAATGAGATGTATAGAAGAATGATTCTAGTTATCTGCATATAAATAGGCGAGTATCCTATAAACATGCAAAAGTACTAATTTAGGGTGAATAAATGTAGAGATATAACATTTTTTACGGATTATATTATGTCGCTATTGATGATAATAGTTAGTGTGAAATAATAATTTCCGCTAGGCTCGCTCATACCTCGCTCTATACAGGCTATATGCTGAAAGGGTGCTGAGAGGGCCTTTTGAGGGGGTAAATAATATTAATATATAGTATAATCTAAATTGCAATGGGCATCTGATTGGGGTGTTTGTCAAAATATCAGTTAAGATTTCTCTGCACCCAGTGAGCACTCGGGGAGCACCCAATGAGCACCCAAGGAAGGGTCGAGGGAAATGGGGGGTATTCTCATACGGATTCTATGGATTATTTAAATCTCACTCGGATTTAACGGATTATTTTGTTTCATACGGATTCTACGGATTGATACGGATTGTTTATCTGTTAATTGAAAATCCCCTCCGTAGAGCCTTTTCATGAAAAGGCTCCGTACCGCAAGAAAAGAATCATAAATGTATGCCCGTCCCCAAATCCTCTAGAAATCAATATGTTCAATCTGACGTTGTTGGAGACGGGGTGGCGTCTCTACGATCGCTCAAACAAGAAGCCATTCTTGACGCTGAAAAGAAATATTTTCTTAACGCCTCTTCGCTCAATGCGGTGGTGGCTCTTACGAGCCATACAGGGAGGGGGATTTTTAATCAACAGTGAATAATCCGTTTAATCCGAGTGAGATTTAAATAATCCGTAGAATCCGTATGCGATATCAAATAATTAACTAACTTCGCCACAAATAACACAAAAACCTATAATATGAAAAATACAACCATTCAGCGCTATATAAATCCTATGACGGATTTTGGCTTTAAGAAGATTTTTGGTGAGAAGGATATAATGATTGCCTTTCTAACCGACTTATTGAACCCGGAATCGCCGATTGAGGATATAGAGTTTTTAGATAAAGATCTAGTGGCAGAGTCATTTGAGATGCGTGGCGTAATATACGACCTCAGATGTCGAACTGCCGATGGCGCAGAGTTTATCGTAGAGATGCAGAATAGATATCAGTCAAATTTTAACGACCGCATAGTATTCTATCTCTCAAGATCATTCTCTACGCAAGAGCGTAAAGGCGACCATGATTGGAATTACGAGCTTTGTCCCGTTTACGGAATATTCTTCTTAAATTTCCGCATGAACGGACTACAGCAACGAGCTAGGCGAACTATCCAGCTCCAAGTAGTAGAGACAGGCGAGGTATTTTCCACAAAACTGAAAGCCTTTACATTCGAACTAGCCGACTTCAAGGGCAAGCCCCTAGAGTACCCTAAAGAAAAATTAGACTATTGGTTTTATAATTTAGCTAATATGGAGACCATGACAACAAATTTACCCTTCCAGAATGAGCAACCTATATTCAACAAAATAGGTAGCATAGCTGAACTTGCCAATATGACAGCTGAGGAGATCTCGAAATATCATGTGAATATTGATACGGTACGTACAGCTAGGTGCGTCATGCGTTATGAACGCGAGGAGGGACGTGCTGAAGGGCGTGCTGAAGGAATGGCAGAGGGGATAGAGATTGGACTAAATCGAGGTAGAAAAGAGGAACGCATAGGAATAGCTCGAGAATTAAAAAGACTCATGGTTCCAATATCTCAAATTGTTTTGGCTACAGGGTTATCGGAAGAGGAGATTAGTAAGTTGTAGAAATATTATTGACGAATGCCTTAAAATTGTATGTAGATTTATTTCTTCATTTCTCCTCTGTCGTCACAGAAGGTGAACCCCAATCATCGTAGAGACGGAGCATGTTCCGTCTCCAATGCTGCAAGGTGCAATATCTTGATTTCTAAATAATTGGAAGACGGGGCATGTATGTATGGTTCTGTTTTCTTGCGGTATGGAGCCTTTTCATGAAAAGGCTCTACAGAGGGTGTATTCCCATTTGACTAATGACATAAATCCGTATCAATCCGTAGAATCCGTATGCGATTTTCTCTTCATTTCTCTTCTGTCGTCACAGAAGGTGAACCCCAATCATCGTAGAGACGGAGCATGTTCCGTCTCCAATGCTGCAAGGTGCAATATCTTGATTTCTAAATAATTGGAAGACGGGGCATGTATGTATGGTTCTGTTTTCTTGCGGTATGGAGCCTTTTCATGAAAAGGCTCTACAGAGGGGGATTTTCAATCAACAGTGAATAATCCGTATCAATCCTACAATCCGTATGCAACAAAAATAATCCGTTTAATCCGTTAAATCCGAGTGAGACATAAAATCCGTCTGATACATAAAAAAACATAATAAACCCTAAACCACACTTATATATACGAAACAAACCACACCAACCGCTCGTACGAAAAAATGACTATAATAGTGTGTAAAACATACTATTACAACTAGTAAAAAATGATAAACCAAAATATGAATCGATTAAAGACTATTTGCTTAGGTAGGATGTTGGCACTTGCGGCACTTGTGGTGCAGTCGGTCTCTGCCTTCGCTCAAACACCTACTACCCTCTACGCTAAAAACTCGGGCGATTGGGATGATAAGGACAACTGGACAACTGATGCTTCTGGTCAGGTATGGGTAAATGATGCCGGTTTGGTGCCTGGTAGAGTAGCTGATGAGTATTACAATGTTACTATCCATGCTGGTAAGATTATCGACCTCTTGGTAAAGGATGTAGATGGTGAGGATAATACAAAGGACTACGTCTATATCAATAAACTTACTCTTAATGGTGAACTTAACATCACACAGACAGGTGACCGTAAGGTGATCATTAAGGAGATAGTAGGTAAGGGTAAGCTTACTGTAAATACTATTGCAGTATTCCATATGTATGGTGATAATATGGGTATTCTATTTGACCTCTCTACCTTCAAGGGAACTATGAACCTTGATGCACCTGGTGATGAGATGCCTTATGGTAACCCATTCTTGTTTATTCCAGGTGCTACTGAGGAGCAGAAGAACAAACATTACCCAAGTTTGACAGTTACTAATGGTAAATTTTACTTTGGTGGTAATTACTATATCGATGGCGACTTGGTGATAGAGCCAGGTGGCGAGCTTGTGGTATATAATAATGTAACCCTTACTGTAAAGGGTAATATCATAAACAGAGGTATCATTCGCTCCACAAATCCAGATAAAGGCGATTTAAAGGTTAGCACTCAGAATGAAGAGCTAGTCGAATTAGGTTTGAAGGATGGCGAAGAGCATGGTAAAATCATCTGCTACGGCAACTTTGATAACTCTGCAGGTGTAGCTGAGTTCTGGAAGTATTCGCTAAAGGCTGATGGCGCATTCGATGAAAAGAAGGCCAACAGCGTAATAACCGAATTCGTGGGTGGTAAGGATTCAGAACTTATTCTTAACCCTACACTCGTTGGAGGATTACCACAAAACTGGTTCTTCCGAATTGTCTGTAATAAGGACAATAACGCCGCTACACGTGTATATGCTAGCGGTATAGAGGGCAAGGCCGATGTGGTAGCTCTAGCCGCACACATGAATGAGAACGACGGTCATACCTTCCGCCAAATCCCTATCGTACCAGAGAAGGGTGTCTTAGACCTCGGTCCTGGTGTATCTTTCTCGCTTGAGAATATTAATGCTAAGAATTGGTGGGCTGCTATTGCACCTGAGAAGAATGGTTATACAATAGGTACAGGACAAGCGAACGACGTATTGCAACTTAGCAAGATGGAGCATACACAGGGTGCTGTATATGTAGGCCAAGAGGCTACACTCGCTATCTCCGGTGCAGATATTAATATTGGTGTGGATAACCCAATATTCGTAGCTGGTCAGCTCCTTATCAACTCAGGTAGCTTCCGCTCTGGTTCGCCTGGTATTTTCTACTGTTTCCCTATCATTGAGGATGCTAATACTATTGATAAGAATTCAGAGGCTTCGTCACGTATGACCCTCAAGGGCGGTGAGCTACATACAGCACGCCAGATTACCCTTAATACCTCTGGTAAGGTGCGCCCTGCGGTACACTTCCAGTTTGGTGGTAAGATGTGCTTCGACGTTAAGGCAAAGGCATGGAGCCGTGGCGCAGATGACCTTACAAACAAGACCGTATACCTAGGTAAGGGTTCGCAGTTTGTAATGCACGACGGCGAGCTACATGTAATGTATGATGCTGTACAAGGTAAGGCTACTAAGAAGATATTTGATCAAGATGTGCAGTTTGTAATGGCCGATATAGAGGATGGTAAGGATGGAAGTAATGTATTAGACCCTAATACACACCCTGTATCTATTAACAACTTCGTAGATGGAGGTACTATATATGTAGATAAGCCAGCAGATGGCCAGACACATAAGATACTATCTATGATGGCTAGCTGTCATAATGCAGTGATAGAGAGCGGTGCCGACCTTACTATGTTGCCAGTGGGCGGACTTACATTTAATGGCGACCTTACCGTAAAGGGTAAGATGACGCCACAAAACGATGTACATATCAAGGGTAATTTTGAAGTAACTGGCACATTTGCAGGTACAGAGAATTATAACCTATATCTTGAGGGCTCAAAGAACGCCACATACAATGCCAACGGCGTAACATGGAAAAACCTCGAGGTAGCGAAAGAGCTTGGTGGTAGGGTAGCAGTAAAAGATGGTACTACTCTAAATATCAAGGGCAATATACTTGGTACATCAGGTAAACTTATTGGTAGCGTGACACTCCCAAGCGGCGCTGTGACAAATTTTACTGATAATACTGACAAGAACGAAGCCCTTGAGGATGTAGACCTCACTATCAGCACTACCAATGGCCCTACTATGGGTTCAGATATAGTGCTTCGCAATGTGAAGTTTACAGTAAATAGTAAGTTCCAGCTTGGCTATCATGGCTTGAAGATTAAGAACTATCCTACTGGTGGCTCTTGGAGTGCTAGTAGAGGTTTTGAGGTACCTAAAGAGAATACTGTATCTGCAAAAGGCTTGACATTGCCAGTGCCACAAGCAGAGGATGGCAATAAGCTATTCCCTATGATTGTGGATGGTAAGTGGACTACAGTGCAGGTAATGTATACCCCTAAGCATATTGGTTCTGAGGGTTATGTAACTGTTATTCCTGTGCATGCTAAGCATCCAGCGTTGTGGAATGATTCAGCGTTAAAGTGTTATTGGATTATATATTGTAATGTCGATAGAAGATACGATGGTTCGTACGACCTATATGAATGTAGAAATTTTGAGACATCTGATAATTTAGGTTCTGGAGTAAAACGACAGATTATATTTTGCGTAGATGGCTCAAAGCGTGGTAATAAATTATCATACCGTACATACAATGATGGAGAATATATAACATACTCAAAGAAAGATGGTTCTATTGAGAGATTGTCAGGTGAATTCTCAGGCGGTAATAGTACACAAGCTAATGATAATTATACCTATTATTCACAGAAGGATGGAAAGTGGCAAGATAAGATTTGGAAGAGAAAGATAACAGGTGGTAATTTTCAAAATCCATATTATGATGGCTCTAGTATTACCTCTCAGTATGAGGTTACTGTAGACCACGAGGTTACATTTGTTGACGATACAAAGACTACATATAATGCAGGTGTAATAACTATCAATAACAAGTTGATAGTA
>JAUNDI010000043.1 GCA_030526155.1 Bacteroidia bacterium
ATTCTAGTTATTCTAGATATTCTAGAGGATGCTAGGGAGAGGGGCGGGTGTGGCCTTGTTCATCGTAAAAATCTAATTATTGAGAGGGGGATAGAGAGTAGGAAATAGATATGGAGAGTGCTGTAGTTATTGACTTTGGAACTTAGGGTTATGGTACTGCGTATCATGGATTATGAATAGAGAATTCTATAAATTATTTGCCACAAATTTTTGTGGTGTTATGAATGATAATGTACTCAAGATACTGACTAGTTTTGTGGCGGTTGGTTGGGCTGAGGCCGAGTACAAACCGATGCTAGTAAGCATGGCGGCGGGAGCATTGGTATTGCCATACTTGTTATTTTCTCCATTAGCATCGAGATTACCAGCATTATATAGTAAACAGAAGACACTACGATGGGCAAAGTTTGCGGAGTTGGGCATTATGGGTGTTGCCATATTGGCCTTTATGCAGCAGTCGCCTTGGCTTGCTATTTTTAGTGTATTGTTGATGGGCTTTCAGAGTGCGTTGTATTCGCCATCGAAATATGCACTAATACGTGATATTGGAGGAGCTGAAGGCGTTGCCAATGGAATGGGCTATATGGAAGGAGTATCCTTTTTAGCCATGCTATTAGGAACTATTGCGGCAAGTTTTATGGCGGACTGCGACAACAGTTTGGTTTGGTATGCGACACTTATGGGCCTTGCCATATTGGGGTATGTATTCTCATTGACACTTAGAGTAAGTGAGACGAGACAAGAGAATAGGAGTTCGGCCAACCCTATAGTATTTATTAGGGAGACACATAATATGTTGAAGAACTATGCAGGTGTGAATCCAGTAATACACTTCTTGTCGCTCTTCTGGTGGCTATGTGCCTCTATACAGATGTTACTAATAATATTCTGCGAAGAGGAGCCGCTCTCACTCAGTCACACTAGTACAGGAATACTCCTTGCGGTAATGGCAATAGGCATAACGATAGGATGTATATTAGGCGGCAAGATAGATAGCAGACGCTTTATGATGGGAGCTACGCCACTATTGGGCATTGGGATATCGATAGTATTAATATTGACATTTGCGTTTGGCACCAATATCTATGCACTTACGGCACTTTTAGTAATATTGTCTGTTACAAGTGGCATATTTAAGATACCCTTGGATGCATATATACAGAAAAAGGTACCAGCAGAGAGACAAGGAACCACGCTTGCGTACTTTAACTTGATATCTTTTGTATATATCTTTATAGCATCAGCTAGTAACTATTTGATATTACACTATCTATCATCGAGGTACGTATTCCTATTCCTAGGAGGGATATTTCTGGTAGCATCCATAATATTCATATTTTCTTGCAGAGAGGTGACCTGTTGGGTGGGGTACTTCTTTATGCGTTGGCATTACAATATAAAGATAGAGAAGAGGGAGCTACTACAGTGTAGAGAAGGAGAGAACCTATTGATATGGCCAAAACACCAAGCAGTGATGGACCCGATAATGCTATTTGGGTCGTTCTACAAAGAGAAATATAGGCCACTTGTAGATGAAGAGTATTTTGGGATACCAGTAATAGGGCATGTACTCTCGCTCTTTGATGAGATACCAGTACCAGACCTAAAAAAATCTAGGAAGGGAGTAGAGCAAGCGATGCAGTTGGGCATTATTATAGAAGAGGCATTAAGAGAAAAGACCAATGTATTGTTTTATCCATCGGGGCACATTACGACAGACGGAAGAGAGACGATAGGGAACAGGCAATTAGCATATAATACTACGAATGTTTTACCAGAACATACGAGAGTAGTCTTGATGCATATAGACGGACTATGGGGCAGTTCGTGGAGTAGGTATGGCAAGAGAGCCACGCCATCGATAGTAAAGTTGCTATTGCTTAGCCTTATTCAGATAATGACATTGACGATATTTTTGAGAAAAAGGAGGAGTGTCAGCTTTACTTTAGAAGACATTACAGAAGAGGCGAAGAAGAATGCTAGAGAGATGACGCGAGTAGAGTTTAACCATTGGCTTGAGGATAAGTTTAATGGCGGTCTGGGTATATAGAGCATAGTCGTTCATCGTAAATTTTATAGTTATTTTAGTTGCACTAGTAATTCTAGATATTCTAGATGGGACTAGAAATTTACTAGAATGATGGGCGGGTAATCCCTTGTTCATCGTAAAAATCCAATAATGGATACGATGCGAAGAGTGGGAGAGAAGAATGTATTACTTCGCTCCGAGGATACTTATGATACTATCGATTTGGCTCTCTGTGATATTTGCCTTTAGGGACAATCTGATACGTTCGGTACCCTTAGCCACGGTAGGATAACGGATAGGGAGAGCGTAGAAGCCGTTATCAAGAAGAGTTTTACATTTCTCTATTGCGAGATTCACGTCGCCCGTAATATATGGTATGATTTGGCTTTCGCCTACGGTTCCATTGAGAGCAGACGACAATTTAGCAGACATACGCATAAGATTATCACGAGCATCATTCATGCTACTATCAGACAGATGCTCGATGACATGTTGAGTCCACGCGCAATTGATAGGAGCCAAAGCCGTAGTAAATATTATGGTACGACACTTATTGACCAAATATTCGCGTAATACCTTATTAGTAGAAACAAAAGCACCTGTAGAGCCGATAGCCTTTCCGAGAGTACACATAAGGATATCCACATGAGGAAGAACACCAAGTTCGTCTGATATACCACGACCATCGCGGCCTCTCAGTCCGAAAGAGTGTGCTTCGTCTACATACAATAAAGCATTATACTTTTGTTTAAGTTCTGCTATCTGTTGAAGAGGAGCAATATCACCATCCATAGAGAATATACCCTCTGTGACGATCATGCACATTTGGTATTTAGAGCGATTCTCTTCGATGAGGCGTTCTAGGTGAGCCATATCATTATGGCGGTAACGAAGAGTAGTAGCTTCAGTGAGACGCAAGCCATCGATTATACTAGCGTGAGAAAGCTTATCAGCTATTATAAGGTCATTCTTACCCATCAAGGCCTGCATGATACCCTGATTAGCATGGAAGCCACCTGTAAAAACTAAAGAGTGCCTACCTGGAAGGAATTCGTCCAAGCAGCACTCTAGATTACGATATTCAATATGGTTACCAGTAAGCAAGCGAGAAGATACGCTTGACATACTATGAGCATCTATGCGGTAGGTATCTAAGAAAGATTGGAGTAGAGCCTCGTTCTCGTTTATAGCGAGATAATCATTTGAAGCGAGATTTACCAATCCGTTATTATTATCAATAGATGGTAATCTGCGAAGATTGTTACTAGAAGCGAGCTCATTTAGCTCCTGCTCATACCTTACATAGATGCTGTCTGTATTCATGATTTAGAATTTGGCGTTACGCATATCACCAGTCTCTTCGAAAGCGATATGCATTTGGAGCGCCTTAGTAAGCGTCATAGGAGTATGGCATTTGCCTGTTTGCATTTTAACATAATCCCAAAGGAGCTCCTTATAATCAGGGTGAACGCAATTCTCGATGATAGTCTGCGCCTTTTGTAGAGGAGACTTACCGCGGAGGTCGGCCACACCCTGCTCGGTAACGAGAACCTTAACAGAGTGCTCAGACGAATCCACGTGCGACACCATAGGCACGATAGCCGAGATGACACCCTTTTTAGCTACGGAAGGACAAGTGAAAATAGAGAGGAAGGCATTGCGTGCGAAATCAGCAGAACCGCCTAGACCATTCATCATCTTTTGTCCTAATACATTAGTAGAGTTGACATTACCGAAGATGTCGGCCTCGAGAGCTGTATTGATAGCTATTACTCCGAGACGACGAGAAAGCTCAGGATGGTTTGTTATCTCTTGAGGACGGAGCATAAGCTTTGGTCCGAAGAAAGAGTAATCCTTGTAAACCTCTTGAAGAACATCGTCAGAGAGAGTAAGAGACGAACCAGAAGCGAAAGAGATACGACCTTGCTTCATAAGGCCTATCACTGAGTTTTGGATTACCTCGGTAAACATAGTGAAAGTAGGGATATCCTGGCATTCGCCGAGAGAGCCGAGAACGGCATTAGCGATATTACCTACACCACTTTGGAGAGGAAGGAACTCCTTAGGTATGATACCGCGGTGAAGTTCTGAAAGAAGGAAATTAGCTACATTCTCACCAATCTTAGCAGTAACAGCGTCAACTGGGGTAAATGGAGCGATACCATCAGGCATATCTGTCATAACTACGCCGAGAACCTTGCTAGGATCGACCTTTAGTGTAGCCTCACCGATACGATCGGCCGAAGTATAGATAGGAATTTCCTTACGATATGGAGGATTGGCAGGCTCATAAAGGTCGTGCATGCCAATGATAGATGCTGGGTGGTGAGCATTAAGCTCGATAAGGATTTTACTTGCAGACTTTGCGATAGTTGGAGTAATACCCACTGATGTTGTAAGTACTATCTCTCCATTTTCAAGAATATCGGCAGCCTCAATGATAGCTACGTCTAGCTTACCAAGAAAGCCGTAGCGGAGATCTTGAGCCACATGAGAGAGGTGCATATCGAAATATTGAACCTCACCGCAGTTGATAGCTGCGCGCATATCCTTATGAGATTGGAATGGTGTACGGAATGATACAGCCTTGGCACGAGAGAGTGCGCCATCTATCTGGTCGCCTGTAGAACCGCCAGTAATAAGACCTACGCGAAACTCCTCACCCTTAGCATGAAGTTCTTCTGCTCTAGCAGCTAGGGCTGCTGGAATTGCTTTAGCTGTTCCTACTGAAGAGAAACCACCGATGCCTACTACATCGCCATTGTTGATTAGAGCTGCAGCCTCTGCTGCTGTCAAGGTGTTGTATTTCATTGTCGTATATTCTATATATGTCTAATAATTATTCATTGACACTGCAAAAATATACATTATATACATACGATGGTAATAATTATGCACTAAATACCCAATAATTTGATTAAATTATGTATTTTACGTACGGGATCTGGTGCATTTAGTATCTCACCTGATAGCGCTATACCATTTGGACCGGCATTTATAACATCAAGAACGTCGGCCTCAGTAATACCTCCGATGGCTACTATTGGAGTATTTATGTTATTAGAGCGGCATTGCCATATGATATCTCTATAACCATCTAAACCTAGAACTGGGGCGAGATTTTTCTTTGTTGTGGTGTATCTGAATGGGCCACAACCAATATAATCTACGTGTGAGTGTATTTTTTGGATATCATCAAAAGTGTTGCATGTACCACCTATGATATACTTATCGCCTAAGATACTACGTGCTTCGGCTGGTGGCATATCATTTTTGCCAATATGGACGCCGTGAACATTGAGTTGCTTACAGAGGTTAACATGGTCGTCTAGGAGGAGCACTGCGTCATAATCCTTTATAATAGGTTTTAGACGCTCAGCGATATGCGCCACCTCGTCCTCTGTTGACTCCTTCATACGTAGCTGTATCCATCTACAGCCACCCTCTAGGGCCTTAAGGCAACCCTCTTCATACGAGATATGTTCATTCTGATGGCTAATGAACTGAAGAGGGAATATCTCTAGATATTTTTTCTCTAGCACTTTTAGAAATATTGATTACTCTATTATCCGCCACAAGCGGCACGGATAATGATAAGAGAGTCGTTATCATTAACTACTGTTGTATTCCATTCGCTTCGAGGTATCATCTGAGTACCTCTAGCTATGGCTACACCCTTCTCTGGTAACTGCAATTCTTGAGCTAATTCAGCTACAGTAGAACCAGTAAATTGTGTAGGCTCTCCGTTTATTATTACATTCATTGATATTGCGATTCTAATTCATACTAATAATTTCACCAGTCAGATCTCTTACTATTATAGTATCGCTCTGCATGGTAAATGGACGAGGAGCTACGAAGCGGACCTCGTGCGAACTTGGGAAGTCGATATCACGGAAATGGTTATACCTACCATGTTTTCCTAGATTGGTATACTTCCAATCGAATTTTCCAGTATTAAGTTTCATCTTTCCAATAAAACCCACTGTACCTATATATGCGAAGCCGCCACGAATAAGAGGTTTAGAGAATGAGAAGCCATCAATCTCTGTCTCCCAAATAGTCTCACCGCTCTCTATATTAATACGGCGAACAAACGAACCTGGTCCGCTTTGGTTGATATCGGTATAGAAGATTATGAGGTCTTGGTGTCTCTGATAAAAATACAATTGTTCTATTGGGTACTCATTACCAAGAGAGAACTTATATTTACCATTAGTATTGAATACCTTTCCGTCGGCAGACACTCTATAACGAATACCATCGAGATATATTATCAAAGTATCTGGATCTGGCCATTGGGAATAGCGTGCCTCCATAGCATATGCTCCCTTGTCGTTATATGCGACAGGGATAATGCCCCATAGGTCAGATTTCTTCTTGTCTGCCTTTTGATAGAATAAATTGCAGCTCTCCATTACTAGTGATGCCGCAACTGCTATGAGAATCATAAAAAGAGGCTTCATCGTCGTCAGTATTAAAGGATAAACTGAATAGTTTTTGCCAACTCCTCTGCTGTCTCTTCTCCGTGGAGATATTCGACAATGGCTAAGCCGAACTCTAAGGCTGCGCCAGCACCCTTGGCCGTTATTATATTGCCATCTGTAACGGCATGTTGTTTCAAGAATGTGGCACCTTTGAGGGACTCTTCGTACCCTGGGAAACATGTGGCATTGCGACCCTCAAGAAGGCCTCTCTTTCCGAGGATTGAAGGAGCGGCACAAATGGCAGAAATTAATTTACCTTGAGCATTAAGGGTCTCAAGTATCTTATCGATGCCTGGATAATTGTCGAGATTTGGTGTACCTGGGCCTCCAGGTAGTATAAGTGCATCAATATTCTCAATATCTATCTTTGATATTACCTCATCTGCCTTTACACAGATATTATGAGAGCCTACCACATTACGGTCGTCTCCTTCCTTAATGCTAACCAATAATACCTTATCACCCACGCGACGTAGTAGGTCGACAGGGACAAGTGCTTCCGTCTCTTCGAAGCCATCGGCAAGTAGTGTTACTATATTGTGAACCATAATTATTACTTAGAGGTATTGAATGTGCAAATATAGCACAATTATTTAAATGTTTTTAACTGTTAGGGTGAATTATTTTACTATTTATGACATTTATTGTATTTTGCCTATATTCCTATTGTACATATTCAAATACTATGCTTACTACATACTCCGAGTCTATGCACTTCCCGTTTAATTTTGCTGGTACCCAACGCCAGTTCTTTGGTATTTTTCTCATGGCGTTCATAACAGATTGGTTAAAATCGGGTTTAGAAAAACGTTGTATGTGATATCCTGTGAATCTACCTTCTGAATTTATATGCATTGCTACATCTACTTGGCAGTTCTTAAATTCGCCTCGTTCGTGTAGTGGGTATGTGGTATGGGTGCAGATGTAATGCCTAATATGCAGGGGGCTTCCTAAAAATATTGGTGGGTATGTATCTTCGCTATATTTATGACCTATATGAGGCAGCATTTTTACTGGCTTATTGTTGTCATAGTCATATTCTAGTTCCAACTCATTCTCTGCGGTATAGAACTGCCATAAGCCGGTACGTTTCCCAAAGGTATATTGACCCTCTTCAATAGGGTTCTCCTTGTGGATTAGAGCGTATTTACCGTGTTTGATTTTTGGATTTGATGCAAGAACGAAATACTCTTCTGTATAACAGATAGTATCTACACTACGCGCCACAACTTTAGGAGCATTCTTATGCTGAGGCACACGCATAGCACACGTTACAGGTATAGCAACGAGTATTAGAAAAAGAAAAAAAACTTGTCTTGTCATCTATTGTTGTTCGCTTCAGACTTGTCTGAAAGCGTTAACAAAGATAGAGAATGTATATGAGTCTTGCAATATGTGGTATAAAAAAGAAACACATCTTGTCAACCCGATTGGGATGACAGACGTGCCACACATGTTGTTATCTATAAGCGTATGAATAAGTATTCTCTTCTAAAAGAGGTTGCTGAATTCAGCAAGAGTAGCGCTTATTAGCGTACTACCTTGCCGTCTGCAACGATAAATGTCTTTGTAGCAACTTGACCCTTGCGGAATGAGAAGCTAACTGTGTAAGCGCCATCCTCGAGCTTTGCAATGTCAAGAAGGTACTGTGCTGCCTTAACCTTTGCTACACGCTTTGATACGTATACTGTGTTACCAGCCTCGTTTGTAACCTCCATATATGTGATGCTATTGTTGTCGTTGTTTGAGTTAACTGACACAACAGCCATGTTGTTCTTGTGGAAGTTGTTTACGTATACCTTAGCGTCTGATTTTGCATATGCAGAAACTGATGCAAATCCTAAAACTGCTAGTGCAGCAACCTTGATAGTGTTAAATGTCTTCATAAGGCAATAAATTTAATAAGTTATCTATTGTTGTCTATTGTTTCAAATTTTAATCGTCTTAATGTTGTCGACTTGTCGTCTCCTTCATTTTGACATTGCAAAGATACAGCAGATTATCCCGAAATGGTGTTAAATCGATATTACGATATGGTTAATTCGTGTTACTCTGTTAATTCGTGTTTTGCACACATTGTATTTGGTGTGGTTTATTACGCGATTAACGCACTATTTGTATTATAATGTTAATTACAACTCTCTCTCATTAGGGTAGTTTAATCTTTTGAGGGGTATATCTAGTACCTATAAATGACAAAAGTCTCCCTTTACAGGAGACTTTTGTATAACGAAATGTTAAAATCGACCTTTTAGCTTACAATCCGTAAGTAAAACATCTCGATTCTCTTCATTAAAATAGCTTATTTGGATACTCTCCAGCAGCTATAAGAGCATTGATTTTATCTACCACACCTTGGCGGTCTGCTGCGTATGTCACACCAAACCATTTTGATGTAGTATCAAGCACCTCTACTGTAGCTGTACCGCTAGTAATGAGGTTATTTACCATCAATGGGATGTAGTACTCCGACTTCAACTGCTCACCATTCTCCTTCAACCACTCAACAAAGTACTCTGTAGAGTATTGGAAGTAATCAGGAGTAAAGCCCCACATATTCATAGATACAGGAGTATTGTCGTCTACGGCTACCCATTTACCCTCTTCGTCTTTGTAGCAAACAGGACCATCTACACGCATAATCTCTGTGCGCTCTACTACTGTTTGGAGGAGGTTATTCTCGTCTGTTGAGCAGATACCTCTAGCTACAGTACCGCTTTCGCTAAGTGTGTTACCTACGCGGAAGCCTACCATACAATATTTATTCTTTGAGTCGTCTGCTAGATTTGCAAGATACTTGCCAAGTACAGCGAATGAATCTCTTCCGTAGAAATCGTCTGCATTAATCACTGCAAATGGCTCCTTGATAGCATCCTTACCCATAAGTACTGCATGGTTTGTACCCCATGGCTTAGTACGCTCCTCAGGACACTTAAACCCTTCTGGGAGGTCGTTAATATCCTGGAATACTACCTCTACTGGTATGTGATTCTCATATTTTGACAACACCTTCTCTCTGAAGTCGTCCTCAAAAGTCTTACGAATCACAAAAACTATCTTACCGAACCCAGCACGCATAGCGTCAAATACTGAGTAGTCCATAATAGTCTCACCATTTGGACCAAGTCCATCAAGCTGCTTAAGGCCGCCATATCTACTGCCCATACCTGCAGCGAGTACAAAAAGTGTAGGTTTCATTTATGATGTTATTTTATTCTTTTGTTTTTACTTACTTATACAACTCACAAAGATATCTCTTTTGGGAAATAATTCCTTGTATACCACTACCCTACCCAAATATTCTAGAAAAGAGACCTTTCTTCTTTGGCGGCGTTGGTAGAGGATTGCCTTCTGGGCATAACTTATGATATATCTCACCCCACGATGGCAGTCCGCCTATATTTCTATCATCAATGAATATATCGGCAGTCAATTTACGCGGATTATCAGGGTTATTCATATCCTCTCCTGGGTAGTTAGCGTTAATTGCGTAGAACTCCACCCCATTTTTTCGGCATAGCTCTACCGCATCGTCTAGCAGTTTTCCTGTACGGCATGTCCATAATATAAGGAGGAAATCTTTAGCTTGTAGTGCTCGCAATGTATCAAAGACAAACATCAAAGGCTTGCCCATCTCGGGATATTTATTCTCTACTATTGTCCCGTCGAAATCTACGGCTATTATCTTCTGCATAGACTATATATGATATTATTCGCGATAAATATATTTCTCTGAAGGATATGAGAACAACATCAATACGGCTAGCATACCGAAGAGTAACACGCAATCATTCTTACATGTGACAACATACAGCACCCCTGCCATAATATTACAAGCTGACAGAGCCCATATTCTGATAGTATATGCTTTAGATACCATTTTTTCGCCCTCTGCCTCTTCTGCATCAGCAGCCTTGTCTGTGACTCTACGCAACCAATATGATGATGTTGGCACGGCAATAAGTACTAATATAAAGTAGACTGCCATTATAGTAGCGGCTATCTCATCACTAACCAATGGCATATCCTTTGCCAAAAATGCTAACACGAATAGCAATACTGGTATTATCATCGCAAGGAGAAATTTCTTTTTTAGTTGTTGGAGCATAATACTATATGTTTTTAACTGTTATACTGTATATGGTATCCTATTGACTAATGAGCGACCCAATGTCACTTCGTCCGTATATTCAATTTCGTCTCCTATAGCTACACCTCTAGCTATGGTAGTAAGTTTTACGTTATAAGGAGCTAATCTGCGATATAGATAAAAGTTGGTCGTATCTCCCTCCATTGTTGTTGACAGGGCTAATATAACTTCATCTGCTTCGTGAGCGCTGACTCTTGCCTCTAGGGAGTCGATATTTAACTCCTCGGGACCTATTCCCTCCATCGGTGCTATTACACCTCCTAATATATGGTATACACCACTATACTGCTGAGTAGCCTCGATAGCCATCATCTCTCGTATGGACTCCACTACACATATCGTACGGTGGTCGCGTTTAGGATTCGCGCACACCTCACATTGGTCGTCGTCACATATATTATGACAAGTGCGACAATAGCGTATATCATTTCTCAATGCGCTTATGGCATTTACGAATGCTGCCACATCTGCTTTATCTTGACGTAGGATATGCATAGCCAATCGCATAGCTGTCTTGCGTCCGATAGAGGGCAAGGTAGCGAATTGCGCGATAGCTTCGTCAAGAAGTTTAGATGAAGTCTGAATCATAGTGACAAAGATATACAAAAAGCGCGTACGAAAGTATCGCACGCGCTTCAATATTGTGATTATAAATTAATCGTGACGTGGGCCGCGCTCTGGACGAGGGCCACGATGATTGTTATCACGTGGTGGACGAGCAGGGCGCTCAGGGCGCTCTACATAACCCTCTGGCTTTGGAAGGAGGTCGCGACGCGAAAGACGGAGTTTACCTGTCTTAGGGTCAATCTCCTTGAGGAGAACATCAATCTCATCACCCTCCTTAAGTACAGAAGCTGGATCCTCGATACGCTTCCAATCGAACTCAGAGACGTGGAGGAGGCCATCCTTACCAGGAAGAATCTCTACGAAAGCACCGAATGCTACGAGTGACTTAACCTTACCATGGTATACCTCACCTACCTCAGGGATAGCAACGATAGCCTTGATACGTGCGAGAGCAGCATCGATATTAGCCTTATTAGAAGATGCGATAGATACAACGCCCTTATTATCTACCTCCTCGATATTGATTGTAGTATTTGTTACGGCTTGAATCTCTTGGATGATCTTACCGCCAGGGCCGATAACAGCACCAATCATATCCTTAGGGATATCGATAGCTATGATACGTGGAGCATGAGGCTTGTAATCCTCACGTGGTGCTGGGATAGTCTCCTCGATAAGGTCGAGAATATGGAGACGACCACGACGAGCCTGTTCGAGAGCCTTAGCAACTACCTCGTATGAGAGGCCGTCAATCTTGATATCCATCTGAGTAGCTGTAATACCATCACGAGTACCAGTTACCTTGAAGTCCATATCACCGAGGTGGTCCTCATCACCAAGAATATCAGAAAGTACGCAATACTTATCAGACTTATCGTCAGAGATAAGACCCATAGCGATACCTGCCACTGGCTTCTTTATTTGTACACCGGCATCCATAAGTGCAAGAGTACCTGCACAAACTGTAGCCATAGAAGAAGAGCCATTAGACTCGAGGATATCACTTACTACACGTACTGTGTAAGGGATATTCTCAGGAATCATATTCTTGAGAGCGCGAAGTGCAAGGTTACCGTGACCGATTTCACGACGACCAACGCCCTTAGCAGCCTTAGCATCGTTTGTAGCGAATGGAGGGAAGTTGTAGTGGAGGAGGAACTTCTCTGATGTTTGAACAGTAGCCTCATCGATCATCTTCTCGTCGAGCTTTGTACCGAGAGTTACTGTAGAGAGAGACTGAGTCTCGCCACGAGTAAAGATAGCCGAGCCGTGAGGGCCAGGGAGGTAACCTACCTCGCACCAGATTGGACGAATCTCATCCATTGCACGACCGTCAAGACGCTTATTCTCATCGAGCATAGCACGACGAACTGCGTCACGCTCTACGTCATGATAGTAGCGCTTGATAAGAGACTCAGGAACTTCACCCTCGTAATCCTCTGGGTAGTTCTCTGCTATAAAGTTCTTGCAGATCTCCTCGAAGCGGCGACCACGCTCTGCCTTATTAGCTATTTCAGAGCATGCTACCTCGTATGCCTTAGGATAGCACTCTGTGCGTACCTTAGCGCGGAGCTCCTCGTCATTATTCTCATGGTTGTACTCACGCTTAGCCTTACCAACTGCAGCAGCGAGTTCTTCCTGTACTTTACAGTGCTTCTTAATCTCGTTGTGAGCGAATTTGAGGGCTTCGAGCATAACATCCTCAGAAACCTCCTTCATTTCACCCTCTACCATGTTGATATCCTTCTCTGAAGCGGCAACCATAAGTTCGAGGTCGGCACGCTCAAGTTCAGCTGGAGTAGGGTTGATTTTGAATTGACCATCAACACGAACTACCTTAACCTCTGAGATAGGGCCATGGAATGGGATATCAGATACTGCGATAGCTGCAGAAGCAGCGAGACCAGCGAGGCAATCAGGAGTAACCTCAGGGTCGGCAGAGAATAATGTTATAGTTACGAATGTATCGGCGTGATAATCATCTGGGAAGAGAGGACGGAGAGCACGGTCTACAAGACGTGCGATAAGAATCTCGTAATCAGAAGCACGACCTTCGCGCTTTGTAAAACCGCCAGGGAAGCGACCTGCGGATGCGAATTTCTCCTTGTACTCTACTGTAAGAGGCATGAAATCTGTGTCTGGCTTAGCCTCTTGTGCACTTGTAACTGTTGCTAGAAGGTAGGTACCGCCACACTTAACCATTACAGAACCGTCTGCCTGCTTTGCAAGCTTACCAGTCTCAATGGTAATTTGGCGACCATCTCCTAAATCGATAACCTTTTCGATAGGTTCTGGTTTAATCATCATGACTTTTAAGTCTTCTAAATTTTAACAACTCTATATATCGGTGCAAATGTACGTTATTTTTTCTTAGCGGTTTGTTTTTATATGGATTATTTTTCGGGTTTTATTGGCCAGTGTCCCATATCGAGTTGGATTACGGGTACGGATTGAGAGTTCCAGTAAGCTAATTGATTTGAGGGAGGGAAGATACGATCTTGGAGTCCGACTATTGCAACATTATATATATTACCCTCTACTACCTCGTTTTTAGCCCTATTTATAAAGAATGCCAATTCTGTTTTTAGGCTTTCTAGGTCTCTTTTTGATGAATATTGAAGATACTCATTATACTCTGCTCGCGAAGTAAACATACGCATATTGAACTTTTGTCTAGATGCTTCGGAGAGATTATCTAAGGTACCTTGAGCAATTGTTGGAGGTATGCCATACGAATCGTCGATTGGGCAACATGTACCATTTATGGCAGAAGCATGTGACACTTGAGATGTGATACCCCATTGAGCAATAAGTATTGGTGCGATATAGACGCCAAAAGACCATGCAAAAACGTGGTATTGTACGTTAGGATTTGGTGTAAAATCTATTGGCTCTGCATAGTTGTAGAAATATGTAGCATTATCCATTTGGAGGTAGGGAGGTATAGAATTAGGGTCCATTCCCCAACCTAGAAAGATTAGATTATGAGTAGAAGACATGATATGGGTATATTATTTATGGTATTATGAGTTAATATTCTGTTGCAAAAATAGGGAAAAGAGTGTAGTTATTCTAGAGAGACTAGTTGGGGCTAGGGAGGAGGGCGGGTGGTCCCTTGTTGCTCGTAATTTTCTTAGTTATTCTAGAGGGACTAGCTGTTCTGGATGGGCTAGATAGGTCTAGAGAGGAGGGTGGATGTAGCCTTGTTCATCGTAATTTTTTATTATTGAGAGAGTGGGGAGCTTAGGGTTTGGGTATAAAAAAAGCAGAGTATACGTCAACACACACGCATACTCTGCACGATAGAGGTATATAGTGTTTTAGTTCTTCATAGAACGACCTCTAGGTGTTGGGATTCTGCAGGACTATACAAGACCTGAGAAACCGATGAATGCCAATGCCATGATACCTGCGGTAATCAATGCGATAGGCATACCTTGAAGAGGCTTAGGTACATCCATAAGTTCGAGATGCTCACGAAGTCCTGCAAAGAGGATAAGAGCGAGAGCGAAACCTATAGCTGTAGCGATAGCATAAACGACACCTGAAAGGAGTCCGACCTCTACCCCCTGCGCATTGTAGCTACCATCGCCCACCATGATTGCCACACCGAGGATACAGCAGTTGGTAGTAATAAGAGGTAGGAAAACGCCGAGTGCCTGATAGAGAGAAGGAGATACCTTCTTAAGGACAATCTCTACCATCTGAACGAGGGCAGCGATAACGAGGATAAACGCAATAGTTTGGAGATACTGCAATCCGAAAGGATTGAGCACATACTGCTGAAGAAGGTATGTAACGATAGTAGCCAAAGTGAGCACGAACGTTACTGCGGCACCCATACCTGCGGCGGTAGAGATTTTCTTACTAACACCGAGGAAAGGGCAGATACCCAAGAACTGCGACAATACGACATTATTTACGAAGATTGCCGATATGATGATTAAAATATAACCCATAATAGAAAGCTTATCTAAGTCGTATTATTTATTTTTTATTCAATAGCTTTGATATAGCCACTAAGTAACCCAATGCGAGGAAAGCGCCAGGAGCGAGTACGAAAGCGAGACAACCGTACTCCTCAGACCATAGCTCGCATCCGAATATCTTACCGCTGCCGAGGAGCTCACGTACAGAACCGAGAAGGGTGAGAGCGAGAGCGAAGCCGAGACCCATACCTAGACCATCGAAAAGGGAGTTAATAGGTGAGTTTTTAGCTGCGAAAGCCTCAGCACGACCGAGAACGATACAGTTTACAACGATAAGAGGGATGAAAAGGCCTAGCGAATCGTAGAGAGTAGGAACGTAGGCCTGGAGAAGCATTTGGAGCACAGTCACGAAAGTAGCTATGATCACGATAAAGCTAGGGATACGCACCATATCTGGGATGAAACGCTTAAGGAGCGAGATTACGGTATTAGAGCAAAGCAACACGAAAGTAGTAGCCAAACCCATACCGAGACCATTGATAGCTGATGTAGTAGTACCCAATGTAGGACACATACCGAGTAGCAAGACAAAGATAGGATTCTCTTTGATGATGCCATTCATCATTATGCTTAGTTTATTCATAGAATAATTCGATTTTACAGATTGCTACTTATTTTACAGGTTGAGTTGCGCCAGTATTACCGTGAGCACCGGAACCGAAGAGAGCATTATACTCGAGATTGATAGCCTTAAGGAAAGCGCGGCTAGTAATTGTTGACGCTGTGATAGCTTGAATTTCGCCACCATCCTTAGTTACTGTAAGGTTATTTGTCTTAGGATTCTTACCGATTACGCTACCCTTTCCCTCGGCTTGGAACCAAGTTGGCACGTTAGCGCCGAGGCCTGGTGTTTCTGCCTGAGAGAGTATTTCATAACCCTTGATAGTACCTTCGGCATCGAAACCCACCATTACGGTAAGATTAGGAGAGAAGCCCTGAACTGAAGTTTTCACTGCGGCACCGATGGCATTACCCTCGGCATCAGTAACGCGGTAGATAGTAAACTCTTGACCATCTACAGACTTAACCTCAGCTGGAGCGACAGACACCTGTTGATCAGCGCCAAGGACTAGAACCTTCTTTATACCATTCTGCTCCTTCTGTTCAGCCTGCAATCTGATAGGCTCAGAAGTAATTTCGTTCATGACAGCCAAAAGGGCAGCTGCCACTAGGGAAACGAGAGTCAAAACCATGACCATGTTACCCAATGTAGACTCCAACTTTTTCATGTTACTTTACACCGAAACGTTTAGGATGAGTATACTTGTTGATTAGAGGAGTAACGATATTCATGATTAGAATAGCGAAAGACATACCCTCTGGGTAAGCGCCATAGCAGCGGATAAGCATTGTGAGGAGGCCTATACCGAAACCATAAATAAGCATACCCGACTTAGTCATAGGCGATGTCACGTAATCAGTTGCCATAAATATTGCACCTAGCATAGCGCCACCGGTAAGGAGGTGGAACAAAGGATCTGCGTTAGTAGCAGGATCGATACCCCATGCGATAGCGGCGAATATAGCCATAGTACCGAGAACAGATACAGGGATATGCCAAGTGATGATACGCATAGCGAGCATAACTACCAAACCGATAAGGAGAGCGATAGCAGACACCTCACCAAGAGAACCGCCGATAGAGCCCATGAGCATATCGGTAGAAGAAGGGAGATCGGCTATTTCGGCTACAGACTTACCTGTATGGAGGCCCTCCTTAAGAAGGCCGAGAGGGGTAGCGCCGGTATATGCATCAACCCCTGCAGGAGCAGGCCAAGTAGTCATCTGAGCAGGGAATGATACCAATAGGAATACACGACCTGCGATAGCAGGGTTTACGATATTCTGACCGAGGCCACCGAAAGTCATCTTACAAACGCCTATAGCGAAAAGAGCGCCGATGACAACGATCCACAAAGGAAGATTCGATGGGAGGTTAAAAGCCAATATGAGACCAGTAACGGCTGCGGAGCCGTCGGTAATAGTAGGCTTGGTCTTGAAGAGGAATTTCTGGATTAGAAACTCGAAAAGTACGCATGAGAGCACGCTAGTCAAGATGACAGTCAATGCACCGAGGCCGAAGAACCACAAAGAAGCGGCGAGGGCAGGAGCAAGGGCAATGAGCACACCGTACATATTACGCTTCACGCTATCATGTCCGTGGACGTGAGGTGAAGGAGCTACTGTAAGTTTATCCATTACAATTAAATATCTTTATTCTTACTCAAATATTACTTCTTTTCGGCAGCCGCCTTTGCTTCAGCAGCCTTAGCACGAAGGATTGCCCCTACCTTACCCTTACCGAGACGGATATAGTCGAGTAGAGGGCGATTAGATGGGCAAGTGAAGTTACAAGAACCGCACTCGATACAATCCATTACATTATGCACTTGAGCCTCATCCCACAACTCCTTAGATGCGAGTTTAGACAAGAGATATGGCTCGAGACCCATAGGGCAAACATTAACGCACTTAGCGCATCGGATACAGTTAGCCATTTCAGGGCGTTTGCTCTCCTTCTTATTCATGAGGAGGATACCAGATGTACCCTTGATAACTGGGACATCAGTATGTATCATAGCACGACCCATCATAGGACCGCCGCCGATAACCTTACCGCAATCCTCTGGCATACCGCCAGCGGCCTCGATACATGCAGATACTGGAGTACCGATACGAACGAGGAAATTAGAAGGCTTAGCAAGAGGCTTACCTGTGACACATACCACGCGCTCGATGAGAGGCTTATTCTTTTGTACTGCCTCGTATACGGCTAGTGCTGTACCCACGTTTTGAACTACGGCACCAACATTTATAGGTAGTTTACCGCTTGGCACTTGGCGATCCATGCAAGCATCGATAAGTTGCTTTTCGCCGCCTTGAGGATACTTTAGCTTAAGAGGTTGGATAGTTACGCCAGGATAATTCTTAGCGAGTTCTGTAAGTTTCGCTATAGCGTCAGGCTTATTATTCTCGATACCGATATAAGCCTTATCAATTTGAAGAGCCTTCATAAGGATCTTAACACCCATGAGAATCTCCTCAGGGCGCTCGAGCATAGCGCGGTGGTCGGAAGTAAGATAAGGCTCGCACTCTACGCCATTAATAACGAGAGCCTCGCACTTTTGACCGTCAGGCACAGCTAGCTTAACATGAGTAGGGAAGGTAGCACCACCCATACCTACGAGACCCATCTCAGCCACCTTAGCGATAATCTCCTTAGGTTCGAGTTTGATGTCGCGAACGATATCGGTAGAACGATCTATAGACTCTTCCCATTCGTCGCCCTCGACAGTAATGACTATAGCCATTTTACGCAAGCCATTGGCGTCGACGAAGTCCTCGATTTTCTTTACGGTACCAGAAACTGAAGAGTGAACATTAGCGGATACGAAGCCACCAGCCTTAGCGATAAGAGAACCCACCTTAACTTTAGCGCCTGCCTCTACGCAAGGTTGAGCAGGAGCGCCGATATGTTGAGCGAGAGGAATCTTCACCTCGGCAGGTACTGGCAAAACCTGAATAGGGCTTGCTGCAGAGAGTTTATTCTCATCTGGATGGATACCGCCTATTTTGAATGTCTTCAACATTGTGATTACAAATTAGGAAATTGAACTAAAAATTACTCAGCCTTAGCTTGAGGAGCCTCAGCAGGTGCTGGTGCAGGTTTTGGCTTTGGTGGAGCTGGGAATGTAGCCTGAATAGCGTGAGTAGGGCACTCATTTAGGCACAAACCGCAAGCCTTACACTTAGCATGGTCGATATAAGCCACGTTATTTTCGATAACGATAGCATTAAATTTACAAACCTTAGCACACTTACCGCATGCGATACATGCGTTCTTACAAGCCTTCATTGCGACAGGACCTCTATCCTTGTTTACGCAATTTACCCATACACGGCGGTTGATACCCTGTACGAGACGACCCTTAGGGCGGAGTTCGATAATATTCTTAGGACAAGCCTTAACGCAACCGCCACAAGCTACACACTTAGCATCGTCCACTACGACGCCCTTATCAGGGTCGATAGTTATAGCATCGAATTGGCAAGCGTTAACGCAATCGCCATGACCGAGGCAACTGAAGGCGCAAGCAGTCTCACTAGAGAAATGAGAAGCTGCGATAGCGCAAGACTTAGCGCCGTCGTACTCAGCGACTTTGATACGAGTGTTACAAGAGGCGCCGCAACGAGCAACAGCCACCATAGGGTCGGCCGAACCAGCCTCCTTACCTAAGATAGCAGCGATTTTTGCCATTACAGGGGCGCCACCGACAGGGCAACCCATATTAGATAGGTCGTCAGCCTTAGCGAGAGCCTCGGCTAGACCGTGACAACCAGGGAAGCCACAACCGCCGCAATTGGCGCCAGGCAATTCTGCCTCGACCTCAGCAATCTTAGGGTCTTCATAGACCTTGAACTTCTGAGATACGAAGTAGAGTATTACTGCCAACGAACAACCTAGTACAGCGAGAACTGCGATAGTTATAAGTACAGAATTCATTATTGTATTATTTTGTTATTTTAAATACGATGTGACGTCCTATCTTGTTGCGCAGAGCATAAAGCAATGAGAAATAGGGGAAGAGAATTCCGATTGCCAAGAGGCCTGCGATATCGTCTGCTATAGCGAAGACATTAGCAACAATCAACACAGCTAGGATAAGGATTATAGGCGCGACGTACGCTAGCAAGACAGCCTTTATTCCCCAGCTCTTGCTACCATATATAATTACCACTTGACCGACTTCGACATTATCATCGGGGGTAAGAGTAACATCGATGAGACGTCTAGATTCGTCAGATGCGGTACACATAGATTTAGCGTGACAAGATGCGCAAGCGGAGCGCACTAAGATTTCGACTTGTGCACTATTATCTGATACGCTTCGCACTACTGCTTGATGTTCTATTATGTCCTTATTCGCGCTCATAATTCGGACTCAAAAGTATAACTAACAAATGAAACAAGGTATACTTTTGGTAATTTGAATTATTTATAAATAAGGCCTTAGAGAAACATTTAGACATAAATAGCTATATATCACTGTGTTACAAAGAAGACAAAAGAATAAATCCCCCAATTTTTGTTTAAAAACTGGGGGATTTTGCTATTTATATTCGTCTATATTAGCGTCAAAATTGCAAGTATAGATAGCGTTTTTGGTATTATTTTGTTACTCGCAAGTAGCAAATAGAGTGTTAAACGTACGTGGTACGCGTAAAAAATCAGAGAGATTTAAGCCATTGAATAGTCTCCTTAGGGTTATTACTTCCGAAGACGAAGCTACCGGCTACGAGGACATCGATACCAGCCTCGACAGCTTGAGGAGCTGTATTAGTATCTATGCCGCCATCTACCTCGATAAGGGTATTGAGACCTTGCTCTACAATCATATTTTTAAGGCGGCGAGCCTTATTTAGGACTTGAGGAATAAATTTTTGTCCGCCGAATCCAGGATTAACAGACATAAGGAGGACCATATCCACCTCTGGGAGGATATCTTGGAGGAGTTCGACAGGTGTAGCAGGGTTGAGAGTAACGGCAGGCTTCATACCTAGTGCCCTAATCTCTTGAACGGTACGATGGAGATGTTTACAAGCCTCGTAGTGGACATTAAGGATATGAGCATTAAGGTCACGAAAGAGGGAGAGATATCTCTCGGGCTGCTCTATCATAAGGTGAACATCGAGAGGCTTTTGGCAGTGTTTAGCCATTGCCTTAATTACTGGAGTCCCGAAAGATATATTTGGGACGAACATTCCATCCATTACATCTACGTGAGCGTAATCAGCTACAGACTCATTTAGCATGGTACAATCGTCGGCTAGATGACCAAAGTCGGCCGACAAAAGAGAAGGAGATACTAGTGCCATTTATATTTATATACTATTAATCGACATTAAAGGAGTTCGGCCTTACCTTGGCGCACGATTTCGCAATCGCCATCAGTACAATCTACCACGGTAGAGCCCTCTGTTCCACCTATACCGCCATCGATAACGATATCGGCGATATAAGAGAGATTCTCCTCTATGAGAGAAGGATCTGTTTGGTATTCATCCCAAGGCACCTCGTCATCGTCTATTTTTACGGACGTTGAAAGGATTGGTCCGCCTAACTCCTCAGCTATTGCGCGTATGATATTATTATCAGGGACACGGATACCCACTGTTTTTTTACTAGAGCGGAACAACTTAGGTATATTATTACCTGCTGGGAGGATAAATGTGAATGCACCTGGGAGGTTACGCTTCATGACCTTAAATATATCGTTAGGGATAGGTTTAAGGTAATCTGACGCTTGGCTAATAGAGCTACATATTATAGAGAGATTAGTCTTACGAATATTGACGTCCTTGAATCTAAGGATACGTTCCATAGCCTGTTGATTATGGATATCGCAGCCGATGCCATATACGGTATCGGTAGGATATACGACTATACCCCCATCGCGCAAGCACTTAACGACTTGAGCGATACCGCGAGGGTCGGGATTATCTGGATGTATAGATATTAGCACGTTATACCGATTTTGATAAGCAAAGGTACGAACAAAAGTATAACGTTATCAGCCGAGGCTACTTTTTTTCGTATAATTCAAGGAATTGGCCGAAAGCGTTATCGCGATTTGCTGCTGCCATTGCACGATTCTTGTTATTAAACTCCATGAGTAGCTCATCGGAGATATGGAGGAGAGAATCTACGAGCTTTTGGTCTCTACGTTGGCGGGCACGGCGAACCTCCTTACTAAGGTTAGCGATACGTTCCTTTGTTTGGACATTATAGGTATGCCATTGTTGAATAGAATCATTAAGAGGGGTACCCTTAACGGCGGAGTGTTCGGCCATTGTAGTGCGGATATAACCAGGCTCACGTACGAAGACAAGCTCCTCTACGAATATTTTAATCATTGGGCGCATACGAATGATGTACACTTCAGGAGCGTCGGCCTTACCTTTGAATACAAAACGGCTGTTATGAATAACGGCGGAATCGATTTTTTCTGAATTAGCGTTAAAGAAAGGAACGAGGTAGATAGTCTCGCCCTCGAAGTTGCCGCCACCATGAATAACGCCGTCTATAACATAATCCTTTTTAGAATCATCGCAAGAAGATATTGAACCACATGCGATTACGGCGAAGAGCAAATAAGTAAATAGTTTAACTAATGAATTCATACTATGTGAAATACCATATTGTGCAAAGGTAGCAATAAAAGCTGGATAAGGGCCTTAAAGATTAAAAAAATAAAAAAAATGGCCGATATGTTTGGAAGTATCAAAATAGTATGTACCTTTGCATTGTCAAACGACAACGATGATACCGTAGCACAATGGATAATGCCTCTGGTTACGGCCCAGAAGATTGGGAGTTCGACCCTCTCCGGTATCACGAATAAGACCTGACTCGTAAGAGTTGGGTCTTTTTTTTGCGTATATTTTGTAGTTGTTCTAGTTAGACTAGTTATTCTAGAGATTCTAGAGGATACTAGGGAGAGGGGCGGGAGTAGACTTGTTCATCGTAATTTTTGTAGTTGTTCTAGTTAGACTAGTTATTCTAGAAGTCCTAGAGGATGCTAGGGAGAGGGGCGGG
>JAUNDI010000006.1 GCA_030526155.1 Bacteroidia bacterium
GTCACTAGTATTGGTTCTTCTGCTTTTTCAGGCTGTAGCGGTCTTACTTCTGTAACCATTCCTAATAGTGTCACTAGTATTGAATCTAACACTTTTTACAACTGTTATGGTCTTACTTCTGTAACTATTCCTAATAGTGTTACCAGTATTGAATCTTATGCTTTTTACGGCTGTAGTAAACTCGTTTCTGTATATATACCTAGTAGTGTGACAAGTATAGGCCAAAAAGCATTCTACAATGTTACCAAAGCGTTTTTCCTAACTAACACTATGCCGACAATTGGGTCGAGTGCATTTAGCAACTGCAAGGTGTACTACACATCTAATGACGACTCTTATAGTATAGGAAGTGATGAGCATAAGATATACCCATTATTGAGCTCAATGTTTGAGGTAGATGGTGTGATGTATGTCCCAATTTCAATGAGCCAAAGAACTTGTGATGTTATTGATGTTAATTATTCAACAGAGAGTGTCAACTCGGCTATCGGACCTACGGTGAAGTATACAAATAATAGAGGTCAAAAATTTGACTTTAAGGTATGTAATGTAAACTCGTACGCTGCTTTTGTATGCAATTCATTGAGTGATTTGATTCTTAAGAACCAAGGGAAGGTAGAGGCGTATGCGTTTAAGGGGTCTAGCGCAGCCTCTATTGACATAGATGAGAGCGTTACTACAATTGGAGACTATGCTTTCAGCGGGTGCACTGCAGCAACAAACATTACGGTGTCAAACAACGGTAATATAGGCAGAAGTGCCTTTAAAGGCAGCATGACGCACACCGATGGTACGATAAGCATCTCTAATAAGGGAAATATATATTCTAATGCTTTTGAAGGTTGTACAAAGGCAACTACAATAGATATAAACAATACAGGTTCGTTAGGCTCTAGTGCTTTCTATGGTTGTAGCGGAGCGAAGGAGATAACACTTGGTGAAGAGATAACATCGGTTGGAGAGAGTTGTTTTAGAGGATGCTCTAGCGTGGAAAGTATTGTGCTGAGCGGAAAGATAGCTACTATAGGTAGTAGCAGCTTTAGAGCCTGCTCTAGTATGACATCCGTAACACTAAATGACAAGATATCTACAATAAGCAGCTACGCATTTAGCGGATGTAGCAAGTTGGCTTCGCTTACTATACCAGAGAATGTGAAAAAGATAGAGGTAGGCGCATTTGATTACTGTAAAGCCATAGGCGACCTAACATTTGAGGATAGCGAGACAGCTGTGGATATAGCATGCGTATTTGTTGGAGGCAAGAACCTATACTTGGGACGCAATGTGACATATAGCATGAACCAGTCGTCGCCATTCAACGGTAATAGCTTCTTGGAGAAGGTGACAACTAGCATGAACTTTGACAAGGTGCCAGACTATCTCTTCTACAATTGTAAGGTATTGAATGATGTTTACCTTTCGGATGCCGTGACAACTATAGGTAAGTATGCATTCAGTGGCGACGTTGCATTGGAGCGTTTTGAGGTAGGTGTAAGTATAGAGAGCATAGGAGAGGAGGCCTTTTCTGACTGTATAGGAATGTATGATTTCTACTCGCACTCTAACACACCAGCTGCGACAGGAGCTCAGGCGCTTGATGATATAAATAAGCTAGAGTGCTTGCTACATGTGCCTGCTGGTACAGAGGATTTATATATGGAGGCCGACCAATGGAAGGAGTTCTGGCCAGAGGGAGATCTTTTGCCAAGATACCTTGTGATAGGAAAGGTAGACGCAGAGTGCGTCGGCATGGGCAAGGTGGTAGGCTCTAATGTTTATGATGAGAATAGTACAGCTACGCTTGAGGCTATACCTGATAGATGGCATGTATTCACCGAGTGGAGCGACGGCATTACCGAAAACCCAAGAACAATAGTAGTAACAGAGGATTTGGAGATAACAGCTAAGTTCGCCTATAGATACTATATTGAGGAGCAACCTTCCGCAAATATGATAGGTATAGAGCTTAATGAAGAGTGCGACGATGTGGAATATAGGTGGTATGTGAGTGAGAGTGCTGGGGTTGGCGCTAGAGATATTACTGAGGAGCTACAGAGTACAGGTAGCTATAGGTGGAGCTTGAGCGGTGGTGTATGGTCGTCTACCAACAAGGCAAATAGTAGTACAGGCACATTGAGTATGGCTATTAACGTTAAGGAGGGAGATAAGTTGACATTTGACTATTGGGTAAGTAGTGAACAAGGATACGACAAGTTAATTATATCTCTTGGTAACACTCAGATTAAAGAATATAGTGGCAGCGCAAGTGGTAGCTATGAGTATACATTTAGCTCGGATATGAGTACTACATTATACTTTATGTATTCTAAGGATGAATCACAAAGTGGTGGTAGCGATATGGCCAAGATTAGTAATGTGAAACTTACTGGAGCTGTTTCAACCCTTCTCGACAACGCCACATCAAAGGCTGTAAACGCTTCTGACCTTGAGATAGGCAAATATTACTACTGTGAGGTCGTAATGCCTGATGGTACGATATTAACATCTGACCAGGTACAGTACGAGGGCGGAAGCAGTACGGCTATAGAGGATGTGGATGCTGATGATAAACCTGTGGTAGAGGGAATATTTGATATAATGGGTAGGAAGTTGGATACTCCACAAAGAGGAATAAATATTATTAATGGTAAAAAGAGAATTGTTTTATGATTTGCCTCTACAAATCATAAACAAAGGATAATTGAAAAATATAAATGGATAATTGGTAGCACTAGACTTGAAAGAGTCTAGTGCTGCTGTTTTTGTGGGATGTTGGTGGTTATATGTTCGAGTTATTGATGTTCTGAAACGGGCTATTATATAGAGTTTTGGTGAGAATAAGAATATTCTATATATTTGTGACATAACTAATACACAAGATTCTATGAATGATACAAGAGCCATGGAGGCGTATACAATCAATATTCCTAAGGTTGATTTTAAAAGACTTAAGGGAATAGCTAAGGCTATGGGGTGGAGCATAGAAAAACAAGACTATTATGAATCTGACGAGTTTTACCGAGATATAGATAAAGCAGAGAAGGATATAGCTGATGGGAAGGGAAAGCTAGTTAGCAGCATTGAGGAGTTAAATGAGCTATTATCATGAGTTATCAATTGATATTTGCTCCAAGAGCTCTTGAAGATATTAGAAGGATTAAGAAATCTGGTAATAAGCCTGTAATAAAGAAGCTACAGATGATACTTCAAGAGTTAATGGAACATCCGACAATAGGAATAGGGACCCCCGAACTCTTACGAAACCGAGAAAATACCTATTCAAGACGTTTGAATTTGAAGGATAGAATAGTTTATTCTGTTCATGAGGATATAGTGTGTGTGAATATATTACAGACACTTGGCCATTACAATGACAAATAACCACTATTTACAATCCACCTCTCTATCGAAAGTTGAAAAATTGCATCCATATATTAAGTATTTTTCACTAACTTTGCAACGGGTATATTAGACCCATTGTATAAAAATGGAAAAAGCCAAAATTCTTTACGTTTCTCAGGCTATTATGCCTTATCTATCTGAGTCAGAGATAGGCCGTATCTGTAGGAATCTGCCACAGGGCATCCTAGAGAGGGGCAAGGAGATACGTACGTTCATGCCTCGTTTCGGAAATATAAACGAGCGTCGCAATCAGTTACATGAGGTAATACGCCTTTCGGGGCTTAACATTGTTATTGATGATAATGACCACCCTCTTATCATTAAGGTAGCTAGTATACAGCAGGCGCGTATGCAGATTTACTTCATTGATAATGAAGATTTCTTCAGCCGTAAGATTGATGTATATGGTGCTAATGGCGAAGACCAGCCTGACAATGATGAGCGAGCAATATTCTTTGCACGTGGTGTATTGGAGACCACACGTAAGCTACGTTGGGAGCCTGATTTGATACACTGCCATGGTTGGTTTACATCGTTCATTATGCCATTTGTACGTCTTTTGATGAAGGACGACCCTCACTTTGCTAACTCTAAATTGGTAATGTCTATCTATGATAATGGCTTTAAGTCAATTTGGGATGGCAATATCAAGAATAAGCTAGTTGTTGAGGGAATCGACAAGAAGGGCTTGAAGAAGATGATAGAGGTGAACGATTACCTATCACTCTGCAAGATGGTGGTAGATATGTCAGACGGCCTTATCCAGGGTAGCAAAGAGATAGACCCTGAGGTGATGGAGTATATTAAGGCATCGGGCAAGCCATTCATGCCATATACCGAGGAGGATAAATTGGTTGAGGCTTGTGACCAGTTCTACGATCAGATATTAGCGAAATAGCATTAGAGATTATTTGAGATGGCAAGATTTAAGAGAATACTATTGAAGCTCAGCGGTGAGAGTTTGATGGGTGCACAGGGCTATGGCATAGATGTGAACCGCCTAAACGACTACGCGCAAGAGATACAGAAGATAGCCCAAATGGGCACACAGATAGGCATCGTGATAGGAGGTGGTAATATATTCAGAGGTTTGAGCGGAGCATCGAAGGGCTTCGACCGCTACAAGGGCGACCAGATGGGTATGTTGGCTACAACTATTAATGCTATGGCACTCTGCTCGGCACTTGAGGCGATAGGTCAAAAAGCTAGAGTATTAACAGCTATCAAGATGGAGCCTATTGGCGAGATGTACTCTAAGCCAAAAGCTATTGAGGCATTGAACAATGGCGAGGTAGCTATATTCTCGGCTGGTACAGGTAACCCATATTTCACCACAGATACGGGTTCGTCATTAAGAGGTATAGAGATAGAGGCAGACGTGATGCTAAAGGGAACACGTGTGGATGGCATATATACAGCCGACCCAGAGAAGGACCCTACAGCAACCAAATATGATGAGATAACATACGACGAGATATACAATAAGGGTCTCAAGGTAATGGATCTCACAGCTACAACAATGTGCAAAGAGAACAACCTCCCAATCATAGTGTTCAATATGGACAAGCCAGGCAACTTGCTAAAGCTTATGAGCGGAGAGAATATCGGCACTTACGTACACAACTAATGAATGACAACTTAATCATAGATTGTCGAAACATAACTCACTACTATGGGAATCGACTAGTATTCCGTGACCTGTCCTTTCAAGTAGAAAAGGGAAAAATCCTTGGACTTCTTGGTAAGAACGGCACGGGAAAGACTACGATTATCAATATCCTAAATGGTTTTTTACGTCCGACACGCGGCACAGCCTACGTGCTTGGCGAGGATGTAAGAGATATAAGGCCCTCTACAAAAGGCAGAATAGGCCTTTTGCTAGAGCAACATATACAGCACCCGTATATGAACATATTCCAGATTGAGAAATTCTACTCGAAGTTCTATCCTAACTGGAATTCTGATGCCTATTATAAGCTTATCTCCAAACTTAAGATAACCAGTAGGCAACCTATATCTACTATGTCTTGCGGACAGAGGAGTCAGGTTGCCCTAGGGTTACTATTTGCCCAAGACCCAGAGCTGCTAATTCTTGACGACTTTTCGATGGGACTAGACCCTGGTTATCGTAGGCTCTTTATTGAGAATCTGAAAGAGTTTGTCTCAGATGGTGCAAAGACAGTCTTTTTGACCTCCCATATCATACAAGACATGGAGATGCTAATAGATGACTGCATAGTCTTTGACTATGGCAGGACTATTTTGCACAAGCCTACTACAGAGATACTTGAGACATTCCATAGATTCCGTTTCAAGACCAAGGCCAAGATGATACGTTCTAACCAGAGTTTCTTGAACCCAGAGCAGATAGGTGACCACTGGGAGTTTTACTCTTTTGTCGACCCTAAAACTATTTCGCTTATTATACAAGAGGAGTATAATGCTACAGATATAGTAGTAGAGAAGATAAGCCTAGAGGATGCTTTTATAGGGTTGACAGGCAAATATTAATAATAAAGTAGTAGATACATGAAGACTCTGATACTATCCATATTTTATCGTGAGTGGCTAAAGACGCGATTTGTATTTTCAATGTCGCTGATTGTAGTACTATCTGCCATGCTGTATATACTATTAGACTTTGCTCAATCTGTGCGAATAAGTGGTGTAACTAATATAGTACGTGAGATAATTATTAATAATACACAACCACTTGAGGTAATAAAATATATTCCTACTATATTGGGATTGGCCCTTGCCATATGCCAGTTTACTCCAGAGATGATAGATAGAAGATTTAGACTATCGTTACATCTACCATTTAAAGAGCACTATATAATGGCGGCATTGCTATCGTATGGTGTGTTGAGTTTGACATCACTATATATCGTAGCCTTACTTTGCTCACTATACCTTTCAAACTATTTGCCTATGGTAGTTTTGAACCATGTGGTGTGGGCCATATACCCATGGCTATTGAGTGGGTATGTGACATATGCCATAGTATCTGCATTAATTATAGAGCCTAATTGGTTAAGGAAGATTAGTTTTGTACCTTTACTATTGACATTTGATTTCGTGATGCTACTCGACTGTCAGCCTTGGGCCTTTGCCAATTCAACATTATTATTCATATTTGCAATAGTAGTGGCCTTCTTGACCCCATTCTATAATATGATACGTTTTAAGAATGGAGAGTGTAGATAAAAGATAGAGACATGCGCATATCCAAGTTATACTATTATATATTGCTCTTCGCTTTGGGCTTTTGCTTTTCGATGGCTGTGCCATATCTCGTTCAGATAGCCACATATACGCCGCCGAAGTACCCACTAGTGCTATATAGCTCGCAGCTTAGAGAGATGGTATATATAGACTATGGCGACAGATTCTATCCCATGACAGATAGGCGAGGCCGCAAGTACACCACATCGGAGTTTGACTCGCTAATGCCGCTACAGAACTTTAGGCAATTGTTGGCAGACGGACGTATGCCCAAGGAGATAGACGGCTTGAGGTGTGATGCAAGGATGATACGTAACTACCAAGTAACATTCCGAATGACGCCTACTAGGATACACCAACCCAAACATGTAGCATACCCTATCTTTGAATCTATACCTAGACGTATCGGAGAGATAACGACAGACTATATATTCTCATTAGATGACGATATAGAGATATACAATATAGAGCGTAACATACTTGACGTAGAGCGAACAGAGATATTTAGGAACGAGCTACTGCGCCGAGGGTTTGCCTTCCCAGCAAAATGGGTAATAGGCAATACCTACCCCAAGAAACGCTACGATGAGGGATACTTCGCTTTAGACGCAGAGGGAAAACTTTTCCATATGAAGGTGGTTAATGGCAAACCTTTTGTGCGTGATACCCACTTGACTACTGCCGCGGGGTGGCACTCATTCCACCCTTATGAGCCAATACTACATAATTTTTATGGCATCCTAGTATCTAACGACGGCAAGATGGCACGGGTGAACCTAGATGATAACGGGTCGTACTACGCGGCATGGCTAGATGTACCAAGTATAGACCCTGATGTTGACTTTGTGCGCATAATAGGAAATATGCTCTACTGGAATGTGACGGTAACTAAGAGAGAAGGTGAGCACACATACGCATTGAACGCTTGGATGCTAAATGCTATAGACTCTGAGTTTGTACCTCCCCAGGAGTCTACATGGGACAAGATAAATAGATGGACTTTCCCATTCATCATAAAGTTAAAACATAGCAATAGCCTACTAATAGAGCCTACACTATCTGGATTCAATATTAATGCTATATGGGTACATATAATATTGATATTGATATATATGTATAGGAAGAGGCGCTATGGCAGTCATGCTAGGTGGTACGCAACGACTACGCTACTATGCTTCGGCTTAGGCGCATTTCTAGCGATAGCGTTCCTGCCCAAAAATGATGTATACTAAAACCACTAACAACAATGAAAAGGATTCTCATAGCATCAATAGTTACAATAATAACACTAATAGCGGCATGTACTGGAAAGACTACACCTAACAAATATAAGGTTGTTGTTCTTCCAGATTCTATAGTAAAAGCCCCATATATCAATGATATTGTAAAGGAGCTAGATAGTGGACTGATAGGTAGCCGTATATCTGCAAAGGATAGAGTGACTAATGTAAAGCAGAGCGGTAAGCACTGTATGTTATCCAATGGCGAGTCTGCCATACGCCTTGACGCCGTTGGCAATATTATGGGCTTTAACAAAGAGCTTATTGGCAACGAGATGGTAGCATATGGCATGCTATGCGAAAGACGATTCTATATAGAGGAGCTCCTTAGAATGAGACAGAACTATATAGAGTGTATAGAGCGATTACAATCAGACACTACAAGCAATAATGAGTGTGAGAAGATAGTGAGCGACCTACAAGATGTGAATACCATGTACAAGTGGACTATAGATAACAATAAACCATACTACTCTATACTATCTATAGAGACCGAAGAGTATACGATATTAAATTAGAAGAAGAGATATGACCATCCTCAATAGGCTTATAAATATATATTCCAAGAAGAGAATTGGGCAAATAGAGAGTTTTGCTCAGCATGGAGATACTATACAGCAGAAGCAGCTCAACGCAAATCTTCAAAAGGCAAAAGATACTGCGTTAGGTATTGAGCACTCCTTTGCCACTATGCGCTCGTATGACGATTTCGCTTCGCGTGTCCCTGTGGTAGACTATGAGACATTCTCGCCATATATAGAGAGGATGATAAAAGGTGAGGATAACGTAGTATGGCCTGGACACACTAAATGGTTCGCAAAATCATCTGGCACTACCAATGCCAAGAGTAAGTATATCCCAGTCACCAATGATGTACTACAGAAATGCCACTTCCAAGGTGGGCGTGATGTATCTTTTATATACACTAGTCAACACGAAGATACATCAAGATTGTTTGGTGGCAAAAGCCTTATATTGGGAGGTAGCAAAAAGATTTCGTCTGTCAACTCCGGCAGTGTAGAGGGCGACCTGTCTGCCATTATGATAAGCAATACACCAAAATGGCTCGACCTCTTCAAGACACCATGTAGGGATATTGCACTGCTTGACAAATGGGAGGAGAAACTTGAGAAGATAACAGCATATACCGTAAAACAGAATGTAACAAGTATAGTTGGTGTACCTAGCTGGTTCCTCATCCTCATAAAGCATATACTACAGGTAACGGGAAAAGATAACCTCCACGAGATATGGCCTAACTTGGAGCTATTTATCCACGGAGGCATAAACTTCACCCCTTATAGAGAGCAATATAAGGCTTTAGCTCCTAAGGGCATAAATTTCCTTGAGACATACAACGCTAGTGAAGGTTTCTTTGCCTTGCAAGATGACCCAACTCAAAGTGGTATGTTGCTAATGCTCGACTATGGCGTATTCTATGAATTCGTACCAATGGCTGAGATTGGTAATCCGTTTCCTAAGGCATATACCATTAACGACGTGCAACTTGGTGTCGATTATGCTATGGTAATTACGACCAACGGCGGTCTATGGAGGTATATGATAGGGGATACAGTACGATTTGTCTCCCTGAACCCACATAGAATTATTATATCGGGCAGAACAAAGCACTATATCAATGCCTTTGGCGAGGAGCTTATGATAGATAATGCCGAGAAGGCCCTACATAAGGCCTCAGAAGAGACGGGTGCTGTGATACGCGACTATACTGCTGCCCCTGTATTCATGGAGACTAAAAAGCAAGGTTGCCATGAGTGGCTAATAGAGTTTGAAAAGATGCCAAGCGACGTGGAGCTATTCCGCACTACGCTCGACAAAGCATTACAATCGGTCAACTCCGACTATGAGGCAAAGCGCTATAAAGATATTACCCTTGGAGGACCGATACTGACAGTAGCTAGAAATGGACTATTCTACGATTGGATGTCGTCTAAAGGGAAGCTAGGCGGACAAAACAAGGTGCCTCGTCTATCCAACAATCGTGAGTATATAGACCAGTTGATAAATATGAATGGTAAATGACCATTTGGTGATATCTATAACATTGTCGGGGTAATAATGTCACTTTTCTAAATATTGTACGTAAACCTATTGAAAAACTAGAGTCAAATAATTACATTTGTTTTTATCAATAAACTAGCAACACAATGGGTTTAATTTCAGCATTACGTAGAATACTAGTAAAGTCACGGAATACTACAGATTCCGCATCGAACTATGTAGATATGCCTACATACGTTAGAGATAATCACGCTACACTTAAAAAACTCTTGTGCTCATACGGCTTTAATGATTGCAACAAAAGGCTTAGCGAGCTAGCAGAGATGGTGGAGTGCCCTATACTCCTACTCTGTAGTAAGCAACGTTCTATAGGTTCGTACCTAGTACTAGATTGTAGTGATTCTGAGTACAATGTCAAGGGGAAAATATTCCAATGGCAGCACTCACAGGCTGCAGCATCTAATAAGGCCGAGCAAGCATTGGCTGAGTTACCATTCCCTAAGATGAACGCTAGCGCCTATATTTCGGTTCCCGTTAAGAATAACCGAAATATGGTCACAGGTTTGCTTATAGCTATTAACTCTTGTAGCATTGTTGATATTGATAGCAAGACAAGATTGCTACACCTCATTGCACCTCTCTTTGATGCCGAGCTGCAAGTGGAGCAGATGAAGCTAGAGCGCCAACAGTATGAGACTCGCATAGCTTCTCTAAACCAAAATCTTGAGGTAATACAATCTGACCTCAATAGAGAGAAGGAGAAGTCACAAGAGAGTTCAGAACTCAAACGTCTATTCCTTACTAATCTCGGCCAAGAGATACGTACTCCTATGAATGCCGTAATAGGATTTATGGATCTTATCGAGTCGACAGAGTCGCCCGAAGAGCGACGCGTATTTATGGATATCGTAAAGCGTAATAGTAAACTTACCCTCAACGTTATAGATAGTCTTGTCGATATCTCTAAGTTGCAGTCTACCTATATGAACAAATCGGCTGTTCCTCATTCATTGAACAACCTATTGGACGATATAGTGGCACAGTACAAGAAGAATGCTGAGAAGGAGGGTAAGAGCATATCGTTTATTACCAATTATGCTATCTCTTCGCCTAATGACACTATATGGAACTCTGAGGAGATAATCAGAAAGATTCTTGAGCAAGTATTAAACAATTCGCTCGAGGCAATACAAAATAATGGCCAGATATCTGTACAGTATGGCGTAGATGATAGAAATATGACCTTCATAGTTATAGATAATGGTTTACCTCTACAACCTGGAGACGAGGAGAAGATGTTTAACCTTATGGCAATAGCCGACGCTAGCGGAGCCGATGGCCAAACAAGAGTTCATGATATAGGTCTTACCCTCGCTAAAAAATATATAGAGCTAGTCAATGGTAACATCTGGATAGACTCTACATACACACAGGGTGTAAAGGTTTGCTTCTCTATTCAAAAAGATAAACTTTAATAGCTATGGCACTTCAGATTTACCAAATGGACACATGGCTCGAACCATACGCCAAAACTATCGACTGGCGTCATAACAGAGCTATAAATCGAATAGAGGACCTTAAGAGTGAATATGGAGGCCTATCAGAATTTGCCAATGCATATAAGTATTACGGCTTACATCAGGAGAATGGCAGATGGGTGTTGCGTGAGTATGCCCCTAATGCTACCTCTATTTGCATAATAGGCGACTTTAACAACTGGAAGCAGGATGCCCTATATGAGATGAGGCGTCTTGATAATGGTGTATGGGAACTAATATTCCCACAAAACACCATCAAGCATGGCGATAAATTCAAGATGTTGGTGCGCTGGAATGGTGGCGAAGGCGAACGTATCCCTGCATATATCAATAGAGTAATACAAAACGAGGAGACAAAGGGGTTTGATGCCCAGGCTTGGGAAGAGAGAGAGTTCTCTTGGACCGACCAAGGGTTTAAGACTCCCTCTGAACCAAAATTGATATACGAGGCTCATATAGGTATGAGCGGCGAGAAGGAGGGTGTGTCTACATATGAGGAGTTCCGCCAAAATGTACTCCCCCATGTCATAGAAGTTGGGTATAACGTCATACAACTTATGGCTATCCAAGAGCACCCATACTATGGCTCATTTGGATACCATGTCTCAAGTTTTTTCGCTGCCTCTTCTCGCTTTGGTACTCCCGAGGAGCTAAAACAGCTAATAAATGAGGCTCATGAGAATGGTATAGCAGTTATTATGGATATCGTTCATTCTCACGCAGTGAAAAATGAGAATGAGGGTCTATCTAGATTAGATGGTAGTACCGACCTATATTTCCACTATGGCGATAGGGGTAATCACCCTGCATGGGATAGTCGTTGTTTCGACTACGGAAAGCATGAGGTACAACAATTCCTCTTATCAAACTGCAAATATTGGCTAGAGGAGTTCCATTTCGACGGGTTCCGTTTCGATGGCGTCACTTCTATGCTATATTTCAACCATGGCCTAGGTAAGGATTTTACAAAATACGAGGATTATTTCGCTTGTAATGAGGATGACGATGCTATACTATATCTCACCCTTGCAAACGAACTGATACATACAGTTAAGCCATCCGCTATTACTATTGCCGAGGAGATGTCTGGATTCCCTGGAATTGCTGGTAAATTCGAAAGTGGTGGCATAGGGTTCGACTATCGCCTATCTATGGGTGTGCCCGACTATTGGATTAAGCTTATCAAGGAGACTCCTGATGAGAAGTGGCCTGTGGGTAAGATATTCTATGAGCTACAGCAGCACCGCCCTGAGGAACTGACTATCAACTATGCTGAGAGTCACGACCAGGCTCTAGTGGGCGATCAGACTATCATATTCCGCCTTATTGAAAAGGATATGTACACGGATATGAATGTTGGTAGCCAAAATATGAATGTCGATAGGGGTATTGCTCTCCATAAGATGATACGTCTAGTTACCCTCTTCACCGCCTCTGGAGGATACCTTACTTTTATGGGTAATGAGTTTGGACACCCTGAGTGGATCGACTTCCCTCGCGAGGGTAATAATTGGAGCTATAAGTATGCACGTCGCCAATGGAGCTTGGCTCATGCCGATTATCTGAGATACCATTTCTTGCTCGATTTCGAGAAGGCAATGATAGATATCTTTAAGCAGACTCCTGTCCCTTCTTATCCTTATAGGTATTACGATTATGACGAGACACAGGTCTTGGCTTTTGGTCGTGGCGACTATTTGGCTGTATTCAACTTCAGTCCTACTAACTCTTACACAGATTATATCATACCTGTCCCTAAGGGCAGATATAGTATAGTACTATCAACCGACGAGGGGCGCTTTGGCGGCTTCGATCGAAATGATATGTTCTTTATATATTACACTGAGCCTCGCGACGGACAGGATGTTATCCATCTATACCTCCCTTCGCGTTCGGCTATTATTCTAAAACGTCGTGAAATTGTTCATATTAGGTAGAGGAATAATATTTACATTTCTATCACTCATCTCAGTATTGGTATGTGGACAGGGTTATGAGGCCGACTACTCTGTCCAGCGTGCTTTTGCTTGTATAATAATCGATGCTCAGTCTGCCGAGCCGCTTGAAAAGGCTACTCTGCGTGTTGGACAGTTTGGACGTAGTGCCGATGAGGCCGGACGCGTGGAGATATTGGCTAACATAGGCGATACACTAGTCTTTACTCATGTGGGTTATTTCCCTGCTGTACTTGAGGTGAAGGATTCTCTTTTTGCCCAAAATATTGTGGCGGTATCTCTATCGCCTGATACAATAATGCTCTCCGAGATCCTAGTAAAGCCACGTAGACTCACGCTCACAGAGGAGGCTAGGCAGATTACAAGTCTCGAGCATAGTAAAAATAAGCTCACAAACCACCTATTCGCAAGTAGCACATACCATGCTCTTGCAACTCCTTCTATAAATAGGAAATGGGGTGTAGAAGAGAACCAACGTAGTACTATTGGCCGTCAAGCTATGCATATAGAGTATAAGGGTATGATAGCACCCGACCAGATGATTGGCGTATCGTCTAGCGTGGCTATTGGCGCTATTGTGGCTCTTATTAAAAAGATTGCAGATAAACCTAAAAATCAGTATGCTGTAAAGCCACTAAGCGCCGACGAACTTACGTTGCTATTGCGCCATGAGCAACAGACTGATAAATAGTTGTCTATTTCGAAGGAATAAGCCTATGGAATAGGTCTTCCATGCTATTTACCATCTTATTGAGCTTTATAAGGGTAAGTTTATTCTCAACTGCAAAGCGGAATAACATTGGTCTTATATCTTCTACTCCTTCGGCAGCATATACTTCATAACCCTCTTCTGTCTTTACTATATGGTCTACAAATGCCATCTCTCCAAGGACTGTTAAATCAGTATCCCTCTCTTCAAAGGCTATCTCTACAACTTGCTGTCCGCCTACAAGTGTCGATATCTCTTGTGGCGTTCCCTCTGCTCTTATCTGACCATGGTCTATTAGTACTATCCTATCACATATCGCCTCTACCTCTTGCATAATATGTGTCGATAGTATGACACTATGTTCTCTACCTAGATCTTTTATCAGATTTCTAATATCTACTATCTGATTTGGGTCAAGTCCCGTAGTCGGCTCGTCTAGTATTATTACTTTGGGCTTCCCTATAATGGCTTGTGCAATGCCTACTCTTTGCCTGTATCCTTTAGACAAAGCTCCTATCTTCTTATGACTCTCTGCACCCAACCCTGTTCTCTCTATTACCGCCTCTACTTCGCGCTTAATATCTTTGCTGCTGATATAATACAATTTGCCCACCATCTCTAGATACTCTCTCACATACATCTCTAAATAGAGCGGATTGTGCTCTGGCAAATAGCCTATCAGTCTCCTTACCTCTGTGTTGTCTGGCGTAATCTTCTGCCCGCATATAGTTACCTCTCCAGCATCTGCTATCAAATAGCCTGTGGCTATCTTCATCATAGTGGATTTACCCGCTCCATTAGGACCGAGAAAGCCTACTACCTCGCCCTCAGATACCTTAAATGAAACACTGTTCAACGCCTTTTGTGTACCAAATGTCTTTGTGACAGAATCTATTATTACCGACATACTCTTTGTATAATAAATATCTATGAGTCTAAATACGACTCAAATATACTACTTTATTTCCGTATTTTATTTTCTCAGTCCGACATATCCACGTCCGTCTCCTCCGTGCCATCCTTTATTACACTAATTATAATAAAAAACTGCGAGCAACAAGGGTGCAGCCCGAATGCTCCCTATATATATTCTATATAATCATTATTTCCATTCCGGCACCTCTCTCTGCACTCCTCAAATACCCCAAAATCACATATAATATGCAAAAGGCGCTCTATGATATCCAATCTTTTTGTATATTCGCACTTTATAAGTAAATTGAAAGGAAAATGAGCAACCCAAAGCAAATTAAGTCAGCTCTCATCTCCGTTTTCTACAAGGACGGACTTGATGACATCGTAAGAACACTTGACTCACTCGGAGTTAAGATTATTTCTACTGGCGGTACACAGACCTTTATCGAGGGTCTCGGCATCGAATGTACTCCAGTTGAGAAGCTTACAGGCTACCCTTCTATCCTTGGTGGCCGAGTTAAAACTCTTCATCCTGGCGTCTTCGGCGGTATCCTATCTCGTCGCGATAACCCAGGTGATAAGGTTCAAACTCAGCAGTATAATATCCCTGAGATCGACCTCGTTATTGTCGACCTCTATCCTTTTGAGGCTACAGTAGCTAGCGGCGCATCGCACGAGGATATTATCGAGAAGATTGATATAGGTGGTATCTCGCTCATCAGAGCAGCTGCTAAAAACTATAAGGATGTTGTCATTATCCCTTCTCAAGCTCAATATGCTAAACTTGCTGACCTTCTCCATGAGAAGCAGGGCGTAACAGATGAAGAGGATCGTCTCGACCTCGCTATGGATGCTTTCGCAGTATCTAGCCACTACGATAGCGCTATCTTTAGCTATTTCGATAAAGATCACGCCCGCCTACGTATTACTGCCGATGCTTCTAAATCTCTCCGTTATGGCGAGAACCCTCACCAGAAGGGTGTATTCTTCGGCGATTTCGAGGCAATGTTCGAGCAAATCCATGGTAAGGAAATATCTTATAATAACCTCCTCGATATCGACGCTGCTGTCGGCCTCATTAATGAGTTCGATGAGACAACAGTTGCTATCCTTAAGCACAATAACGCTTGCGGCTTGGCTTCTCGTAATACTCTCCTCGAGGCTTGGAAGGATGCCCTCGCTGGCGACCCAGTATCTGCTTTCGGCGGTATCGTAGTTTGCAATAAGCCTGTCGATAAGGAGACTGCTGATGAGATGAATAAAATCTTCTTCGAGGTCGTTATCGCTCCTGCATACTCTGATGAGGCTCTCGAAGTCCTCAAGCAGAAGAAGAATCGTATCATCCTTATCCAAAAGTCTAAGGAGGTTTCTCCTCGTACAGTTCGCTCTTGCCTTAATGGCCTCCTCGTACAGGATCGCGACTTCAAGACTGAGACTCCTGCCGACCTCCAGAATATGGGCGCACGTCCTGCTACTGACGCAGAAATCGAGGATCTCCTCTTCGCTAATAAGATCGTTAAGCACACTAAGTCTAACGCTATCGTACTCGCAAAGAATAAGCAGCTCCTCGGTAGCGGTACCGGCCAAACAAGCCGCGTAGACTCGCTTCGTCACGCTATCGCTAAGGCTAAGGCGTTTAATTTCGACCTCAAGGGCGCTGCTCTAGCTTCTGACGCTTTCTTCCCATTCGGCGATTGCGTGGAGATAGCTCACAACGAGGGTATCGACGCCGTTATCGAGCCTGGCGGTTCAGTACGTGATAATGAGACAATAGAATACTGTACCAAGAATGGTATGGCTCTCGTATTCTCTGGTTCTCGTCACTTCAAGCATTAATTGATATGGGAGAGGGCCGCATAAGGCTCTTTCCCTCTCTTTATAACGATATATATAATTGAGATATGGGTCTCTTTTCATTTCTTTCACAGGAATTGGCTATGGACCTCGGTACTGCTAATACCATCATTATCCATAATGAAAAGGTAGCAGTAGATGAGCCTTCTATAGTAGCTCTCGATCAGCATTCGGGCGAGGCTATTGCAATCGGTAAGCGCGCTCGCGAAATGCAGGGTAAGGAGCATAATAATATTCGTACAGTCCGCCCTCTTAAGGATGGTGTGATTGCCGACTTTAACGCAGCAGAGAAGATGATTCGTGGCATGATAAAGATCCTACCACAACCTAAGTTCTTTAGCCCTTCTCTGACTATGGTTATCTGCGTCCCTTCTGGTTCTACAGAGGTGGAACTTCGTGCCGTACGCGACTCTGCTGAGCATGCCGGCGGTCGCGAGGTATACATGATTTACGAGCCTATGGCTGCAGCTATCGGTATCGGTATCGATGTCGAGGCTCCTCAAGGTAGCATGATTGTCGATATAGGTGGCGGTACAACAGAAATCGCTGTCATCTCTCTCGGTGGTATCGTTACTAATAAGAGTATTCGTATCGCTGGCGACGAGCTTACCGAGGATATCGTTGAGTATATGCGCCGTCAACATAATATCAAAATCGGTGAGCGTACAGCTGAACAGATTAAGATTCGCGTGGGCTCTGCTCTCCCAGAACTTGAGACTCCACCAGACGACTTCATTGTTCGCGGTCCTAACCAAATGACAGCACTCCCTATCGAGGTGCCTGTTAGCTATCAAGAGATATCTCATGCCCTAGAGAAGTCAGTTAGCAAAATAGAGGCTGCCGTTCTCGCAGCTCTCGAACAGACCCCTCCAGAGCTATACGCCGATATCGTCGAGAATGGTATCTACCTCACTGGCGGTGGTGCACTCCTCCGTGGACTCGATAAGCGTCTTACAGACAAAATCAATATCCCATTCCACGTGGCAGAGAACCCTCTCCTTTCTGTGGCTATAGGTACTGGTATCGCTCTTAAGAACCGCCATCGCGGTCTCCCTTATTTGCTCCGATAATCAATTCTTTTCAATACGAGGGGACCTCTTCATGGAGCTCCCCTCTATATTTTTATACATGTATTTTACACCAACTGAGAAATTCTTATGAAGTATAAGTCGTTCATCCTATCAGCAGTGGCTTCGTCTGCTGTTCTGCTTACCGCTTGTTCCGAAATGTCTAGCCTAGTATCTATGGCTGGGGTTAATCAAGTGACTAAAGCTGCCCTCTCGCAGCAAGATATTACAGCCGGACTTAAAGAGGCTCTTAATATAGGCGTCAACTTAGGCATAAAGCAACTAGCAGCCAAAAATGGTTACTATGACGATCTCGCTGTCAGAATAGGTCTCCCTTCTGAGGCATCGACAATTCTTAAGAATATCAGCAAAATCCCTGGAGGTGATAAGTTGGTGGAAAATGTTATCCTTAGTATTAACGCCGCTGCTACCGACGCCGTGAAGGATACCGCTCCTATATTCATAAATGCTATCAAGGAGATGACATTCCAAGATGCTACAGCTATCCTAAAGGGCGACCGTACCGCAGCAACTTCCTACTTTAAGGGTAAAACAAAAACAGCTCTCAAAAATGTCTTCCGTGGACGTATCGAGTCTTCTATCCAAAAGAAACTAGTTGGCGATGTCTCCGCTCAGTCTTCTTGGAATACTCTGACGTCTAAATGGAATGCTTTGGCAAAAAATCCTGTTGGTGCAGTGGCGGGTCTTAAGCCTGTTAATACCGACCTTACTGATTATCTTACCGAAAAGGCAGTAGATGGCTTGTATGTCAAGGTCGGCGAACAGGAGACTAAAATACGTACCCAGGCTTCTGCTCGTACCACAGAATTACTTAGAAAGGTATTCGGTCGATGAATAATATTTTAAATAAGGTTCTTACGATCTGTATAGGATTACTCGCTATATCCTATACAGACTCTTTTTCTCAAGATGTATATGTCGCAGAGGTTCTGAGGGATGCCCCTCTTGATACCACACGTCATGGAGATATCTCTTTGTCTCTCAAAAATATCTCCTATTTCAAAAATAATGAGTTCTTCGGTGAGTTCGCTGATGGGTATACTCTCCCAGGTTATCGCTTCCGCCCTACTCTCAAATATCAATTCCTCCCTAATGTATTGCTAGAGGTGGGTGCCGAAATGCTACAATATGGTGGCACAGATAAATTCGATAAGGTCTACCCATACGTCTCAGCTATATGGCAAGTGAATCCTAATTTCTCCGTTCGTCTTGGTAATATAGATGGCTCTACATGCCACCGCCTACATCAGGCTATCCTCGACCCAGAGTCGCTTCTGTCCGCCCGACCAGCTACTGGCGCTCAGGTACTATGGCGTACATCTAAGGTTGATGGCGAAATATGGATAGATTGGCAATCGTTTATTAAGCATGGCGATACCATCCCTGAACGTTTTATGGCTGGCATACGTGCCGATTTTACTCCGATAGATAATAATGGTTATTCTCTCTTCATTCCTCTTAGATTGACGTTTAACCATATCGGTGGACAAATTAGTACCTTCCCTATGCCAGTACAAAGTCTTATGAATCTTCAAGTGGGACTAAAATCTACTCACAAGGTATCTGGTAGTTTCATCAATGCCATATATTATGGTGTCGATCTCTTATATTTTAATGTCTTCAATGGTGGAGATGTCCATCGTACCACTAATGGTTATGCTGTAAATCCTGAAGTGGGCATGAAGTCTAAACTGATTTCGGCTTCTGTAGGTTATTTCCATGCAGACGACTATAACTCTCTCCATGGTATGCCTCTCCTTACTAGTAGCTCTCGTTTTACCGATGCTTATCGTAAGGCCCGAAACATCGCTTTGGCTCACGTCGCTCTCGAAAAACAAATCCATAAGTGCGTCCGCTTTAGCCTAGATTTTAACGCTTATCACGACATAGATAAATCGCAATTCGATTATAGTTATGGTTTCGCTATAGCTTTATCACCAAACATTAAGCTAGCAAATGTGAAAATTGCTGAATAATAACTACCTTTGCACCCAGATAATGTATAAAGTACAATAATTCGATGAACTTTGTTGAAGAATTGAAATGGAGAGGCATGCTCCACAATATCATGCCAGGTACAGAAGAGCAACTCCAAAAGGAGATGACAACTGCTTATCTAGGCATTGACCCTACTGCCGATTCACTTCATATTGGTCACCTCGTAGGTGTTATGATCCTTAAACACTTCCAAGCTGCTGGTCACAAGCCTATCGCTCTCGTGGGTGGCGCTACAGGTATGATTGGAGACCCTTCAATGAAGTCTCAAGAGCGTAACCTCCTCGACGAGGAGACTCTCGCTAAAAACCAACAGGGTATCAAAAAGCAACTCGAGCGTTTCCTCGATTTCCATAGCGATGCTCCTAACGCCGCCGTAATGGTAAATAACTACGACTGGATGAAGGATTTCTCTTTCCTCGCATTCATTCGCGATATCGGTAAGCATATCACAGTTAACTATATGATGGCTAAGGATTCAGTTAAAAAGCGCCTCAGCTCCGAGAGCCGCGAGGGTATGTCTTTTACTGAGTTCTCTTACCAACTTGTTCAAGGTTACGACTTCCTTTACCTAAACGAGCACTATAACTGTAAGCTCCAGCTCGGCGGCTCTGACCAATGGGGTAATATTACTACAGGTACTGAACTTATCCGTCGTAAGACTGGTGGCGAGGCGTTCGCTATGACTTGCCCTCTCCTCACTAAGGCTGATGGTACTAAGTTTGGTAAAACAGAGGGTGGCAACGTATGGCTCGACCCAGAGAAGACTAGCCCATATAAGTTCTATCAGTTCTGGCTAAATACATCCGACGAGGATGCTGCTCGCTACATCAAAATCTTTACTCTTCTATCTCAAGAGGAGATTGCTGACCTCGAAAAGCAACAGGCTGAAGACCCAAGTCTCCGCCCTCTCCAAAAGAAGCTCGCAGAGCAAATTACTATCATGGTCCATGGCGAGGAGGCTCTCCAAACAGCTATCGCAGCTTCTCAACTCCTCTTCGGTAAGGGTACAACAGAGATGCTCCAGCAGATGGACGAGGCTACAATCCTCTCAGTATTCGAGGGAGTAGAGAAGTATGACGTTCCTATGGATTCTCTTAAGGCTGGCGTACAAGTGGCCGACCTTCTCACTAGCGTAGCTCCTGTATTCCCTTCTAAGGGCGAGCTCAAGAGAAACGTAGCCGGACTCCAAATCAATAAGTCTAAGGTTAACGCTCCTGAGGATGTAATAAACGATTCTTTCCTTCTTCAAGGAAAATACCTCCTCGTTCAAAAGGGTAAGAAGAATTACTACTTGCTCACAGCAAAATAGTAAATCACATATCTATAACTTACAGCCCACGCACGGTATATTATCGTGCGTGGCTTTTTTGTTGATATAGTCTAATAGCGTAATTACTGCGACCAAATAATACAAAAACTGCGAGCAACAAGGCACCATCCGCACACCAAACAGCCTATCCCCACACTCCCTTCTAGCATTCTCTAGTCCATCTAGAATAACTAGGACAACTAGATCTACTACCAAAATTGCGATGAACAAGGCACCACAAACTACCCACACTCCCACCTCTCTAGTCTTCTCTAGAACATCTAGCCTCACTAAAAAATCCAGAAAATCCATTACCCCCGAGTGCCAAATCTCTCCCCCAAATATTTCCCCAATCTTTTGCCTAGTAACTTTTTCATAAGTACCTTTGCTCTTATGAAAGCAACTGAATATTGTGATAATCTATTCGGATACCAACGCGTAAATACTCGCAAGGTACTCGTCGGCAATTTGGCTATGGGTGGTCAAGAGCCTGTTCGCGTACAGTCTATGACTACCACTAATACTAACGATACAGAGGCCTCTGTAGAACAGGCTATCCGTATCATAAAGGCGGGCGGACAAGTCGTACGCCTCACTACACAGGGACGACCAGAGGCTCAGAATATGAAAAATATATCTGAAGCTCTTAAGGCTAAGGGTTATAACACTCCTCTCGTGGCTGATGTCCACTACAATCCTTCCGCTGCCGAAATCGCTGCACAATATTCAGAAAAGGTCCGTATCAATCCTGGCAACTATACAGGTGGCGCTAAAAGATTCGATGAGTCAGCCGACAATATGTCTCAAGATGATTGGATGGCTCTCATAAAGGAGAAGCTTACTCCTCTAGTAAAGATATGCAAGGAGAATAACACTACCCTCCGTATCGGCGTCAACCATGGCTCTCTATCTGATCGTATAATGGCAAAGTATGGCGATACCCCAGAGGGTATGGTTGCCTCTTGTATGGAGTACCTCGAGGCTCTCGAGTCGCTAGATTTCTATAACATCGTCATAAGCATCAAGGCTAGTAATACCCGAATAATGGTTCACACAGTACGCCAACTATCTGCCGCTATGCGAGCTAAGGGTAATGTCTACCCTCTTCACCTCGGGGTGACTGAGGCGGGTAGCGATGCCGAAGGTCGTATCAAATCTGCTGCTGGTATTGGCGCTCTTATGATAGATGGCTTGGGCGATACCATTCGCGTCTCTCTTACCGAGGCTCCAGAGGCTGAGATACCCGTGGCTAAGGCTCTCGTAGATTACATATCTTCTAAGGCCCTAGCTCCTAATGTCAACGCCGTAGATGCATCATCATACTCTCCATACTCTTACGAGAAGCGTACCAGCAACCAAGTACTGAATATCGGTGGCTCTTCTCTACCTGTAGTTATCTCTGCTAATAATGGAGAATCAGATTACTACATCGGTAATGGAAATATCTCCTCAAAGAGTGGCGAGTCTTATCCTATAGTATTACCATCTAATCTAAATGCTAATGGTGGTACATCTTTTGTCAAAATCTCCCTATCCGATCTTTCTGAGTCTCTATTGGCAGATTTGGCTAAAAGAGATAATATCATAATATTGGCTTCTGCCGTAAGCGCAAACCCTACAATAGAGTATCGTACCATCATCCTCAAACTAAATGAGGCTGGCGTTATGGCTCCTGTCGTAATAAATTACTCTAGCAAGGTATCTTCTTTGGCTGAATTCCAATTGAAGGCTTCGGCCGACCTAGGTCTACTCTTTATAGATGGCTTGGCCGATGGTATCATGATTACTAATGAGAATATTGCTGCCTCTGATGTCGAGCAAACTGCTTTCATGCTCCTTCAAGCTACACAAGCACGTTTCTCTAAGGCCGAATTTATCTCTTGCCCAGGCTGCGGCCGTACTCTATACGACCTCCAAAGTACAGTTCAACGTATCAAGGCTCGTATGGGACATCTCAAGGGCCTTAAAATTGGTGTCATGGGTTGTATAGTAAATGGTATCGGAGAAATGGCCGACGCTCATTATGGCTACGTGGGGGCAGGATACGACAAGATATCTCTCTACCGCGGAAAACAACTGCTAAAGAAGGAGCTAAACCAAGAGGAGGCTCTCGACCAACTTATAGAAATCATCAAGCAAGATGGCCTTTGGACCGAAGCATAACACTTCGTTTTATATAGCTTAGTGAAAAAATATAAGAAATCTCTTTGCTAACACGAAAAAAAATGCTAAACTTGCCTTCAAATTTGAGCTATTATGAAGAAACTTCTGGGACTATTAACTGTAGCAGCACTATCTTTCGCTGCAATAGCACCAGTATCAGCCGAAGAGTTAGTACTTAAGGGTACATACCAAGGCGAAAACATATACGTGCGTAACCCATTCGCTCCTTCGGGTGTGGGTTTCTGCGCCTACGAGGTTACCGTAAACGGTCAAATCACAACTGACGAGATTAACTCAAGCGCGTTCGAAATAGATTTGTCTGTATATGGATTCAACGTGGGCGATGATGTAGTTGTCGCTATCAAATATAAGGACGATTGCGTTCCTATGATTCTCAACAACTACGCCCTTCAGGTTAAGCGCGCAGCCGATTTCGGTCCTGTATCTGTAAAGAATGGTTTGCTAAAGTTCTCTACCACTGGTGAGACGGGTTCCATTTCGTTCTATATCGAACAGTTCCGCTGGAACAAATGGGTACGCGTAGGCGAGGTTCGTGGTAAGGGTAAAAACCAACCTAATACATACGAGGTCAAAGTTCGTACACACTGCGGCCCTAACAAGTTCCGCGTCCGCCAAACCGACGGCAAGAAGATTAATAAGTTCTCTAAGGAGGCTATAGAAATCGTTACAGCTCCAGCCGTAACATTCAAAGCATCTGATTCTCAAATCACATTCTCCGCTGAGACAATGTACGAAATATACGACCAGTTCGGTGGTATAGTATTCAAGGGCTTCGGCTCTACTATCAATATATCGTCACTTCAAAAGGGTAAGTACTATTTGAACTACGATAACTCTCAGTCCGAGTTCGTGAAGAAATAACAATAGAATTACTAATATACTAGCATCATCAATTCTTTGCGGATAGATGATGCTTTTTTTATGAAGATGAAAAAAGCAATATACTTGTATATCCTATGCGCTATACTGCCTATCTTGGCTACTATGTGCGCAAATCCTGGCACACCTACAGGCGGACCCAAAGATAGAAAGCCTCCTTTGGTGGTCAACTCTAAGCCTCTGCCTTTCTCTACGGGATTCAATGGCAAGACAGTATCTATCTTCTTCGATGAAAATATCCAAGTAAAGGATGCCGATAAGAAGTTCGTCATGTCTCCTCCTGTCTTCCCTACCCCTAAAGTGGACGCCCATGGTAAGGTCCTCTCTGTCCGTATGGATGATAAGGTGGAACTTATGCCAAATACTACATATACTCTGGATTTCGCCGACTGCGTGTCTGACCTCAATGAGGGTAACCTCTTAGAGAATTTCTCATTCACATTCTCTACAGGCGAAACACAAGATTCTATGATGATTTCTGGTAATCTTTATGACGCAGAGACTCTCGATCCTCTTAATGGTATTTATGTAGTTCTTCACTCAAATATGACCGATACGGCTATCCAAAAAGTATCGCCTATCCGTATCTCTAAAACCGATGAATATGGCCGTTTTGCCATCAAAAATGTCCCTGCCGATGCAGATTATATGGTATATGCTTTGGACGACCAGAATCGTAATTTCTTATACGATCAGAAGGGTCTAGAACTTATCGCTTGGAATAGCTCTCCTGTTCGCCCATCTTGGGAGATTCGACAGATAGTCGACTCTATCCCTGTTGACTCACTATGCCTCTCTCAAGATACCGCACAATGGGTGTTCCAAAGAATCGAACGCGACACCCTAGTATACACCCCAGATTCTATTAAACTGTTCGCCTTTACCGAAAGTGCATACGACCAGTATATAACTTCAGACAAGCGTAATGAACGCAACCGTATAGACCTCACCTTTAACAACAGAATGAAGTCTAAACCTCAAATCTCTTTCGTAGGACACGAGGATTCCAACTCCAAAATGGTCGTAGAGTATTCTCAATATAATGATTCCATAACAGTATGGATGACTGACACCTTAATATACGACCAAGATTCTGTAGTATTGGCTATCTCTTACCCTGTACTCGATAGCCTAAATCAAATGGTATCTAAGGTGGACACTATGGATTTCTGGCACTTCAAAAAGAAGGTAGACCCTAAGGAGGAAAAGAGAAAGAATCGCAAAAAGGGACAGAAGACTCAACCCGAAAAGATTCCTACCCTATCCCTTAAGGCTCCTAATAGCTTTGGAGCTTATGGCATGGTTACCATTACTAGCCCTACCCCTTATAAGTCAATAAACTGGGAGGCGGTATCGCTAACTCATAAAGTGGATACCATATTCGAACCTATGAATTACTCAATAATAACAGATACCATAAACCTAAAAACAGTGCGCATAAAGGCCAAATGGCAACCAGGGGAGAACTATGAACTAACTATCGACTCTGCGGCCGTAGAGGATATATATGGACTAAAAAACAATAATACCATATTCAAACTCAATACACCTTCTCTAGATAAGTATGGTACACTATATATAGAGGTCGACTCTATAATCCCTAATGGTCTTCTTCAATTAGTCGATGGCAAGGGTAAGGAGGTAAAACGCCAAAACTATCTCCCTAAAAATGGCAAGGTGGCTTTCCGATACCTCAAGCCAGGCGATTATATGGTGCGCATCCTAAAGGATAATAACCATAATGGTAAATTCGATAACGGCGACTTCGAAACGAAAACCCAACCTGAGGAGTTCATATACTATATGGAAAAAGTCACAGTCCGCGCTAATTGGGATATCAAAGTGGATTTCCACGTAGCTGATTACACTCTAGATAAATTCGTCAAGAAGTTCAAAACAAAAGCCAAAAAATCTTCACGCAATAGATAACCCCAAATAATCCCATTCCCCAAAGGAATGGGACTTTTTTTGCCATATATCCTAGATTTACCTACCCATACATAAACACACGTCTAATACGCCAATTTTCATACTCCCCAATGACCCAATCCCCATCTTCTAGCTCCATACATCAACCTACACATATCAATATAACCCATCCCCTTCACCATAGCTATCTATTCCTCACCATACAGCCAGCGTCATAGCTCTTACCAATACGCATCACTATTTCTCACTATTCTTCATATAGAATAGCTCATTATACGCCCAAATTTACCAACCCCAAGATTCCTCTCTCCATTTAGGCACTAAACATTAAAAAAACGCCCCCGATTTTCATCGAGGGCGCGTCATTATAATTGATTGTATCAATTACCTTTCATCTCAGACTTAGTCTTTCAACTTAGCCTTCAAGAACTCACGGTTGAGACGTGCGATATTAGAGATTGAGATGCCCTTTGGACACTCTGCCTCACATGCACGTGTGTTTGTACAGTTACCAAAACCGAGCTCGTCCATCTTAGCAACCATAGCCTTTGCTCTGCGAGCTGCCTCTGCCTGACCCTGTGGAAGGAGTGCAAACTGGCTAACCTTTGCTGAAACGAAGAGCATAGCCGAACCGTTCTTACAAGCAGCAACACAAGCACCACAGCCTACGCAAGTAGCAGCATCCATAGCGAGATCTGCCTTCTCCTTAGCAATAGGAAGAGCGTTAGCGTCTTGTGCACCACCGCAGTTGAAGCTTACATAACCACCTGCTTGCTGAATCTTGTCGAATGCATTACGGTCTACCATCAAGTCCTTAATTACAGGGAATGCAGCCGAACGCCATGGCTCTACAGTGATTGTCTCGCCGTCTTTGAAGCGACGCATGTAAAGCTGACATGTTGTAGCCTTTGTAGCAGGACCGTGTGGGTGACCATTGATGTACAATGAACACATACCGCAGATACCCTCGCGGCAGTCATGGTCAAATGTAATAGGCTCCTCGCCCTTAGCTACGAGATCCTCGTTGAGGATATCAAGTGTCTCAAGGAACGATGTATCTGTTGTAGATGTTACTTGATAGTTCTTGAACTCACCTTTTGCCTTTGGGTTAGCTTGACGCCAAACACGCAAGGTGACTGTTATATTCTTTTCTGCCATTGTGGTCTTCTTTTTTAGTTCTTGTAATTACGTGTTTGAACCTTGATAGCCTCGTATACAAGAGGCTCCTTGATAAGCTCTGGTGTTGCGTTGTCGTCACCCTTGTAGTTCCAACAGCCAACATAGAAGAAGTCCTCATCGTTACGCTTTGCCTCGCCTTCCTCTGTTTGGTGCTCCTCACGGAAGTGACCACCACAAGACTCCTCACGATGCAATGCGTCGTTTGCGATAAGCTCACCCATCAAGATGAAGTCCTTCAAACGGAACGCCTTGTCAAGCTCGTTGTTCATGCCCTCTTCTGAACCTGGAACGAAGAGCTCTTCCTCAAACTCCTTACGGATACGCTTGAGCTCTACAAGTGCCTTCTCCAAGCCAGCCTTGGTACGACCCATACCTACGTACTCCCACATAATGTGGCCGAGCTCCTTGTGGATTGTATCTACAGACTTGCCATCCTTACCCTTAGGGTTCTTAAGGAGTGCCTTCTGTGCCTCGATACATGCCTTCTCTGTCTCAACGAACTCAGGAGCGTCAGTAGAGAAACGTGGTACTGTAATTTGGTCAGAAAGATAGTTCTGAATTGTATATGGAAGTACGAAGTAACCATCAGCAAGACCCTGCATAAGGGCTGATGCACCAAGACGGTTAGCACCGTGGTCAGAGAAGTTACACTCGCCAATAGCGAAGAGACCCTTAACTGATGTCTGGAGCTCGTAGTCTACCCAAATACCACCCATTGTATAGTGGATAGCAGGGAAGATCATCATTGGGTTGTAGTACTTTGTACCATTAATCTCTTTTGCAAGCTCGCCTGGGTTAACGTCTGTAATCTCCTCGTACATATCGAAGAGGTTGCCGTAACGCTGACGAACTACGTCAATACCAAGGCGGTTGATAGCCTCTGAGAAATCGAGGAATACAGCAAGACCTGTATTGTTTACACCGAAGCCCTTATCGCAACGCTCCTTAGCAGCACGTGAAGCAACGTCACGTGGTACAAGGTTACCGAATGCTGGATAACGACGCTCCAAGTAGTAATCACGATCCTCCTCAGGAATATCTGAACCCTTCTTTGTACCAGCTTGAAGTGCCTTAGCATCCTCAATCTTCTTTGGTACCCAAATACGACCATCGTTACGCAATGACTCAGACATAAGTGTCAACTTAGACTGCTTGTCACCGTGTACAGGGATACATGTTGGGTGAATCTGTACGTATGATGGGTTTGCGAAGTAAGCGCCCTTACGGTATGCTGCGATAGCTGCAGAACAGTTACAAGCCATAGCGTTTGTCGAGAGGAAGTATGTGTTACCATAACCACCTGTAGCGATAACTACTGCATGAGCAGCAAAGCGCTCGAACTTACCTGTAACGAGGTTCTTAGCGATGATACCACGTGCACGACCGTCGATCATAACAACGTCATGCATCTCATAGCGGTTGTAGCTCTTTACCTTACCAGCCTGGATTTGGCGGTTGAGTGAAGAGTATGCACCGAGAAGGAGCTGCTGACCTGTCTGACCCTTAGCGTAGAATGTACGAGAAACCTGAGCACCACCGAATGAACGGTTAGCCAAGAGTCCGCCGTATTCACGAGCGAAAGGTACACCCTGAGCAACACATTGGTCGATAATATTATTTGATACCTCAGCGAGTCGATATACGTTAGCCTCACGAGCACGGTAGTCACCACCCTTTACTGTATCGTAGAAGAGGCGATAGATAGAGTCACCATCGTTCTGATAGTTCTTAGCAGCGTTGATACCACCCTGTGCAGCGATAGAGTGAGCACGACGTGGAGAATCCTGGATACAGAAGTTCAATACGTTGAAGCCCATCTCTGCGAGAGTAGAAGCTGCTGAAGCACCAGCAAGACCTGTACCTACTACGATGATGTCGAGCTTACGCTTGTTAGCAGGGTTTACCAATTTCTGGTGCGCCTTGTAGTTGGTCCACTTTTCTGCAACTGGACCTTCTGGAATTTTAGAATCTATAATAGACATCTCTGTAATTTACTTTTAATTATTAGTTCCGTTAATTATGCACAGCATGCACACAATGGGAAAATGCCAATAGCGTAGCCGATTACTACAAGCGCGAAGCCAAGGCAAACAACTGTAGCGAAGATCTTTGAGATGCACTCCCAACGCTCGATCCAAGTGTTGTTGTTCCAACCGAGAGTCTGGATAGCGCTCCAAAAACCGTGTGTCAAGTGGAACCAAAGAGCTACAAGCCATACTACGTAAACAACAGCAACTGCAGGCTGAGAGAACCAGAATTGGATCCAAGCAGCACCATCTGTAGCTGCGATCTCGTTCTCGATGCCAGCCAACTCAGCGTACATCATCTTGTACCAGAAGTGAGCCAAGTGAAGACCGAGACCAAGGATTACGATAAGACCGAGAACAAGCATGTTCTGTGAAGCCCACTCTACGTTCTTTGGCTTAACAGTTACAGCGTAACGGTTGTTACCACGAGCCTTACGGTTTTGAACTGTAAGGATAAAAGCGTAGATAATATGGAACACAAAGCCAAGAGCCAATACTGCTGTTGCAGCAAGCGCATACCAATTTGTGCCCAAGAACTCACATACAGCATTGTATGCTGAGCCCGAGAATACTGCCACAAGGTTCATTGACATGTGGAACAGTAAGAACAATACGAGGAACAAGCCCGAGATTGACATCACGAGTTTGCGCCCGATTGAGGAATTGAAAATACCACTCATAAATTTGTTATTTGAACTATTTGTTTTTGTTGCTTTGTAATTACATTAATACTCCAATATGAACGCAAAATTAAGCCCAAAAGTTGCATATCACAAAGAGTGTAGACTAATTTTTTTCTATTTAGAGTCGTTCTAATTGAATGCGATATTTTTGGGTTAAAATTCTTACTTTTGCGCTTCCATTTCTAATATGCTTTCGCACTATTATTTAGTCTTATGCTTAATTATATTTTTGAGATAGTTGGTACTATTGCCTTTGCTTTTTCGGGCATTAAGGTTGCTTCTAACAGTAGGTATGATATTTTTGGTGGATTTGTACTAGCATTCTGCGTTGCGGTAGGGGGTGGTACGGTAAGAGATTGTATGCTAGGCGTCCCTCCTTTTTGGACAACTTCGCCTATATATGTTATCTGTACACTGATAGCGATGGGCCTATTTTTCATGCTTAAGTTTAGATTTGCGGCTATTCCTAGAAAGTTGAATCAATTTGTATTTGTACTTTCTGATACTATTGGATTAGCGTTGTTTACCATTGCGGGGGCTGAAAAGTCACATGCCTATGGTATGCCAATATGGGTATCTATTGGTATGGGGTGTATGACTGGAGTTTTGGGAGGTATAATAAGAGATGTCTTTGCCGGAATAAAGCCTACCATTTTTAGTGAGGATTTCTATGCTACGGCATCAGTAATAGGAGGCATTGTCTATTTTGCTCTTTTATACATTGCATTTCCTGTAGGTATTGCGTCGATTTCTGGGATGGCTACTATTGTTGTGCTTCGTATATTAGCTGTTAATTACAAATGGCATTTACCTATGTTGTGATTACTAAGGATTTAAAGATTGAGCGGGAAATTCTTAGATTATCCCTATGGGAAAAGAAAAGCCCTTATTCCGGTTGAGAATAAGGGCTATTTTATTAAGTAATTAGAATTACTTCTTGTTCTTGATGAGCCACTCTGCGATTTGTACTGCGTTGAGAGCTGCACCCTTCTTAATCTGGTCAGATACGAGCCAGAAAGAGAGTCCATTTGGATTAGCCAAATCTGCACGTACGCGACCTACGTGAACTGGGTCCTTACCAGCGAGGAAGAGAGGCATTGGATATACCTTATTAGCAGGGTCGTCCATAAGGATTACGCCCTCAGCCTTAGAGAAAGCCTCCTTAGCCTGAGCAGGAGAGACTGGCGACTCCATCTCGCACCAGATAGCCTCAGAGTGTGAACGCATAACTGGGATACGAACACATGTTGCTGAAACCTGGATATCAGAGTGCATGATTTTACGAGTCTCGTTGAACATCTTCATCTCCTCCTTAGTATAGTCGTTATCTGTGAAAACGTCTACCTGTGGGATGATATTCATAGCGAGCTGATATTGGAACTTTTTAGCCTCAATAGGATTACCGGCTACGACATCCTTAACCTGCTGCTCGAGCTCAGCCATACCTGTTGCGCCAGCACCAGATGCAGCCTGATAAGTTGCTACGTGTACACGCTTAATGTGGCTAATGTTTTCGATAGCCTTAAGAGCAACAACCATCATGATAGTTGTACAGTTAGGGTTAGCGATTACATTGCGAGGAGTATTGAGAGCATCTGTAGGGTTAACCTCAGGCACTACCAAAGGTACATCCTCATCCATACGGAAAGCACTAGAGTTATCGATCATGATAGCACCATACTTAGTAATATCCTTCTCGAACTCCTTAGATACACTTGCGCCTGCAGAAGCAAGAACGATATCGATGCCCTTGAAATCATCAGTATCATGCTTAAGCTCCTTTACGGTAAGCTCCTTACCACGGAAAGTGTACTTACGGCCAGCACTACGCTCAGAGCCGAACAATACCAACTCATCTAGAGGAAAGTTTCTCTCCTCCAACACCTTTAGGAACTCCTGTCCTACGGCGCCACTTGTACCTACAATAGCTACTTTCATTGTATACGTTGTTTGCGATTCTTATTGCGTGCAAATATAATACTTGTTGTTTAAATTTCAACTATTAATTTGCACATTTAACGTTTATACACCCGAAAAACTTGAGAAACCGCCATCGACAGGTATAATAGTACCTGTAACGAAGCTAGCCTCCTCTGAGCAGAGGAATGCGACGATACCATTAAGTTCGCTTACATCACCGAAACGGCGCATAGGAGTTTTAGCAAGAACCTTATGACTACGTTCTGTCAAGCTACCATCCTCATTGATAAGGGCGCGACGATTTTGTTCGCCGATGAAGAAACCTGGAGCGATAGCATTGACGCGAATTTTCTCAGAATACTTAATAGCCATCTCTTGAGCAAGCCATTTAGTAAGAGCAACAACACCCTCTTTAGCCACAGCGTAACCCATAACACGAGTTAGTGCGTCATAAGCAGCCATAGAAGAGATATTGATGATGTTACCACTCTTTTGCTGAGCCATGATACGGCCGAAAGCGAGACAAGGGTAGATGGTACCATAAAGATTGAGGTCGATAACACGACGAAGATCCTCGTCCTTAATATCGAATACATGCTGATCCTCCATCACGTTAGCGCCAGCGACATTACCACCTGCGCAGTTTACGAGGATATCTATATGACCATACTTCTTAGACAACTCGATAGCGAGAGTATCAACAGCATCCTTGCTAAGTACATCACAAGCCGAACCCTCAACATCGCCTAGAGACTTCATCTCAGCGAGAGCAGCGTCGACCTTATTTTGGTGAGCACCTACTATATATACGCGAGCTCCTGCAGCGAGGAGACCCTTACTTATATTAGAACCGAGTACGCCGCTACCTCCTGTAACGACAGCAACCTTACCTTCTAGTTTTTTCATTATTGTGGATTGATTATTACTTATGTTCTGTTGTGTGACCTTGGCGAACCATAGCCATCATACCATCTACCTGAGCCAAAGCATACATACGTCCATGGAAAGAGTAACCAGCATTATAGCCCTTATCCTCATCGCCTAGCATCATACGACCATGATCGACACGCATAGGAACATCAGCCTTAGCATTATTCTCGAAGAAGCAAACTAAGTCGGCCACATTAGCGCGACCGCCGGTATGGAGAGCCTCGATGAAATTGCCATCAGGAGTAGCCATAGTAGAACGGAGGTGGATGAAATGGATACGGTCAACGAACTCGCGAGCCATAGCAGGCACATCATTGTGGAGACCTGCAGAGAGCGAGCCTGCGCAGAAGGTAAGGCCATTGTGTACATTAGGCACAGCATTTAGGAACCAACGGATATCCTCAGCGCAAGTAACGATACGAGGCAAGCCAAGCAATTGGAAAGGAGGATCATCTGGGTGAACACACATATTGATACCCCACTTATCACATACAGGCATAATCTTCTCGAGCCAGTACTTCATATTATTACGTAGAGTGTCGCGATCGATACCCTTATATAGAGCGAGAAGATCCTTAAACTTCTTAACAGGATTGTTATCCTCCTCAGAGATATTACCATTAACGAAGCCCTGGGTTTTGATAATGATATTCTCTACCAACTGCTGACGGAACTCATCAGTAGCTGTTTGGTGCATTGCGTCGACACGAGCCAACTCAGCTGGAGAGTAGCAATCACGTGCGCCCTCGCGACCGAGGATATATATTTCGAAGTAAGCAAACTCAGTACGATTGAAATAGAGAGACGAAGTACCATCTGGCCATGGGTGTTCGAGATCGGTACGAACCCAGTCGATTACAGGCATGAAATTGTAGCAAACTGTCTTGATACCAGCGCGACCGAGATTTTCAAGAGATATGATATACTTCTCGATAAGTTCTTCGCGATCAGGACCACCATACTTAATAGACTCCATAACAGGGAGACTCTCAACGACGCTCCAACGAAGACCAGCCCTTTCTATATAATTTTTGAGGTCCATGATATCCTCGTATGTCCAAACGTCGCCGTTTTTCACTTGGTGGAGAGCTGTAACTATACCCTCTACGCCAATTTGACGGAGCATTTGAAGGGAGATCTTATCATTCTTCCCGAACCAACGCCATGTCTTTTCCATAGTTTTATGATTGTGTTAATTGTTTGTGTATTTAAATGCCACAAAGATAGGGATAAATAGTTATTACTTATCTCATGAAGGTGCGATTATACGGTATGAATGAAGATAAATAGAGTTAAAATTTGTGCTATGAGCGTCAAATCATTGCAAATGTTATGTTTTTTGCTCAAATAGCTTGATACACATAAGAGTGGACTGCAGATAGTGCGAGCAAATAGGGAACTTCCTATTTGCTCGCAGTTTTATTTATTAAAATGGCAGGTCAACTATTCGTCGAATAATAAAACTACCTTTTCAAGCGAAGTAATTCACCTATTAACAATACAGGCATAGTGCCGAAGATGACAATAAGCCAGTGAGAGATACTTAGAGGCTCGACATTAAAGAGTTCGCCTCCGAAAGATACGATACCTATCTGACCGAAGAATATAATAGCCACTATGACAAGGAATCCCTTGCAGTTTTTGAAATGGAATGCAGAACGTTTGGTTTGGAATGCACGCGCATTAAATAGATTCCAAAACTGTAACATAATGAATATGGTAAAGAATAGGCTGCACTCGTATGAGTCGAGCATTGGCTTAGCCTCTACAGAAGGCACCATGAGGGCAGAGAGAGGCGTATCGAAATCTATGTCAACATAGTGGAAATAGTACCATAGTCCTGTGAGCAAAACAAAGAATGTAGTACCCCAAGCAATAATATTCCACGTCATAGGCCTTGAGATGATAAACGACTGGCGGTCGCGCGGAGCATCCTTCATCACTACCGACGATGGAGGAAGAGAGGCGAGCGCCATAGCCGCGAAGGTATCCATTATAAGATTAACCCAAAGCATCTGCGTTACAGTGAGAGGCGACTCAGTACCCAAGAAGGCACCAGCTAGCACTACTAGACAAGCGGCAACATTCACTGTCATCTGGAAAAGAATAAAACGCTGGATATTCTGATATAGTGAGCGACCCCACATAACAGCGCGACCAATAGAGGTGAAAGAGTTATCGATAATAGTAATATCACTAGCCTCCTTAGCCACAGATGTACCATCACCCATAGAAAGGCCTACGTGAGCGGCCTTAAGGGCGGGCGCGTCATTTGTACCATCACCTGTAACAGCCACTACATGTCCATTATTCTGCAGTGCCTCTACTAGGCGTTTCTTATCCATTGGGCGAGCACGAGCGATAATCTTTATCTGCTCTACCCTGTCTGAGAGTTCGGCATCAGGAATCTCAGCAAAATCAGGACCCGTAATTATTGCACTATCTGTATCAGACTCTTGCCATATACCTATCTGACGAGCTATCTCGCGTGCTGTATTGACAGTATCGCCAGTTACTATTTTGATATTAATACCAGCATTACGACACTCAGCTACTGCGCCAGGGACATCCTCCCTTATAGGGTCAGCAATAGCCACGAGTCCGAGGAAAGTATACTTATCTTGATTACTCTCACGATATGCGAAAGCGAGAGTACGCATTGCTTGACGTTGGTACCCCAACAAGACTTCGCCAATCTCTGTTTCATTGACGCCCTCACACATAGATAATACTATCTCTGGAGCACCCTTTAGGAACGAAAGTTCTTTAGACTTGACAGCAGAGAGAACTGTAGTCTCCATATACTTACGCTCGGTAGAGAACGGTACCTCTGATATTACCTTAACGCCACTCTTGAGGTCGCGATAATCATATTTAGCCTTTGAAGCATACAACCATAAGAGGAGAGCGCCCTCAGTAGGGTTGCCTACTGGTGTAGGATTTTGAGAAGAAAAATCTAGAGAAGCCGACGAGTTGACCGCGATAGACTCAGCAATAAGTTTTGAGTAATCGTCATCATTCAACTCTTTTAGGATATTACCTTCGGGAGTATAGAAATGCGCCTCACGTACCGACATACGATTCTGGGTTAAGGTACCCGTCTTATCAGTACATATTACTGTTGTGGCACCCATTGTCTCGCAGGCGTGCATTTTGCGGACGAGGTTATTTGTCTTAAGCATGCTACGCATACTATATGCCAAGCTAAGGGTAACAGCCATAGGGAGTCCTTCAGGCACTGCCACTACTATGAGGGCAACCACTATCATAATAGACTGGAGAAGATATGTAATGAAATCTACCCAATCCCATGCCGTGTCGGCAGATTGTCCGATAGTGTACATTATGATACGACCCACGAATATGAGAGCCGCAATGGTATATGAAGCCCAAGTAATAAGTTTAGATAGTTTCTCTAGCTGGATATTTAGAGGAGTCTTTACCGACTGGTCAATTTGTGCTTCAACGAATACCTTACCATTCTCAGTGGCATCGCCCACGGCCTTTACCACGTATATAGCGTGACCCTCCATAACTTTTGTGCCACGAAGGAGATGGTTTGTGGGATAGGTAGCGTTGTGGTCGAAATCCTCTTCACGAGTACTCTTATGGCATATTGGCTCACCCGTTAGAGTAGACTCATCTACTTGAAGGGATGTAGCCTCTAGGAGAGTACCATCGGCTGGTATCTCATCGCCCGTAGAGAGAATTACAATATCCCCCACCACTACATCGCGGCGAGGGATTTGTATAGTATTACTATTACGAATAACCTTTACTGGTTCGTCGTCATTAACCTTATTAAGGATAGCAAATTCGCGCTCAGCCTGTAGTTCAAAGATAAACGCTAAGCCAGTGGCTAGAATAATAGCCATAAATATACCCACTGGCTCGAAGAATACGCTCATTGGCTTATCTAAACCTATGAACTCATAGAAAGATATACCTATGGAGAGTACTCCAGCTACAAGTAGTATGATAATAAGAGGGTCTGAGAATTTGGATAGGAACTTACGCCAAAGAGGCTCTTTGGCAGGCGGTGTGAGAATATTGGCACCATATATGGCCCTATTCTCTTCTACTTGAGATTCGGAGAGACCCTTATAAATCATATTCTATTGTATTATTGTCTATTATCTTTAACTACTATGTAGTATGCTAGCGAATTGCAGAGATGAACTGCTTTGTAGCAGCTATACCCTTATCAGTAAGATTCTTAATAAAGGCAGTACCTATAATAGCACCATCTGCATTTTGGCAAGCATGTTCGTACGACTCTTTATCCTTAATACCAAAGCCTATCATTGCCTTGTTCTTAAGGCCAAGAGCCTTGATACGCTGGTAGTACTGTGTTCGAGTATCAAGGGAAGCCTTGATATTACCTGTAACACCAGCTGAGGCAACCATATATATGAAGCCGGAAGATTTAGAGTCGATATACTTTATTCGCTCGTCAGAAGATTGAGGAGCAATCATTGGTATATAGTGAATACCATAGCTATCCATCATCTCCTTGTAGTGCTCTATGTACTCGTCGAATGGGAGGTCTGGAATAATAACACCATCAACGCCTACCTTTTGACAATCTGCCATAAACTTCTCAAAGCCGTAATGCATTACAGGGTTGACATATCCCATGAGAACTACCGGCATAGTAATTGTCTTACGCATATCCTTGATTTGCTCCAATAGCTTCTTGATGGTAATACCATTATTCAAAGCCTTGAGGCTAGCAAGTTGTATTACAGGACCATCAGCAAGTGGGTCAGAGAATGGCATACCAATCTCTACCATATCAACGCCCGACTCCTGTAGTGCTGTTAGCACAGACATGGTATCCTCCAATTGAGGGTAACCAGCAGTAAAATATATTGAGAGTAAGCCCTTCTTCTGCTCGAAAAGGCTATCTATACGATTATTGTTCATGATGTTTAGAGTATGAAACGATCCATATAAGTTGCCATATCCTTATCACCGCGACCAGAGACAGTCACGACAACGTTATCAGTCGACTTAAAGTCTATCTTCTTCAAGCCTGCGAGGGCATGAGCACTTTCGAGGGCGGGAATGATACCCTCTAGACGAGTTAGCTCAAGTGCCGCATCAAGTGCCTCTTGATCTGTAGCTGCTAATACCTTAGCTCTGCCCGACTCTGCCAGGAATGAGTGCAATGGACCTACACCTGGATAGTCTAGACCTGCCGAGATTGAGTATGGCTCTATAATCTGTCCGTCATCAGTCTGCATAAGCATCGTGCGAGAGCCATGAATAATACCCTCAGTACCGCGTGCAATTGATGCTGCTGTTTCAGGTGTATCAAGGCCAAGACCCGCTGCCTCTATAGCAACTAGTTTTACAGTCTCGTCATCAAGGAAATTATAGAATGAGCCAGCTGCATTAGAACCACCACCTATACACGCCATAACGTAATCTGGAAGGTCCTTACCTGTCTGCTCTCTAAATTGCCATTTCGTCTCCTCTGAGATGATAGACTGAAGTTTGGCTACCATATCTGGATATGGATGAGGACCTACTACTGAACCTATGATATAGAATGTATCCTCAGGATTTGAAATCCAATCGCGCAAAGCCTCATTGGTAGCATCCTTTAGTGTTCGGTTACCTGTCATGGCTGGAATAACCTCTGCACCGAGCATCTTCATACGTGCTACATTAGGAGCTTGGCGTTGTATATCCACCTCGCCCATATATACAGCACATTTCATACCCATAAGTGCACAAACTGTAGCTGTAGCTACTCCATGCTGACCAGCACCTGTCTCGGCAATGATACGTGTCTTGCCCATCTGCTTAGCGATAAGAATCTGACCTATAGCATTATTTATCTTATGGGCTCCCGTGTGGGCACAATCTTCTCGCTTGAGGAATATATTAGTACCATAGGCAGCCGACATACGCTTTGCATAGGTAAGTGGCGTAGGGCGACCTACATATTCCTTGAGGAGTTGCTTATATTCTTTCTGAAAAGATTCTGAATCTAGAATTTCTTGGTATACCTTCTTAAGGTTATCCACATTAGGATACAACATTTCTGGCACAAACTGACCTCCGAAACGACCGTAGTATCCGTTTGAGTTTACTGAATATTTTGACATTGTTAGTGTGTGTGTAATCTTTGTTTGATTATTGATGTCCTCTTATTTTGGCCAATGACTCACGGAGGAGGTCAAAATCCTTGACACCTGGAGCAATCTCAAATTTACTATTAAGATCAATAGCTGAAGCTCCACACGTAGCAGCTGCTACAATATTGTCAGGGCCAATACCTCCGGCGACAAACCATGGTTTACGTATGGGCTGTCGCAGGATCAATTGCCAATCGAACCCACGTCCGCTTCCGCCGTACGTGGGTGTCTTGGTATCAAAAAGGTAATAATCCGTACAATCGGCAAAATCGGCAACATTCTCAAAGTCGCGCTCCGATTCTATATGAAAAGTCTTTATAACTTCAAAGCCTGCATCTTTAAGAGCATTGCAGAGCCTTGGCGATTCATTGCCATGAAGTTGTATCGTCTGCAACCCATAGGTAGCAGCTGTGTTGCGTATCTCTGTCTCTGATGAGTTGACAAATAGTCCCACCCTATGCACATTACTAGGGATGATACTTAGCATCTCTGGCTTAAGTCGGTTCACTACATACCTAGGCGACTTAGGATAGAAGATAAATCCCAAGTAGTCTGGCTCGAGAAACAAACATTTACAGATATTGTCAATATCCGTCATGCCGCATATCTTGACTTTTACCATACGCCTTGCTTTTCTTTTCTGCAAAGTACGGATTTTTTTTCGTTAAAAACAATTACGAGAATAACGTAATTATTACCCCATTTTACAAAAATTGCGATGAACAAGGAGGCATTATATAACCTCTTCGAATGATATCTTAAAAAAAATAGCTATCTCATACATGTTATTTATTGCTGTTTTATTGTATTCATTGAAAAAGAAAGCTACCTTTGCCATGTTTCTAAACGAATACACTTTAACACCTTTAAGTAGTAGCAACTTGCTTCCAATAAGTGGCAATGAAAACGGATAACAACCTTAGTAATAGAGCAAAATTCGTCCGCACACTCCTTACCGTAGGTAGTGTAGGTGTGGCCTTATTATCTTATTTCGCATCTATTTATATCATCTATGGACACTCCTACCCTTCGTTAAGTTTACTTATTAACAAGGATTTCCTTATAACGTGCATCTTTATATCCATCTATTGGGGTACAATAGAAGTATGGCTTGGTCTTAACGAGGTGTACCGTAGTCGTTCATACGGATATGTCGTACTATACCACGTGGCTGAAAATATCATCGGTGTGATACTACTCACATTTAGTTTGGTATTCTTCGGCCTAGCAAACTATGGGAGAGATGTCATAATCCTATTCGGTCTATTGAGTACCTTTGGCTCAATATGCATAAAGTTGGCATTCTATACAGCGCTTAAACATTTTAGACGCAATGGTTACAATAGCACAAGTATTGTGTTCTACTGCGACCGCGAGGGAGAGTCAATACTAAATAGTATCACAAAGCACTACGAATGGGGATACCAAATCAAGGCAATCATTGGCGATCAGTATATCACAGATATCTATAAGGATATAGCTCCAACATATCTTGACTCAGAGGCTAAGATCGAAGAGATCCTTACTCAGGATGTAGACGAATTCGTATATGCTCGTAAATACGACTCTTCTAAAGAGATTCTACGTTTTATCGACCTTTGCCAAGATTTGGGCGTTACATTCCGTTTGTACTCTCAGTTCTTAAATCGTATTTCGGCTAATACCCAACTTAGATATTTCGATACCAATGCCGTTATCACAATATCTAATACCCCTACTAATTATTTCGGACTTCTCGTAAAGAGAATTTTCGATATACTTTTTGCTTCGTGTGTCATACTATGTGGACTCCCTTTCTTTATCTTGGTAGCCTTGTTGATAAAACTCGACTCAAGGGGTCCGATTTTCTTCAAACAAAAGCGCTCTGGATTAAAGGGTAAGATATTCGAGGTATATAAGTTCCGCACAATGGTGACTAATGCCGAGGAGCTAAAGGCAAAACTCATGTCTCAAAATGAGATGGATGGTCCTGCATTTAAGATGACTAACGACCCTCGTATTACTCGCATCGGACGTTTCCTCCGCAAGAGTGGTATCGATGAGTTCCCTCAGTTCATAAATGTATTCCTTGGCGACATGTCTATAGTAGGCCCTCGTCCACCTCTACCTAATGAGGTCGCCGAGTACGAGCGTTGGCAGCTTCGCCGTCTCGCTATGAAGCCTGGCATTACTTGCCTGTGGCAAATATCCCCTAATCGTAACTCTGTCTCTTTTGACGATTGGATGCGTCTCGACCTAGAGTATATCGACAACTGGAAGTTTACCCTAGACCTCGTAATCATCCTTAAGACTATTCGCACTATGTTACGTGCGGATGGCAAATAATTAGATTACATACATGAAGAATAAGAGATTTCTTACAATATTATCAATTACCATCCTTCTTCTCGCTATTGGAGGATGGTATTTATATAGCTATACACGCGATTCTTGGATCCCTTCTCGCACCAAGATGGCTCAGGCTATTGCTGATATCTATTTGGTGGATGCAGTAGCTCAGAATGGCTCGTTCGAGAGAAACCGCAATGAACGTAATATGGAGAGGTTATACCGCTCAGTATTGGGCAAGTATGGCATAAACAAGACTCAGTATGATAGCATAATCGCTATATACTCTCAAGACCCTACCTCACTAGCATCACTATATGAGGATGTAATAGCTATACTCACTAAACGTGATGCCGATTTTGAGAATTTGTATAATAAGCACGACTCGATACAAAAGCGTATTACTGCCCTTAATGACTCTCTACGTATCACATATTGGAAGGGTCCTTCATATATCCATATCCCACTATCTGAAAGGGACACGCTAAATAAAAATATGCGCTTCTCATTCAAATTAGATAGCATAAAGGGGGGAACTATAACGTATGCGTTCGACTACACCTTCCCTAGGTTAAATAAGAATAAGGATGATGTCAAAACATCTCTTATAGTAGTATACGACAAAAATAACGCCGACACTTGCCTAACCCCTCTATACAAGGATAAATTCTCTACCCAACATTTCATCCTAGAGCATAAGCTTAGAGATACCATTCCAGCTACTGAGATGAAAATATGCTTTATCGACTCCAAGAAAATCAAGGAGCATACAGCAAATTTCTCCGCAATTAAGCTCTCTTATATGCCATACGAAATAACTGATAGCGTACAATTCGATGAGATACAGCTCCCAGCTCTTTTTGCATACTGATGGCTCTTTGGGCAAATGGCCATTGATTGAGACTGATGAGAATAATGTCATCACTAGTATTACAGAGTATAGCAATGGCATCCCTGAAATGGGACATCATTTTTTCGAAAGCGGACTTATAGTATGTTCTCTATGGGTGCTCCCCGAGTGCTGAACGTACATTCCGACACTAAGGACGACTTTATTTTTCTTATGAAAAAGGCTTTCAAACTTGATGCGTCTGAAAGCCATACCTCTCTCATCGGAAAGAGAGCTAATATCTATCATATTTCAGGGTTCGACCTCAACACTTTTCATGCCGAGTCTGTCATAGTGCGACAGCTAGTCTAGTCCATATCTACCGCCTTAGGGTAGCATAGGTAGAATCGCCTATCAATATTTCCAAGTGCTTGAATATTGAATATATCAGAGGCCTCAGATATATCACAGATATATGTTGGGGAGAACATGATATTTATCCTATCATTACCTACCGTATATGTTTTACTACTCAACTGACCTGATAGTAGATAATACTCCATATGCTCCATAGGTATACCTAGCTTTTTGTTTATTGCCTCACGTAATACCTGTATGCTATGAGGTGCAAATGGCTGGCGACTTATCTCTATATGGAATAGATCTCTGTTGATAAATGCCTGCGATAAACTACTAAGGACCTTATCAGATGACGACATCCATACTTTGATAGCCGTCATAATATCATTATCATCCAAAAGAGTAAACTGCCTAATAGCCTCTTCGGTAGCAAAATCATTAGCGCTTACTTTATTGTAGAGGAAGAATCGTAACGCTGGTGAAGCAAATATCTCCTCGCCTTGAAGGGCTAATGTCTTTGCCCTTGAGAGAATCTTAATAAGCATTCGCTCAGCAACTACTACAGTCTTGTGCATATACACCTGCCAATACATCAGACGACGTGCAATGAGGAATTTCTCAACAGAGTATATACCCTTAGCCTCTACAACCAACTCGCCGTTGGCAATATTCAACATCTTGATAATACGTTCGTTGGCAATATTGCCCTCTGTCACACCTGTAAAGAAGCTATCGCGCTTCAAATAGTCCATTCTATCGGTATCGAGCTGACTAGATATCAACTGGTGCAAAAATGGCTTGCATTTGCCCGAAAAGGCCTCCATGGTAGGAGTCAACTTACCATCTAACTGCTCGTTCATCCCCTTCATAAGGAGTAATGATATCTCCTCGTGAGATATTCCCTCAACAATAGAGCTCTCTAACACATGAGAAAACGGACCATGACCTATATCATGAAGCAGCATAGCCGCCATATTGGCTACAGCCTCCTCCCTTGAGATATCTACCCCCTTACTCTCTAATGTCTGAATAGCCATCTGCATAAGATGCATAGCACCAAGGGCATGAGAAAACCTTGTATGTTGCGCCCCAGGATAAACAAGATTAGTCATGCCTAACTGATGTATCCTTCGTAGCCTTTGCATCCATGGGTGGTTCAAGACATCCAATAATAGCTTATCGTCAACATTTATAAAGCCATGTACTGGGTCATTGATTATCTTTTGGTCTTTCATCTGTCGTCAAAATAAAAAAGCGGAGTATCAAGGGTGCTACCCTTAACGCTCCGCAATATTGCTTTATTATCTATTATAGCTTACGAGAAACCTCTATCTGCTCGTATGCCTCAATAATATCACCTACTTGGATATCGTTGTAGTTTTCAATGTTCATACCACAATCGAGACCAGCAACAACCTCCTTAACGTCGTCCTTAAATCGCTTGAGCGAGCCAAGAGCACCTTCATGAACAACAATACCATCACGGATGACACGTACCTTAGATTTGCTCTTAACCTTACCCTCGTTAACGATACATCCAGCAATTGTACCAACCTTAGATATCTTGAATGTCTCACGGATCTCGAGAGTACCAGTAACCTGCTCCTTAATCTCAGGAGAGAGCATACCCTCCATAGCATCCTTCAACTCCTCGATAGCATCATAGATGATTGAGTAGAGACGGATATCAATCTTATTGGTCTCAGCCAACTTCTTAGCTGCTGCAGAAGGACGTACTTGGAAGCCAACGATAATAGCATCTGAAGCGATAGCCATATTAACATCAGTCTCAGAAATCTGACCTACTGCCTTATGGATGATATTTACTTGAATCTCCTCTGTAGACATTCTCTGGAACTGCTCTGACAAAGCCTCGATAGAACCATCAACATCACCCTTAATAACGATATTAAGCTCCTTGAAGTTGCCGATAGCAATACGACGACCAATCTCATCCAATGTCATGTGAGGTTTAGCATTCAATGCATGCTCACGCTGCAACTGCTCACGCTTCTGAGCAAACTCCTTAGCCTCGCGCTCGTCCTCGAATACGTTGAACTTCTCACCAGCCTGTGGTGCACCATTCAAACCGAGTACCAAAACTGGCTCGGAAGGACCAGCCTTCTCTACCTTTTGGTTACGCTCGTTGAACATGGCCTTAACACGTCCATAATGAGAACCGCAGACCATCATATCACCTACGCGCAATGTACCATTTGATACAAGCATTGTAGCTTGGTAACCACGACCCTTATCAAGAGAAGACTCGATAACGTTACCTACTGCACGACGGTTAGGATTAGCCTTAAGCTCCATAATATCTGCCTCAAGAAGTACCTTCTCCAAGAGAGCCTCTACATTCAAGCCCTTCTTAGCTGAAATCTCTTGACACTGGTACTTACCGCCCCACTCCTCTACGAGGTAGTTCATGTTAGCCAAAGCCTCACGAATCTTGTCTGGGTTAGCACCTGGCTTATCAATCTTGTTGATAGCAAACACGATAGGCACATTTGCTGCTGCTGCATGGTTGATAGCCTCTACTGTCTGAGGCATCACGCTATCATCAGCCGCTACGATGATAATAGCGATATCTGTTACCTGAGCACCGCGAGCACGCATAGCGGTAAACGCCTCGTGACCTGGTGTATCGAGGAATGTGATATGACGACCATTAGGTAGCTTAACATTGTATGCACCGATATGCTGAGTAATACCACCAGCCTCACCAGAGATTACATTAGTCTTTCTGATGTAGTCGAGCAAAGATGTCTTACCGTGGTCTACGTGACCCATCACTGTTACGATAGGAGGACGCTCCTCGAGTTCGCTCTCATCATCAACTTCATCCTCTACTGCAGAAGCCGACTCAACGCTGATAAATTCAACCTTAAAGCCATACTCCTCAGCTACGATAGCCATTGACTCAGCGTCGAGACGCTGGTTAATAGATACGAACATACCGAGGGTCATGAATGTACCGATAACCTTAGTAACAGGAACATTCATCATCTGAGCCAACTCATTAGTTGTTACGAACTCAGTAACGCGGAGGATTGACTTCTCCTCCTCCAATCTCTCTAGCTCCTCAGCCTCGCGCTCGCTGACAGCTTGACGCTTCTCGCGGCGGTGCTTAGAAGTTTGTGTTTTGGCACCTTGATTTGTAAGACGAGCAAGAGTCTCCTTAACCTGCTTCTGTACATCCTCGTCACTTACCTCGGTACGTACAGGTACCTTAGAGCGTTTCTTGTCCTTCTTATTGCCGCCACCCTGTTGGTTATTATTCTGACCATGCTGCTTATTGCCTTGGCCATTATTATTACCACCATTCTGGCGACCCTTCTCGGCGTCCTTTTTATTCTTAAGGGTAGCGTTTACTTGGTTGATAGTCTGACTAGAAGTCACGTCAACCTTCTCGCCACCATTCTTAATACGCTTACGCTTTTGCTTTTTATTATTGCGGTCGTTACCTGGGCGTGAAGCCTCAACAGGCAACTCGATTTTACCTAATACCTTAGGACCGCTAAGCTTCTCAGGAGTATTGTAACGGAATACCTCTGGCTCAGCTGGAGTTTTATCCTCAACAGGAGTTGGTGCAGGTTGTTCGGCAGGAGTAGTTTCAACTTTTTTCACTTCAACCTTCTGCTCAGGCTTTACCTTTGGCTCTGCAGGCTTTGTCTCTTGCTTTGGAGCAGGAGCTGGCTTCTTCTCCTCAACTGGTTTTGGAGCCTCAACCTTAGACTCTGTTTTAGGTGCAGGAGCTGGAACTGGCTTCTCCTCTACCTTAGGTGTAGGAGTTGGAGCCGCTGTTTGTTTAACTTCTGGTTTAGATGGGTTAAGATCTATCTTACCCAATACCTTAGGACCCTTCAATGTCTCTCTAGGTACGATTTCAGAGTCTACTGTAGGATCTATAGATACTGTCTCCTTCTTTGGCTTATGGCGCTGTTCCTCGCCGATACGCTCACTTTGCTCCTTGACATTTTTATCCTTGCTATACTCCTTTTTTAGCATAGCATAAACATCCTCTGGAACCTTAGAGTTGATAGTATACTCTTCCTTATAGCCCTTCTTATGAAGAAAGTCTATAATCGTAGTTGCTCCTACGTTAAACTCACTTGCAATATTACTTATTCTTGCTCCTGCCATCTGCAATAATATTAATTCTCAAACTCAGCTTTTAGTATATTCAATACATCCTCGATTGTCTCGTCCTCGAGGTCGGTACGACGTGACAACTCTTCAAATCCCAACTCGAGTACAGCCTTAGCTGTATCGCAACCGATAGACTTAAGGATATCGATTACCCATGGCTCGATATCATCAGCAAACTCATCGAGGAGTACATCCTCGTCGTCACCCATAGCCTGCTCACGGAATACGTCGATTTCGTAGCCTACAAGCTGGATAGCAAGCTTAATGTTGCTACCACCCTTACCGATAGCCATAGATACCTCCTCTGGATCGAGGTATACCTCAGCTCTCTTCTCAGCCTCATGGATAACCATAGAGTTGATCTTAGCTGGGCTAAGAGCGCGTTGGATGTAGAGTTGTGTATTTGTTGTATAGTTAATAACGTCGATACTCTCGTTATGAAGTTCGCGTACGATGCTATGGATACGAGAACCCTTCATACCCACACATGCGCCAACTGGGTCGATACGATCGTCATAAGACTCTACGGCCACCTTAGCGCGCTCGCCAGGCATACGTACGATCTTATGGATAGTAATCAAGCCATCGTAGATCTCAGGCACCTCAGCCTCGAAGAGACGTTGGAGGAACATAGGAGATGTACGAGAAAGGATGATAAGAGGAGAGTTATTCTTCACCTCTACACGTACTACTACGGCACGCAATGTATCGCCCTTACGGAAGAAGTCAGAAGGGATCTGCTCATTCTTAGGCAATATAAGATCGTTACCATCGTCGTCGCGAACGAGCACCTCGCGCTTCCACACTTGGTAAACCTCGCCTACTACGATTTGACCAATACGATCTTTGTAAAGTTGGTATATAGCGTCACGCTCCAACTCCATAATACTACCCGACAAGCTCTGGCGCAAGCCCAAGATATGGCGACGGCCGAAATCAGCCATCTTCACCTCGTCAGTAACCTCTTCACCCAACTCGAAGTCGGCATCGATAGCCTTAGCTTCAGACAAAGAGATCTGCAAGTTAGAATCCTCAACCTTATCATCCTCTACGACAATACGCTTACGAAGGATCTCGAAGTCGCCCTTGTCTGTATTGATAATGATACTGAAGTTTTGGTCTGTTCCATACTGCTTTACAAGAACAGCGCGGAATGCATCTTCCAAGATACGAATAAGAGTCGCACGGTCGATGTTCTTCAGATCTTTGAATTCGGAGAAAGTATCCAGCAAATTCATATTAGTCGATTTTATTTGAACGATATTATATCTTTTACATTTTTCACGTCGGAATAGCCGAGTTGAATTTGTTTAACTTGGAGTTGTTTTTTCTTTTGCCCCTCCACCTTAACCATTTCAGAAGTCTCGACTACGAAAGCATTCTCGTCGGCAGAAACTAGCACACCCTTGATATGCGAACCATTAGGGTATGTAACCTCCACCTCGTTGCCTATGTTCTTCTTGTATTGGCCGAGTACTTTAAACTCGCAACCGATACCTGCGCTTGACACTTCGAGAGAATAATCCTCCTTATCTCTATCGAAAGCGCCTTCGATGAGTCCGTTCAACTCAATACAATAATCGATAGAGACGCCTTTATTGCTATCTACTACGAGACGGATATCATTTTCTGGGGATACCGTTAGCTCAACGATGAAGCACTCATCTGCCTCTAGTTTGGCGCCTATCAGTTTTTGTATATCATCTACTTTTATCATCACTCATTACTTAGTTATGTGTAACAAAATAGGCGACCACGGGTCGCCCAAAATGGTAGATACTATTTTGTTGGGTGCAAATATAATATCAATTCTAGCGAAAAGCAAATTTTTCGCACATATTCTATTTGGGTCGAACCTGTCGAACAATCCTCGATAATGAAAATCTACGACAAATTAAGATAAATTGTTCCAAAACCCGCCTAAAAGTCGCTTTTGGGTAGAATTTGTATTAAGCCTGTATATAGCGAGGTATGAGCGAGGTTAGCGGAAATTATTATTATCGATAATTATATATACCCTAAAGCAACTAACTTATCCTCTGCTGCTCATATTTGAGAGCAACATACCACTTAAACCAAGCCCAACTAACGACAGCTAAGAGAGCGCCACAGATATAGGCCATAGCGAACCCTATAAATTCAACCATTGTTCCACCGATAGCCAAACCTAAGCCAATACCCACATCCCAGGAGGTAAGATAAGTTGACACTGCCGTTCCGCGCTGCTTATTTGGTGCGAGCGAAACGAAGTAGTTGTTATACGCAGGGAACATAACACCAAAACAGACGCCCATAAGAAGAGCCGCTGTAAGGAATATGACACTTACCCAAGTTGACAATGTTCCCCCATTCAAGAAACCACAGATTCCCAACAAGCCAAAAACGACTATACACGAGAAGGAGCTCCACTCTATCAGCTTAGCAGTATAGCCCTTGTCGACCCATTTGCCTGAGAATATTCTAGACGACGCTATGCCGATAGCCATCAACGAAAAGAATAGGCCAGAGCTAATATTAACATTAAGCTCTAGAGCATACATAGCGATATATGTCGTCGTCAAGCCATAAGGAATAGAGAGCAACATAAGAGCCAATCCGCCAGGAATGCCACGAAGAAGGATAAATCTATCGAGCGACAAAGGTGGTCGCTGCACTAGAGGGCGCACCTTAGTCTTTATCAAACTAGCACAAAACAGCCCCAAGGCACAAACACCCACAGCCGTAAGAAATATCACCTCAAACGAAAAGACGCCATGCATAAAGAGTCCGACCATAGGTCCCACGCACATAGCAAAATTGTTAGCCATTCCATAATAACCAACACCCTCGCCTCGACGCTCTGACGGCAGAATATCAATCACTATTGTATTACCACCCACAGTCACCATTCCAAAAGCGAAACCATGAAGGACACGCATGATGACGAAAACCGCTAAGCACCACGCCGCTATGTAGCCACCAAACATTAGGGTAAAGACCACATAAGCCGCCATATATAAAGGCTTACGTTGGAAAGCATCGAGCAGATATCCCGAGAAAGGACGAATAACGAGAGCTGCTATGGTATAGCACGACAAGACCACACCTATTGTTGCCTTGTCAGCCCCGAAAGATTCAGAGAGATAGAATGGGAATATTGGCAATAGCAGATAGAAACCTAGGTATAGGAGAAAATTTGCTGCCAATATTAGTATAAAATCTCTAGAAAATAACTTACTCTTAGACATTATATGGTCATCAGTAAAGCCCATAAAATAGCAAAACCAAACAACATTTCTGCTGTTTGGCATATGCTATATCCTTACGGAATGTTTTCTTTGTCTTCTCCGCATTGCTTTGCAATGGGAAATGGCGACTCTTAAGCCATCTTGTTAACGAACTTAGCCAACTTAGACTTGATATTGCCTGCCTTGTTCTTGTGGATAATGTTACGCTTAGCGAGCTTATCCAACATTGAAGCTACCTTTGGAAGGAGCTCAATAGCAGCAGCCTTATCAGTAGTCTGACGGAGAGCCTTCACTGCGTTACGTGTTGTCTTAGCATAGTAACGATTGTGAAGTCTACGCTTCTCGATCTGGCGTGTTCTCTTGATTGCAGATTTATGATTAGCCATTTTACTATTAGTTTATTACTTGAACTATTAATTCTTGTAGTCCCAAGGGGAATCGAACCCCTCTTTAGAGAATGAAAATCTCTCGTCCTAACCGATAGACGATGGGACCGCCTACTATAACAGAACTAGGTTTTCCCTAATTTTGCGGTGCAAAGGTAAAACACTTTTTTTTTAGTTGCAAGTGTTTTACCTATTTTTTACTATTATAAAGTGTTAAGATACCTTACTACCAGGTTTCACCTCGACACTTGGGCTGCAGACAACTAGCTTTCCGTCAGCGTCTACGGCACTAAGAATCATACCCTGGCTCTCGACACCTTTAAGCTTCCTTGGAGCGAAGTTGGCAATAAATAGCACCTCTTTACCGATAAGATCCTCAGGGTTATAGAATTTAGCTATACCTGATACGATAGTACGACCACCCATACCATCATCTATCTTGAATTGAAGGAGTTTGTCGGCCTTTGGCACCTTTTGACAATCGAGTACCTTACCCACACGGATATCCACCTTCTCGAAAGTCTCGAAATCTACTGTAGGAGCTATAGGCTCTGGCTTAAAGCTCTCAGCCTCGTTGGCCTTCTTGATATCCTCGAGGCGCTTCATCTGAGCATCGATAACATCATCCTCAATCTTTTCGAAGAGAAGTTCAGGCTTCTCGGTCAAGTGACCCACTGGGAGAATATCTATATTACCGAGCATATTCCAATCTGCCTCACCCATAGCAAGCATCTTACGAAGCTTAGCAGACGAGAATGGTAGGAATGGCTCGAATACGATAGCTAGGTTAGCTGCGATTTGAATAGAGATATTCATGATAGTCTCTACGCGAGCCATATCTGTCTTAGCTACCTTCCAAGGCTCGTTATCTGCGAGATACTTATTACCGATACGAGCGAGATTCATAGCCTCTTTCTGAGCATCACGGAAACGGAACACATCGAGAAGAGCCTCTACTTGCTTTCTTACCTCGGCAAATTCAGCAAGAGTCTGCTTATCGCCTTCGGTTAGTTCATTACGTTGAGGCACCTTGCCCTCGAAATATTTATGAGTAAGAACTATTGCACGGTTTACGAAGTTACCATAGATAGCTACTAGCTCATTATTATTACGAGCTTGGTAATCCTTCCAGGTAAAATCATTATCCTTAGTCTCAGGAGCATTAGCTGTCAACACATAACGGAGCACATCCTGCTTATATGGTATTTGCTCAAGGTATTCATGAAGCCATACTGCCCAGTTACGAGAAGTAGATATCTTATCACCTTCGAGATTAAGGAACTCATTAGAAGGGACATTATCTGGGAGATTATATTCACCATGCGCCTTAAGCATAGCAGGGAAGACGATACAGTGGAATACAATATTATCCTTACCGATGAAGTGGAGCATACGTGTCTCTGGATCCTTCCACCAAGTCTCCCATGTATCAGGGAGAAGCTCCTTAGTGTTACTGATATAACCGATAGGAGCATCGAACCATACATAAAGCACCTTGCCCTCTGCACCCTCTACTGGCACTGGGATACCCCAATTAAGGTCGCGAGTTACAGCACGAGGCTTCAACCCAGTATCGAGCCAGCTCTTACACTGCCCATATACATTTGAGCGCCACTCCTTATGTTCGTTAAGAATCCACTGCTCAAGCCAACCTTGATATTGATCAAGAGGAAGATACCAATGTTTTGTAGTACGCTTAACGAGCTTATTGCCTGTTACGGCATTATATGGATTAATCAACTCATCAGGAGAGAGAGTTGAGCCACACTTTTCGCATTGATCTCCATAAGCATCTGCTGCATGACAACGAGGACATTCACCACGAATATTACGGTCGGTCAAGAACTCCTTAGCCTCTTCGTCATAATACTGCTCGCTCTCCATCTGAACGAACTTACCCTCGTCATTGAGCTTCTTAAAGAAATCTGAAGCCAACTGCTTATGAGTAGGAGATGTTGTGCGTGAATATACATCGAAAGATATACCGAAATCTTCAAAAGACTTTTTGATAAGATTATGATATCTATCTACTACATCTTGTACAGTGCATCCCTCTTTACGAGCACGAATAGTAACAGGTACGCCATGCTCGTCAGAACCACCAACGAGGAGTACCTCCTGACCTTTAAGGCGAAGGTAACGAGCGTATATATCAGCAGGGACATAAACTCCAGCCAAGTGACCAATATGGACTGGACCGTTTGCATAAGGCAAAGCAGTAGTCACCAAAGTTCTCTTAAATTTCTTCTGTTCGCTCATAATTATATTATACAATGGGCTAAATTTCTACTTATTTAATACCTCTACAATTCTTCTCCCAATTCCACGCTGATAGGAGAGTATCCTCGATAGTTGCCTCGGCCTTCCAACCGAGTTCGTTATTAGCCAAAGATGTATCGGCCCATATTTTTTCGATATCACCTTCGCGACGGCCAACGATTTTATAATTAAGTTTTACGCCTGTAGACTTTTCGAAAGCCTTTACTAACTCCATTACAGAGACGCCGCTACCTGTACCTATATTAAAGTACTCGTAGTTGGCCTTATTCTTACCACTTAGGAGACGGTCTATAGCTACGACATGAGCCTTAGCAAGGTCTACTACATTGATAAAGTCGCGGATACATGTACCATCAGGAGTGTTATAATCGTCGCCGAAGATACTCAACTGCTCACGGATACCTGCTGCTGTTTGTGTAATATAAGGTACCAAATTGTTAGGAATACCAACTGGCGACTCACCGATAAGGGCAGAAGGGTGCGCTCCTATTGGGTTAAAATAACGCAATGCCAAGCAGTTGATGCCCAACTCTGCATTTGCCTTAGCATAGTCACGCATAATATCCTCAGCAATAGCCTTGGTATTACCGTATGGAGATTCGGCTGGCTTACGAGGGGTATTTTCTGTTACTGGCAACTTATCTGGCTGACCATATACAGTACATGAGGAAGAGAATACAAGATTCTTTACTCCGTATGTCTTCATACAGTCTAGAAGATTCATCAAAGAGTTGAGATTGTTTCTGTAATACTCAAGTGGCTTATATACGCTTTCGCCTACAGCCTTTAGTGCTGCGAAATGGATAATTGCCTCAATTGAAGTATATTTCTTGAAGAATGCATTAATCTTCTCAACATCGGTGAGGTCGAAGCACTCGAACTTAGGACGAATGCCAGTAATCTTCTCAATATTATCTACAGTTTCAATCTTAGAATTACATAGATTATCTACGATTACAACATCGTAACCAGCCTGCTGTAATTCTACTACTGTATGGGAACCAATAAAACCTGTTCCTCCTGTTACCAATATCTGCTTAGCCATACTATTGCTATTTATTGCACAAAGTTACCCTATTTTACTATCTCTTGCAAACGTCTATTTGCATTACGTACTATTGAGGTAGTACTATCTGTATCAAATACAGAGTTCAACCCCTGCTGTTCTTGGGCTGGGTCGCCGGTATAAGGTTGACCTAATTCCCAATATACTACACCATCAGAAACTTTAGCAGAGCCGCCCCATGCCCAGAAGTTACAACCTGCTAGTACGCCGCCTTTTTTTGCCTCCTCTACTATATAGTCGAAGACAAAACCATAATATGAGTCGCGCGCAGTAGTAGTACTCTCTCGAGAAAATTGGAAACCATCACGAGGGTAGCCGAACTCTTCCAAAACAAGAGGCTTTGAATATTTTTTTGCGAGCAAAGCGTGAGCTTCTATATACTCTACAGTATTCTTCTTAGCCTTATCAAGATTCTCAGAAAGTGTCTCCTCTGAAGCCCACCCCCAATTGTATGGCCAGATGTGTATATTCATATAATCAACATCTGGACAGCTATGGATTGTCTCGTATAGGTCTATATCTTGCTCACAACCATGCTTACCCTCGCTACCCACCGAGATAAGATGATTAGGGTCGAGTGTTCTAATTTGTTTTGCTACCGACGAAATCCATGTTACAAAAGCCTCCTTATTATCATTAGAGAAGCAACGTGGCTCATTAGCTATTTGCCATGACATGATGGCAGGATCCTCGATATAAGGCTTGCCAGTGTATCTGTTTGTTCGGCTTATTACTTTATCGACGTGATTTGCGAATAACTTCTGAGCTTCGGCCGACTTCATATATTGAGCTACATAATCCATATAAGTAGGCCAGCCATCTACTGATGGGATAGGAGCCTTGCCATAACCTGCCCATTGAAGGTAAACAGAGTATCCACCGCTCCACTCCCAAGCATTGTTGAGGTAAAGGACAGCCTTCATATCTCTCTTTCCAAGTTCGGCCATAAGATAGTCAAGACCGTCGAATATGGTGTCATTATATACACCAGGCTCAATTTGAAGAGTTGGGCGGATTCTAGAAGGAAGGCCATTCTCGCCGTCACCTCCAACTAAGATACGAAGATTATCGACTCCCATTGATTGAAGAGAATCTAACTCAAGTGCAAGTCTATCACGATTACCACCTTCGCCAACAGAGGCTAATATGGCACCATACCAAAAGTTAGCACCTACATAATAGTATGGATTACCAAAACGAACGAAGTGACCATTCTCTATAGAGACAAAGTTGCTTTCCTTAGAGGAAGTCGACTGAGTACAAGAAACTGAGCCTAAAAAGAAGACTAGCGAAAGTATCAAAAATGATTTCATGCTTAAAATAGTTGTGATGTTACAGACTTTAATATTTGATTAAAACTCTTTAACCATAATCGGTATAACCTTCTGATATATAGGGGCGTAATAGACTACAGAAAATCTACCTTACAATTGGTTAGTTTTTTGACATGCTATGTGAATCATATCGTCAATGCCGTCGTGATGATGACATTGACGTTTTTTTATGATTACATTTTTGCGATTACACCCATCTTGGTAATATACTTACCTATGATATCGAATTCTATATTTACAATAGACCCCTTTTGAAGCTTACAGAAATTGGTATGGCTATATGTATACGGAATAATAGCTACCTGAAAACTATCCAATTGGCTGTTGACAACTGTCAAGCTAACACCATTTACACATACTGAACCCTTCTCTACGGTAATATACCCCTTTAGAGCCTGCTCCTTGATGAATTCGTATTTAAAGGTAAAGTACCAGCTACCATCAGCCTCTTGAATACTTTCGCAAACAGCGGTTTGGTCGACATGACCTTGAACAATATGACCATCAAGACGGCCATTCATCACCATACTACGCTCCACATTTACCCAATCACCAACAGACAACTTACCAAGGTTACTTCTTTGAAGGGTTTCTGCAACTGCAGTTACGGTATACTCATTACCCTCGATATTAACCACAGTAAGGCATACACCATTATGAGCGACACTTTGGTCTATTTTAAGCTCATTTGTAAAAGAGCACTCAAGAGTCAAGTGTAGGTTGCCTCCCTCATTTACCAATCTCTTTACTACTGCAGATTCTTCAACAATACCTGAAAACATATACTATCTAATTTTTACGATAAAGACGTGAGACTGACAATAGCCAATCTCACGTCTAATATGATACTTTAATTTCTTACAAGCAAACTATTAATACTCCCACATATCATGCTCCTTAACGAACAACTCATTATGGATACGACGAGACTCCAAGTTAGCATCGAGAGAAGATGTATACTCTACGATAGCGCGGTTGTTATAAACGTTAGATTCACGATATATGTAGCTAGAGAAACGTCTTTGTGCCATAAGGTCGTCGAATGACTGACGTTGAGCATCATTTCTAGTATTATAAACCTCCTGCTCGCTCAAGAAAGGACGCAACTCTGGATAGTAAACCCAGAATGTCAAAGAAGACTTATAACGCATAGAACCATCCTCTTGAACTTGAGCAGACTCGCGAATAGGGCAAATACCTATTATACGAACATCCATGCGGCTATACTTCTTGTCGAACCACCATACCTCCTTTACGAGGAAACGTTGAACTTCGTCGAGACGAGCCTCAGAAGCAACCTCCATTGTGTTGCCATCCTCATCTTGAGTCATTGTTGTACCGCCACCGAGGAGTACATCAACATTCTCGAAAGGAATACGCTGAGCGAACTCATCATCTTGACCTGAGTCGTAAGCCATAAGATCACCCTTCTTAACAGCATCATATATAACCTGCATCAAAGAACGACGACCATCGATAGGCTTTGTAGGGTAATAGAGAGGAAGGTTCATCTTCTCACGCAAATCAATGAGACGCCAAATTGTCTTTGACCACATCACATCTGCCTCACGTACGTGAACATAAGGTATAAACTTCTTGGCTGCGATATGTTGTTTCTCATAAGGGCCATCTATACCAGTAAACACCTTTGGGTCGTGAGCCGACACATTAAGAGGTGAAGGACCTGGTTCGCGAGTTACTGACTGCGCCATTACGATTGCAGACATAGTAACCATTATTGCCAATAACAATGACTTCTTCATATTGCTTGCGTGTTATAAAGTATTCTTCGGTTATAAAATTAATCACAGATTAACGATAGAGTACCCAAAGAGTTTGTACTACCATCAGGGAATTTAACTTTAATATTCTCGATCCAGAACTTCTGACCTCTATTGATCTTCTGAAGCATTTGCTTCTGCTCTGGGGTAAACTTAGAATTCTTAGAAGATTTGGTAACGTCGAAACCGCCCTGCTTAACAGTCAAGTCGAAAGATACAACCTCAAACTTAACGTCGAAGACGAAATCCTCGAGTTCAGCACGTGGACCACTAACGTTAACCAATTGAGCTTTTGGAATACGACCGCCCTTAGTTCCAGGTACTTTTGGAGTAGGATTAGGTACTCGGTAGATACGGAATGTCTTCTGAGGGAAACGAATGGCCTTACCATTAACTTGACCACCAACAGTAATAACTGCCTCTTTGCTATCCTTATTTGGACGAGCGATATAGATACCGCCTTGCTTAGTAAGTGTACAGCCAGTAGCTGATACCTTAAGGTCACTAGGAGAAATACCAGGAGCAGATATCTCGAGTGGGTTATCAAGACCACGGTACATAGCATTCATCTTGATTGGAGCTACTGTCACCATAGGCTGAGCAACCTCATATTCACCTACTACATTATAGTGAAGCATTTCGCCAGTTACAGGATCTGGTATAGAGAGATCGGCTGTATACTTCTTCTGACCTACTGATGAAGCTGGAACAACATACTTACCGCGACCAGACTCAACTCGTAACTCACTACCTGCAACATTTACTACAGGCTCCATTGTGTCATCATAAGCGGCCAACATAATATCAGCCTCATAAGAACCACCTTGAAGAACGTAGCTACTCTTAGCAATGACAAGAGGCTCAATCTTATTAAACTTGAAAGAAGCCTTATCGATAGAGCTAAAGAGATGTTGAACAACGTCAGCCTCAGCATTACGTACATTACTCTGCATATTACTCAAGAGAGCCATTGATGCAGCCAATGGAATGTGCTCAAAGTTCTGACTCTGCCAAGATACCTTCATGCCATCAGCGTCAACGGTATCCTTTGTTGCGAGCATTGCATCTAGAGCTCCAACGAGTACTGGGTTATCCTCGGCAAGACCCTTTAGGAATTCCTTGAATTCACCAATTTTATTACGTAGTTCCTCGCCCTTAGCACCAAAGTTATCTACTATCATAACGGTAGCAGCGATATCCTGGTTACTCTTAGAGTTATAATTATCCTCATCGAACTCAGGACCATCAGCTCGATGGACAAGTTCATTCTTTACACCGCGTACATATTCGAAAAGTTCGTCAGCTGCCTCCTTTACCTTCATTACAGTAGCATAGGCATCACCAACCTTTGCAGGATTTTGAGCATTAGCGTTCTCAAACTCCACATATGCGGTTCTATTTTTTACCTCAGTATTTTTAGTTGAAGACTTAATACTCTTATCCACCAAGTCAAAAGCATTCAAAAGGTCGCCAGATACATTCAATGCCAACATCGCTGTAAGCATCATGTACATCATGCCGATCATTTTCTGCCTAGGGGTTTCGGGACAGTTACCACCGCTCATCTCGTTGTTCTCCTATAAATTAGTGTTACAACTAAAAATCAAATTACTTACGTACTACACTAAGCATGTTACCGTAGATAGAATTTAGCTCAGTCACTGTCTTAGACAAGCTAGACAACTGCTCACGATACATACGTACGCCCTCTACAGAAGCCTTAATCTCCTCTGATATTGTTGTCATACCATCAGCGAGAGATTTAGAACCCTCAAGTTGAGTAGTAACATTCTGAAGTTGCTTAGCATATGCATCATTCATAGCCTTGATGTTAGAAGTCATCTCTTGAGCCTGGTTAGCCTGCTCAGCAAACGAGTCATTGAACTTAACATATGAATCAGAGAACTTCTTGCTAGCATCAACAACGTTAGCTTGAACTGCTGTCATCTGGCTCATTGAGTCGGTAGCGACCTTAACGTTATTGATATATGACTTTGTAGCAACTGCTGCATCAGAGAGGTCGGCCATCTGAGAAGTAGTATCAGCCAACTTCTTAACGCCTACAGAGAGCTCGTCGATAGTCTTCTGCTCGATAGCACCTGCAGAGAGGAGAGCGCTTAACTCGCTACCACCACCTACTACACCATTCGATGCAGCAGAAGAGGATTGACTACGGCTATGAGAGTGTGCCTTATGGCGATCATTCTCAGGGTCAGACTCGAGACCAATCAACTCAGGGTAAACCAAGCTCCAATCTGGAGTCTCATGAGGTGGCTCAAATGAAGACAATGCGAAGATGAGGGCCTCAACACCCAAACCTGCGATAAGCATGATACTAGCACCTGGCAAGTGAAGGATTTTGAAGAGGGCGCCGATAATAGCTACTGCTGCTCCAAATCCATAGACATACGCCATAGTCTTCTTATAAGCTGGACTAGTTACAAATTCTGTAATACTCATTTTACCTCAATTTTTCTTTTTTATGCGCCTGGGGCGTGTTAATTTATTTCTTAGTGTCAAATATTATTCACCTACGTAATCACGTACACAACGGAAGCCGATGTAGCTTGTTGCTGAGTCTTGGTACTCATAAGAGCGTGTACCACACTGCATATAGTATGCGATATCCTTCCAAGAACCGCCACGGATAACCTTACGCTTCATAACATGCGACTCGTCGTCACGTGCATTATATTCGTATGTAGGGTTGAAATCGTGAGTATAAGCGTAGCTTGACTCATCGTATGCGCTAGAGGTCCACTCTGCTACGTTACCTGCCATATCGAACAATCCGTAATCATTAGGAGCATATGAACAGATACTTGTTGTAGCTGCAGCACCATCGTCGGCATAGCGACCACGGAGAGGCTTAAAGTTAGCTACGAAACAACCTCTATTGTTACGTGTATAGTAACCGCCCCAAGGGTAAACGCCACCATTTATACCACCACGAGCAGCGAACTCCCACTCAGCCTCTGTTGGGAGGCGGTAATCCATTGCCAATGGCACATGATCCAATTGGAGAGTACGGTTCAACCAATTTGAGCGCCAAATACAGAATGCTGTAGCCTGCTTCCAGCTAACACCAACACAAGGGTAGTTATCGAAACCTGGGTGGAAGAAATACATCTTAGTCCAAGGCTCGTTATAAGAGTATGTAAAGTCGGCAATCCAGCACAAGGTATCAGGATATACGAGAACGCGGTCACGAACGATGAAAGAGCCACGATTTTCGATGCCATTCCACTCGCCCTTGTTATTTACCACCTTACCATCATACTCCTTACGCTCGAGATTATAACGGTTTGTCTTCTTAGCAGCCTGCTGGAGGTCGATCCACATATACTGATAAACCCACTTACGAGTATCGTACTCACGACGACCCATGAAACGGTCCTCCTCGCGATAATACAATGGATCCTCGCCATTACCACCCTCTTCAAGGATAGCACGGATATCCTCATTAGCTGTCTCGATAGGCTGATCCCAGTTAATACGGAACCTATCACCGAAACCGTTATCTGTAGGCTCGTCACCTGTAGAGGTCTCTGTGATAATATAACCCTCGCCATCCTCACCAATCATACGACGAGCGATAGAGTCGCGTACCCAGTATACAAACTGGCGATACTCTGAGTTAGTAATCTCAGTCTCGTCCATCCAGAAAGAACGGATAGTTACAGTCTTGGTCTGCGCGTTTGTGATATTAGCTACATCCTGCTCATTTTGGCCCATATTGAAGCTACCTTGAGCAATAAAGAGCATACCGTAAGGATTTGGCTCGAAGAAATCCGCACTACGTTGTACGCCTATCAATTCACCGCCATCACTGGTTCCGCAGCCAGTAAGAAGCATTACCACTAAGGATAAAACAAATATATTCTTCATAATATACCTTTATATCTCGATAAGTACCGATTTTTGTAAGTTCAATATTATTGTTTTATATTAATCATTCAATCATAGGGTTTACTATAATATCCTGACGCTTTTGTATCGTTTTGTACGGCGTTCGATATCCACACTAAAAGTATATGTTAGGATTATCTCATGCCCACCCGAGTTCTGTGAACTGAAATCAGTCACACACAAATCGTAGTCATATCCTACGAAGAAAGTGCTCGAAAGGTTTGCCCCAACTTGAAAAAAAACTGCGTCCTGTAGTCTATATCCCACGCCCACAGCTAGTTTACTCTTCAAATTTGCTAGAAGAGAGACATCAATCTCTGTAGAAGAGAAATCTGTCATAAAGTTAGTTCTCGCCTCTATTCCTAGAGAAGCATCTTCCCGCAGTTTACGACCAGCGGCTATATTCATAAGAGGTCTTCTTTTGATACATGCACCACTATTCATCTCCATTTTAGGAGCATTAAGATGCAAGAAAGAGAGCCCTAGATAGCATAGAGAGGACTGATAAAAAGCACCCAAACCGACATCTACAGCTGTTGCGCTTTCATCTGAACCCTGGAGGAGAGGATCTGTTTGTTGGTGATAATCGTCCTCTAGCCCACCTGGTGCAGTACTTAATTCGCTAGGTTTGAATGCGGTATTAAGTACGCCCACTCTGAGCCCCAATCCGAGCAGGCCCTTATCCAACTCGATATGGTAGCTATAATCAGCTGCAATATTCATTGTTGTGAGGGCGCCCACCTTATCGTGAGTCACGATAGCCCCTACGCCATGAAAACTCTTTAGGAACGCGACCTCGCCATTAATACCCAAGAAAGATGTCTGAGGGGCACCCTTGATGCCCACCCATTGCTTCTTAAAAGCGCCTACGGCTTGATAAGTACCTGTTCGACCTGCGCTTCCTGGATTTAGAAGCGAGGGGATATAAGCACTCTGCGATATCGTTATATCGCTCTGCGCCCAAAGGTAACCCCTTGTGGAATTGCAAATTAAAACAAAAAAGAGCAATATTACACGACATATCTCGTCAAAACGAGTATTTTTTTTACAGTGTATCATTTCTCTTTATTCGTTATATCTTATTATCAAGCAGTTAACGCTTGACATTTTTTAGCATTTTTATTTTTTAGAGACAGCCTTAGATTTAGCTGTTGTCTTCTTTGCTGCAGTAGAAGTAGACTTCTTCTCAGTCTTAGCTGCGGTTTTACCAGTAGACTTAGCAGTAGACTTTGAGACTGTTTTAGAGGCGGTCTTTTTGGATGCGGGAGCAGCCTTTAGTTGTTTATTAACATACTCCATACACTCCTCAAAAGAGAGCTCCTCTGCCTTTATCGTCTTAGGGAGGCGAACATTCTCCTTACCATAAGCGATATATGGACCCCAACGACCATTTAGCACTTTAAGTTCTGCATCCTGTTCAAACTCCTTGATAAGTTTTTGGGCATCAGCTACACGCTTATCCTCGATACGGGTAATAGCTGTAGGGAGATCGATGGTATAAGGATCATCGACGCCCTTCTTAAGAGATACAAACTTACCATCGTGGCGTACAAAAGGGCCGAACTTACCCACACCGATAACCACATCCTTACCCTCGAATTGGCCGATATTACGAGGCAATTCGAAAAGTTTTAGCGCCTCTTCAAGAGTAATAGTCTCGAGATGCTGATCCTTACGAAGAGAGGCGAAGCGAGGCTTCTCCTCAGAATCGTCATTATTTCCAATTTGCGCCATAGGGCCGAAACGACCTACGCGCACTATTACAGGCTTTCCGCTAGTAGGATCGACACCTAGGTTACGCTCTCCATTACTTTTGTCAGAGTGCTCCATGGTATCATTAACCACTACATGGAAAGGCTTGTAGAAGTCGTCTATCACCCTTTGCCAACCAAGAGCACCCTCTGCGATATCATCGAACTGCTCCTCAACCTTAGCTGTGAAATCGTAGCTTACGATATTAGAGAAATGGTCGATAAGGAAATCATTCACGAGCATACCCATATCGGTAGGGAACAATTTACTCTTCTCGGCGCCGAATATTTCTGCCTTTTTCTCCTCAGATATATTCCCCTTAGAGAGGTGAAGGAGGGTATATTCACGCTTCTCGCCATCTCGACTCTCGCGGACCACATAGTCGCGCTGCTGAATAGTAGATATTGTAGGAGCATATGTAGATGGGCGACCAATACCCAACTCCTCCAGCTTACGTACGAGGGTAGCCTCGTTATAGCGAGGAGGATGTTGTTGCCAACGCTCGCGGCTAGAGATATCCACCAAGTCGAGCGATTGACCCACTGCAACTGATGGGAGCATAGCCACTGCATCATCCTCATCCTCGTCATCAGAGCTCTCCATGTATACCTTCATGAAGCCATCGAAGAGGAGCACCTCGGCCGTAGAAGAGAAATATTCAGAAGAGGTAGCATCTATCTTGATATTAGTACGTTCGAACTTAGCATCCTGCATTTGGGAAGCCACAGCGCGTTGCCATATTAGCTGGTATAGACGCTGCTCGTCATTCTCCACATCAGGGAGAGACCTCTTACTGATATAAGTAGGGCGGATTGCCTCGTGAGCCTCCTGAGCCCCCTTAGACTTAGTTTTATATTGGCGAACCTTGAGATAATTATCACCAAGTTCGGACGTTACATAGTCGGATATTTGAGCGATAGCCGCTGCAGCGAGATTCACCGAGTCAGTACGCATATATGTAATATAACCAGCCTCGTATAGGCGTTGAGCCACGCTCATGGTACGCGACACGGAGAAACCCAATTTACGGCTAGCCTCCTGTTGGAGGGTTGATGTAGTAAATGGAGGCGCTGGAGTACGAGTAACAGGCTTTGTCTCTACAGCACTAACGGCAAACGACTTAGCGGCACACAACTCTAGGAAAGCGCGAGCCTCGGCATTGGTATTGAAACGCCTATTCAGTTCAGCCTTCAGAGGGGCATTAGCTCCAGCGATATTGAAGTTAGCCACAGTCTGGAAGCTACAAGTAGGCTTAAAGGCGAAAATCTCACGTTCGCGCTCCACCAGGACACGGAGAGCGACGCTCTGCACGCGACCAGCAGATAGAGAAGGCTTAATCTTACGCCAAAGTACAGGCGACAATTCGAAACCCACGAGACGGTCGAGCACGCGGCGCGCCTGTTGGGCATCGACGAGATTCATATCTATTGTACGAGGATTTTTGATAGCCTCGGTAATAGCTGACTTAGTAATTTCGTGGAAAACGATACGCTTGGTAGTCTTCACATCCAGGCCCAGCACTTCAGCGAGATGCCATGATATAGCCTCACCCTCGCGGTCCTCATCGGAGGCGAGCCATACAGCATTAGCCCCCTTCGCTAGCTTTTTAAGCTCAGCCACGACGGCATGCTTATCAGCGGGAATTTCGTATTGAGGTTCGTAATTATGTTCGATATCAATAGCCTGATTAGACTTCTTCAAGTCGCGAATATGGCCAAAGCTAGACTTTACGACAAATCCCTTTCCTAAGAAGCCTTCGATAGTTTTGGCCTTAGCAGGAGACTCGACGATAACGAGGTCGTATGACTCAGTAGTTTTTGTTGCCATTATATATTTTTAGTGCATAGAAAGCGATGCAAAGTTAGACATTATTTTTGCATATCTCCTTATAATATGAAAAAACTACTCTATTGTCTTAGAGATGTTTTCCAGTTCGTCATCGTACAAGAAATCGTTATAAGGAAAACGTTGCACGTGAATTTTCTTCACCTCTGTATATACGACACGACGTAGCTCCTCGAAATTTGTTCTCTCTCTAGCAGAGATAAATACGCATTGAGCGCCCTTAGCCATCCATGTAGCCTTTAGATCCTCGAGCGAATAATTCTCGCGCTTTTTAGGGGTAAGGTCGTCCTCGTCTTGAGGCTGATAAGAGAAAGCATCCACCTTATTAAAAATAATAATAGTAGGCTTATCTGTATCGTCCAGTTCGTGTATAGTACGATTTACCACCTCTATTTGGGATTCGAAAGCAGGGTGAGAGATATCCACCACATGGAGGAGGAGATCAGCCTCGCGCACCTCATCGAGAGTAGACTTAAAGCTCTCCACGAGATTATGAGGGAGTTTACGGATGAAGCCTACGGTATCAGCCATAAGGAAAGGCAGGTTACCTATGACCACCTTACGGACGGTAGTATCCAGGGTAGCGAAGAGCTTATTCTCTGCGAATACATTAGTCTTAGAGATAGCATTCATGAGTGTAGACTTACCCACGTTGGTATACCCTACGAGAGCGACGCGCACCATTTTACCACGATTTTGGCGTTGGGTATTCATTTGGCGGTCGATATGCTTAAGTTCCTCCTTGAGGGCTGATATTTTATCCAGTACGATACGCTTATCCGTCTCTATCTGCTTCTCGCCCGTACCACGCATACCGATACCACCCTTCTGGCGATCGAGGTGCGTCCACATACGAGTAAGACGAGGCAATAGGTATTGATATTGTGCCAGCTCCACCTGTGTTTTAGCGTGAGCAGTGCGAGCACGCGAAGCGAATATATCTAGGATAAGAGAGGTACGATCAAGCACCTCGCAGTGGAGAGCCTGTTCGAGATTCTTCTGTTGAGAAGGAGATAGCTCGTCATCCACTATTATAATATCTATTTCATTCTCCTCGAGATAAAGGCGTATATCCTCTAGACGACCAGAACCCACATATGTACGAGAATCTGGTGTCTGTAGATTTTGAGTAAAACGCGCTACGGCCCTTGCGCCAGCCGTCTCGGCTAGGAAAGCCAATTCATCAAGATAATCATTAACCTGTTGAGATGTGACATCGGGAGTTTTCACAGCTACGAGCACTACCCTTTCCATCTCCTCTACTTCCTGTTGCTTTTTCGCCATTAATATTCTATTTTATCTTCTTTATCACGCCAACGATTAAAAGTAACGATAGCCTCCTCGCCGAGGAGGTGTGTTTCTGGGATTGTACGATTACCTATACCCTTATCGATCTCCTTATATATGAAGCTGTCATCGAAATCTATATCAGCCGCCTCCTTTTGGGTATTACCATAATATATATGTTTGATACGTGCCCAGTATATTGCGCCGAGGCACATAGGGCAAGGCTCGCAAGAGGTATATATCTCGCAGCCGTGGAGGTCGAACGTATTAAGGTTACGGCAAGCGTCGCGAATAGCGGAGACCTCGGCATGAGCTGTAGGGTCGTTATTAGCCGTCACTCGATTAACGCCACGCCCCACGACGACGCCATCCTTTACGATGATAGCGCCGAATGGTCCGCCCCCATTATCCACATTATCTGTAGCGAGAGATATAGCCTCGCGCATATATTGTTTAGTCTGTTCCATATTTGAATTACACTATTAAGCGGTTGCAAGTTATCAACTATCCTTGAAAAAACAATAGGACTACAACCCTATATACAGTTTTTGCCATCGTAGAGCCGTCTGATAGACGAGCATCTGCGATGGCAAAACCGTTGCACGAAGAAGTAAACTTCATATTCGGCAACACCAAGGAGTGTAGTAAAAAAGATTACTCAGCGTCCTTCTCGATAGCCAACTTTCCGCGGTAGTAACCACACTCACCACATACAGTGTGCAACTTGATTGTTGCGCCACAGTTCTGGCAAACACCGAGAGTAGGTGCTACTGCCTTGTAGTGTGTACGACGCTTTGCGGTACGTGTCTTCGAATGGTTTCGTTTAGGATGTGCCATTTCGCAATTAAACTTAAATTGTTATTAATCTATTTATATAAATACTCTTGCGAGTAAATTATATCTTATTAATTCTTGTCCATAAGATCCTTGAGGGCGGCCCAACGAGGATCGATAGACTCTTCATCTTTGGCATTATTGGTATCCACCATATACTCGTTTACTTTAGCGAGCATCTCAGGGTTACACGTTGAGTTGCCATCTTCGTCGAGAGGGTGCTCCATACGGATAGGGAGCGAGACAGCGACGAACTCGTATATCCACTGAGCCACATTTATGATATCCTCTGCTTCGTCGAGAAGGTAGAGCTCCTCGGAGAGTTCCTCGGAATGGTCGCCGAATTTAACGACCATATCACCTTCGACATCCTCGATAGGATAGTTAAACTCATCGAGGCATACGTCGCAGACGGCTCGGATAGTGCCATTGATGTCGAAATGCAATTGAAGCATCTGTTCGGTCTTATGGATATGGAGGTCAGCAACGAGGTCGCCCCCCAATATAAGGCTATCCTCCATAGCATCGAAAAACTCCTGATTCACAACGAATTGAAGTTTATGATCGCCATTTGAGAGGCTCTTATATGCTATATCATAAGTACTTAATGCGCTCATTAATTGCACTTTTTCGGGTTGCAAAGGTAAGATTTTTTTGAATAGGATATAACGTTTGGAGTTAAAAAAGTGCAAAAAGTGGCAGAGAAATGGTATATCACTCGGATTTAACGGATTCAACAGATTTGGTTTTTGAGGGGGCTTTGGGTAGTTGATCTAGTGGAGCTAGTGATTCTAGAGAAACTAGAGAGGCCTAGATGAGGGGGTGGGTGTATAGTGGGTGGTGCCTTGTTCATCGTAGATTTTTTATTGTGAGGACTAAGGGAGGTCCCTTTTTGCTCGCAGTTTTTTATTTTTGATGCATTGGGGAAGTGAAGGAGATTATGCATAGGATATGTATAAAAGTCTTATTTTTGTGCATTAGTATTTGAGGAATTAATAGTCATGAAGAGAGCATTATTTTGCATTGTATTCTTATTGGTTTGTTGTTGTGTTTTTGCGCAGACTACCTATTTTGATAGTACCCCTATAGTCTATGGGAAAGAGTCGACTCGACTATATTCATTGGAGATTTTTGAGGATCACGTGATTGCGACGATAGAGATTGAGGCGATAAAAGATAATAAACGCATTGATTATTGGACTACACCCAATACATATGTAGTAGTGGGGGGAGTAAACTTTTGCAAGGTAAGAGGATACTATATAAACGGTAGAATAGAGCAATGCGGGCATGACCACCAATGGGGATGGTCGGATGTTAAGAAGGGAGAGAAGAGATATTACAAGCTATACTTCAAGGGGACTATACCTTCGGGAGTTACGACTATATCTATAGTTGACCGTGGCATAAAAAAGTGGAGTGAGTACGGCGAGTCGTTAATCCATAGTTATTGTTTTAACAACTACACCATCAACAACCCTAGGAAGAACTTTTCTGAGATTAATTCAGAGTATCTTGCGAAGAGGAATATTGACACAAACAACGACGGTATCTGTGGAATTTATGAGCAGATTGGTGGGGAGCAGAACTATAAACTAGCATGTGTAAAAGAGAGCGGGGAGTATAAGTTGATATATTTATCATGCACTACAGGTCGTTCGTGGTGGCAAGCCGGAGACATTAAAGCAAATCTGAAGAGAAGTGCATCGGGGATATTTAAGGCAGATTGGGCAATGTCTGACAAGAGTATAAACCGTGATACATATATAATATTTGATGATTATTCAATGACGGTAGCCCACATGACAGGCACAGACACCGGTGAGACAAAATATCTAAAGATGTATCCGACGACGCCATCAGGCGCCACTACTAGCGGTAGCAGTATTGAAAAAAATACACAAGAGTGGACGGGAACAGGATTTGCGCTTACCGATGGTTATATAGTTACCAATAACCATGTAATAAATGGGGCGAAAGAGATAACGGTACTAGGTGTAAATGGAGATTTCAATATAGAGTATAGGGCATATGTGGTAGCAGTCGACAAGAATAATGACTTAGCGCTTATAAAGATTAACGACAATAGGTTTACAGGCTTTTCGACTATACCATATTCAGTAAGCAATAGGATATGTGAGGTTGGAGAGGATGTATTTGTGTTGGGGTACCCATTAACAAACTATATGGGCGACGAGGTGAAGTTGACCAACGGCATAATCAGTTCGAGAAGTGGCTATCAAGGAGACATTTCGACATACCAGATATCAGCACCTGTGCAGCCAGGGAATAGTGGCGGTCCGATGTTTGACAGCAATGGCAATGTGGTAGGCATAGTAAATGCGGGGATACCTAGTGCTGACAATGTGGGATATGCTATAAAGACATCATATTTGTATAGTTTGGTAGGGAGTGCATTATCGACATCAATTATTCCACAAGGGAATAGAGTGCATGGAGGTAGTTTGGCAGATATGGTGAAGAGGGTGAAGTTGGGAGTGTTTTACATTAGATGCAAGGGGGATTTATAATAAAGAGAGGAGAACGGACAATGTTTGTTATTTGTAATTATTAATCACTCTCAGACAATTGGCATAGATTTTGTATTGTGATTAGCAAACAATAAAACATTACTGAGATGAAAACCTTAAGATATATAATATTTGGCATTGCGGTAATGATGATGTCATTAGCAATGCAGTCTTGTGAGGAGTGGGATGATGCTTGTGGATACCATTTCGATGGGGAGAGGCATTTGGTAGGAGAGTGGATAATGACTCGTCAGCACTATTACTTTTACGAGCATGGTAGATTAGTTGATGAGAAGATATATAAATATCCAAGATGGAACCCTAGTAATGATAGGAATCAGATGAAATTGATTATTGAGAGAGATTATCCTGATTACTACTTTACGGCTTATCATGCTGGTGGGTATAAGTGGACATTTGACTCGGAGTATGGTGTGTATGTAGATAGGGATAGAGATATGTATCGTATTGTAACATCGCCTACACATACTTCTGAAGAGTATATAGGACATATAGAGAGGCTGAGATATGATGAGATGGAACTTGTATATGAAGGCGGAGATTATGAGGTTGTAACGCTTTATGAGAAGAGATAATAGACGATTGGTAAGAATAGCATATTAATAACAAATGGAGACACTGTGAAGGCGCCTCCATTTGTTTTTTGTTGTATTACTCTATTAGTAAAATTTCTTCTTGCCTTTTATTTTAGAGCGGCGAGCCTCCTCTTCGAAGATGAGCGACTGCCAGTCGTCATGATCATTATTAGCCATAGAGAAATCGATAGTAGCCTCACGCTCCTCTAGGTCTAACACCATGCGGTTTATAGGTCCGCCTATGAACTCCTCAACAGCTTTAAGAGTCTCCTTTTCTTCAGGGGCGCATAAGGTGAGAGCGTTACCCTTATCCATGCCGCGACCGGTACGACCTACGCGGTGCACATAATTTTCTGGGATATCAGGCACGTCGTAGTTCACCACATAAGGCACAGAAGGAATGTCGATTCCGCGCGCAGTAATATCCGTTGCGACGAGTATCTGAACTTCCCCCTTACGAAACTGATCTAAGGCGTTATTTCGGTCTCTTTGACCCAAATCTCCGTGCATAGAGACGGCCTTTACATCCACACGTTTCATTGCTTGGCATACGCGCTCGGCTCTGACCTTAGTACGCACGAAAACTATGATACGATCATCAGGGTGCTCCTTCGCTATACGTTCCAGATAGAAACGCTTCTCATCCATAGTAACCCAAAGGACGCAGTGAGCGACATTTCGCGATACCATATCCTTAGGAGAGATTCGGATATTGACAGGCTTATTAACCACAGAATAAGCTAGCTTCTTTATCTTCTCATTAATAGTAGCAGAGAAGAAGAGAGTTTGGCGATGGCGAGGAAGTCGGCGTACAAGCTGACGAATATCCTCGATAAAGCCAAGGTCGAGCATATGGTCGGCCTCATCGAGAATAAGTATTTCGCACAAAGAGACATCGAGATACCCCTGACTAGCGAGGTCGAACATACGACCAGGGGTAGCCACTAGGATATCCACGCCACGTTGTAATTGTTCGATTTGAGGCGCTTGATCTACGCCGCCATAAATAGCTAGTACATTCAGACCTGTATTTACAACAAGCTTCTCCAATACGGCACCAGACTGTTGAGCAAGCTCGTGAGTAGGCTCCATAATTATACAACGTACGCCCTTATAATGGAGGCGACGTTGAGAGCGCAAAAGGTTCTCTACAGCAGGTATAGCGAAAGCAGCAGTCTTTCCCGTACCAGTTTGGGCGATAGCCAACACATCGTCGCCCCCCAATATAGGACGCATAGACTTATATTGGATATCCGTAGGCTTACGGAAACCCATTGCCTCAATATTAGAGAGAAGTTGCTCTTTTAGTCCGAATGCTGAGAATTTCATAGCTTCTGAATATCTTGGCGAATACGATTCCAGCGTTGAGTATCCATCTTAGTACCCATCACCTCGATGACATTACCAGAGAGTATAGCACCAGCCTCGGCGCATTGTTTAGGAGAAAGGCCATTGATGAGAGCATATAGGAAACCTGCAGCGTAGAGGTCGCCCGCGCCAGTAGTATCAATACTATTAGCCTTTATGATACCTACGCGCTCAATTTTGTCATGAATTTTCACCACGCTACCACGACGACCAAGCTTAACTACAGCTATATCGACATATTCGCCAATTTCGTTAAGAGCCTCAACATCCTCCTTACCAGAGAAAGCGGTAGCCTCCTCCTCGTTAGCGAATACGACATCAACATAATGTAGCATGAGGCGCTTGAGGAACTCGACATTATCCTCTACCACATTATAGCTAGCGAGGTCGAGACATACGCATAAGCCGCGCTCGTGAGCGAGTTTCATAGCCTTCTCGATAAGCTCAGCATTCTGTACCATATAACCCTCTACATAGAAGTGGGTATAGTTGTCAAAGAGGCGTACATCAATCTCATCAGCCGAGAGTTCGATTGCTGCACCAAGGTATGTAGCCATGGTACGTTCAGAATCTGGGCTAATAAGAGAGATACAGTTACCTGTTGTAGTAACATCAGAAGTGAGCAAGTGAGGCTCTACACCGGATAGCTGAAGATCTGCCAAGAAAGATTTACCGAGGTCATCGTCGTGACCAATCTTACCGATCATACCTGTAGGTATGCCGAGATTTGCAAGTCCGTATATAGTATTAGCAGCAGAGCCACCGGATACGATAGAAGGATTTAGATTTTGAATTTGGGTGTATATTTGACTAGAAGCGCCGGCTTCGACGAGTTGCATAGAACCGCGAGGCATTTCTAATCTCTCCAATAACTCATCTGAAGGGATGCGTACTAGTATGTCTACCAGCGCATTACCAAGGCCTAATACTTTTGCTTGCATATGGGTAGAAAATTTTTCTTGAATATTTTTTGGCAAAGGTATTGTATTTTCGCGAAATAGCACTAACTTTGCAACGCAATCGAGAGATAAAGCGACAGTTTTAAGTTTCGTTTGCAAATAAGGTCATTCTCTAATAGCTCAGTTGGTTAGAGCACCTGACTGTTAATCAGGGGGTCGTAGGTTCAAGTCCTACTTGGAGAGCGGTGTTTTAGTTTAGCGTGATAGACATTTGTCTGTCGCGCTATTTTTGTTTTGTATGAGATGTATAGACTTGTACTCTCATATTAGATTGTTTAGGTATAACGTGTTGTTATACGATTTCTACTTCTTCATCGCAAATTTTGTGGTTATTCTAGTTGTCCTAGTGGGGCTAGACGTCCTAGATTAGGGTAGAGAGAGGAATGGGTGCTTACTGTGTGGTGCCTTGTTGCTCGCAGTTTTTTTATTGTGAGAACTAAGGGAGGTCCCTCTTTGCTCGCAGTTTTTTATATTATTTTGAGGTGTGGAGAGAGGGGAATGTAATGGAATATACGATATAGATAATTGAAAAATAGAAGGTGGCTGATATAATAGGAGTTTCTAGGAAATCTTTTTAGTATTTGCGTAACCTTATTAGTTTATCTCACGTTAAAGTAGGCAAAACAAATGAAGATCCGATGGCTAAGACGAGACAAGATGTTGCATGTGCGGTCATCATACGCAATGGTATGATTCTTGCGGCTCGTCGAGGCGAGGGCCTATCGAATAGTGGTGCGTGGGAGTTTCCGGGCGGCAAGCCAAAGGAGAATGAGAGTCCAAGAGATTGTGCCATTCGTCGAGTAAAGGAGGAGTTAGAGATTAACATTTGTATAAAAGAAGAGCTACCTGCTTATGAGGTGGTGAGTGATAGGAATAGTAATAAGACATTTGTCATTCATCCATTTTTAGCAGAGATAGAAGATGGCAAGGTAATGCTCCATGGGCACTCTTATGTGGCTTGGTTCATGCCGATACAGCTAATGGGATTAGCTTGGCCGCCATCGGACATGCCGATTATTGATAGTATTGTAGATAGGATACTACAGACCGGCAAGATTGCATAAGAACATATGACGTGTAATATATAGAGTTTTGAGTGGTTATGAGTAAAGGCTGGCCGTGATGGTCAGCCGACTCTTTTTTATACCCTTGCCTATTTGTAGAAATCGCAGTATCTTTGTCTCACATTGAAGTGTCTATTATGGCTGATAAGATAGAGGATATTAAGAATAAGTTAGGCATAGTTGGTAATGACCCTATGCTAGACCGAGCTATTGACACTGCTATACAGGTAGCTCCTATACAATTATCTGCGCTCATCATAGGAGAAAGTGGAAGTGGCAAAGAGTTTTTCCCACAGATTATACATCAATATAGTCAGCGCAAGCATAAGCCATATGTTGCGGTAAACTGTGGAGCCATACCAGAAGGTACGATGGACTCGGAGTTATTTGGGCATGAGAAAGGCTCATTTACTGGAGCGTTATCGGACCGCAAGGGATATTTTGAGGAGGCCAATACAGGCACTATATTTCTTGATGAGATAGGAGAGATGCCATTGGCGACACAAGCGAAGTTGCTACGAGTTTTGGAGAAGGGAGAATATATGAAGGTAGGATCGTCTGTTGTCAAGAAGACGGACGTACGTATAGTAGCTGCGACGAATGTAAATTTGGAGGAGGCTATAAAGAGTGGTAAATTTAGGGAAGACCTTTTTTATCGTCTTAACGGCATAATGATACGCATACCCCCATTACGCAATAGGGTAGGAGATATACCAGCATTATTCCATCGCTTTACATCGGACTTCTCAGAGAAGAATCAGATGCCAGCAGTTACCTTGACCGCTGATGCCAAGGAGCTATTAAAGAAATACGACTGGCCGGGAAACGTCAGACAGCTAAAGAACATAGCCGAACAGGTAACGGTATTAGCGAAAGATAGGGTGGTAGATGCTGCGGCGCTCCGAGAGTTTTTACCAGAGAGTCATAAAGGAGTGTCATTGATATTGCCAAATAATGCCAACCATGGTAGTCAGGAGACCTTTGAGAACGAGCGAGAGATACTATATAAAGTACTCTTTGACATGAGGCGAGAGATGGCTGACCTTAAGAAATTGGTACTAGATATGGCAGAGCATCATGGGGATATGAGTGTAGAGAACCAACAGATATTAGACAGATATACTGTAGAGGATGGCTTAACGCTTACGACGCATAAACCTGCCCATGAAGCCAATGGACATTCGATACACCATATACTCAATTCGGGCGAGCACATTAGAGACATACAAGATAGTGAAGTTGTAGCCAATGAAGAAGACGAAGCAAGTGAGTTGAACTTCTCCATACCAGACAATGAGAGAGAGCTTATACGTAAGGCATTAGAGAAACATAATGGCAAACGAAAACTTGCGGCACAAGAGCTTGGTATATCAGAGAGGACACTATATAGAAAGATAGAGGCATACGAATTGTAATATTTAAAGAAACAGTGAAGAAGAGACATAATATATACATATGGGTAGTGCTTGTAGCTATTGTAATGAGCATAAGCTATGGGTGTACTATCTCTATTACTATGAGTGGAGCCTCTATTCCAGAGAATCTAAATACATTCTCTGTTCAGTATATCACCAATAGGGCCCCATTGATTAATCCTGATTTAGCGCAACAACTCACAGAGGGGTTAAAGGACAGGATACAGAACGAGTCGCGCCTATCAATGGTAGTAGAGAACGGCGATGTAGACTTTTCGGGTAATATTACAGGTTACTCTACTCAGCCTATGGCTATGAAAGCAGATGCGGTATCGGCGGAGACACGCCTTAATGTTACGGTAAAGATACGTTGTAGAAACGCAAAAGACCCAAAGAAAGATTGGGAGCAGAGCTTTTCGGCCTATAAAGATTACAACTCAGAGATTAACCTCAATGATATTGAGTCGGAGTTGTGTGAAGAGATAGTAGAAGAGTTGACACAGAATATATTTAACAAGGCATTTGCGGATTGGTAATTATGACACAAGAAGAATTTTACAGTTCACTTGCGCAGCCAACGCGACTATCACTAAATGTGGTAGACAATTTAGAGCAAGAACTTGTTGAGTACCCATATTTTGAGGCAGGATGGATGTTGATGCTTAAGGCCATGAATGACCTTGGCGTTACGAACTTTGATACTTCGCTACATAGAGGAGCCGTAAGTATATCGAATCGCAAAGCATTATTCAACCTTATTCATAGTAAAGTAGAGACGAGCGCAGTTGAGGTAGCGCCGGCAGAACCAGAGAAGGTAGAGGTAGTAGTTGCGAACAAAGAGAAGCCTACGGCCAAAACTATATCGTGGGAGATTGGTGATTATGAGTATAATATTGATACACGTTCTACCAGTTCTGTGGGGAATGCTCCATATTCTATAGATAATATTACGAAGACCATTTCGGATGGTGACAACTGTGCATTTACAGATTGGCTAGACTATATGGATAAAAAGCCTTCGGTAGGAGCTGCGCAAGTTAAGACAGAGACACCTACGAAGAGTGATAGGCGCAAGAATACACGTTCGCGTAGTTTGGATTTGATAGAGTCGTTCCTTAATAGTGAGAATGCGGAAGTTATCACACCAAAAGCTACGCCGGTAAAGAGAGAAGTGGTAGAGAGTAAGTTGCGTGAGGAGCAACCAATGGGTGATAATGATGATATTTTGACTGAGACGTTGGCGAAAATATATATAAAACAGCAACAATATGACAAAGCAATTGATATATTTCGCAAATTAGGTTTGAAATATCCAGAAAAAAGCAGTTACTTTGCATCGCGTATTAATGAACTAGAAAATAAATAAGTACATAAACATAAAGACATGTATACAGTAATAACATGGATAATAATGGTGATCTGTGTATTCTTGATCATCACAGTATTGATACAGAATTCTAAGGGTGGTGGCCTTACACAGCAATTTGCTAGCCAGCAGAACCTTATTGGTGTACGTAAGTCAACAGATTTTCTTGAGAAGTCTACATGGACACTTGCAGCAGCAGTAATGTTGTTCTCTTTTGTTGCGGTAGCGCTTATCCCATCACAGAATGCTACAAATAGCAATGCTGAGATTGATATGTTGTTGAAGAATCAACAGCAGCAGACTGCACCAGCGCCAACATTCCCTACACCAAATGTAACAGATTCGCTTGCTGATTAATCTGCGAAGGGGATATCCAAGAAAGACAAAAGGACTGAATCTAAGATTCGGTCCTTTTTATTTTACCATTGTTGTGAGGTATATTACTACTGCGTATCTGACGCATTTGCCTATAAGGATGGTAACGTTTGAGATGATGGGGTTGCATCTTATGAGGCCTAGGCAGAGAGCTAGTATGTCGCCTATTAGTGGGACCCATACTAAGAAACCCATCCATGCGCCGTATTTGCGGGCGAATAAGATATACCGTTCGGTTTTAGATCTTTCTATTTTTAGCCATTTCTCTATTCTATCCCAATTTCCTGCGTAGCCCATATAATATGTCACTACGCTACCTAGCCAATTGCCCATAGTAGCTATAATGAATACCATATAGGGGTTAAACGGCCCGATAATCATTGCCGCCACAATAGCCTCAGAAGAGAACGGGAGTACTGTGGCGGCGAGGAAACTGGATATGAAGAGAGCGAAATATCCGAGCTCTCCCATGTTACTTACGTCTGATAGACTCTAGAGTCTTAATGATGGTTGGGTCTGTACGATTCAGTATGGCATAGAAGGCGTCATTGCCTACTAGATCCCTTGCTATGTATGCTCGTACATCCTGTTCTATGATGCCTTTTTCTAGGGAGCTTATGCTTGATGGAGATTTGATGCCCTTGTTGGCTGCGTACTTTATGATTTCGGGCCAAAGATTTGTTTTCTCTAGTTTTGCTATTAGTGATTTAGAATCCATACCCTTGTACTCCTCGCGATGCTTGTTGGCATATTCCATTGAGTATGTATATAAGATAGTCTTAGCACGCAAGTTGTACAAGAAAGGCGAAGCTTTTGTAGTGTCGTGAGGGATGAAGATATCAGGGATGATACCGCCGCCACCGAATACAGTGCGACCCTTTTTTGTTGTGAACTTTTGAGAGAGGTCGACCTTAGTACTATCGACATTAAATAGTTCGTTAGCGAAACGACGCCCCATCTCCTGGTAGTAGTCCTCGCGGCCATCAGAGTAAGACCTTTGGATGCATCTGCCACTTGGGGTGTGGTATCTAGAGATGGTAAGGCGGATAGCCGAGAGATCGGGTAGTTGCAATTGAGTTTGTACTAAACCCTTGCCGAAAGACCTTCTGCCGATGACTAGTCCGCGATCGTTATCCTGCATTGCGCCAGCGAAGATTTCGCTTGCTGAGGCAGAGAACTCGTCGATAAGAGTCACGACCTCCATATCTTGGCATACACCCTTACCGTCGGCACGCGCCTCCTGTCGGAGTTGGTGAGCACCTTCGGTATATACGATAAGATCGCCCGCATGGAGGAATTCATTACACATACGGATTACGACATCAAGAAGACCGCCCTGGTTAGAACGCAAGTCGACTATTAGTTTAGAGCAACCTTGTGTTTTGAGCTTTGCTATACCTTGGAGCATCTCCTCGTAGGTATTTTCTGCGAAGCGGTCTATTGAGATGTATCCTATGCTATCCTCGATAAGGTATGAAGCATTTACGCTATATTGAGGTATTAGTCCGCGAACGATATTGAAATCTATGTTGGTGTTATTGCGAGTTACGGTCAAGTTGACCTTAGTTCCGATATCTCCGCGAAGAGAGTCCATAACCATTTGGTTAGATATCTTAGGGCCGACGAAATCGAGGCCATTAACCTTGATTATTTTATCGCCAGGGAGGACGCCAAGGTGAGAAGATGGTCCGCCATTCACCACAGATACGATATTAACAGTATCTTGGATGATAGAGAACTGAACACCCACACCGCCGAAATTAGCCTTAAGTTCGATATTGACATCGTTGAGCATTTCGGCAGGTATATATGTAGTATGAGGGTCGAGGTCCTCTAATACGCGAGGTATTACCTTTTCTATTATGGAATCTGTAGAGATATTGTCTACGTAGTATAGGTCTATAGCATCTAGGATTTGCTGTAATTTGTTTGTTACGGATGGCATTTGCATTACTTGTACGCCATCGTAGCCGTCGGCATTTGATACAGGGACAGAGAGGCGTCCAAGATATATACCGACCATGACTGAAATACCAAGAATAATAGGCGACCAAAGTTTTTTGTTCATAGCCTTGTTCTTTACTTTATAATGATTTCTTCTTCTATGTGATCTACTTGAATGCCGGCACGACGTAGGAGGTCGATACCATCTGTAATACGATATTCCTCGGAATATACGACGCGGCTTATGCCGGCTTGGATGATAAGTTTAGCGCACTCCACGCATGGGGAAGCTGTGACGTACATAGTGGCGCCATCGGAGCTATTGTTGCTTTTTGCGATTTTAGATATTGCGTTAGCCTCGGCGTGAAGAACGTAAGGTTTTGTTTTACCCTCCTCGTCCTCGCAAATATTTTCGAAGCCAGAAGGTGTGCCATTATAGCCATCAGAGATAATCATCTTATCTTTTACCATTAGGGCACCTACTTGTCTGCGTTGGCAATAGGAGTTTTGTGACCATATGCGCGCCATAGCGAGATACCTTTGGTCGAGTAATGTCTGCTTCGTTTTATCCATAAACCATCTTTACGAGATATTGATAAGCAAAGTTGCTAATAATATGTGAGAGGTACAACAAAAAAGAGACACACATTATTGTGTATCTCTTTTTGTGTGGTGCCACCAGGAATCGAACCGGGGACACAAGGATTTTCAGTCCTTTGCTCTACCAACTGAGCTATGGCACCAACTTTGTTTGTTTTGCTATCGGCGTTATTTCCTTCCCGATTGCGAGTGCAAAGGTATGTACTTTTTTTGAACCTGCAAACATTTTGGCAAATATTTTTCAAAAAAAATACACTAAAAGTGCTAATGTGCTGATACTCAATAAAACTTTTTTCGTGTTAGAAGTATTGGTTTGGGCGAGTTGTAGCTAGTGGATATAGATATTCTAGTTGTTCTAGTGGGGCTAGATATTCTAGAACTTACTAGGATGGATGGCGGGTGGTCTTTTGTTTATCGCAGTTTTTGTATTGTGTGGACTAATGGAGCTCCCTATTTGCTCGCAGTTTTTTTATTAAGAGACGCGATTTGGGAGTGTTTGTTGGAGGGGAGAGGAGTGTATAGTATATGGGGATAAAAAGAGCCTGTCCGCGGTATTTGGATACCATGGACAGGCTATGCGATAATGTTGTTGTTGATTTATGAGAGAGCCTCGATGTATGTACGGATAACCTTGACGGCAGCCTCTGTGTCGGCATCGAGAGAAGGGTGGATGAAAGAGAAGTCGGCTTGACAATCCCCCTCATCGCCATCAAGGCCATATCCCACAGACATTCTACCATTGCTCTCCCTCTTGGCGTCGAACAGGAGAGTATCGAGTAGAGCCTCGAGTGTAGACTTGGCCTTAGCGATTTCGGCATTGATCTTTTGTGTGTCGGTAAGGTCGTCTATATTGAGGTATGTATGCATCATAGAGACAATAGCCTTAACGATGTTGTGCTGTTTGGTTTGTTGGAGGAAGAAGAGCTCGTCTGTGATTTTATCGAGAGAAGAGTATTTACCATCGGCAATATTTTTCTCGACAGTATCTATCACCTTTTTATTGAACCAAGAGCCGCAAAGATCTATCCACTTCCAGTTTTGGCAGTCGCCCTCTACACCCACGAAACCATTACACTCCTTACGCTTCATAGCGTAGCGCACCATAAGGAGAGCTTGAGCCATATTGCGGTAAGTCTCTATAGCAGGCTTAATCATTATTTTTTGGATACGGCAACCCTCGTATGATACGACATCCCCCTTAGCCTTATTAAGGAGATCCTCGAGGATATTTGCGGCTTGGAATAACCTATTAATATATGTAGGTCTGTGGATAGAGAAATCTGGCACTATAGCGTCATTAGCAAGCTTATATCTTGTAGGCCATTTAGCCAAGTCTCTCCACATGCCGATACTCTTAAAACATTGAGCAGGGAAAATGAAAGAAGAGTCGTCCTTTTCCACGAGATACGAGAAAGGGAGCTTAGAAGTATCAGGATGGTTATAATGCTTACCCACCACCATAGTGAAATCGCCAATGTGAGCAGGTTGGAGGATGTAGCTACCAGAGCCAGACTTCACGCCGCGGCCATATATAGCTTGGTGGATAGGGCCAAGGCGATAGTTGTGGTTAGACGCATTAGTGTTGCTACCAGCATTATAGAAAGAGTATAGTCCGGCTATGAGCAGTGTAGACTTATGGTGGCTAACCGTCATAGGTCCGCAGAAAGCCGATACGCCCTCGCCGAAAGCCAGGTGGCAATTATCTGCTATGAAACAGTTATCGGCAGTGAACCCCTCAAGGGTGGTATCGTGACCAATGTAAGAATTATGTATGGTGCAACCATTTTTGATGGTAACATTCTTGTCGACCGTGCAGAAGTCGTCTGCAGACTGGAGTTTACTGAACCCATCCTGTAGACCAGGTTTGTATGTATGGAACGCCTCCATGTAGGCGATTTGAGGCGTTAGGCCAGGGGTACAATATATGAGACGATTGCCCGACTCATTGAGGATGTGGATAACATTATCTACCGCCTCGAGAGTACTATTAATGATTACCGAATTATCTAATATTTCGTAGCCAGAGATAGTAGCACCGATAATTTCAAGATTAGCACCCAAATACGCTCGGCCGCGGAAATAGGTATTACGGATATTTAGAGCAGAGAAACCCTGCTCGGTTACTTTTACCAAATCCCAGTCGGTAGCAATATTGCCACGACGCTCCAGTTGTGTGACCTCGGTAGGGGTCAGAGCTCTGCTGCTTCTCATAGCTTCTTAGATTTTATGAAGTTATACAATATTCCGCCAAACAATAGCAATACTGCGATAACAGAGGCGATGATAGATACCAACTTACCAGCAGTATATGATTGAGGGTAGAATGTGAATTTTATCTCATGTGTACCAGCCGGTACTTGTAGAGCGCGAAGGATGTAATCAGCCTGAAGGATCTCTACCTCTTTATCGTCTATGAAAGCCTTCCATCCTGCAGGGTAGTATATCTCGCTAAATACAGCCACTTGAGGAGTTGACGATGAGGTAGAGTATGTTATCTCGTTAGGGCGATAAGAAGATCGACTGATGGTGGCAGTGGAGTCGGCCGAAGTCTCAAGAGACTTAATATCCGTATGTTCTATTACGGCTACCTTAGCGAGGTCGATTTCGCCAAGTGCATCGATAGCCTCATCTGGAGAGTCGGCCTTAGATACCTCAGATACGAACCAAGCCGCGCCGAGAGCATGAGGGTTGAGGATAGGCTCAGCATCTGGGTTATATATTAGATACTTAGTGTTAAGCATATTCATGGCAGGCGACAATCTGAGAGATTGTTCAAGAGAGGCGATATCTTGAGATTGAAGGGCCTGACGAATGGCATTCCATTCGTGGCGAATATATCTATCTATGACATCCTGGTATCTACGTAGCTTAGCTCCGTGATAACCACCAATAGAGTGGTGGTAGTAGCTTGTAGACACCTCATTAAAAGGATCGCGGTATAGGGATACTACGCGATGAGGTGTGCGATCTGCGAGGATAAGTTTATCAGCCTTTGATATAGGGAATTCTGTCTTTCCGATAGATGCTGGAGTGAAATCATCCTCTGCGAGGTAACGCTTATCGATGCTCCAAAGGTCGAAAAGGATCAGTATGCCCAGTGTAGATAGAGCTATTTTAGCATTAATCTTACCAACAGAGAAGAACCAAAGAGCAGACGAACCAAGGAATATGAAAAGTACAGAGCGCCATGCGTCGGAACGAGTAAGTTCTAATCGCGCATCTATTACCCCCTGTTCGAACATAGCATAAGCCTGCCCATTATCCCCTGCTTTGAGTTGCGCGAACATGGCATACTCTTGGTCGGATAGGAAATCGTAGAATAGGGTAGGAGCGAGAGCTATAATTAAAGCGAAACCGGCGGTGAGGCCCATTGCTCCGAAGAATTTACCCACTTCATAACGTATGCGCTCAGGATTCTCGAAGAGCTCCTTTAGGCCGAGGAAGCCAAGGAGAGGGATAGTCATAGAAGCTATAACTAGTGCCATTTCGACGGTGCGGAACTTATTGTACATTGGGAAATAGTAGAACATCAAGTCGGTAAACGGCATAAAGTTCTTTCCCCAAGCCAAGAAGATAGACAATATAGTAGCAGCGATGAGCCACCATTTATGTTTTCCCTCGTAGTAGAATGCACCCAAGAAGAAGAGGAAGCATATGATAGCGCCAGCATATACTGGGCCAGATGTGAAGCTACGGCCGCCCCAATATTTTGGCATTTGTTGAGCCACTGCGTCGCGGATTTGAGGAGGCATAGCCTGCACAGCCTTGTTGTCATAACCTATAAGTTCGCTTGCGCCTCCAACGATATTAGGGATTAGGAGAGTAGGAGTCTCGTGTATACCATAGCTCCAATCGAGTGCATAATCCTTATCGAGGCCATCGTGTTGACGCTCCTCTGTGTCGGACCTTAGCTCTGAAGGACCGCGAGTTGATAACTTGCTATACTCATAAGTAGACCACATGTTAGTAGTACCAGGAAGGACCGCCAATATAGAAGCCCCAAGCAGGATAAGGCAAGAGATGCTGAAAGACTTAAGAGTTTTGGATTTGATAGCGAATACTAGTTCGGCTATTATCATCACTAGTATAGCCAAGCCAAGGTAGTATGTTATTTGGACATGGTTGTATGCCAACTCCATGCCAAGTGCCACCATGGTATATAGACCGCCGGTTATCCATTTATTCTTGAATATTAGGATGACGCCAGCGAGGACGGTAGGCATGAGTGCTATTGCGTATGCCTTTGTGATATGACCCGCTATTATGATTATTATGTTATAAGATCCAAAAGCAAAAGCTATGGCGCCCACAAGGGACATCCATGGTTTGAAATTCATGGATATTAGGAGGAGGTAGAATCCTAGTAGATACATAAATAGTATACCCATTGTGGTGTATGGGAGGTTTAGGCGAGCTACCTTATTGAATATTTTGTATACGTTTTGAGAAGAGTCGCTACGTATTTGGTAAGCCGGCATTCCGCCAAACATTGAGTTGGTCCATTGAGAGTATTCACCAGTTTCCTTTTGGAACTCTACTAGTTCTTGAGCGGCGCCCTTGGCATTGATATCGTCGCCTTGGCGTATCTCCTTGCCTTGAAGGACTGGGAGAAAATATAAACAAGTTAGGGCAACGAAGCATAATATTACTGCGCAATGAGGCCAAATGCGTTGCCAAAAGATAGGTAGATTGTTTTTATTCATTACTCTAGGAGTAGTATTAGAACTAAATGAAAGAGGATATGTCCTCAATAATATAATTAGTGCAAAAATACTATAATTATTGATACTTCACTCATCGTAACATAAGAAATGTGTTACCTTTGTAATGACTCATTTAATGAGAAGTTATTATTGACAGTGCGTGTGATATGTCTAGTGTACTTATAGTGTATACCGGCGGTACGATTGGTATGGTAAAATCTCCCACTACCAATTCCTTGGTGCCTATGGACTTTTCCAATATTAGAAAGAAGGTCCCAGAACTTAAGATGTTTGATTTTAAGGTTGATACGATAACCTTTAATCCGCCTATTGACTCATCAGAGATGTGTCCGGAGGTGTGGGTAAGGTTATGTGATATTATAAAAGAGAACTATGAGGCCTATGATGGATTTGTGATTTTGCATGGAACGGACACCATGGCATATACAGCCTCGGCGTTAAGTTTCATGTTACAGAATCTAGCCAAACCGGTAGTACTTACTGGGTCGCAGTTGCCTATGGGGACAATTCGCACAGACGGCAAAGAGAATTTGATAGCTGCCTTAGAGATTGCTGCTGCGAGAGAGAATGGTATGGCGATAGTGCCAGAGGTGACGGTATACTTTCAGTCGAAATTATATAGAGGCAATAGGTGTTCGAAGATAAATGCAGAAGATTTCAAAGCCTTTACGTCGCAAGGGTATCCACATTTGGCAGAGGTAGGTATAGATATTAAGTATTCGTATGCACATATTAAGTATGCTCCGGTAGATGGACCACTTATAGTCATGCCTAAGATGGAGCAGAATGTGGCGTTATTGAAGATATTCCCTGGTATGACTAGAGATTATGTGCATCAGGTTTTGAATATACCAGGGGTGAGAGGTATTGTGATGGAGACCTTTGGGTCGGGCAATGCTCCTACGAACAAGTGGTTTTTAGAAGAGTTACATCAGACATTAGTAAGAGGCGTTGTCATATTGAATGTGACGCAGTGTTTGGCGGGCAGTGTAGAGATGTGGAGGTATGATACGGGAAGGCATTTGATGGATATGGGAGTAATTTCTGGTAGAGATATCACTACGGAGGCTGCTTTAACTAAATTAATGCATATTTTAGGGAATTATACAAATCCTGCGGAGATACGAATTATGCTAAACAAGTCATTAAAAGGCGAAATTTCGTTCAGATAGCTTGTATTTTCGGAAAAATAAGTAATTTAGCAAACTGAAACTAGGGGTGGTAACGCCCTAAAGTATTTAGACCTAATGGTCTGAACTTTAAAAATAACTTAACTAATTTTAAATACTTAAAACAATTTATTGTAAATTATGAAAAAGCTATTCGCGTCAATCGCAGTACTCTCTATGATGAGTTTCGGAGCTTTTGCTCAGGATGCTCAGCCAGAGGCAGAAGCAGCACCAGTAGAGGCTGCTGAGGTAGCAGCAGCT
>JAUNDI010000044.1:0-12169 GCA_030526155.1 Bacteroidia bacterium
ACCAGACGCTACCCAAACAATACCCAAGCAAGACCCTTAGATAATAATTTTCATAATATTTACCCCATATCTGTCCCTCTCTCTCCTAATATCATTTTCTCTATCTAATATTCTGATATCATATCATTTTATCAAATATATTTTCATACCTTTGTGATATAAATATAATGGTATGAACAACTCTTCACATAGCTTCTGGGTATCCCCCATATTTCTCTCTTTGTCTCTCTTCTTAGCGGTACTCTTGTTTTTCGGCTTGATGTATCCGCATCATCTCCATTTTCAAGAGCAATACCAACTTTTCTTGTTCGACTGGCACTATGCTCTCGAGGTGCTCTCTATTCCGGGTGGCTTGGCCGACCTCCTTGGTCGTTTCTTTACGCAGTTTTTCCTCCTTGCTTGGGTAGGGGCTACTATATTGGCGTTCCTCATTACGACTATTTTCCTTCTCACCTACAAAATTACTCCTAAGGGGTGGCTAGCTTCTCTTAGCCTCCTGCCTTCCATCGCATTATGGGCTTTTATGTGTGATGAGAATGGTCTTCTTGGCGGCGTAATAGCTGTTCTATTCGCACTCGTATTCGCAGCGTTCATCCCCTCCATCAAGCATCAGCCTACGTCTCTTGCCTCTATGGTCATTTCCGCACCTATCTTATATTGGGCTATTGGTCCCGTGGCTATCATTACGCCTCTTATATGGCTGCTCTCTTCTCTTCGCTCTCACTCGCCTCATGGCATCAAGGCGTCTCTCTTCTCTATGGCTATCATATCCATAATGCCAATATTAGCGCAGCACATGGTGGCTCTGCCTCTCGAGCGACTCTTCTCTTCGCCTCACTATTATCGTAATATATCTACTTTCCCCCAATTGCTCTGGTTCTCCGTGGCTATCATAGCCATACTTCCTATACTTCCTAAGCTATCTCCTAATAGTTGGTTGCCTATATCTACCCCTATCCTTACCATATTCGTGGGTGGATTAACTATACACACTTCTTACAACGCCGCCTCTGAGGAGGTGATGTCCTACGATTTCATGTGTCGTTTCCAGCAGTGGAATCGTATTGTCAATCGTGCAAATACCAAAAAGCCTAAAAATGCTCTCTCTTGTACTGCCCTTAATTTGGCTCTTGGTATGAGGGGTGAATTGGCCGACCGTTTGTTTGAGTATAACCAAAATGGTACGGCTGGTCTTATTCCTGACTTTAATCGCGACCCTATATCTCCTCTTACCACAAGCGAGGTCTATCTTCACCTCGGTATGGTAAATACAGTCCAACGTCTTGTCTTCGAGGCGCAGGAGTCTATACAAGATTGCCAAAAGAGCGCTCGCTGTTATAAGCGACTCGCAGAGACTAACCTTCTCTCTGGTAACTATGCCGTGGCAGAGAAGTATCTCTCTGCTCTGACCAAGACTATCTTTTATCGCGATTTCGCTCACAATACTCTCTCTCTCCTATATAATGAGGAGGCTATCACTAATCATAATACCTATGGTCACCTCCGCTCCATAATGCCTAAGGCGGATTGTATGTTCCAACAGGGTAATCTGTCAGAACTCCTAGCTCAACAGCTCTCTGCTAATAGCTCTAATCGCCTAGCTTATGAATATCTTCAATGTGCTAATCTTTTGATGCGCGACCTAAATTCGTTCGTCTCTTCTCTTGATCTTGGTAAGGATATCTCCTACCAACGTATGCCTTTTATGTTCCAACAGGCTTACATCCTTTGGTTTAGCCAAAATCATAACCCTAATGACAAAATCCCCGATTTCATAAATCCGCAATTCATTACTGGTCTTAATCAGTTCTTCAATATGGCTCGCCAAAAGAATATTAATAGGGCAATGCTTAATGCCTCTTTTGGTAATACTTATTGGAATTACTATATCGCACAATAATAATATGTCTATATCATGAAAACATACACCATATTCTCCTTACTACTCTTTTTCTGTCTCTCTTCATGTACAGAGAGCATCCAAAATGCCTCCCAAATAAATTCTCTCCCTAATATCTACCCTGATTATGCGGGTGTTACTATTCCTGTCAATATAGCTCCTCTCAATTTCTCGGTAGTAGATAGCGGCGTATCTCGTATCGATGTGCGTATATCTAATAGCTCCAACTCTCAAATCCACTCTCAGGGTAGCCAATATTCTAATATCAATATATCTGATTGGCAAAATATACTCTCCCAAAGTGTGGGCGACTCCTTGCGTGTCGAGGTCTCTACTAAGCGTAATTCTGAATGGGAGTCTTATCTGCCGTTCTATATATATGTTAGCCCTGATAGTATCGACTATGGTATCGTATATCGTCTCATCGAACCTGGCTATAGCGCATATAGCAAAATGGGTATCTATGAGTCTTGCTTATCTAATGGCCAACAGTCTGCTCTTATCGAAAATACCCAATTCCAAGGGTGCGTAAATTGTCATAGCTTCAACCAAGGGAATCCTTCTAGCATGAGTTTGCATGTACGCGGACCGCAAGGTGCAACTCTCCTACAGCTTAATGGCAAAATAGAGGCTTATAATACCACTACCTCCCAAACCCTGGGCTCTTGTGTCTACCCTTATTGGCACCCATCGGGTCGATATATAGCTTATAGTACTAATAATACCCAACAGGTATTCCATGTCCAAAATCCTAAGCGTATAGAGGTGTACGACCAAGCGTCTGATCTCCAAGTATATGATACCAAGACTAACCAACTCCTCATTACACCTATCCTTATGCGTAAGGATGCTCTGGAGACTTTTCCCGCTTTCTCCGCCGATGGTCGTACTCTATATTTCTGCTCTGCCGACTCCAAGGCTGTCGATGCTAATGATTTCGAAAATATCAGATACAACCTATGCTCTATCTCTTTCAATCCAGAGTCGGGTACCTTCGGCGACCATATAGACACTCTCGTGAATGCCGCCGCCGAGGGTAAGAGTATCTCCTTCCCTCGTCCTTCGTATGACGGGCGTTTCCTTGTCTATACAATGTCTAACTATGGCCAATTCAGCATCTGGCACCCAGAAGCCGACCTCTACATCATGGACCTTCTCTCCGGTTCGTCTCTCCCTATGTCTACCATCAATAGCAATAACACCGAGTCCTACCATAGCTGGTCTAGCAATTCCAAATGGCTAGTATTCTCATCAAGACGCGACGACGGCCTATTCACACGCCCATACTTCACCCACATCAACCAAAATGGTACCCAATCAAAACCTTTCCTCCTCCCTCAACAAAATCCACGCGACTTCTACCGCGATCTCTTCTTCTCATACAACGTCCCAGAATTCATCACCTCCCCCACAAACTTCAACACCCCCCAAGCCATAAAAGCCCTCAACACCCCCACCCGCAACTCAATGCCCCCAACATACAAGTAACCATTTACGACTATGGATAGTCGTAAAAATAATCAAGACTCAGCGAATTAGCTGAGTCTTTTTTGCACAATGCTTTACTTTCTTCTTTAAAATACCGGCTTAATGTGTTGGTTTTCATGTATATATATACAAAATGCTATTCAAATAATGATATGTCATTTCACTTTTTCAAGGGACTTTTCCCAAATTTCCATGCAAATTCCTCCCACCCAAGTCCCCCATCCCCCTCATTCAACCCTCCTCTAGAACCTCTAGAATCACTAGAACAACTATAATATCTACAAAAACACAATTTGAAAACTAGCAAAAAAATACTACCTTTGCGCCACATATAATGAAATAAACAAAAAATAAGAACAAAGACGCAATATGGGACGCGCATTTGAGTACCGTAAGGCCCGTAAGCTGAAGCGCTGGGGCACAATGGCAAAGACATTTACTAAACTTGCCAAAGAGATTATCATCGCAGTTAAAGCAGCTGGCCCTGACCCACACTCCAACTCTAAGTTGCGTGTGCTTATGCAGAACGCTAAGGCTGCTAGCATGCCTAAGGAGAACGTAGAGCGCGCTATCAAAAAGGCTACCTCTAAGGATCAGACAGATTACAAGGAGATGGTATACGAGGGTTACGGCCCTAATGGTATCGCTATCTTGGTAGAGACAGCTACTGATAACCCAACTCGTACAGTTGCAAATGTACGTTCTTACTTCAATAAGTTCGGCGGCTCTCTCGGTACTTCTGGTTCCGTAGCTTTCATGTTCGAGCATAAGTGCTATTTCAAGGTTAACCAAAAAGAGGGTCTCGATCTCGAGGAGCTCGAGCTTGAGATGATCGACTACGGAGTAAGCGAGATTTTCGTTGACGACGATAACGTTATCAATATCTACGGCGAATTCGAGAACTTCGGTCAAATCCAAAAGTATCTCGAGGAGAATAACTTCGAAATCGTTTCTGCCGACTTCGAGCGAATCCCTACAGATACAAAGAACCTTACTAAGGACGAGTACGTGGCTCTCGGTAAGCTTCTCGATAAACTCGAGGAGGATGAGGACGTTAATAACGTATACCACACTATCGGTAACCAAGATGAGTTGGTTGACGAGGAGTAATCCCTCAACTAATTCTATCAAATATAAAACCCTGCTAGGCTCCAGCTTAGCAGGGTTTCTTATTCTGTATTCCTCTCAAATACTATCTGAGTCTATTCAAACTACGTACAAGAGCCTCATCATCAGAAATCCTACGATATGCCAAAATCATCAAGAACGCAGCAACGATAGGTAATGCCAACGACCAGTGCAAATGCCACTCCATATCCAACGTAGAGGCTACCATAATGTTAGCTGCTGGAATTAGTATCGCACACGCAATAGAGAGTGCCGAGGTAATAGTGGCAACACGCATCTGTAATACTCTATTCTTGAAAAGAAATAAATCTATAAGAGCTAAAATAGATGTAACTCCCAATACGGCAGCTAATGGGAACAAGTAAGTAACTGTGGTAGGTACCTCTTTAGTAACATCCACTACACCATAAAAGGTAATATTAAATAGTCCCGTAACTCCCGAAAGCTGTCCCAAATCAATAAAGAACAACGTGCCAAGCGCAATAATAGCCGCAAGGATGTAAAGTGATTGAATTCTTTGTATCATTTCTATATATCTTTTATACCACAAAGTTAATAAAAAAACAGAGCTAATGTTTCTCAACACTAACTCTGATTCCTCAAAACCTGAGTGGTAATGAGTCGGATTCTTACAAAACGGATTAATAATAAATGACATATTTTTACAGCGCAAAAATACCCCTCTACTCTATATTCACCAAAAAATAGGGATAGATTGCATGAAAATGTGACGAAATGCATTTTTTGGGGACGAATGGTAAGAAATGGGGACGAAATTCATACCTATTGCACCTCTTTTTCTCTTCTTAACCATGCGACGAGGCTGCTGTTTGTTCGTTATATCGAGAATACTATTATATTTGCATCGTAATTAACCATAATTATATTACTATGAAAAACATATTTGTGACCATGTTGATGGTCGTTTCGTTATTGTGTACTACCGCTTGTGCAACTACAACACCACAAGAGGATGCTGTGAATAAGTTGAAGGTATTAACAGAAAAACTTAGCGATAATACCTCTAAGTATACCGATGAGGATTGGGAGAAGATCGCCCAAGAGTTTGAAGCTGTATCAAAGGCTATAGAGGAGAATAACGATAAATTTACCGATGCACAGAAAATTGAGATAAATCACCTAAGAGCACAATGTATAGGTGCCTTTACTGCAAAGGCTATGCTTAAGGCTACCGAGGCAATGGGTATAGCAGTTCAGAGCTTTGGCGGTGTCATGGAGGGCTTCCTAAAGGGGCTTGGTAAAATAAATGAAGAGGCCATAACAACGTCCCTCACAGGTGTGATGGAGGCAATGGGTTCGGCAATAGAGCAATCAGCAGGGCAAATAGAAGTTGATCTTGGTCAGATGGAGAAATCCCTTAATCAGATGGGTGACTCAATAGAGGTCATGGGAGAGAAACTAGGCGTTACCCTTGAGGCTATAGGTAAGTCACTTGACAAAATAGGTGAGTCAATGGAGAAATCTGTTGGAAAGTAAATAAATTTAGATAGTAGGTAAATATAAAAAGGGCAGACATTAATATTTGAAATGTCTGCCCTTGTCTTTTAGTTATTATTTATTCCTAGTAATAGTGTGGATAACTTGTCCTGTGTTGTCTATCAAATCAAGTTTAAGAGAATCTTTTGTACAAGATAATACGGAGAACCCTTCCTTCCCACTATTGAATATCGTGCCTTCTACATCATTTACCGTCTGGCGCGATAGCGAGCCTGAGGTATTGACTATATAATCTATACCTTTAGAATCTAGTTTTATATGCTGGAAGTTATGAATATGTCCACATATATACATCGATACATTATACCTCAAGAGTATAGGATTAAGTCGTCGTTGTAAGTCGGTCCTTTCGCTCGAACTTTTTGGAGTATCGGCGAAAATAGGGTGGTGACCTACTACTACTATCCAATCCTCCTTAGCGTTCTTTAGGATATCATCAAGCCATGACAATTGTTTATTCATATCTTGTGCTTGTACGTCTGGGTAATCAATGCTATCCTTGTAATATTTGTCTATTAATGGAGCAGTGTCTAGGAATATTACCCTAAGTGTCGACTCTTTTGAAGTGAATACCTTGGTGTAGTATCTGCCCGCCATCTGCCAACGCCTACTTACATTAGAGTAATCGATTACCGCTTGTGTATTACCTCGATATTCATGATTACCTAAAATCGGATACCATGGAATTTGTAGCTCGGGGTGGGAGTATATACTCTCAAAATTTGAAATCCATAGAGGGTCAGATATACTCTGGATACCCATATAGTGGTGTGTGTCTCCTAGGGCAAGTATAGCCTCTAGGTCGTTCTTTTCAGCGTATGAGCCCATGAGTTCAGCTATATTACGTTGTTCGTAATAGCCATTGCGACCAAGGTCGCTTACTACCATGAGGCGAATCTGAGAAAAAGCTACTGCCGACCCAACGAGAATCAGCAGAGCTACAGCTATAATCCTTTTCATTTTGTACCTAAAGCTCCAAAATAGTGTTGAACATAAGGAGAGGTATACGTCTTGGAACCAATAGTGAGACCTTCGGCAAAATACGGATTAACATTGCCATCGGCACCTACCGTTGCAGGTGAGTTAGGAAGTAAGTGTAAGTCCCATGATGTATTATAGGTATAATCAGTAAGACTTACAGCGTTAATGTCAAACGAGACAAAGCCTGGGTCTAAGAGCTGTGATGGCGCAGAAATGAAGCTATTCATATCAACAGCTGGATTATAGTTCTTATTATTCTGAGCATATCCCTCAGCAGGGCTTCCTACTGTAGCATCTCCTACAATAGGTGTAGTTTGTGAGCCTGAGGCATAGAAATTGTAATCTATGATAGATTTGTCGTCATAACCGCCATCTGCCTTGTTAGGGTCCTTATATTTAGGTGTCATTGTCCTAAACTTACAATTAACGATGAGGTTATTCACTATATTTACTAAGGCATTTTTCTCTACGTAAATAGAGCCGCCCTTCTCGCCATCACGACGCCAACCTGCATTAATAATGGTATTATTGTATGCGTTAACAAGAAGTTGGCCGCGTGTCTCGTTCTGACCTGATGAGGAGAGCTTCATGCCGTTAGTGTTAGGGGAGAACATGATATTGGCTGCAATATCCGCCTTTACTCCTGCTTTCATGTTTACTGCGTCAGCACCAGTGCTTCCATTTGCAGCAAAGGTATTATTCGCTATTATTGCGTTGCCTCCCATCATATATATACCATCAGAGGCACCATTGCGAATAATGGAGTTAGAGATGACATACTTTCCGTAGATATTGTTTGTCGTTACTTGTGGGTACATATCATCTCCTGCTGTATAAACGCCCTCAGTAGCGGCAGGTGAGCCTTCGATAACTTGAGCACCAGTATATTCTATTACCACGTTATCTAATGCCATCTCTTGACAAGTGGCGTATGCTACTATACCACCCCATAAGCCTTTGAATGTATTCTCTTGGGTGCGTAAAGATGGGTCAACAGAGAAGGTGATAGGCTTTGCAGCACTACCTATAGCGTAGAGGTTACCTTTTACTGATATCTCTATAGGTGTATGGTTGGCGCCTACGCCATTCTCGCTTACGATAATAGAGACACCCGGCTCGATTGTTAGAGATTCTCCCTCTGGAATTACTAGATGTTTGTCTAGTGTAATAGTCTCGCCTGTGCGCCAAGTACCTGAAACGATAATCTCAGTATCGGTAACTTGCTGGTTGTTGGTAGTGTTGTTTGTCTCATCGTCATCATTACATGACGAGAATGTGAATACGCCTGCGATAGCTGTTGCAGTGCAAATTTTAATTAAATCCATATTGGTATTATATTTATTGAATTTACAGTTTGTATCTAATGCCTATAAGTAATGTCTGTCCAAATTTTTCCTTTCGCTCAAGGATATTACCTCTGTATCGTGGAAAATCTGTAACGGAACTAGTGTGTGGACCGTCGTTTATGTAACGGATTAGAGGGAGGTTTAGAAGATTACTTGCCTTAGCGTAAAGCTCTATGCCGTTACTGAACGATTTTTCTGCAGAGAGCTCCATGCGGTAGTATTCATTCTCCCAAATATCATTGTCGTACCAGTTTGAGATATCTGTGAGTCTTTTGCCTATATAACTACCCGTAATCTGTGCATTAATGCCTCGGGATGTATCTTTGTAAATGAGTGATAGATTAGCTACGTGTGCAGCTTGTCCACATAGTGGTCTATCTTGTTTCCTTGTTACGATATCATTTCCACTCATACTTCTCTTATCTGTTGTTATGCGTGAGTGTGTAAAGGTGTAATTCATCTTTACTCCGAAATACTTGAAGTATTTACGAACATCTATCTCTACTCCTGAGTTGTTGGCTGTACCTAGATTTAGTGGGGTGTAGTAGGTATCTTGGCCTTCGTTGATAAGTCCATATTCGATAGGGTTCTGTAGGTGTTTATGGAATATACCTACCATTATCTGATCTGCCAATTGAGGGAAGAACTCCCAACGGAGGTCGATATTATCGGCAACAGTATGCTTGAGGTCGGGTGTGCCTTTCTCTTTATAGTCTTCATTAATGATGCTATAAGGTACTATCTCAAAGAAACTAGGGCGATTAATAGCTCTAGCGTAGCTAAAGTGCAGATTCATATTGTCTGTCACATGGTATTTGATGTGACAATCTGGGAGGTAATCCCAATACTTTTGGTTGCCTTTGCCATTTGTAGATCTAGCAAATTTGAGGGTGTAGCCTTGGTCGGTATGCTCTGCACGTAATCCACATAATATCTCTACTTTGTTTATGTTGATTGTAGGCATCGCATACCACGCTGCTATCTTTTCAGTAGCCTCATAATTTAGCGGGTCTCCTACGTTGCCATATTCGCGAGGGGTGAGGAGTAATTGGTCGATATTCTCCCAATCCTCTCCATATACCTGATACTGTTTTGTACCTGTGGTACTCGAGAAGGTATACTCATTGAAGAATGAGTCTCTCTTTTTGTCGCGATACATACCTCCTACCTTTATTGATAGGATATCATTGATTTGTCCTTTTAGGTTTAGGTAGGCCGACCAGTCGTGGTCTGAGTTATGCTCCCATCTTCTGGTTGCCGCTTTATTGGTCTGGATATGATTACCCTGAAGGTAAAATTGTGCATTGTCAGGTGTCTCATTCTTAGCAAAGGAGTATGCACAATTCCAATCGGCTGTTATTATGTTATCTAAAAGGTTATGTACAGCAGAGAGCGAAGAGTTGAATATCTGCTGCTTGTTATACTTTAGTCGTATGCCGGCTATTGGGGCAGCTTCGCCAGAGCGCACTTGGGCATCAGACATTATAAGATATCCATTATACCAGGAAAATGAATGTGACGGAGAAGCAACAAAATCACATTTAGAGTGAAGGGCAAGTCGTTGCTTGTGGTCTGAATAGGTACGTTTCTCTATGTCTCCTGCTGCCTTAGTGTAATTGTAGTATGTCATATCTTTACCTCTATGCATATTTTGGTAGCTAGCAGAGAGGAGGAAGCCGAAACGACTATCAAATATTCTATCTCCGTACGATAGTGACGCTGTAATATCTGGAGATGGCTTGTCTGAGTCAACATGCAGATTGCTCATTCTGAAATCTGTCTCAGAGACTTTATTGTTTCCTATATTGCCTTTGCGTTCATCAGGTGATTTTGTATCTATATCCTTATGGTCAAACGAAAGAAAGTCTCGATTTAAGAAAAGTGCGTTATAGCCTGTGGAGATATTCGCATTTAGAAGTCGTTTTGCAGGGGCGTCCTTCATGATGAGGTTAACACTACCGCCTATGCCGTCGCCCTCTAGGTTGGCTGTCATCGACTTGTTGACCTCTAATCGCGAGAGTATCTCGGATGGAAATAGGTCGAGGGGTACAAATCTATTCTTGTTGTCAGGACTTGGAATCTTGATGCCGTTTACGAGAGTATAGTTGTATCTTTTATCCATACCTCGGAGAATAGCATATTGTCCCTCTCCTGATGAGTTGCGCTCTACAGTTACGCCCGACATACGTTGAATGATGTTACCTACCGTAATATCAGGTGCAAGCTCCATGGCACGCGAACTAAGAACGCTAACAATATTTGCGGAGTTGCGTTCTATCTCTATAGCCTTGGTTTCTGAACTACCATTGAAACTCGATACTACTACTACCTCAGAAAGACTTGTTAGGTCCTCTTTGAGTTTAATGTCTATAGGGGAGCCTTCGTATGGTATCTGTATTGTTATATACCCAATGTATGAGCAGTTTATTGTAGATGGCTTTTTATCTGTCTTTATGGAGAATGAGCCATCGAGTCCGGTTGTAACTCCCGTTTTCGTGTTTCCATCTATATATACTATGGCGCCGATAAGAGGTTCGCCTGTAGCAGCATCGGAGACAGTGCCTTTGATAGTTAAATTGTTAGATTGGCCCCATGAAAGGGTGGTCAGTAATGCTAATAATGATGCAATAAAAAATAGTCTCATGTGTCCGTTTGTTTTTCGGACGCAAAGGTGAGACTATAGTGTTACGATGTTATTTCAAATATTATTCATGGATGTTACAAGTGGTGGAATGGGGGGTATTACCAACTACCGCCACCGCCACCGCCACCGAATGAGCCGCCACCGAAGCCACCAAATGAGCCTCCGCGATATGAACCGCCGCCCCATGATGAGTGGCGTGAGGCGCTATTTAGCATGCTGCCTAGTATCCATGCCGCATCAGAGGAGTGTGTTATGTGGCGTGAATTGCGGTTGTTATGGTTGGTCTTGTCGGCTATTAATATTATCACGACCACAAGGATAAACATTATGATGAACCCTGCAAGTGTAAGTGGGTCTTCTATATCGCCATTTTCTCGTGTGTATTCGCCCGTGACGCGTTTCATTATCTCTTGGACGCCAGCTATAATACCTCTCTTATAGTCGTTATTACGGAAGTATGGTACCATTGTCTCGTTGACTATCCGTGTGCATATAGCGTCAGGGAGAGCGCCTTCTAGTCCGTAGCCCGTAGCGATAAACGCTCTGCCTCGGTCGCTCCCTACCTTGGGCTTTACTAAAAGGACTATACCATTATTCTTGCCTTTTTGTCCCACCTTCCACTTTTCTCCTATCTCATAAGCCATCTCGCTAGGGGAGTAGCCATGGAGGTCCTTAAGGGTAACTACACATATTTGGGTAGATGTTGAATCGTCAAAGGCCACTAGAGCATTTTCTAGGAGTTGGGTAGTGCGATTATCAAGTATCCCCGCCATATCATTCACAAGACGTGCTGGATGTGGGCGCGAAGGGATATCTCCGGCATTCGCCAATTGGCAATTAAAGAGTAAAATAGAGAGTATGACGTATGTGAGAATTCTCATTGTTTTTCTTTGTTGGTTATTTGATATGGCAAAAGTAACATAATAATGTCAAAATCAATATTGGTGCTGCCCTATTTTGTAGCTCTTTTTTCTCTGTGGTGAGAAATCAATGTGTATAGCCTATGGGGTGAGTGTTGCTTCTATTTTCTCCTAAAAATTATTATTTGATGTGTATGGGTCTTCTTTGGGTGCTCTTTGGGTGCACATAGGGTGCTCCCTTGGTGTAGCCGATATGAAATTATTATACTTTTTGTTTATATATGAGGTGTATATAGTCTAATAT
>JAUNDI010000044.1:12233-21737 GCA_030526155.1 Bacteroidia bacterium
GTTATTGCTTGCTCGCAGTTTTCCTATTGCTTGCTCGTAAAAAAATATATTGAGAGAGTTAAAAAGGGTTGAGACTTAGAGAGTGGGGTATATAGTTTTGTGCTATTATTGAGATAAAAGCATTACCTTTGTATAATAAATAATTACAGATGAAAAGTAGGATATTTTTCTTAGGCTTATTGCCTTGTTTAGCCTATATGTTGACCTCTTGTGATGGGGGAAAGAGTGGTAATAATGTAGAGAACTCGCAAGTAGTTGTGGAGGGTAGAAGTGAGGTCGACTCGCTCAATGCCTCACCATTGTTAGATGATGCCGACGGCTCTATTGCCAAGAGTTTGTTGGATAGCGGTATCAGTATGTCGTCTGAGATATTACTTTCTGCCCAAGGGGGAGATGTAGAGTCTATTAGATATGTGGCATGGATGTACTCCTACGGCATTGGCGGTGTCAACGCAAATAGAAAAGAGGCGTATAAATACTACAGAATGTTGGCTGAGAAGGGCGATGCCGAGGGCGAGACTATGCTTGGATATATGACACTGTATGGTTTGTCGGGTGTAGAGGATATGGAGTTGGGTTTGGAGATGCTAAATAGGGCTATGCGTCAGAACTACGGATTGGCCTATTATATCATGGCCGACTTCCTCGATAATCATGTAGAGGAGACAGAGGATACTAAGGGCCAGGCTCAAGTATATTATGAGATGGCAGAGAAATTGATGTAAACAATAGATATAGAACAACAATAGTATAATAATATGTTTGACTGGGTAAAGGAACCATACCAAGATGAGGATATGAGTAGAAGAATGCCAGCAGAGTGGGAGGCAGTAGAGGCAGTACAGATAATATTGCCTAATGCTAATACCGATTGGGAGTATATTCTTGATGAGGTAAAGCAGTGTTATGCCGATTTGAGAAGGGCTCTGGAGAAGACGGGCGTGAAGGTAGTTGTTGTTGGTAAAAGAGAGGATGCAGGCGAATTGTTGAAAAATGAGACTTTGATAGATTTGCCTTATAATGATACTTGGGCTAGAGATTGTTCGCCTATTACAGTATTTGACCAGCATGGCATAAGACATTTGATAGATTTCCAATTTAATGGTTGGGGATTGAAGTTTGCCGCCGATAAGGATAATCTGCTCGGTAGGGGAGTATATGAGAATATCTTTAAGGGAGAAGGGTATGAGTATGAGGCTCACTATGAGACCGTATTGGAGGGTGGTTCAATAGAGTCTGATGGTAAAGGGACAATTATGACATCTGTTCACTGCTTGACATCGCCTAATAGAAACGGTCATACAGTAGATGAGATGGAGGATATCCTTGGTAAGACCCTTGGTGCAAAGAGGGTATTATGGCTAAAGCATGGAGCGTTGAGTGGCGATGATACAGATGGACATATAGATACATTAGCTAGGTTGGCTCCTAATGATACGATTATATATGTTGGGGCTCCTAAAGATAAGGCAGATCCAGATTATCAAGGGCTTGTGGATATGAAGGCCGACCTTGAGTCGTTTAGAACTTGGGATGAGGAGCCTTTTAAGTTGGTAGAACTTCCTTTCCCAACTAGAGTATATGATGATGAGGGAGAGATGCTGCCTGGTACCTATGCCAATTATCTATACGTAAACAACTATATACTTCTGCCTATATATGGGGTAGAGGAGGATGCTGAGGCAATAAAGGTGATGCAGCAAGTATTCCCAGATAAAGAGATATTGGCAGTTAACTGTAGAGCGTTAATAAAGCAACATGGGTCGTTGCATTGTGTTACTATGCAGTACCCTAAAGCATAAAAATATATACTAATCTAGTGACTATAAATAGAATATCATGAAAGTAGCATTAGTACAATTACATATTACTCCTGATGTGGAGTCTAATAAGAGCCGTCTTGCTGAGAAGGTAGCAGAGGCTGCTAAAGGTGGTGCCGAGATAGTAGTACTATCAGAGTTGCATAATACTCCTTACTTCTGCCAAACGGAAGATGTGAATAATTTCGACCTCGCTGAGGAGATACCTGGTGAGTCGACCTCATACTATGGCGAGATTGCCAAAGAGAATGGGGTAGTGCTAGTATCCTCATTATTTGAGAAGAGAGCCGCAGGTCTTTACCATAATACGGCAGTAGTATTTGACGTAGATGGCGAGATAGCTGGTATGTACAGAAAGATGCATATCCCAGACGACCCAGCATATTACGAGAAATTCTACTTTACTCCAGGCGATCTAGGATTTGAGCCTATACAGACATCTAAGGGATCACTAGGTCTTATGGTATGTTGGGACCAGTGGTATCCTGAGGCAGCACGCCTTATGGCTTTGGCAGGTGCCGAGATGCTAATATACCCTACAGCTATTGGATGGGAGTCGACCGACACTCAAGAGGAGAAAGACAGACAACATGGCGCATGGGAGACTGTACAAAGGGGTCATGCCGTAGCTAATGGCTTGCCAGTAATTACTGTAAATAGAGTGGGTTATGAGCCAGACCCTTCAGGAGTGACAGGCGGTATTCAGTTCTGGGGCGGCTCATTCGTAGCTGGTCCACAAGGTGAGCTACTACACAAGTCGAGCCATACCGAAGAGGAGTTGGCTATTGTAGATATTGATATGGAGAGATCTGAGAATGTACGTAGGATATGGCCATTCTTGAGAGATAGACGAATAGATGCATACGAAGATGTATTAACTAGATTTAGAAAATAAAGAAATATTACTTGGATATAACGGATTAATATAAATAATAAAATATAGAGGATTATGAAAAAGTTGACATATTTATTAGCAGTAGCACTTTGGGTAGGAGTGGTAAGTTGCTCAGAAAGTGATGATACACAGATAGATGATACCCCAGATGTGCCAGAAGTACCAGAGACACCAGGTGATGACCCAGAGGAGCCTGAAATAGAGTCGGTATGTCATTGGGCAAAGAGACTAGAGGTACCTGCCTTGAAAAAGGGTAATATACTACACCCTGTAGTAACATACGAGGAGGCTGTAGCTGATAGCGTGATGACGTTTATCTATGAGTGGGACCCTGCGAAGCTACATATCAGATGGACTGCATTCTATTTCGACGCATATACTAGTCAGCATAATGTGAAGAGAAAAGATTGGAATGGTGCAGAGTTTAATGGGGTAACATATAGTGATGACCCTTGGCACGTAGATGAGTATCTCGCAGAGTCTATGAGAACCAACTACGAGGCTAACCATAGAAATAATGGGTTCGATAGAGGGCATATGGTAGCCTCGGCAGATAGAGTATATTCTATGGCAGCCAACTTTGAGACATTCGCATACTCAAATATTAGTCCGCAGTATGCCGATTTTAATCAGAAGTATTGGGTGCAGCTAGAGAGTAAGGTACAAGATTGGGGTGCTAATCGTACTTTCTGCGATACCCTATATGTATGTAAAGGCGCTACTATCGATAACGACGAGGATATTTTGAAGATAGTTAAGCAGCTACCAGTGCCAAAATACTACTATATGGCCCTTATGAAGGTGAAAGATGGTAAGTACTCGGCAGTAGGCTTCTTGATGGAGCATGACTACGACGGATATACTTCTGGAATGAGCCTAAAGCCATACGCCATGAGTATAGACCAGCTAGAGGAGAAGACAGGCGTCGACTTCTTCCATAACTTAGAAGACGATATTGAGAACGATATAGAGAAGAATTACCAAGAGAGCGCTTGGTTTTGATTATTAAAGAGTAAAGCTATATGGCACAGAATAGAGAAGAGATAGAGAATTAGACGAGTTGAAAGAGTATTCTAAGGGTATAGTGAATTTTAAGGGGAAGTTGGCCTCGGGCGACCCAGACGTCTTGAAGAGCTATTTTGAGTTCGACGAGAAACTAGGTATTGCCGCATCGAGATTAGGTACATATGCCCATATGGTAGTTGACGAAGACCTAAGGATAGCAGAGAACAATGAGAGACAACAGCGCTTACAGTTGTTCTTTGTAGAGTATAGTCAGCTCTCAGCCTTCGAGACACCAGAACTCGGTCAGATATCAGACGAGCAGTTGGATATTCTCATGAAAGACCCACGTACGTCGGACCATTGGATGACATTTGACCAGCTAAAGCGTGAGAAGGCGCATATACTATCCGATAAAGAGGAAGAGATACTAGCCAAGACATCTATTCTCGGCGATGTGCCAGATAGTGCATACTCCATGCTTACTGATGCTGAGATGCCATGGCCACAGATGAGGTTAGAGTGTGGCGAGGAGATAAAACTCGACCATGCGGAGTATATGAACTTGCGCATCAGTAAGAATAGGACAGATAGAAAGAACGCCTTCGACCTATTCTGGAAGACATATAAGCAATTTGAGGGGACATTTGGCGAGTTGATGGCTGGTAATATTAGGCAATCAGTCTTTAATATTACGGTAAGGAAATATAATACCGTATTAGAATCTAGATTAGAGAATAAGAATATACCAGTATCTGTTTATGATTCCTTGGTAGAGAATGTAAATAAGGCACTCCCAACATTCCACAGATATTTGAACTTGAGGAAGAGGATGCTAGGTGTAGACCAATTGGAATATTGGGATGTATATGCACCTGTAGTATCAGATATCGAGTTGAAATATAGCTATGAAGAGGCTCAGCAACTTGTATTAGAAGCTATTAAGCCATTAGGAGAGGAGTATGCCAAGGTGGTAAAGAGAGCCATAGACGAGAGATGGATAGACGTATTCCCTAATGAAGGTAAAGCATCAGGAGCCTATTCTACAGGAGCCGCATACGACGTACACCCATATATATTGACCAACTATAATGGTACGTTAGACAGCGTGTCAACCTTAATACACGAGTTGGGTCATACTATGCACTCCTATTTGAGTAATACCAACCAGCCATACCATAAGTCGCACTACGCCATATTCGTGGCAGAGGTAGCCTCGACCTTCAATGAGTGCTTGTTGGACGAGCTTATGCTCAAGAAGCTACAGAAAAAGGAAGAGAAGATATCTCTTTTAATGAATATATTGGATGGGTTCAAAGGTACACTCTTCAGACAGACACAATTTGCCGAGTTTGAGCGAGAGATGTACAAGCTAGGCGAGCAGAATCAGCCAATTACAGGTAAGGCATTGACACAATTGTACTTAGATATCTTGAAGAAGTACTATGGTCATGATAAAGGCGTATGCCACATAGACGACCTAGTAGGTATAGAGTGGGCCTTTATCCCTCACTTCTACAGAGCATACTATGTATACCAATATAGTACATCCTTCCTAGCATCCAACGCATTAGTAGAGACAGTACTCAAAGGCGGCGAAGAGGAGAGGAAGAGATATCTACACTTCCTATCGTCGGGATGTGCCGAGTATCCTATCGACCTCTTGAAGAATGCCGGTGTAGATATGCTAGACTCTAGACCATTTGAGTATGTGATGGAGAAGATGAATAGGATAATGGACGAAATAGAGTCGCTATTATAATAAAACATTAAATAAGTAGCTACTAATCTATACTTGCAAACCTATTGTCTGGTTATAGCCTGTATATAGCGAGGTTATAGAGAGCGTATAGAGTAGTTTTTCGTAATTAGGATTAAGATTGTAAAAAAGTACTATCTTTGTGGCAAACAACATCAGAAGATGGAAGAGAACAACGATAATATAGTATTTGGTATTAGGGCTATTCAAGAGGCTATACTTGCGGGGCAAGAGGTAGATAAGGTAATAGCCAAGAAAGGTTTGGCGGGAGAGCTCTTTGCCGAGTTGCAGCAGCTATGTAAGCAGAAGCACATACGCATACAGTACACCTCGCCAGATGTGTTAGATAAGATAACAGATGGTAACCATCAAGGTGTAGTAGCACAGATGTCCAAGATTCAGAGATTAGGACTTGATGCTGTGGTGCGTGCAGTAAGAGAGGATACCAAGCCTGCGCTATTGTTATTACTTGATGGTGTGACAGATGTGAGAAACTTTGGCGCTATAGTGCGCACGGCACATTGTGCTGGTGTGCAAGCCATAATAGTACCAGCTAAAGGCTCTGCCCCAATAAACGGAGAGAGTATAAAGACATCAGCTGGAGCGCTACTACATATGCCTATATGTACTACAGGTAACACCTATACAGCAGTAAAGATGCTACAGAGCAATGGGGTACAGATAGTATGTGTAACAGAGCATGGCGCTGATGACTATTATGACGTAGACCTAACAAAGCCTACGCTCTTGATAATGGGCGCTGAGGATAAGGGTATATCAAATCAGCTATTAAAGTTAGCCGATGCCAAAGCCAAGATACCTATGGAGGGCAATATAGAGAGCCTTAATGTATCTGTGGCAGCCGGAATATTGTTATTTGAGGCAAAGAGACAGCGTAGTTAGTTATTATGCGGAGATATAGGGATATAATATTTAGGGTTGTAGCCTTCGTAGTGACGGCTATAGTAGTTATTGTATCCTTTCCGGATGTTGAGAAGTTCAACTATGAGTATGAACTTCAGAGACCATGGCGCTATCAGAATGTAATTGCGCCATTTGACTTCTCCATCTTAAAGACAGAAGCCGAGCTTACGCAAGAGAGAGATAGCTTGCGTAGGTTTGTGCGCCCCATCTATAGGAAGGATAGTATAAGCCTTGGGCAGATAACCGATGAGGTTGGGTCGAAATTAGAGAGCTTTGAGTCGAGGTTATCCTTATACTGTCCTGCTGGAGTAAATACAGACACCATATATGTCTGTATGAAGAGAGTCTTGGTAGGAGAATTAGAGAGAGCCTATGCTAGAGGTATAGTAGAGTTGCCCGATGGGGAGGTGAATGCCTCGGAGTATGAGCTATCCCTTGTAAAAGGTAATATTGCCGAGCCATATACGCTCAGTGAGTTCTTGTCATTAAAAGATGCTTATTCAGCATTAGTAAGAAATCTGACCCATGAACTTGAGTTGAGGTATGGGTTAGGTGCCAATTGGTGTAAGGTACTAGTTCAGAGGTTGCCTATAGCTGAGATGATAACAGCCAATGTGACCTATGATAAAGAGCGTACGGAGATGGAGCTAGAGCAGAGGCTTCAATCATTATCATTGGCACAAGGCAAAGTATTTGCCGGACAGAGGATAATAGGTACGGGAGATATAGTTGACAAGAGGTCGGCCAAGCTACTAGACTCACTTAGGCAAGCCAGTGAGAAGATGTATGGTAGGGGAGAGATAGAGATAGCTATCCTACTTGGAGAGACATTGATGACCGTACTATTGTTAGGTTCATTGATACTATTCTTATATTTCTTTCATAAAGAGGTATGGTCTAATATACGCTCATTATCCTTTATACTTCTACTAGTGATGCTAGCTGTAGCAGTAGCAGGTATAATGTCGGCTAGGCATGATAATATTACCTTTATCATACCATATGTTATAATACCTATTACACTAAGGCTATTAATGGATTCTCGTATAGCTATGTATGTACATACGGTAACAGTAGTATTTGTATCGTTTATGGCATATAATAGTCAGCTATTCCTAATGTTGCATATACCAGCAGGCATGATAGCCATAGTGAGCCTTGTGAATCTAACTAGGAGATGGCAGCTATTGAAGACAGCCTTTATGGTATTCCTATATTATACCTTAGCCTATAGTGGTTATGTAATATGGCAGACAGGAGATATGGGAGAGTCGCTTGGAGGGATACCATACGTAATGTTGGCGGTAAACTGTACCCTAATATTATTGAGTTATCCTGCTCTATATATAGTAGAGAAGTTATTTGGCTTTGTGTCAGATGTGACACTTATGGAGCTATCCGATACAAATAATCCGCTATTGAGAGAGTTATCAGAGAAAGCTCCAGGTACCTTTCAGCACTCAATGCAGGTAGCAAATTTGGCACAAGATGTAGCCTATGCCATAGGCGCCAATGCCATGTTGGTGAGAGCAGGCGCTATGTACCACGACATAGGTAAGATGATATCGCCAATGTATTTCACTGAGAATCAGTCAGGAGGAATTAATCCCCACAATGAGCTCAGTTATGAAGAGTCGGCCAAGATAGTAATATCGCATATAGAAAATGGTATTAAGTTAGCTAGGAAATCTAAATTACCACAACAGATAATAGACATTATACAGTCGCACCATGGTAATGCGACAGCTAGGTACTTTTACATAGCCTATTGTAACGAGCATCAAGGAGAAGATGTAGACCCTAAGCCATTTAGCTATATGGGTCCACCTCCACAGACAAAAGAACAAGCCATTACGATGATGGCAGATGCCGTAGAAGCGTCAAGTAAGAGTTTACAGATGTATACTGATGATGCTATAGAGAACCTAGTGGAGAAGATAGTGTCTATACAATTAGAAGACAAGCAATTGAACCAGTCGCCCTTGACCTTCAAAGATATTGAGGTAGCCAAGCAAGTGATGAAGAATAAATTAAAGAACATATATCATGCCCGCATTCAGTATCCAGAGTTACTGAAGTGAGAGTATTAATAGACATAGTATGCCTAAGTTTTCGATAATAATACCAGTATATAACCGTCCTGAGGAGGTTGTAGAGTTGTTGGATTCGCTCACTATGCAATCATTGCATAATGAGATGGAGGTTATAGTAATAGAGGATGGTTCGACCATTACCTGTGAGGCTGAGATAGAGCCATATAAGAGTCAGCTTAACCTTATATACATACAGCAAGAGAATATGGGTCCTGGTGGAGCTAGGAATAGAGGCGCCAAAGAGGCCAAGGGAGAGTATTTGATATTCTTTGATTCGGACTGTGTATTACCATCAGACTACTTACAGAGAGCGATGGACCACTTAAGGAGGGAACCTCTAGCATGTTTTGGCGGACCTGATAAGGCCCATAAGTTCTTCTCTAGGACACAGAAAGCCATATCCTACTCCATGACATCCTTTTTGACTACAGGAGGCATTAGGGGGTCACAGGTTAAGATAGACAAGTTTTACCCTAGGTCGTTTAATCTTGGCGTGCTGAAGGTAATATTTGATGAGGTGGGAGGCTTTTCTGATATGCGTTATGGTGAGGATATAGACTTCTCTATGAAGGTACTAGAGCATGGGCATAGGATAGGGTTGATTTCAGAGACCTTTGTATACCATAAGAGGAGGACCTCATTCAAATCCTTCTTTAAGCAAGTCTTTTCGTCGGGCAGTGCTAGAATACAATTGATGTCTAGGCATAAAGGAGCGTTGAAGTTGGTACATATATTACCAGCGCTCTTTTTGGCAGGTATGCCGCTATCTGTAATACTTGGTGCGGTATGGGACGAAGGTTTTTATTATGTATATCCACTATTCTTCTTGGCTGTCTTCGTACACTCGTGGATAATGACAAGGAGTATTATCGTGGCCTTGTTGAGCATTGTAGCCAGCTTTATACAAGTAGTAGGTTATGGTATGGGCTTTATTATGGGCTTGTGGATGAAGTATGTGAAGAAAGATCCCAAATATGAGGCGTTTAGGCAGACGTTTTATAATTGATAGAG
>JAUNDI010000081.1 GCA_030526155.1 Bacteroidia bacterium
AATTTGACTGATATCTATTCTGCATCTCTACGATAAACTCTGCGCCATCGGCAGTGCGACATCTGAGGTCGTATATTACGCCACGCATCTCAAACGACTCTGCCACTAGATCTTTATCCAAGAACTCTATATCCTCAATCGGTGATTCCGGATTAAGCAAATCAGTTAAGAAAGCAATCATTATATCCTTCTCACCAAAGATCTTCTTAAAGCCAAAATCCGTCATAGGATTTATATAGCGCTGAATGGTCTGTTTCATACTATAGGTTTTTGTGTTCTTTTCGGCGAAGTTAGTAATTTATTTGATATCTCACACAGATTTAACGGATTCCCTAGATTTATTGTACAATCCATATGTGCAACACATTATAATCATCTTTATCAAAACGTCCCTATACTCTTTCTCATACCTCGCTCTTACTTCGCTCTATACAGACTCAATAAATCCAATATTTATAAGTATTAGTAAATCCAATATTTCTTTTAACATTCCTCGCTCTCGCTAGAGATGCAGATATTTGCTCTTGTTTGCCAACTGCTCTTTGGGTCTTCTTTGGGTGCTCTTTGGGTGCTCCCCGAGTGCTCAGAGTATCTTGAGTTGTCGCTCTCATTTGCCTCTTGTTGGTATTAATGGGTGTATAATTGTCTCGTTTGTCGATATACAAGGGGCGATTGTCTATAAATATGTTATTGGTATATAATTTATGTTACATTTGCGTTGGGGTTTTGTAATGCCCCAGGTTAACTCAATAATAATGTAACACATAAATATGAAGAAGTTTTTATTTACAATCGCTCTAGCGGCATTGGGTTCTGCCATAATGGCTCAGCCTCGAATGTTTCAAAAGCAAAAGCCTAATGTGTATTACACAAAGAATATTACTCCAGAGGCTTTGGTGCGTATGTTTGATGTCCTCGATATGGATGTTAATGGTCACGTGGCAGTTAAAATCAGTACTGGCGAACGTGGTAATAATTACTACCTAAAGCCAGAACTTATTCGCGACCTCGTTAATAAGGTAAATGGCGTGATAGTGGAGACTCAAACTTTAAATGGTAATTTTAAACAGAGTTCACAGGAGCGTTGGAGTGTATTGTCTGAGCATGGTTTTACCAAGGAGTTTGCCGTAGATGTTATAGATGAGTATGGTCAAATGCGTATTCCTGTTAAGGATAAGAAAAATATTAAATACCATTGCGTAGGTGATCATATTGCAAATTACGACTATCTGATAAATCTTGCACACTTCACAGGTAATTCTAATGGCGGTTTTAGCGGTGTGTTGATGAATGCGTCTCTTGGTACAGCAAGTGTTAATGGTAAGGGGTATATTCAGTCAGCAGGTGCAACAGAGGATCCTGCAATCGCGAAAAAGAATAATACTGAAAGGGAGCGTTTCTTGGAGTCGGTTGCCTCTGCAGCTCAAGCTGTACATAGCTATATGGACGGCAAGGTGCTATATATTAATGTAATGAATAATATCAGTATTGATGCTGATTGTGTCGCAAAAGCACCAAAACCAGAACTTAACGATATGGGTATCGTAGCTTCTCTCGACCCTGTGGCTTGTGATCAAGCATGTCTTGATATGGTGTTGAATCATAAGGCAACAAAGGGGGATGACGAAAAGTCGCTTGTAGGGCTAATTAAAGGTACTAATGGCGCCTATATTACTGAGTATGCTGAGAAGATTGGTCTCGGCTCACGTGAGTATAAGCTTGTCGATGTCGATCAGATAGTGGGTGGCCTCTCTGAGGCTTATAAGGATTTCTTTGATATCGGTGTGGCTCTAAATATGGGCAACCTCCACGATCCTCGTCAGACTGATATGGTGAAGGCTAATTACTCGTCTGTAACAGCTGAGAATTGTATGAAGCCTGCCTCTCTCCAACCTAAGGAGGGTGAGTGGAATTGGAAGGATGCTGATGAGATGGCCGACTTCTGCCGCCAAAATGGTATCAAGATGCGTGGTCACTGCTTGTGCTGGCACTCTCAGTTTGCCGATTGGATGTTCGATGGTCCTGATGGTAAGCCTGCTTCTAAGGAGTTGTTTTATGAGCGTCTCGAAAAGCATATCAAAACAGTGGTTAATCGTTATAAGGATATAGTATATTGTTGGGATGTGGTTAATGAGGCTATGACTGATGATGCCGAGGCCGAAATTCCTTATCGCCAGTCGCGTCATTGGAAGCTTTGTGGCGACGAGTTTATCGCTAAGTGTTTCCAATGGGCTCACGAGGCCGATCCAAAGGCTCTATTGATGTATAACGACTATAATGCTGCCGTTCCTCATAAGCGCGATAAGATATATAATATGGTCAAGAAGATGCAGGATGCTGGCGTTCCTATTACAGGTATCGGTATGCAGGGACACTATAATATATATGAGCCTTCAGAGGCCGATTTTAAGGCTGCTATCGAGAAGTATTCTGAACTTGTTAAGCATATCCATATCACAGAGCTCGATGTGCGTGTTAATCGCGAAATGGGCGGCCAACTCCAATTTAGCCGTACCGGCGAAACCGTAACTCCTATGGTAAAGATGCGTCAAGAGCGTCAATATTCTATGTTGTTCCGCGTAATGCGTGAGCATAAGGATGTCATAGATGTGGTTACTTTCTGGAATTTGTCCGATAAGGATACATGGTTGGGTACTGCCAATTACCCATTGCCTTTCGATAAAAATCTCCTCCCAAAGAATCTATACTATATATTAAGAGATTGGGAGAAGCAACCTAAAAATCCTTTCCCTTGGAGATTTTAATATCTATTAGAAGATAGAAAAACTCTTATTTGAACGCCCGAAGTAGTTATTTCGTCTACTTCGGGCGCTTTTTTGTTTTCTTGTCTTTACGAAACTGCTATTGATAATCAACGACTTAAAAAATAGTGCGCATTTTTATCGAAAAAAAGTTAGCCAAATGTTTGGAAGTAATGAAAAAGTCCGTACCTTTGCACCCGTTAAGACGAGCGGACAACACCGCAAAACTTAACAAAGACATAGAAAGTCAAATGGACTTAAGCTCAAACAAAGTTTGGTGTGGTAGTTCAGCTGGTTAGAATACATGCCTGTCACGCATGGGGTCGCGG
>JAUNDI010000007.1 GCA_030526155.1 Bacteroidia bacterium
AGTAGAGGCAGCAGAGGTAAGCATGCACCAGGTACTTAAGGAGAAGTTCGTTGAGGGTGGTGTAGGTTGGATGCTCCCAGTGTTGGCATGTATCGTTCTTGGTCTTGCTATTGCTATCGAGCGTATCATTTACCTCACAGCAGCAAACACAAACACAAAGAAGCTTCTCGAGAAGGTAGAGAGCGCTCTTAATGAGGGTGGTGTTGAGAAGGCAAAGGATGTTTGCCGTAACTCACGTGGTCCAGTAGCTTCAATCTTCTATCAGGGTCTTGAGCGTTACGACGAGGGTCTTGACATGGTTGAGAAGTCTGTAGTATCTTACGGTTCGGTACAGATGGGTCAGCTTGAGAGTGGTATGACATGGATTTCATTGTTCATTGCTCTTGCTCCATCTCTCGGATTTATGGGTACTGTAGTAGGTATGATCGGTGCGTTCGACTCTATCCAGGCTATGGGTGATATTTCTCCTATTGCGGTTGCTGGTGGTATCAAGGTTGCTCTTTTGACAACATTGTTCGGTTTGATCGCAGCTGTAATTCTTCAAGTATTCTACAACTACATCGTAGTTAAGATTGACGGCATCGTAAACAAGATGGAGGACGCTTCTATCTCGTTCATGGATGTTCTCTTGAAGTACAAGGCAAACCATTAATCGATTGTTCATCTTTAATTCTGTAATAGATGAAGACAGTAGGTTTAATTGGTAAGGTAGTAATGTTTGCCATAGTAGTCATTGGCTTAGTTTTGGCTTTGTTGATGGGTGCTAATGATGAGATTCTTGCTGCGGCTACAAATCCAGCTGCTAGTGCGGATGGCTCATTTACAGGCATTACTATTGTAGCTACCATAGCTATATTGGCTATTGGTATCCTTGGAGCCCTTGTATCGTGGGTATTCGAGGCATTCACAAATCCAGAGGGTTTGGTGAAGTCGGCTATTATTGTAGTTGCATGTTTTGCTATTGTTGGCATTTGCTGGTATTTGGCAGACGACACAATCCTCAACCTTCCAGGTTATGAGGGTACAGATAACGAGCCATTCATGTTGAAGGTTGCTGATACAGGTATTTTCTTGGCATACATTAGTGCTAGTGCTGCTGTATTGTGTATCCTTTATTCGGAGGTTCGTCAATTGTTTAGATAAGCGACCATTTAGTGGTTAAACTAGAAAGAGAATAAGAAAATGGCAAAGAAAGAAACTCCAGAACTTAATGCTAGTTCTTTGGCGGACATTGCGTTCTTGCTCCTTATCTTCTTCCTTGTAGCCACAACAATGAGCACGGACACAGGTTTGGCTCGTATGTTGCCACCTATGTCGGACAGCAAAGATGAGGATGCTCCTCCAATCAAGGAGAGAAACGTGTTCACTGTGCTTCTCAACTTTAGAAATGAGCTATTGGTTGAGAATGAATGGTTACAAGTAAAGGATTTGCGTGCTAAGGCAAAAGAGTTCATTGCCAATCCAGCGAATTTGGAGACACTTCCAGAGAAGACAGAGACAGAGGTTGAGTTCTTCGGTCTTTATCCTGTATCGAAGGGTGTGATTTCGCTTCAGAATGACCGTGGTAGTACATACCAGGCTTATTTGGAGGTACAGAATGAGCTCCAGGCTGCATACAATGAGCTTCGTGACGAGCTAGCTAAGTCGAAATTCCGCAAGAGCTACGAAGATTGTTCGGATGCTGAGCAGAAGGCGATAAAGGCGATTTATCCTCAACGTATATCGGAGGCTGAACCTAAAAACTACAAGAAGTAATGGCAAAATTCAGAAAAGAGAGAAAAGGTGGACAGCAGAAGTTGAACACCTCGTCGTTGCCTGATATTGTGTTCATGCTTTTGTTCTTCTTCATGGTTGCAACATCAATGAAGGAGGTTACAATGCAGGTTAAGATTAAGACTCCTGAGGCTACAGAGGTAACAAAGCTAGAGCAGAAATCATTGGTATCATATGTTTACGTAGGTGTACCATTGAGCACAAAGAAGTATGGTACAGAGCCACGTATTCAGCTTAATGATGCGTTTGCTACAGTAGATGGTATTGGAGATTATATTCTTCAAGAGCGTGAGGGTTTGAAAGAGTCTGATCGTCCTAAGATGACAGTTTCTATCAAGGCTGATGCTGATGTACAGATGGGTACAATCACTGATATCAAGCAAGCTCTACGTAAAGCTCAGGCGCTAAAGATTAGCTATTCGGCACGTAAGGCGCAGACAAAGTAATTTAGATTAAAGTCAAAGTCAAGTCATAAACAGCTACGGATGCGGGTCCGTGGGTGTTTTTTTATTGTAGTTATTCTAGTTATTCTAGATGTTCTAGAGGGTGGAGGCTTTTTTATCGCAGTTTTTGCTTTGTGTGGACTTAGGGATTGGCTTGTTTGTTCGCAGTTTTTGCTGTTTGGGAGAAGGGGGTGGTATATGATTGTTGTGATGAGGGTATATAAAAAGTGCCCCACTGAGAATAGGGACCTCAGTGGGGCGTATTAATTGTGGTCTTATTGTGGACTTGGTATTACTCGAGGAGCTTTTTGAAGAGCTCTGCGCCTGTTACCTGCTTTGAGATCATTGCATGGAGGGCGTCGATATTGATTCTCTCCTGTTGCATTGTATCGCGGTAACGAACGGTAACGGTGTTATCCTCGAGAGTCTGATGATCTACTGTTACGCAGAAAGGAGTACCGATAGCGTCCTGACGACGGTAGCGCTTACCGATTGAGTCCTTCTCGTCGTATTGGCAGTTGAACTCGAGTTTCATTGTATTCATGATTTCGCGAGCCTTCTCTGGGAGGCCATCCTTCTTGATAAGAGGGAGGACTGCCAACTTAACTGGAGCCAATACTGCTGGGAGGCGGAGAACTACGCGTGTATCGCCGCCCTCGAGAGCCTCCTCCTTGTATGCACCTGCGAGGATGCTAAGGAACATGCGATCGACGCCGATAGATGTCTCGATAACGTATGGAGTGTAGCTCTTATTGAGTTCTGGATCGAAGTATTCGATTTTCTTACCAGAATATTTAGCATGAGAAGAGAGGTCGAAATCTGTACGAGAGTGGATACCCTCAACTTCCTTGAAGCCGAATGGCATACGGAATTCGATATCTGTTGCTGCGTTAGCGTAGTGAGCTAGCTTGTCGTGGTCGTGGTATTGGTAGTTCTCATCACCCATGCCGAGAGCCTTGTGCCACTTGAGACGGAAAGATTTCCAGTAATCGAACCATTTCATCTCCTCGCCTGGGCGAACGAAGAACTGCATCTCCATCTGTTCGAACTCGCGCATACGGAAGATGAACTGACGAGCTACGATTTCGTTACGGAACGCCTTGCCGATTTGGGCGATACCGAAAGGAATCTTCATACGACCTGTCTTTTGGACATTGAGGAAGTTTACGAAGATGCCCTGAGCGGTCTCTGGGCGGAGGTAGATTTTCATAGCGCCGTCGGCTGTAGAACCCATCTCTGTAGAGAACATAAGGTTGAACTGGCGAACCTCTGTCCAGTTCTTTGTGCCGCTTATAGGGCAAACAATCTCCTCGTCGATAATAATCTGACGAAGTTCCTCGAGGTTGTTATCGTTTAGAGCTTTCGAGAAGCGAGCGTGGAGAGCATCCTTCTTAGCCTGCTCACGGAGGACGTTAGGGTTAGTCTCGCGGAACTTAGCCTCATCGAACTCGTCGCCGAACTTCTTTTTAGCCTTATTGATCTCCTTTTCGATCTTATCATCGAACTTAGCCATCTGCTCTTCGATGAGCACGTCAGCACGATAACGTTTTTTAGAATCCTTGTTGTCGATCAATGGGTCGTTGAAAGCATCTACGTGACCTGATGCCTTCCAGATTGTTGGGTGCATAAAGATAGCAGAGTCGAGACCAACGACATTATCGTTGAGTTTCACCATTGCATCCCACCAATACTTTTTGATGTTGTTTTTAAGCTCTACACCATTTTGACCGTAGTCATAAACGGCACCTAGGCCATCATATATTTCACTACTAGGGAATACGAAACCGTACTCTTTACAGTGTGCTACAAGCTTCTTGAAAACATCTTCCTGCTGTGCCATATTTTGAATATAATTTGTTCTATTTGGGCACAAAATTAATGCTTTTTCGGTCTTTTTGGAAATAATAAAGACTATAATGTGTTGAAAATGTCTTATTAAGAGTGTATTTTTGCAACCGAATTTATATTTGAATAAGATAATGGCTGTAACAAAACCAAGTATACCAAAGGGTACGCGTGACTTCTCGGCAGTTGAGATGGCTCGCCGTAATTATATATTTGACACGATAAAGGGTGTTTTTGCTAAATATGGCTTTAGCCAAATTGAAACTCCAGCGATGGAGAACCTCTCTACGCTACTTGGCAAGTATGGTGATGAGGGAGATAAGCTTTTGTTCAAGATATTAAATTCGGGAGATTTTTTATCGAGTGCAGGCGGTCCGTTGAATCCTAATTCGGACAAGGCGGCATTGCAGATATCGGAGAAGGGTTTACGTTATGACCTCACGGTACCATTTGCGCGTTTTGTTGTACAGCATCAGATGGAGCTTACCTTTCCATTTAAGAGATTCCAGATTCAGCCAGTATGGCGAGCAGACCGTCCACAGAAGGGACGTTATAGAGAGTTTTACCAGTGTGATGTAGATATCATTGGTTCGGATTCGCTTCTCAATGAGGTAGAGCTTATTCAGATAGTAGATGATGTTTATGAGGCATTGAATATCAATGTTGCCTTAAAGATAAACAACCGCAAAGTACTTGCTGGCATAGCAGAGGCTATAGGTGCTGCTGAGCATATGGTAGACATTACGGTTGCCATAGATAAGCTAGATAAGATAGGCTTGGAGAATGTAAATGCTGAGCTAAAAGAGAAGGGCTTGTCGGACGAGAGTGTAGAGAAGTTGCAGCCAATACTCAAGATGCAGGGCTCGCAAGAGGAGAAACTTGCCACTATGCGAGGTGTATTGACATCAGAGGTAGGACAGAAGGGACTTGACGAGTTGGAGACGATATTCAATTATGTGAAGGCCCTTGGGTTGAAGAAGATAAAGGTAGAGCTAGATCTTACCTTAGCGAGAGGCTTGAATTATTATACTGGAGCGATTTTTGAGGTTAAGGCACTTGATGTAGAGATAGGCTCAATTACTGGTGGCGGTAGATATGATGACTTGACAGGCATATTTGGACTTAAAGGCATGTCGGGTGTTGGCATCTCATTTGGTGCTGATAGAATTTACGATGTGATGACACAATTGAACCTTTTCCCTGAGTCTGTATTAGAGCAGACACGCATACTCTTTGCGAACTTTGGAGGAGAAGATGAGATGTACTCACTTATGCAGGTAAGAGCCCTTAGAGCGAAAGGGTTTAAGGTAGAGATATTCCCTGATGCTACAAAGATGAAGAAGCAGATGCAGTATGCTGACAAGAAGCAGATACCATTTGTAGCGCTCTGTGGAGAGACTGAGAGGAATGAGAATAAGATAACTCTCAAGAATATGGTAACTGGAGAGCAATCGTCATTGACACTTGAAGAGGTTGCTGCTCAGATTGCTAGATAATAATAAATTGAATATATTCGCACGAATTATTTATAGACATCTATATGGAGTTTAAAGTATCAGACGTAGCGCAGTTGATTCAAGGTACTGTGGATGGTGATCCTAATGTACTCTTGCATGACGTATCAAAGATAGAGGAGGGCAAGCCGGGAACGCTTACCTTCTATTCTAACCCAAAGTATGAGCACTACGTGTACTCTACAGAGGCATCAGCCGTTATTGTCAATTCGGATTTCCAGCCAACACAGCCGGTGAAGGCCACACTTATACGAGTACCAGATTCACGTCAGGCACTTGCTCAGCTACTATACATATATGAGAGTATGGTACCACAGAAGGTAGGCATAGAGCAACCTTCGTTTATATCTTCTACTGCTACGGTAGGAGAGAAGGCATATGTGGGAGCATTTGCATATATAGGAGAGAAGGTGCAGATAGGTAATAACGTAAAGATATATCCACAGGCGTATATTGGAGATGGGGTTAAGATAGGTAATGACTGTCAGATATTCCCAGGGGTAAAGATATACAAAGGCTGTGTACTTGGCGACAGAGTAATAGTACATGCGGGCACTGTGATAGGAGCTGATGGATTTGGTTTCCAACCAGATGCCAATAATAACTACAAGAAGGTACCACAAATAGGTAATGTGGTTATTGAGGATGACGTAGAGATAGGAGCTAATACCTGTATAGACAGAGCGACAATGGGCTCTACCCGTATAGGCAAAGGCACTAAGCTAGACAACCTCATACAGATAGCTCACAATGTAGAGGTTGGTCAGAATAATGTTATGGCGGCTCAATCAGGCATTGCGGGAAGCACCAAGGTAGGAAGCAACTGTATGATAGGTGGACAAGTTGGCATTGCTGGTCATATTAACGTTCCAGACCAGGTGGTACTTGCGGCACAGACCGGAGTAAATAGCAGCATTAAGAAATCGGGCACCTATTTTGGTTCTCCTGCTATGGACTATATGGCATATAATAAATCTTTTGTCATATTCCGCAAGTTGCCAGAGTTAAAAGCACAATTAGATGAGCTAACTGAGAAAGTTGGCAAGTAATATATAATTATGGAGAGACAGACAACCATAAAAGCTGCTGCATCCTTTTCGGGCAAGGGATTGCATACGGGTGTAGTAGTAAATCTTACTATTAATCCAGCACCGATAGGTCATGGTTATAAGTTCCAAAGAGTAGACCTTGAGGACAAGCCAGTATTTGCTGCTGATGCGAGAAACGTGTCATTTACACAGCGCGGCACGGTACTTAGTGCTGGAGGAGACAAAGCGAATGTAACGGTTAGTACTATTGAGCACCTTATGTCGGCTCTTAGAGGCAGACGTATTGACAATTGCTTAATAACACTTGATGGTCCTGAGGTACCTATTCTTGATGGTAGTGCGCTTCCATTTGTTGAGGCGATAGACAGAGTAGGCATTGAGGAGCAGGATGCGGAGAGAGAGTATATGGTCATTACAGAGAAGACTGTATATGAGGAGCCAGAAAAGGGTATTAGAATTATAGCGCTTCCAGAGGCAGATGGCTTTGCTGCGCAGGTGAATATAGCCTTTAATGGTTCGCGTTGTCTTGGCAATCAGTTTGCATTGATTGAGTCATTAGATGAGTATGAGACAGTATATGACTGTCGTACCTTTGTATTCTTGCATGAGGTAGCCTACCTACTTCAACAAGGATTGATAAAGGGAGGAGATTTAGAGAATGCCATTGTATTTGTTGAGAAAGAGCTCACAGACGAGGAGAAGGCACAGATAGCTGCTCTTATGGGTAAGACACCGACAATACATGCATCAGGCGTTTTGAACGACAGAGACCTTAAGTACAACAACGAGGCAGCTAGACACAAACTCCTTGACCTTATTGGAGATTTAGCGTTAGTAGGTAAGCCTATTAAAGGTAGGATTATAGCTACACGCTCTGGACATGGCTCTAATGCGGAGTTTGCCCGTATGTTGATAAAGAAATATGGATTTTAATATAACCAACAAATAAAGCTTAGTAGAAAAATGATTAGTCCTTTAGCATCAGTAGATCCAAAAGCTAAGATTGGTAACAACGTTACTATTGACCCATTTGCTTGTATAGCAGGTGATGTAGAGATAGGCGATGGTTGCCATATTATGTCGAATGCCGTAATCTGCGACGGAGTTCGCATGGGAAAGAACAATAGAGTATTTCCACATGCGACAATAGGAGCTATTCCACAAGACCTTAAGTTTGTTGGTGAGTATACACTCTGTGAGATTGGCGACAACAATACATTTAGAGAGTGTGTTACTATAAATCGTGGTACAGCATCGAAGAACACTACAATAATAGGTTCGAACAACCTTTTGATGGCCTATGTACATGTGGGACATGACTGTGTATTAGGTTCGAATATTATTGTATCGAATGCTTGTCAGTTTGCTGGAGAGGTACAGATTATGGACTGCGCCGTTGTAGGAGGTGGTTCGCTTGTACATCAGTTTACAAGAATTGGCTCATATGTAATGATACAAGGAGGTACACGACTTGGCAAAGATATTCCTCCATTCTCAATGATTGGTAGAGAGCCAGCAGCATTCTGCGGTTTGAACCTTGTAGGACTCCGTAGAAGAGGCTTTGAGCGTGAGCAGATAGATACTATTAATCAAGTATACGACTTCCTTTATAGAAAGAATTTGAATACTACACAAGCTGTTAAGGCTATTGAAGAAGAGATGCCACAGAGTGAAGCAAGAGATATGATACTTGACTTTGTAAAGAGCAGCGAGAGAGGTATTGTTCCAGGCTTGAAGTAATATTTGACAGCGACAATATTTAAGAGGCAGTTTGAAGTTTATCTTCGAGCTGCTTTTTTTATTTGTAGGGTAGTACTTGGTTTGATAGCGGATGATACCTATTTGCTCGCAGTTTTTATATAGTGAGCACCCTATGAGCACCCTATTTGCTCGCAGTTTTTTGTTTTACTTGTGTCATCTTTATATAAGATGTGGGAAAAACTATTTATATGGTCTTTTGAGATTTACCTCTTTATAGTTTAGTCTTGTGGCCCTTTGAGGAGTTCGGTATTCTCCGTAGCAGTATTTGAGGTATTCATCGGCATTAGCTACGCCGTAAAACTCTGTGTCTTCGAACTTATATTTTATAGGCTTGCCATATATATGTTTTGCTAGGATACCCCTATCAGGCTTATTATCATGGTCGGCTACAAGAGAAGAGGTATTATAATCGTATTCACGCTGCAGATTGTCCATTTGATTGAAACACCGTTGAGGAGGGTATATAAATCTTAGAGCAGAAAGCGCGTAGTAGCGCAGACCCTTGCCATGCTTTTGAGGGTTGACAGTAAGGAAATATAATAGGTGGACGAAGAAGCGATATTTGAAGTAGTGCCACCATCTTTTTATGCCAGATTGGACCATACCATCGAGAGGAAATATATCTAGAGGCACGCCACCGATATAGTTGAAATCACGATATGGTATGTATGTTGTGCGGGTATCATGGATACGGGCGAACGGGTAAGGGTATGATTTATCGGTGTTATGGTTAACCAAACGATAATAGCTTGGAAGCCATTCATCGGCATGTGCCATAAGGATTTCATAATCATGTCGAGGCAAAGCGATATCAGCGTCGTCATCCCATGGAATAAAACCTTGATGACGCACGGCGCCTAGTAGAGTACCCGCTATCATGTAATATGTAAGGTCATGCTCTTGACACACCCTATCTACAGCCTTCATGATATCTAGGATACATAATTGGACATCACGGACTTCGCTATGATTATTCATCTTGTTGAGAAGAAATTTTTCCAGTAACCAATTCTTTTACGCAATTTGAGACGCCTAATGAGATTTAGGGGCTTGCGCTTTAGTTTGCCCTTGTGATTAGAGATAAAATCATCTATTGCATCTAGGACCCTCTCGGAATTGTGACCATCGAAGAAATATTCATGTTCGCGCAGGTAAGAATTTGCGCTTTCTAGGATATTTGAAGGTCTAGTCAAGGCAAGTTCTATAGCACCTTGTATTTCGGCAAGACTTGTGCAATTTATGATATGAGGAGCGGGGCATGTATTTTTGTATGTGACTACTAGCTTTCCGAACATTAGGTATTCGCATATTATTGCGCTACTATCGGCAAGCATTACGTCAGTATTCCTGAAACGATCTATTTTAGAGTTAGGATTATTGAAGGATACTCTGCCTGGGTATTTGGTTACGAGAGTCTCATAGTTACTTATTACCGACTTATCGGTAATGAGAGGATGAAAGCTAAGGATCCAGCTCCAGTTTGTTCGTTGGCATAGTTCATCAATAAGTTTATCCATGACATATACTGACGTCACCCTATTTGTAAAAGTAGGAGCATAGAGGATAGTAGGTGGGGTATGAAGAGTAGCGTTACAAGGGGTGGAGAAGAATTCGTCCACTCTACACCAGCCGGTATCGTATGACTTAAAGTAGCCATGTTTTTTTTCTAGAGCGGAGAGTATCTCTGTACTACTAGGACCAGGGCTACAATATATATCGAACCATCCGCGCATACGGAAATTCTCGTCTATCTTTTCGCCCCTTTTGCGCACAGGGTAGCCGTGGAAGACTTGAACCTTTACGCCAGGGAAGAAGTCGTACACTACATTACCAGGGATAATACATGCTATGGGGTTAAAGTTAAAGACCTCGTCATAAGTATATAGTCGGACCTCATCAGTGAGTAATCTATCAGGACATGAATCCTCTAGATACCATGCAGCCATGCCACCACGTTTGCGGATAGCATTTTGGATAGGTCTCATGATATCGTATGAGTAACTATGAGAAGCAAAGAGTAGATAATGCTTCATATTAACCTATGATGACTTTATTATTACCATTTCTATAGAACTCCTGTACTCTTGCCATAGCTATAGTAATGCTATGAGGCAATTGAGCGTTGTGAGTTCTATTATAGAAGATATTGCTAACGAACTCCTGCAATTCGTATCTTAATCCTTCGCCCTCGTATGAGTAGAAGAATTTTTTGTTTTGAGACATATCTTCAAACCTTGCTTCAAAATATGAAGGCTTCCACCAAGGAGCGGGGACATATAGATAACCCTTAGTGCCAGATATTACTAGATCGCCCTCAGTCTTTATTCCCAGCCCTATTTTGAAAGAGGCAGTAGCTTTAGGGTAGACGAGAGTAGCATAGGTATATATGTCGACGCCATTCTTCATTTTAGATACGAATCTAATATCCGAGTATTTGTCGCCCAATAACATCATGATAGGCAAAAGGGAGAAAGAGGCATCTTCACTCATTCCGCCACCCGCTTGGTTTACATCTATCTTACGGGGAGTCTGCTCTAGAGTAGATTGTGCGGCTTCGACATCTACCACTTCGCCTATCAAACCTGTTTTTATAAGAGAGACCATATGTTTGAAAGCAGGGCAGTATGCAGTCTTTATAGCATCCATCAATACAAGCTTGTTACTGGTAGCTATATCGAATAGTTCGCGAGCCTCAGACTCCTTGAGCGTAAAAGGGAGCTCGTTTAGGACATGTATACCCTGTTGCAGAAGATATTTGGCATAACCGTAATGAGTAAGATGTGGGGAGGCTATATATGCCGCATTTATATTTTTAGCGAAGTCCTCTATATTGTCATAGATATTAGGAACATTATAGAGCTGAGAGAATAAAGACGCCTCATTTATGTCGGGATTATATACGGCACAAATCTCTACTCCAGAGACGTATTTTGCCTCTTCGGCCATTCTTTTAGCTATGCTTCCTGTGCCGATTATACCTAGTTTGATATTTGGCATTATCTCTTCGCGCAATTGAGTGCTAGATACGCCCTCTGTTCGCGGGATATATACCACATCGCAATATTCGCGTAGATAGTCAAATTCGCCCTCCCAATCAGAACCTATGGCGAATATATCGACATCATATTTCTGTATGTCGTCAATCTTTTGACCTACATACTCCTCTATAATGATTTGGTCGGCCAGTCCCGTCTCCTCTATTGCCTTTATTCGTTCTATTACACTATTGTGTACATTAAGTTTTCCTCTCTCGTAGTCGTATTTGTCTGTTGTAACACCTACAATAAGATAGTCGCCTAGCTCCTTTGCTCTACGGAGTAGGTTTATATGACCCTGATGAAGGAGGTCGTATGTACCATATGTAATTACTTTTTTCATTTACAATAGACCACGACGTTGCATATCTCTCAAAGCATCTACTAGATGTGTATTATCTTGGATGGTAAGGTCGCCTATATGGCCAACCCTGAATACCTTATCAGCAAGTGTTCCGCCATTAGGGCATACCCAAATATTGTACTCATCCTTCAAGGTAGTAAATATTTTGTATGCTGAGACATTAAGAGGTGTGAGCGCTGTAAGAGCATTAGACATATTCTCGGAGAAGAGTGCGAATGGCAGATCCTTGACACGTGCTCTAAAATCGTTCGCTAATATAGATATACGTCTTATCTCTATTTCGACGCCCCCAGCGTTGTTGATATCTTTGAATCTTCTATTAAGTTGCCTTAGGATAGAGACTGCGGGTGTGAAAGGAGTCTGACCTCTATTAGCATTCTCAAGAGCCAATTTAAGGTTGAGATACATACACCTAATGTTGTTCTTATATACTCTATCTATAGCATCTTTTGAAAGCGTTATCATAGATACACCTGGTGGGCAAGCTAGGGCTTTTTGAGATGCAGCTATCATGACGGATATTCCCCAATGTCTCATGCTGATATTATCGCATAAGAAAGAGCTGATAGCATCTACGACAAGAAATAGAGAGTGAGTACGACAATAATCAGCTATCATATCCATATCATATAAGACACCGGTGGAGGTCTCATGCATATTTACCAATAGAGCGGTGTAGCATTTACCGTCATGAGCGAATAGTTGCTCTTTGGTAAGTTGGTGCCCCATCTCAATTGGTATAGAGGTATGGGGGATATTGTATATCTCTGCTAATTCTACAAAACGATGACCGAATGTTCCGCCGTTTATTATTAGAAGATTATCCTGAGGTGTGAAGCAATTGGATATTACAGCCTCCATAGAGGCTGTGCCAGACCCTGTGATGAAACATACTCTTGCCTCTTCGTCGGCATCGGATAGTTGCTTCATAAGGCGTTCGTTCTCCAACATTAGGTTGGAAAATTCGCTTGTTCTGAAATAGGGGACTTGCTCAGCTCCGATATTCCTAATATGTTCGCTTATCTGAACAGGACCTATCGTGAAGTTGAGTTTGTCTACAGATATGTCATTGGTCGTCGGCACTTACCTTATGAGATTATTAGATGCTTCCTACAAAGATAGTTATTTTGTGCGGACATATATTATTGAGGCGACTATTCCCAATAATACAATAGGCACACCTACTAGGGCAGATGAAGCGACATGATACCCAGCGTCGATAGGCAAACCGCCACCGAATGCTCCGATGGCGTTACCGAAGTTGAAGGCTATTTGTATGGCGGCGCCTCCGAGAAGTTCGCCACCTGACGAATGTCTTATTATCAAAAGTTGCTGTGGTCCGCCTACGGCGAATAGAGCCATTGCCACGAGGAAGGCGCAAGAGGTTAGTATGTATATATTATGCGACAATTGGAAAATTGTGAGCAACAAGAATGCGGCTGCTATTTGGCAAGAGAGAACTACCTTGCCTGGGTTATATTTGTCGGATAGTTTTCCTCCTACAAGATTCCCAATTACCATGCCTAGTCCGGTTAGTACCATAATATATGGTAGTGCCTCTGAGGCGAACCCGGCATCTTTTACGAATGTAGGACCTATGTAACTATACCAACAGAATATTCCGCAATTACCCATCATGGTCATCATTATTACTAGCCAAGGGGCTCTCTTTCTTAAGAAGCCAAATTGAGCTTTGAATCGTTCTGCTTTTACTGTGCCTACATCTGGGACGAAGCGCCATACACACCATACGGCAAGAAGAGAGGATGTGAGTGATAGGCAGAAAGGGATACGCCACGATAGGTTTGACAGTAGTGTTCCTAGTGGCACGCATACTAGATTGGCAACCGACATACCTGCGCATACTAATGAGACGCAGAATGCTTGTTTGCCCTCTGGGGCGAGTCTGACTGCCACTAATGTTGCTACACCAAAATAAGCGCCATGAGGTAACCCTGAGATGAAACGTGCTGCCACTAGCATGCCGTATGAGGTAGCTGATAGTGAGAGTGCGGCTCCAAGGAACATTACTCCACTGAGTACTATAAGTATATTCTTTAGGGTGAAGCGGTGTGCGAAAGGTAATAGTAGGGCACCCATACATACACCCAGGGCGTATGCGGTAATACAATGTCCGGCTTCAGCGTAGGATACTCCCAATGAATCGGAGACGGATTGGAGTATTCCCATCATTACAAATTCTGAGATGCCTAATGTTAATGGACCTAATGCTAGGGCGTATACAGATGATGGTATTTTCATTTATAGTGTAATTATTGTTAGTCGTAAAAAATGCCCCAAAAGATTTAGTCTTTTGGGGCGACATATTATTATGGTTGGTTATGACTCGTCGAGTTTCAATACTGCCAAGAATGCCTTTTGAGGCACTTCGACATTACCTACCTGTTTCATTCTCTTCTTACCCTCCTTCTGCTTCTCGAGGAGTTTACGCTTACGAGATACGTCGCCACCATAACATTTTGCAAGTACATCCTTACGTACCTGTTTGATGGTTTCGCGGGCGATAATTTTAGCGCCTATGGCAGCCTGTACGGCAACGTCGTATTGCTGACGAGGGATGAGGTCTTTTAGTCTGACGCACATCTTACGTCCAATAGTAACGGCGTTATCATAGAATGTAAGAGTTGATAGGGCGTCGACCTTCTCACCATTGAGGAGGATATCCATCTTCGCTAGGTTACTTGTTCTATATCCTATAGGGTAATAGTCGAATGATGCGTATCCTCGTGAGATAGATTTAAGCTTGTCGTAGAAATCGAATACGATTTCTGCTAGTGGCATATCGTATTCTAGCTCTACGCGGTCGGAAGTTAGATATGTTTGTCTTACCAGTGTGCCACGTTTTGATAGGCATAATGTCATGATTGGGCCAATGTATTCAGACTTAGTAATAACTTGGGCCTTGATATAAGGCTCCTCTACGTGGTCGATTACAGTCGGCTCTGGAAGGGCTGATGGGGTGTGAACCTCTACTAGCTCACCCTTCTTAGTGTATGCTTTATAAGGTACGTTAGGTACAGTAGTAATTACTGCTTGGTTGAACTCACGGTCGAGACGCTCTTGGACAATTTCCATGTGGAGCAATCCAAGGAAGCCGCATCGGAAGCCGAAGCCGAGAGCCAAAGAGCTCTCTGGTTGGAATGTCAACGATGCGTCATTAAGTTGTAGTTTCTCTATTGCGGCACGCAAGTCCTCGTAATCGTCAGTATCTATAGGATATATACCTGCGAATACCATAGGCTTCACCTCTTCAAAACCCTCGATAGCCTTTTCGCATGGGGCATCGCGGTGTGTTATGGTATCACCGACTTTTACTTCGGAGCTTGTCTTGATACCTGATATGATATAACCCACGTCGCCTGTACGTAGCTCCTTTCTTGGCTCCATATCTAGGCGAAGTACGCCAATCTCGTCGGCGTCATACTCCTTACCTGTGGCAACGAACTTTACCATCTCGCCCTGCTTCATGACGCCATTAACAACCTTGAAGTATGCTACGATACCACGGAAGGAGTTAAATACGGAGTCGAAGATAAGACATTGTAATGGTGCATTAGGGTCGCCCGTAGGGGCAGGTATTCTATTTACGATAGCCTCAAGGATCTCAGGAACACCTAAGCCTGTTTTGCCTGATGCTCTAATAATATCCGAGCGGTCGCACCCTATAAGGTCTATGATTTGATCCTCTACCTCCTCAGGCATAGCATTAGGCATATCCATCTTATTGAGGACAGGGATAATCTCTAGATCGTGGTTGATAGCCTGGTATAGGTTGGATATTGTCTGCGCCTGGATACCTTGGGTTGCATCTACGATAAGAAGGGCACCCTCGCAAGCGGCGATAGAACGAGATACCTCGTAAGAGAAGTCGACGTGACCTGGGGTGTCGATAAGGTTGAGTACGTATTTCTCACCATTGAGCATATAATCCATCTGAATGGCATGGCTCTTGATAGTGATGCCACGTTCACGCTCTAGGTCCATATCGTCGAGTACCTGAGCTTGCATATCCTTCCCGACGACGGTCTTAGTGTATTCTAGTAGACGGTCGGCAAGGGTACTCTTACCATGGTCAATGTGCGCTATGATGCAGAAATTGCGTATATTTTTCATATTGAATTACTTTTCGGGTACAAAAATAAGAAATAATCTCCATTCCTCGCAATTTAGCGAATCAGCTCTTGGCGGTCCTTATCCAATCGAAGGAATAGGAAGAGCATTAATGAGAAGCCCAAGAAAGAGGAACCTCCATAGCTAAAGAATGGCAAAGGTATACCGATTACAGGCATAAGACCGATAGTCATACATATATTTACTGCGAAGTGGAAGAAGAATATACAGACTATACAATATCCATATACGCGGCTAAATACCGAGTGCTGTTTCTCTGCTAGGTGTATTAACCTAATGAAGAATATGATATATAGAATGATAAGGAATGCGCACCCAATAAATCCCCACTCTTCACCTACGGTACAGAAGATGAAGTCGGTCGACTGCTTAGGCACGAAGTTCAACTTCGTTTGAGTTCCCTCGAGGAAACCCTTACCAGTAACGCCGCCAGAACCGATAGCAATGAGACTCTGCTTTAGGTTCCAACCTGCGCCTTGAGGGTCCTCCTCGATACCAAAGAGGACATTGATACGTGTACGTTGGTGTTCGATAAGGATATTATTGAATATATAACCTGTGGCGAAAGAGATGCACAACCCCATCCATAGATACATAAGTATGGATGTTAGGTATTTGATACGCTTTGAGATAGCTACTGCAAGCAGATATACGGAAAAGCCTACGGCGCCAACTAAAATAATGATGTCATACCTTATAGGCTTGTGTAGTAGATATAATGCAGAGGCGGTAGCAGCAGAGGCGACAACTGTTATTATGGCCGCACGGATTAATACTTTATTCTGCGCTAGGTGATAGAGGTATACACTTACTACTAATAGGGCGGTAGTGAGACAAGAAGCCATCACTATCCAGCTATCAAGAAGAAGTGTTGCTATAGCACCCACTATACATACGAATCCGAGGCAAAGGATATGCCCTGTGAGGCCCTCGCGGAACATAGGTAGTATGAGCACTAAGAATATGAGGGCACTACCAGTATCATTTTGGAGGAGTACAAGGGCGATAGGGATAAGTAGAAGGGAGAATAGCTTGACATAGTTATTGAATGAGAATCTGAAGCCGTATCTACTCATGACACGCGAGACGAGGAGGGCTGTAGATATCTTAGCCAGCTCTACCGGTTGGAATTGTACTGGACCAAAACCCAACCAAGCTTTAGCGCCATTAACCTCCTTGCCGATTACGAGAGTAACGCCCAGTATTAATAGTGAGACAACGTATAGTATGGGGGCGAACTCGACAAGCATCTTACTATCCGCCATCATTACTACGCCAGCTAGAGCCATTGTGATGATGACCCAAATAAGTTGCTTAAAATATTCTGCGTCGACAGAGAAAAACACCTTAACCTCTGGGTTGAAGTTAGCGGCATAAAGATTGAGCCAGCCAAAGATGACTAGGATGGCATACAAAAGAATAGTAAGCCAGTCTACGCCATTTTGGTAAGAGCTATTGTTATATGAGCTATAGTTATTTATCATTTAGAACTGTATGGAGTATTCTATCCTCTATATATTTTCTGTTAGGGGCTACTTCGCCCTTGATATATTTCTCTACCATTAGGCTTGCTATAGGAGCGGCCCAAGTGGCACCGAAGCCAGCGTTCTCTACGTATACGGAGATAGCTATTTCGGGAGACTCCTTAGGGGCGAAAGCCATGAATATGGAGTGGTCTTTACCGTGAGGGTTTTGGGCGGTACCAGTTTTTCCGCATATACGGACATCAGGTATTTGTGCGCCACGTGCGGTACCTGCATCTAAGCCCCAAACGGCTAGTTCCATACCATCCTGCACGACAGAGAAGTAAGCAGTATCTATATCAGTATACCTCTTAGTAGTATATAGAGAGTCGATAGATGAGTCTTGGATTTTATGGACGATATGAGGAGTATAGAACCAACCCTTATTAGCTATTATAGCTGCAACGTTAGCCATTTGAAGAGGGGTAAGAAGTAACTCACCCTGTCCGATAGCCAAAGAGACGACGCCAAGGGAGGTCCAACCTCTACCCCTTACGCGGTCGTAGTATGTAGCATTAGGGACGAAACCTCTATTCTCATTAGCGATATCTACGCCCAAACGGTAGCCCAAGCCGAATTTCACTAGATAATCCTTCCAGATATCGAAAGACTCATTGATGTTTGCATATTTTTTATTGTCTAGGATAGCTCGGAAGGCGTATGCATAATATGCGTTACAAGAGTGCTGGATAGACTGTCTAAGGTTAAGAGGAGACATATGGCCATGGCAGCCCATGTGGAAACGCCCAACAGTATATCCGAAGGCGCAAGGGTATTTAGTATCTGGAGATATCACACCCTCTTGCAGACCGATGAGAGCATTTATGGTTTTGAATGTAGATCCAGGAGGATACCAGCCCTGGATGGCGCGATTGAGCAGAGGATTCTGAGCGTCGGTAGAGAGGATTGGGAAATTCTTTGAACGGTCGCGACCAATAAGGAGAGAAGGGTCGTACGAAGGTGCAGACACCATACAAAGAATCTCGCCAGTCTCTGGGCGGATAGCCACTATACTACCCGTCTTACCCTTCATAAGCATTTCGCCATACATTTGGAGGTCGACATCGAGGCTAAGGGTAAGATCCTTACCAGATACAGCCTGGATATCATATTCGCCATCACGATAAGAGCCCTTTTGGCGACCGAGCACATCCACCATTTGGTAGTTAACACCCTTTTCGCCCCTTAGCTCATCCTCGAAAGAACGCTCTATTCCGGATACGCCGATATAGTCGCCCTGAGCATAATAAGAGTTATACTTTATGATAGTATCATTAACCTCGCCCACGTAACCAAGGACGTGAGCGGCGGTAGGGTATTCATATCTTCTAAGGGTACGACGTTGCGCGTAGAAGCCAGGTAGCTTATATAACTTCTCTTGCAGTTGAGAGTATCTCTCGCCAGATAGCTGACGGAGGAAGACATAAGGCTTGTATATTGAAGCACGTCTACGGCGGATATCTTGACGAAGCTTAGTGAAAAGAGAGCGTAGGGTAGGCATATCGATACCCACGGTATTACAGAAATCTATGCTATCGAAAGTCTCCACTTTGCGAGGGAGAATCATGATATCATAAACAGGCTGATTAGATACGAGCAACTTACCGTTACGGTCATATACAAGGCCACGCGATGGAAATTGGATGACCTTACGTCTAGAGTTACTATCAGCAGAGAGCTGATACTTATCATCAATCAACTGTACATAAGCTAGCCTGCCGAGCATACATAGTCCGACAAGGATCATTACAGCTATTATGATATTTTTGCGATACTCCACGTTTAATCAATTAAAAGGATTATCTAGATCCGTCGCTGATACGAACGAACATCTGAGAGACATATATAATAGCAACACTCATTACGGTACTAAGTAAGAAACGCAAGATGGTAGGCCACCAGAAGAGTGTATCTATTTGTTCGAAAGCGAAAAGGGCGAAATGGTGGATAGTAACTCCCATGAGGAGGTACTTAAGATACCATGAGGCATCGTATGTGTATAATGTTGGTAAGGTACCAAGCTTATAATCGTCATGCTGAGATATATACTTAAGTATTAGGGGGCGGAGATACGCCATTAAGACGCACGCCCCGGCATGCATACCAGGGGTGTTACAGAATAGATCGACCGATATACCCAATATGAAAGCCACCACCATGAGTAGCGATGTAGAGACACCGAAAGGCATGGTAAGGATAAGCAATATATAAGGATAAGGATTTATGAAGCCTAGGAAATTTAGGTTATTGAATACTAACACCTGCAATGTCAGAAGGACGACAAAGAGGAGGATTAGTCTTAATATATTCTGCGAATTAGTCACTTTTTATTGGATTATTAGTTTACACCAATCTATTCTTCGTTTTTAGCCTCAAGTTGGAGTTGCTCTTCGAGTAGAAGATCTTGCACGACATATACGTCATATACAGATGTAAAATCTGTTGCAAGTTTTATAGTGAGGTCATAAAAGCCACCATTTTTATCCATATCGCACTCCTCCACCTTACCGACGAATAGACCTTCGGGGAAGAATGTTGACAAGCCACTAGTAACGATACTATCGCCGACATTTACTACAGCATGCTCAGGGATATCTACGAGAGTAGCCTCATCAGGGAATGCGCCATTCCACACTAGCTGACCGCGGAAGTTGGTCTTCTTCAGCTTCACTGAGAGACGGAAAGAGGTATTGATGATAGGGAGAATTGTTGAGAAGTTATCTGATACAGCCGTGATTAAGCCGACTATAGCCCCCTGTTGGTCGATTGCAATCATACCCTCCTTGATACCGCCATGAGCGCCACGATCGATAGTAAGATAATTGTGTTCGCGATTAGTGGTACTCTTTATGACGCGCGCCTCGCGGTGTAGAAAACGTTGAGGGAGAGAGTCGGATGCATTAAAAGCCACTGTATTCCTGATAAGACGCAGTTTTTGGTGGAGTAGATCCAGTTGGTTATGCAAAGCATTATTCTCTCTTGCGAGGATATCGTTACGCGAAGCGAGAGAGAAGTACTCAGAGACACCATTCTCCGCTTCATATATTGAGGCTATTGCAGAGTTGGCGGTACTTATGTATTTAGCCTGTTGATAATCATTAAAAGAGATAACGAGGGTAAGGCATATCACTTCTAGAATGATAAAGAATATTGTTGTAGCATGCCTTACTATGAAGTATATGAAATTACGCATAATGTATCCACTGATGGAGGATTAGTCCTCTTGTACGATGCAAATATAATTGAAAGTGACGAAACTTTTCATTAAAATAAGGAATAAAGATGGTCTTGGAAGGTGTCATTGAGCATATAGGGAGCACTCGGGTTGCTCGCAGTTTTTACATAGTGTGGAGATAGGGAGCTCCCTATTTGCTCGCAATTTTGTTATTTGGGTTATGAGTTATATTATTCGTATATGCGGTTGACCTCCTCTTTGATCTCCTTGTGTAGGATAAGGAGTCCGATGAGGTTTGGTATTGCCATCAAGACGATACCTATAGACGCTACAGCCCATACGACAGATGTATCTACTATTGAGCCGATAAAGAATACGCAAATATAGATTATTCGGAAAGGCAGTACCGAGTTTGGTCCGAATAGGAATATAGCCGCTCTATCACCGTAATAGCTCCATGCTATAGTTGTTGTGAAGGCAAATAGTAGCAGAGCAATAGCCACGATATATTCGCCCAATTCTCCGAACCAACTAGAGCTAAATGCTCGGAGGGTAAGAGGAGCGCTATGTATAAGCGATTTGCCCTTGATGAATAGTTCGTTATTGGTGCCAGACATCAGTTGAGGCTTACCATCCTTTACGATAACCTGTCCGCTATAAGGCTTCTCATTAGATAAGAAATAGAACATCACATCCTCGGCTAATGAGTTAGCGTGGATGAAATAGACGCCATCGGCTGTTATTAGTTTACCATCATCTACACGAAGAGAACCATTGAAGTGGTATGAGTTATCCTTTATGGCATTTAGTAGATCAGAAGGGTTATCAGAGCTAGCGTTCACGATATAGACATCAGACATTTGGAAAGTGTTCTCATACTTGTTTTTCCATACGCCCGATGTAAGAATCATGAGACCAGTTAGAGAGCATATAACGATAGTATCTATGAAAGGCTCCAGGAGGGCTACTAGCCCCTCGCGAGCAGGCACGTCGCTACGAGCAGCTGCGTGAGCTATAGCCGCAGAGCCTTGGCCGGCCTCGTTAGAGAAGAGACCTCTACCCACACCCTTAGAGAAGGCGATAGCCACTGTAGAGCCGAGGAAGCCACCAGCAGCGGCGGTACCTGAGAATACGTCAGTGAAGATAGATAAGAGAGAGGGGATAAAGTTGTCTATATGATATATGATAACCACTATTGCACCTATGAAATAAGCCACAGCCATAAAAGGTACGACCCTTTCAGTAACTAATACGATACGCTTGATGCCGCCAAGGATAACGAGACCCAAGACGAAAGAGAGAGTAATACCCGTCAGCGCAGTAGGAATTCCGAAAGTAGTTCCTAGAGCCTGAGATATACTATTAACCTGAGGAAGGCAGCCAGTGCCAAAAGCCCCTATGAAGGTGAAGATAGAGAAAAATACAGCGAGTATAGAGCCAAGATAAACGCGTCGTCCCTTGAGGTTGAAATTGAGACACGACTTCATATAATACATAGGTCCGCCAGCCACCGAACCATCAGGCAATATAGTGCGATATTTATGAGAGATGGTAACCTCGACCATTTTGGTAGTCATACCGATAGCTGCAGTAATCAGCATCCAAAACAGAGCTGCTGGTCCGCCTATATGTATAGCGAGAGCAACACCTGCAATATTACCTGTACCTACGGTACCAGATAGCGCTGTTGATAGAGCTTGGAAGTGAGAAGCGTCGCCAACAGAGTGGTGCCTATCATCCTTACCCCGCACAGCACGGATAGCCTTACGGAATAATCTTATCTGGGGAAATCCTAGATAGATAGTAAAGAATATACCTGTGCCTAGCAAAAGAGCTATGAATAGTGGGTGATTACTAAGATATGTGTCAAGTCTATTAATCAGTTCTATCATGAAATATCGCTTGTATTATATGTAGTGCAAAGGTAGTCCAAATTATTTAATTAACTTTGCTATATCGGACAAAAGACTTTCACATTTACATGTTACAGCGTCGAATACCTTTCATAATTGCACTTATACCGCTAGTTGTACTAATAGTACTACAAATATTCATTATATCCTCCTTTGGAGCAGATGCCCTTATGGGAGCCAGTCAGGTAGGATTATTGGTTACCTCTGCGGTAGCTGTACTAATAAGCGTTTGCTTTTATAGATTTGACTATTCCGCCTTTGAGGAGGCCATAAGCAAGAGTATAGCTAGTGTATCGACAGCCATAGTAATGTTGATGTTGATAGGTTCGTTGAGTGGCTCGTGGATGATAAGTGGGATAGTACCCTATTTGATAAAAGAGGGGTTACAGATTATTTCGCCTGCGATATTTCTTCCCACCAGTTGTATATTGTGCGCGTTGATTTCGATAGTTACTGGTTCATCGTGGACAACGATAGCTACGATAGGCATAGCGCTTATAGGGGTAGGTAGAGCCAATGGATTTGATGATGGTTGGACAGCAGGAGCGATAATAAGCGGCGCTTACTTTGGAGATAAGATGTCGCCCCTATCCGACACGACAGTATTAGCCTCGTCGACAGTAGGGACCCCGTTATTTGAGCATATAAAATATATGACAAAGACCACTGTGCCTACGTTGATAACTACCATATTGATATATTCGGTAGCGAGCATATTGATGACAGGAGAAGGAGATAGTAGTACGGATGCCTATATAGAAGGTATTGAGTCGACATTTTGTGTATCCCATTGGCTATTGGTAGTACCGTTTCTTACTGGCTATATGATATACAAAAAGATACCAGCTGTGCCAGTAATGTTTTTTGCTACCCTTATGGGAGTTGTGGCGTCCTTGATTTTTCAGGATGGCATATTAGAGCAGATAGGAGAGGGAGATATATTTAAAGGAGCGATGACCAGTGTTTTTGGGGCGACAAATGTTGAGACAGGCAATGAAGAGTTGAATAATTTGGTAGCCACTGGAGGTATAGCGGGAGTAATGAATACTATTTGGCTGATAATATGTGCTATGGTCTTTGGAGGGGTAATGACCGCTGGAGGATTTTTGGAGGTAATAATGGAGAAGATGGTTGCTATGGCGACTAGAGCGTGGAGTTTAGTAAGTTCGACAGTAGCATCGGGCATTATATTGAACGCCGTAACATGCGACCAGTATTTAGCTGTAATATTAACTGGTTCGTTATTTAAAGACAAGTATAAAAAATTAGGATACGAACAGAGGCTGTTGAGTAGAACTGTAGAAGACGGCACTACGGTTACCTCTGTATTGGTGCCATGGTCGACTTGTGGTATGACGCAAGCTACTATATTAGGCGTTGCTACGATTACCTATTTACCATACTGTTTTTTCAACTATTTATCCCCTATAGCAACGATTCTGATGAGTTTACGTATCAAAGAGAAATCTCCTAACGCATGATGGACGATACCTACTATATGAAAGAGGCCCTCAAGGAGGCGAGGAAAGCGATGGAAGCAGATGAAGTTCCCATTGGGGCCATTGTTGTTTGTAATGGGACGATAATAGGTAGGGGTCACAATCAGACAGAGATGCTATCTGACGTGACGGCCCATGCGGAGATAATAGCACTTACTGCTGCTACGCAGAATTTAGGAGGCAAATATTTGAACGATGCCACTATGTATGTTACTGTGGAGCCATGTACTATGTGTGCTGGAGCGTTATCGTGGGCACAATTAGGAAGGCTAGTCTATGGCGCTTCGGACGAGAAGAGAGGCTATGCTAGGTTGACGCCATGTCCGCTTCATCCCAAGACAGAGGTATCCCATGGTCTTATGGAGGCAGAGTGCAAAGAGTTGGTATTACAATTTTTCAATAGCAAACGACGATGAGCATGAGTATACGAACTACGATTATTACGTTAATACTATTAGTAGTAACAATGGTTGCTGCTAAGGCACAATGTGTGGAACAGAATAGGACGACAAGACCAGGAGAGTGGGCACATTACAATGCCTATTACAATTGGCACTTTATATGGATGAACGCGGCCGATGTATATTTTAATACACAAGCGATGGGTGATGACCTATTATTATTAGAGTCGACAGGCAAGACGAAATCGGGATACGATTGGTTTTTCACTGTAAGAGATACATTTCAATCTGTTGTAGAGAGAGCTACGCTTAGGCCAAGATTATTCAAGCAATCAAATTTTGAAGGCAAGACAGTTACTACTAGTCAGTACGAATACAATGCAACAGAAGAGACCCTCACAGCCTACACGACACAAAAGAAGGGAAACAAGAAAGGTAATAAGACATCATACAATGGCAAGTGGGATTTATGTGCGGCAGACGTCCTCACTATGGTCTATAAAGCTAGGAATATAGACTTTGAGAACTGTCAGCCAGGAGATACTATACCCATGTCGTTGATAATAAACTCAGAGATATTTGACCTCTTTATAAGATATCACGGTAAAGAGCAAGCTTCTACACGAGATGGTCGCACATACGACTGCTTAAAATTCACGCCATTATTAGTAGAGGGTACTATCTTTTCTGGAGGAGAAGATATGACGGTATGGGTAACAGACGATGAGAATCGAGTACCTATAGTTGTTGAGGCTCAAGTTTTGATAGGCAGTGTGAAAGCCATCTTAGATGAAGTAAAAGGTACGCAATCGCCCTTAAAAGAGGTAGAGAAGAGGTGATATTGTTAAAAAGTATCGAAAAAGAGGGTTGGAATTCTAAAAAATGACTACTTTTGCGCCGCTTTTGAGTACGTAAAATACTTAATCAACGAACAAATAAAAAATTGTAATGGACAAGAGTAGACTTGTTAAGTTGGTGTTTGTTCTTATTCTGACCCTCACGGCGTGGCTTGTGCCAGCGGAGACCTTTGGGATACCAAACCTAACAGTTATTGAGCAGCGAGTTATAGCTATATTTTTGTTTGCTGCTTTTATGTGGATACTTGAAGTTTTTCCTATTTGGACAACCTCGGTATTTGTTATTGTATTTATGCTTCTGACTGTCTCTGACAGTTCGTTGATGTTCCTCAGACCAGATGGTCTTACAGAACTTCTTCAAGCAAAGAAGAACGGCGTTATTGACGAGGCAGGGCTTAGTCAGCTTGCTGAGCTACAAGGCTATTATGGTACAGCTATTAGTTATAAGAGCATTATGGCTACTTGGGCTGACCCGATTATTATGCTCTTCTTAGGAGGATTCTGCTTGGCTATTGCTGCTACGCGTTGTAATCTTGACATTAACCTTGCTCGAGTACTTCTCAAGCCATTTGGCACACGTTCGGAGATTGTACTATTTGGCTTTATGATAGTAACAGCCGTATTCTCGATGTTTATGAGTAATACAGCTACGGCGGCAATGATGCTTACTATTATAGCACCAGTATTAAAGATGTTGCCAACCGAAGGTAAGGGTAGAGTTGCATTAGCATTAGCTATTCCAGTTGCTGCGAATGTTGGTGGTATAGGTACGCCTATTGGAACACCTCCAAATGCCATAGCATTGAAGTATATGACAGATAGTGGTATTTGTGAGCAGATAGGCTTTGGACAGTGGATGTTGGTAATGGTACCATTTGTGATTATACTTCTTGTATTTGCGTGGTTCTTGCTTTTGACATTCTTCCCATTCAAGGCAAAGCATGTGAATATTACACTTGAGGGTGAGTTTAAGAAAGATTCTCAATCATTGATAGTATATACAACATTTGCTGTAACTGTAGTTCTATGGTTGCTTGATAGTGTATCAGGGTTGAATTCGAATGTTGTTGCTATGATTCCTATTGCTGTATTCTGCATTAGTGGTATTATTGGCAAAGAGGAGTTGAAGAGTATAAATTGGGATGTACTTTGGTTGGTATCAGGAGGATTTGCTCTTGGAGTAGGTTTGCAAGGCTCGGGCTTAGCAAAGCATCTTGTTGAGACTATACCATTCTCGGAGTGGTCGCCAATGATGGTATTGGTAGGTTCAGGTATTGTATGTTATTTGATGTCTACCTTTATGAGTCATACAGCATCGAGTGCGCTACTTGTTCCAATTCTTGCAGCAGTAGCTAAAGGAATGGGAGATAATTTGGCAGGATTTGGTGGTATTACTACTATGTTGATAGGTGTAGCCATTTCGTCGTCGCTTGCTATGGCGCTTCCTATTTCGACACCTCCAAATGCACTTGCTCATGCTACAGGCTATACCAAGCAGAGCGATATGATGAAGATAGGAGTAATAATAGGTGTAGTTGGTATTGCACTTGGTTATGTAATACTTATCTTCTCTCGTCAGGTGGGTCTTCTCTAAGAGAAGAAGAGGTAGAGATACCTACATATACAAGATAAAAGAGCGTATGCCTAGCGATAAGTTGGGCATACGTTTTTCTTTTTATTATCTTTACCGACAAAATAGAACAAGATGGAAATAGGAAAGAATTATACAGTGGAGATAACTGTAGAAGAGAAAGACACTGCGTTAGCGGTAGGGTCGGGTGCATTATTGGTGTTAGCTACACCAAGGATGATAGCTCTTATGGAAGAGGCAGCTATGAAGAGCGTTTCTAGTGACCTTTCGGAAGGTGATACGACTGTTGGTACATTGATGAATGTGAGTCATGTTAAAGCTACCCCAGTAGGGGCGAAGGTAACTGCAAGAGCAGAATTGACAGGCGTTGAGGGGCGAAAGTTGACATTTGAGGTAAAAGCCTATCAAGGAGAGACGCTCATAGGCGAAGGAACCCATGAGCGCTTTGTGGTAAACATAGAACGATTTATGTCGAAATTAGGGTAGAGAGATAGTTGAGGAGATGGAGGGGTTAGCCCCAACGTTCTGCTATCTCATCTAGGATAGATTTTAGCTCAGGGATATGTTCTTCTCTGAGCATTTTTATTTTTGTTTCGCGGAAGTCCACGAGACCCTTGAAAGCTATAGCGAGGTGGCGGCGAACATGGAGGACAGCGCGACGCTCGTCGCCTATCCAATTCATTGTTTCGTCTATTTCTCTCTTAAGGATATCTACGAGTTGGTGCATAGATATAGGAGGGAGTTTCTCGCCTGTTTTAAGGAAATGCTTAACCTCGGAGAATATCCATGGTTTACCGATAGCAGCGCGACCGATCATTACGGCATCGACGCCATATTTGTCGAAAGCGTTACGAGCGCCCTCGGGAGTTGTGATATCGCCATTACCAATAATAGGTATATGCATACGAGGATTGTTTTTGACCTCGCCGATTAGGGTCCAATCAGCCTCTCCGGTGTACATCTGTGCTCGTGTGCGGCCGTGGATAGTGAGAGCAGAGATGCCCACATCCTGCAGACGCTCTGCGAGGTCGACAATACATTTAGAGTTGGCGTCCCATCCTAGGCGTGTTTTGACTGTGACAGGCGTATGGTCGACCGCTGCAACGATTTGGCGGGTCATCTCTACCAGCTTAGGGATGTCGCGGAGCATACCGGCGCCGGCGCCCTTACCAGCAATTTTCTTTACTGGGCAACCGAAGTTTATATCTATGATATCTGGGCCAGCCTTTTCTACGATTTTAGCTGCCTCCACCATAGGCTCTATTTCGCGACCATATATTTGGACGCCGACTGGGCGCTCCTCAGCCAATATATTAAGCTTACGCATAGAGCTATCGATATCTCGAATTATAGCGTCGGCGCTAACGAATTCGGTGTACATAAGATCTGCGCCAGCCTCCTTACATAGTCGGCGGAAAGGGATATCAGTAACATCCTCCATTGGAGCCAAGAGGATTGGCTCATGGCCTAAATCGAGCGAACCTATTTTCATGATGTAATAAAATTGCAATGCGAAAGTAGTTTAAAAGTGTGACAAGCGCTCATTTTTACTACAAAAAAAATGTTCCTTATAGTGAACAATTCAAAAAAAAGACATAACTTGCACTCGCTTTTGAGACCTAGTCTTGGGGGCGAAATAGATTAGAAAAGACTTGACTTGACAAATAATAACGGCACTCCGCAAGTGCCACAATGTTTGACTTATGGAAATTAAAAAGACTCCTAAGGCGGACCTTGAAAACAAGAAGTTGTTGTTCAACGAGATTGGCTTAGCGCTAGTTCTTCTTGGATGCTTTTTAGCATTTGAGTGGAGCACAAAGGCTGCTGAGATCAATGTTGACGCGATGGTTGACGAGGTTGTCGTTGAAGATGAGATGGTTCCAATAACCAAGCAGGAGGAGGTTAAGCCACCTCCACCACCTCCACCACCAAAGATGGCAGAGGTTCTTACCATCGTAACAGATGATACAGAGATTAATGACGAGCTTGAAATCTTCGATACTGAGGACTCTGACGACCGAGAGATCGAGTTTAAGGAGGTAGAGGTACAAGAAGAGGAAGAAGAGGAGGTAGAGGAGATTTTCGTAATTGCAGAGCAGATGCCAACATTCCCTGGCGGCGATGTAGAGTTGCGTAAATACCTTGCTCAATCGGTTAAGTATCCTGTAATTGCTCAGGAGAATGGTATTCAGGGTCGTGTATTCGTATCATTCGTTGTAGACAAGACAGGTGCGGTAACAAACGTAAGAGTTGCCCGTGGTATTGACCCTAACCTTGATAAAGAGGCTATTCGTGTGGTTAATTCCATGCCAAAGTGGACACCAGGTATGCAGCGTGGTAAACCTGTAAAAGTATCTTATACTGTACCTATCAACTTCGTGTTGCAGTAATCAGTATAGCAATAATAGAGGAGAGTTGTCGATATTTCGGCGACTCTCTTTTTTTATGGGGATGTGGGTGAGTGTTAACAAGTGTGGATTATGTGGATTGGTGTGTTGGGGTATTGTTAAATAGATTGAAATGTGCTCTATGGGGCTATGAATTGTCATTATTAAGTGGTAGATTGCAATACAGAACAAGGCGCCAAGTTCTATAGTTTACGGAATTATTAATTGACATGTAATATGTCGTAATACGGCTTGAACTATGGAGACAAAGAAAACACCAAGAGCAGATCTTGAGAACAAGAAAGGTCTATTCACTGAGATTGGGTTAGCAGTAGCACTTATAGTATGTTTTTCGGTATTTGAGTGGTCTACTACTGCGGCAGAGATAAACTTTACAGGAGTGTCAGAACCTGTAACCTTTGAGGATCAGATGATGGTTCCTATTACCCGTATGGAGACGCCTACGCCACCGCCACCACCTGCGCCAAAGCCAGCTGACATTATCACGATTATTGATGATGATGAAGAGCTGGTGGACGATTATGATTGGGCGTCATCTGAGGCGAATGAAGACGATGCGATAACCTATACTACGATAGAGGTAAAGCCAGAAGAGGAGGAAGATGATTCGGAGGTATTATTTATTACCGATCAGATGCCAGTGTTCCCTGGCGGTGAGGTTGCATTACGCAAGTATCTAGCAGAGTCGATAAGGTATCCTGTTATGGCCATAGAGAGCAATGTACAAGGAAGGGTATTTGTGTCGTTTGTTGTTGATAAGACAGGAGCGGTAACGCAAGTGAAAGTTGCTCGAGGTATTGATGGCCTATTAGATAAAGAGGCATTGCGAGTAGTACAGTCGATGCCAAAATGGACGCCAGGCATGCAGAGAGGCAAAGCTGTGAATGTAGCCTATACGGTACCAATCAGTTTTGTATTGAAATAGATATATAGAGCGCGCAAGATATTGTGCGCTCTTTTTTGTTGGTGTGAGGGTGGTTGGTAGTGTGCGGATTCTCCCTTGTTCATCGCAAAAATTGAAATTGAGAGATAGAGATGAAATGCTATTGTAAAGGTAATTAGTTATATTTGGGTGCTATTATAATGTGAGTAGTGAACGTTATAAAACAAAGTAAAGAGAATAGGTAATGAAGAAGCTATTATTGGTTATCGGATTGGTTATAGTATCAATTTCGGCTATTGGGCAGAAGGTTCAAGATGTGGTATATTTGAAGAATGGGAGTATTGTTAGGGGAGATGTGCTTGAATTAACACCTGGAGAGACGATAAAGATAGAGACTAGCGATAGGAGTGTGTTTGTGTATGATGCAAATGACGTCGTTCGTGTAGTAAAAGAGAAGGTGGATTATGAAGATTATGATAGGAGTAAGATTAGGCATCCACGCAGAGGGTATAGAGGCTTTGCGGATATGACGATAGGAGCGGGATTTGGCTATGATAAATATGGGCGAGAGTATGATTTTTCGCGTATTTCGCTTTCGACGGTACATGGTATACAATATAATGAGAAGTTTTTCTTTGGTGCAGGAGTAGCGATACAATCGTGGTGGGACGGTTGTGATTACCTTTATGAGTACGAAGGAGGGGTGCGATATGAAGATGTATATATTGATGCGTCGACAGTATCAATCTTTGCAGATGTGCGTTGGGATATAATTGCTATGAGATGTACGCCTTATTTAGACTTAAGGCTAGGCGGTTATTTTGGAGATGTTGGTGGATTTTATTTTAGACCAACTTTAGGTGGACGGTTTAGGCACTTTAATGTATATTTTGGTGTAGAGATACAGCCAGGTGAGATAGAGACGGAGGGTGTGTTGAGGGGTTATAAGGATTCGTATAATACGCTAATAATGGGTATAGCATTTGATTGGGGTGCTAGACATTAAACGATTTGATGCGGGAGGAATAAATAAAGGTCGGACTTGTGTCCGACCTTTTGTGTTATGTATTATTCAAATATTAGAATTTGAAAGATACACCTAGAGATAGGTGAGAGTAACGACCCCAGAAAGCAGTCTCTACGTTTAGACCGAAGTTGTCGCTAAGCATATAACGAGCGCCAGCGATGAAGTTGTAGATAAATTCGCCATCGTTGTCAGATTCAGCCTTCAAAGTGCCCATGCCTGGTACTTTTGTCTCAACCTTGTATTTTGTCCAATCTGCAATACCTACACGGAAGCCAGCGTAAGTGTCCAATGCAGGAATGAAACAATAGTGCATTGTACCGCGAGTAGCGATATGGAGGCGACGGCCCTTAACCTCAGCACCATCATAATCCTTGCTACCGAAACCGAAGCCGAGTTCTGCGCCGACACCGATAGCGCCCTTTCCATGAATCATGTCATCGAGTATTCCGTACTCGCCAGTGAGGCCGATAGCGTGTTGGGCGAAGCCGTCGATACCATTACCATAGCTCTCGAAAGAGCCGATAGAATAGAGAGCGTTGACGAGAATATCGCCCTTTCTGTACTCTGCGTTTTGAGCAGAAGCTGCAGAGTTGATAGCAAATAGAGCTACAACTGCTACTACTAGTTTGTTTAATTTCATTGTTTTAATTATTTATCTGTTTATTTATTGTTGCTGTTGATAAGGCAAAAATAGTTCTAATGTTGAAAGAATGCAATAGGAGAAGAGTTTATTGGTTGAAATCATTAACTTTGTAGTCAAATTACACACCAAATGAAAGGAACTGTTATCAAATCGACGGGAAGCTATTATGATGTGCGAATAGAGGAGGATAATACTGTCATCTCTAATTGTCGCATTAAAGGCAAGATGCGTACGGACGACATCAAGAGTACCAACCCTGTGGCGGTAGGAGATTATGTGAATATCTCTATTGAGTCGGGAGAAGGATTGATAACAGAGGTGTTACCTAGGAAGAATTATGTGGTGAGGAGGGCGTCCAATTTATCTAAACAGACACATATACTTGCGGCGAATGTGGACCAAGCCCTATTGGTAGTAACCATAAACTTTCCTGTTACCACTCCAGTTTTTATAGATAGATTTTTAGCCTCGGCAGAAGCCTTTGATGTGCCGGTGGTATTAGTATTCAATAAAGTTGACAGATACGACCAACAGTTAAGAGAAGAGTTGGAGGCATTTGAGAATATCTACAGAGCGATGGGGTATGATGTAGTAGAGGTATCTGCCAAACATGAAGAGGGATTAGATCAGATAAAAGAGAGACTTAAAGGGAAGGTGAGTGTTGTTGCGGGGCATTCAGGAGTGGGGAAATCTACCCTTATTAATAAGATAGAGCCTGGGTTAAACCTCCGTACTGACGAGATAAGTGAGAGTAATAACAGTGGCAAGCATACCACTACTTATGCTGAGATGCATCCATTTTCGTTTGGAGGCTATATAATAGATACTCCTGGAGTGCGAGGATTTGGCATAACAGGAATAGAGAAGAATGAGATAGCCCATTACTTTAGGGATATCTTCAAAGTGTCGGATAGATGCCAGTATAACAACTGTACGCATAGGCATGAGCCGGGGTGTGCGGTAAAGCAAGCGGTTGAAGAGGGGAAGTTGGCATTTAGTAGGTACCAGAGCTATATAAATATAGTAGATAGTTCGACTAGCAAATACAGATAATTAGTGTAAATAGAGAGTGGATATAAAAAATACGCCAATAAAAACGTGGTTATTTAATTTTTTTCATTGTAGCGTGAAAATTATATCTACCTTTGCAACCAAGAATATTTATAGAAACCACTATTAATTAGGTGATGAATAAGAAAATAGCGTTACTCGCAATTACACTTTTGTTCCCTCTTGCTGCAACAGCTCAGCGAGGAGGTGATTATGATTATGAGGAGCCAGACAAAGAGATAGAGAGTCAGGTTAACTCAAATTCGAATAATGGCAGAGAGTTCCATTATGGTGTCAAGGTTGGTTTGAACTTCACAACTGTTAGTTCTGACGCAGATGATATCCAAGCCAAGGTTGGCCAGATGGGTTTCTTGTGCCGTTGGCAGTGGGAGAAGTGGGCCATACAGCCTGAGCTTATCTATTCGAAGATGGGCGTTCGATCATTGGAGAAGGAGATTCAGTGGAATCCTGATGAGGTATGGCGTCTTAATGGTCAGGATATAAAGGGTCATAGGGACTTGATGAACGATGAAGATTTCAAGATTGGCTTTTATACAAAGTGTATACAAGTGCCAGTAATGTTCAAGTACTATGCTCCAATATTTGACAGAGGGTTGAATATTCAGGCGGGTCCTGTTTTATCTGTAGACCTAGATTATGATATTTCCACACCAATTCAAAAGGGATATCTTAAGGGTTACTATTTCGGAGAGAGAGAGCAGTATCGATCAAACGGCGAGAGAAGAGTTACGGGTGTAGAGTCTATGAGATATTTAGGTCGTGACCGTAATAGAGTTGGTGCTCTTGCGCAGTTTGGTATTGGTTATGACTCTAAGTCGGGTATAGGCGTAGACTTCCGTTGTGCAATGGGTCTTACACCTGTATTTAAGAATTACTACAATACAAATGCGAAATATCGTGTTTGGTCTATATCATTCTCTTACGTATTTTAATCAACGATATATATAAGATAGATGTCATTACAGTGTGGAATAGTAGGATTGCCTAACGTAGGAAAGTCAACACTTTTCAACTGTCTTTCAAACGCGAAAGCACAATCGGCTAATTTTCCATTTTGTACTATTGAGCCAAACGTTGGCGTTATTACGGTACCAGACAAGCGATTGGAGGTATTGGATTCGATAGTGCATTCGCAGCAGGTTGTACCTACTACAGTAGAGATAGTAGATATTGCTGGCCTTGTGAAAGGTGCGAGCAGAGGCGAGGGACTAGGCAATAAGTTCTTGGCGAATATTCGTGAGACTGATGCCATAATACATGTTCTTCGTTGCTTTGACGATGACAATATTACGCATGTGGATGGGTCGGTAGATCCGGTACGTGATAAAGAGGTAATAGATACAGAGCTTCAGATTAAGGATTTGGAGACGGTGGAGCAGCGCATACAGAAGTGCGAGAAGCAGGCCATCTCGGGCAAGGATCCTGAGGCGAAGAAGCAGTTGGATATATTACTTAGATATAGAGAGGCATTACAAGCAGGAAAGAATGCGCGTACGGTAGAGCTTACAGAGCCAGAAGAGAAGATAGCTAAGGGCTTTTTCCTTTTGACATCAAAGCCGGTAATGTATGTATGTAATGTGGACGAAGGTTCTGTGGTTACAGGTAATGCTTATGTTGAGGCTGTAAGGGAGGCTGTAAAGGACGAGGATGCAGAGATTCTTGTTATTGCGGCACAGACTGAGGCTGAGATTAATGAGTTGGAGACATACGAAGAGCGTCAGATGTTCTTGAATGACCTTGGTTTGGAGGAGTCGGGCGTTGTTAAGTTGATACGTTCAGCATATAGTCTTTTGAAGCTACGTACATACTTTACGGTAGGTGAGAAAGAGATTAGAGCGTGGACCTTCCATGATGGCTTTAAGGCGCCTCAGGCAGCTGGTGTTATTCACTCTGATTTTGAGAAAGGCTTTATTCGTGCTGAGGTTATCAAGTATGAGGATTTCATTACATTGAAGTCTGAGGCTGCTTGTAAAGAGGCCGGAAAGCTTGGCGTTGAGGGAAAGGAGTATGTCGTACAAGATGGCGACATTATGCATTTCCGCTTTAACGTGTAAAAAATAGAGGAAATATTTTGCGAGTGTAAATAATATTATTACCTTTGCACTCGCAAAACCAAAGGGTCGGTTGGATGAGTGGCTTAGTCTACGGTCTGCAAAACCGTCTACAGCAGTTCGAATCTGCTACCGACCTCAGAAGGCGATAGAGTTTTTCTCTATCGCTTTTTGTTTTTATGTATGGTGGGGATGAGAGGGAATGTATTCGGTGGAGTTTGAGAGTGGGATTATGATTATATAGGAAATAGAGAAGGCAACATTCTAGTCTCTTAGAAGGGGAGAGGTAGGATGTTGCCTAAATAGTTTATTGGTTGCGAGAGATTTTGAATTTCTCGGCTTGGGTTATCTTACCATTAGTGGTTGCATACATTTGCTGTATTGACGGTGAATCCGTCGTTTAGAGGTATGAATTTGCCCTTCTCCTTTAGGAAGGATACAAGTTCCTCGGCTGTTAAGTTTTCCGCGCTACAAGTGTAGAAGCGCTCATCTGCGCCAAACTTCTGCTTAATTGCTTCGATGAGGGATGCCTCATTGTAAGAGTTGCCTTGCATCATGTCTAGAACTTCGTGTCCGTGTGTCATATTACTTAGATATTTATTGTTGTTATGTTGTCTATTTATTTTAGGAGACTTATGTACTCCTTGCGATTCTCTTCAAAGTCATTATTGGCTACGTGAGATGTGGAAGAGTGGTTGCGTATGTGAGCGAACAACTCCTCTGTATTTGTATAGAAGACCCCGTTGTAGTTGAAATCCTTTATATCTTTAAATATTGCGTTGCAGAGCATAGGCTTTTGGAAGGATATAGCCTGGATAAAGGTTCCAGATATCTTATAGTTGATATAATCCTCTGCCGCCTTAGTATTAGGTTCGATAAGAGCCAAAAGATAGTCGCACTTCTCCATATATGCGTTAAATATCTCGTTGCTCACATATTCGTTGAAATATATGAACCTATCATTTAGTCCGCTTGATATAATCCAATTTATGAAATTTGGGCCGTCGCCCTTCTTTGCATTCCCCAATAAGACTATTTTGTAATTGATATCCGTTTTGAAGTTAGCAATCTCCTTGAGGTATTCATAATCTCTACGCTTGTATTCGATAGAACCAGGGACTATAAGGTATACCTCGTTGTCTTTTTTGTCTATAGTAATATTTGAAGCCTCTGGAGTTACAGATGCAGAGACGGCAGCGCACTTTAGGCTACTATATTTTTCAGCATTAAGCTTCATGTATTTAGCCAAGACATAGAAGGCCGATAGGCGGCGATTTATGAGCTTTTGGCCAAAGCTATCGGTAAGTTTGCGTAAGTTGTGTATTGTGCCTACGAAATTGATCCTTTTAGGGAAAGGTAGGAGACAGAACTTCAACACTGCGGAACCGTGGGCTGTGTTGAATATGACATTATCTATATTGCTATTAATAATGAAAGACCTAACCTGTAGTAGTTCTGGTATGCTATGAGGGTTTAGGTAATAAATATCTGATACTAATTCTCTATAGCATTCTATATTATTCTTCTGCTTTGTGTTGCAGAATAGGACTATCTGATAATTGGAACTCAGAAGATAGTGTATTTGAGATTGAATACACTCTGCATGATATGTATTAAATTCTATGAGAGCAACTGTAGGCATATTCACAAAGTAAGTTCAATTTTTCCATACAAATCAGAAGCCTAACTTGTATTTTAGCTTATAATAATTGTGCATTATTGTATAATTCCATGCATTACGAATAGAGTGCATAGAATGGCAAGGGTGTATGGTGCAAGAGGCAGGAGATGTTGGGGCTTCTATATCGTCGATATTTTTAGCTATTAGGTTGAACATATTATAATCGTGGAGAGACATCTGTCTACATTGGCTCAATATTTCTGTAGCCCCCTCCGCTACATTAGACGAGATGCAGAGATCTATGGCAGCTATAGCCTCGTTAGGATTATTGATATCTATACGACAGAGAGCTTCGCTAGGAAAATAAGAGTTGATATTATTGCAACCATAATATATAGGGAAAGCCCCTTCGATGAAGCAATCTGTAAGTTTTTCTGTGAAGTAATTGTCAGAGCAAGAGTTTTCTATGGCAATATGATACTTATAGTCGGCAAGAACCTCATGCTTATCTTCAAAAGAGCGGAATCCCCTACCGAAGACATCTATTTGATCGCCATAATGCGCTTTGAGAGTCTCTACAAACTTTAGTCGTGCTTGATGTCCTGCAGAGAAAGCCTTGTTACTAGAGACAACAGATAACAACTTTGTTCGTTGGCTTATAGGTTTAGGAGAAGATGATGTATAATCATCATACGTTGTTGCAATCTTTACCTTACTAGGGGTGAATTGAAGACCAGAGAACCATTCTAGTATAGGAGGAGTCATAACGACATTATTACCTCTCATTGTGTCTTGACAAGACAGTACGCGACCGAATTGTCGGACATAATCGCGAGGAAAGTCAAAGACAGATCGAGGTTCACTAGTGCATAATATGATATTTTCGCGACGCACTTTGAATGAGGTTGTATTGCGAAGATACTTACCTCTAATAGCTACGAAGTCGTACTCTACATCCTCGGGATTTACATTAGACATAAAGAGATAGTCGTGTTTTAGTCCATTTTGAGGTGTAGCTCGCCATACACCCTGCATTGCTGGAGTTTGGCGTAGCGAGAGATCGTTTTTGCCGCTAATAATAAGGACCCTTCTCATGTTGAGAGATAAATTACGCTTTGTATGAAAAATTATTGTATGGTATGCGATTTCAAGGGGCATTACTGATTTGTCATTAAGAAATAACGCTTCAGTACTAAAAGAGATATTACTCTTTCGCGCTCCTTGTTTTGAAATTGAGCAATAAATTGATGGTTATGCTCTATGATTGCTTTAGCCTCATTGGGGTGGTCAATATAATATTGAAGACGCTCATTGAGGTCTGAGTAATCGCTCTTTATGCAAATGTAGTTATAATTCGGAATAAGCCTACCCTCCATAGCCCATGTCTCGTATTTGAGCTTAGGCATAACTGGGATAGAGTTTGAAGACATAATCCACTTAAGATTAGAAGCCACATCTGCCCCTTCGATACTGAGTATGAACTTGTATTTTAGGTGTTCGGCTATTGTAATTTTAGGTTTAAGCCACTCGGGGCGATAAATCTCATCCTTGTTGATTTGTCCTAAGATGCACATAGGGTTTGAGAAATGCTTAGTCATGAAGAGAGCTCGATGAGGCTTCTCAATGGTCATGTATCCGATAAGTTTATCGATTTTATCCTCATAAGTTATCGAATCTTTGAGGAAGATAAAATGACGCACTTTATCTAGGTTTAGAATAACGCTATTAGCATTATTACCATCTATTGGGCGGCTTTTGGTAATAGATGGAAATTGGGGGACATAGTTTATGTCGCCATATAGAGGGATAATCTTCTTGTCGTCTGGGAAGAAGCGAGTATACTCGTATGTGTCGAAGAAATAGGTACTACGCGCCGGCCTAACCTTTCGACGGTTAGGTTTTTTGAAGTTCTTTAATTCTATAGCCTTGTTAGATAATGGCGTTGGAGAAGAGAGTTTGCAATAGTAATTTACCCTATCGTTGATATACTCTACTTCGTCGGGGTGTGCGCTAAGGTACTTATTGATAGTATAATCCAGACGCGACTGATAGAATCGCTTAGGCATGAAGTAGCGGTAATACCCCTTTATGTAGAACCATAAGTGCAAATTCTTATTGAAATCTATTGCCATACCTATTTGTTTATGATTGACAAAGATAGTGTTTTCTTTTTATAGGGGTGTATGGTAGGCTATTTGTAGGTATGGTGTGTATAGTGTGAGCTCCCTATTTGCTCGCAGTTTTTTCAATTAAAAAGGGATAAAGAGTGATGATGGATGTATATGAAGGAGAGTTAGCATTAGGTAAGAAGATATATTTGTATATTTGCAGCGGAAAACAAGCTTACCACATAAATATGAACCATTTAGTAATTATGGCAGGCGGCGTAGGTAGTCGCTTTTGGCCTATGAGTCGACCAGAGAATCCAAAGCAATTTATAGATGTTCTTGGTGTTGGTCGCACATTGATACAACTTACGGTAGATAGATTCGGCAAGGAGTTTGCCCCTGAGAATATATGGATAGTAACATCTGCGAAGTATGCAGCTAAAGTACGCACTCAGCTTCCAGAGATACCTGAGGATAATATACTACTAGAGCCATGCATGCGCAATACTGCGCCATGTATTGCATATGTGACATGGAAGATAAAGAGCATTGATCCAGAAGCGACACTTATTATTTCCCCTGCAGACCATTTTGTAGTAAATACAGAAGAGTTCCGTAGAGTAATAGCAAAAGGTGTAGACTTTGTGAAAGGGACAAGTAACATTCTTACTCTTGGTATGTTCCCAACGCGCCCTGACACAGGCTATGGATATATACAAGCAGGCAATAAGACATCGGGGTCAGACATTTGTCATGTTCGCGCGTTCAAGGAGAAGCCACAATTGGATGTTGCCAAGCAATATTTGAATGAGGGTGGTTATTATTGGAATGCAGGACTATTTATTTGGGATGCAAAGACCGCCGAGCAGTCGCTACGTGTATTTGAGCCAGAGATATCATTGTTATTTGACAAGATGTCAGAATCATTTGGACAGCCAAACGAGCGAGACGTTATCAACGAGCTATTCCCACAATGTCGTAGCATCTCTATAGACTATGCAGTAATGGAGCGCATGAGTGGCAAGACGATAACTATGAATGGCAAGAGTGCTGGTGTGTATGTATTGCCATCAGACTTCGGGTGGTCGGACCTTGGCACATGGGGCTCATTGTACATGCAATTAGACAGAGACTCACAAGGCAACGCCGTTGTAGGCAAAGAGAATGTGAGACTCATAGAGAGCAACGACTGTATAGTACGCACATCATCCAATGTCAAGATGGTACTACAAGGCTTAGACGGCTATATAGTAGCAGAAGACAACAATACCTTCTTGGTATGTAAAAAAGATGAAGAGCAGCGCATCAAGCAATTCAGCGAGAGCTTCAAATAAAGATATATGATGACGCCCGAGTTAGAAGAGTATATAGAACAGCATATAGACAAAGAGCCTGAGGTATTGCACGAACTTAATAGGCAGTCGCACATCAGGTTCTTGCTAGGGCGTATGGCCAGCGGACATTGGCAGGGACGGCTACTAAAGATGTTGGTAAGGATGATTAATCCACAGAACGTATTAGAGTTAGGCACCTTTACCGGCTACTCTGCCCTTGCTATGGCTGAAGGGCTCTTGAAAGAAGATGCGTATGTAGATACCATAGAGATAGACGATGAGCTAGAGCCTACGATAAGAGAGTTTCTAGGGAAGTCGCCCTATGGAGATAGAGTGCGTCTACACATAGGCAAGTGCGAAGAGGTAATAGAGAGGCTAAAAGGACCATGGGACCTAGTCTTTATGGATGCCAATAAGAGGAATTATCCTGAGTACTATAAGATATGCATGGAGCATATACCTGTAGGCGGTTATATAATAGCAGATAATATACTTTGGGACGGGAAGGTAATAGGTCCGCTTCCAAAAGCAGACGCTGCACAGACACAAGCCATTAGGGATTTTAATGATATAGTAGCTAACGATCCACGAGCAGAAAAGGTAATAATACCATTGCGAGATGGGCTTACTATCATTAGAAAAACTTCCTAACAGTGTTAATATATTATATTTCAGCAAATAGGGAAATATAACCCCTAGTAAATACGTGTTATTGACAATCGATGTTAATAACTATTTGTTTGAGGGAACGACACAAAATAGTACTTTTGCATCGTTGAGAAATTTAGAGATGAAGACAATAGCAAGACATATATCATCAATGTTGTACGACCACGAGTGTGTGATTGTACCTAGGCTAGGTGCGTTTATTACTAATTCGGTAGATGCAACGATAGATGTCAATAGAGGTCTTCTACTCCCGCCACGTAAAGAGGTGGTATTCAACATGCAATTGACTCATAATGATGGGTTATTAACAAATTATATTGCACAATCAGAGAAGATAACATACGCTGAGGCTACGGCAAGAATCAAGGCATTTGTTGATGACCTAAAAGCAAATCTTGAAGATGGGGAGATAGTATCATTGCCATACTTAGGCAAGATGGCGCTTTTGAAGAATGATGCTGTAGCCTTTACCTCGAATAGTAAGATGAATTATCTTTCCGAGGCGTATGGGTTAGGCTCCATTAGTGCACCTGTACTCTCTAGTAAGGTATCATATACTATAAGGCTTGGAGCACATCCGCAAGCAAAACGTGTTGCTGGATGGGCAGCTGCTGTTGCGCTATTATTATGCTTCGGACCAAGACTCAATGACGGCTCTGTACCTGAGAGGAATGATGCTAACTATGCCTCTTTGGCATCAGTATTCGAGTCAAGCATGGTCAAGGCAACATCAGAAGAGGAATCACAATTATACTATGATGTTGCAGAGAGTATTGTAGAGGAGCCACAAGAGGAGCTTCGCTATCATATAATAATTGGTAGTTTCCCTACATTGAAAGATGCAAAGAGACGTAGAGCAGAGCTAGAGAAGAAAGGTATTACTGATATTGAGTTAATCACAACGCCAAATAAGAAACGAGTACGCTTAAGCGTTGCCTCATTCTCTTCTCAAGAAGAGGCAAAGAAGCAGACCCATATAATACGTAAGATACACGGTATGGAGAAGGCTTGGGTGCTCAAAGATTAGTATTATATTAGAGACAATAACCACCTAAAACAATACATATGAAGGATAACGATACACTCAGTTATTATACCATTCATGATTTGCCAGAAGAAGATAGACCGAGAGAGAAATTACTTAATCAAGGTCCTGAATCCCTTTCAAACAAAGAACTTCTTGCCCTAATGATAGGTAGCGGTGTACCTGGACATTCTGCATTAGACCTAGCAAAAGAGCTATTAGATAATCATGATAATAATCTATCCCTCCTTGGTAGAGTAGGGGTGGAAGAGATAATGTCTATAAAAGGTCTTGGGAAAGCTAAAGCCGCCCATATAGTTGCGACCCTTGAATTCGGACGCAGAAAAGCTAAGGCTGATGCTGAGTATACCATTCGCACATTCCATTCTGCTAATGATGTATTTCGTTTGATGCAACCCATAATGGTAGACCTTCCGGAGGAGCATTTCCGTGTAATAATGCTAAATACAGCATGCCAACTAATAAGAATAGAAGAGATAAGCGTAGGAGGTATAGATGCTACCATAGTGGATCTGCGAGCACTATTTAGAAGATTATTACTTGGGGGAGCTACTAGATTCATAGCTGTTCATAATCATCCATCTGGCAATAGTACACCTAGTAGGCCAGATAAAGAGTTGACATCTCGTATACAGGAGGCGGCTAAAACACTCAGTATACGATTTGACGACCATGTAATAATAGGTAAGAATACATATTTTAGTTTCACCGAAGAGGGTTTACTATAATAATACAATATACAATATGCCACACCTTGGAGAAATACTTGCACTCGCTACAGCAATATTGTGGACCACTTCTGCCATCATTGCCGAGAGAGCAGTAAAACGGGTAGGAGCCCTTAATGCCAATATCTTTAAGATGGCCCTATCTCTACTACTTATCATCATTTGCCTATTTGTATATACAGGAACCCCATTCCCTAAATATACTAATAGTACTACATGGATATGGCTTTGTCTGTCAAGTATGGCTGGATATGTATTTGGCGACATGTGTCTATTTACTTGCTATAAACAGATAGGCTCTCGTTTTGGTCAGCTATTCATGACCATAGCTCCTCTATCTGCCGCACTATTTGGTTGGTTTTTGCTAGGCGAGAGCTTGACGTTGATGGGCTATATAGGTATGACTCTCACCATTGTAGGTATCATGATATCTGTTTTCAATAGACAAATGGGCGACGATGGTCAGAAGCATACTAGACTTAAACTCCCTTTGTCGGGCGTTCTATGTGGCATAGGTGCTGGCGTTGGTCAGGGCGTCGGACTTGTACTTAGTAAGCAAGGTATCTTAGAATATGAAGCGCTTATACCTCAAGATGACACCTCTGCTATGCAGACTCTATCCATGTCGGCTACTTTCATACGCGCCTTCTGTGGCGTAATAGGATTTACCATTATCCTACTAATAAAGGGTGATAGGAAAAATTTCATCCCCTCTGTATGCCATACTAAGACGCTATTGTTACTTGTTGGCGCTACCTTATTCGGACCATTTATCGGCGTCTCCCTATCTCTTGAGGCTACACGATATGCAAGTGTTGGCGTTACCCAGACAATAATGTCTATATCTCCAATATTAATCATAATCCCTGCTATCCTATTCTTTAAGCAAAAAGTAACACTAATAGAGGTAATAGGTGCACTAATAAGCGTTGCAGGAGTAGCGTTGTTTTTTGTGTAACAAGAAATTTAATTACCTTTGCACCACATAAATAGAAACATCAAATCTATGCAAGAAGAAATAGAACTCATAATGGACGATGCCAAAGAGCAAATGCAGAAGGCTATCGACCACCTAGATTACGAATTGGGTAAGATTCGCGCTGGTAAGGCCAACCCTAAAATGCTTGAGGATATCCGTGTTGAGTATTTCGGCACTGCTACTCCACTCTCACAGGTTGCTAACGTATCAGTACCAGACCCTCGTACTATCGCTATCCGTCCTTGGGAGAAGACTATGATAGCTCCTATCGAAAAGGCTATTATGGCTGCTAACCTAGGTATGAACCCTGATAATAATGGCGAAATGATACGTATCATGGTTCCACCTTTGACAGAGGAGCGCCGTCGCGACCTAGTAAAGCAGGTTAAGAGCGTATGCGAGGATTCTCGTATCGTTATCCGTAACGTACGTCGCGATGCTAATGAGGAGTTCAAGAAGCTTAAAAAGGATGGCCTCTCTGAGGATTTAGCTAAGGATGCCGAGGGCGACGTTCAGAAGATTCACGACTCTTTCATGAAGAAGATCGATGAACTCTTCGCTGCTAAGGAGAAGGACGTAATGACAATATAAGATGCTAAACCGGGGAATGAAATACATCCCGGCCCTATTCACTGCTATAGTATGGGGCTCAACGTTTATAGCATCAAAGCATATAATAACGCATGGCATAGAGCCATGCGTTATTATGATTATACGGTTCGTACTCGCTTATATATCCCTTTGGATTCTATACCCTAAGTATATAAAGTTCCATTTTAATAAGGACGAACTGAAGTTCTTATTGGTCGGCTTGTCTGGCGGCTCCGTATATTTCCTCTTCGAATATCAAGCTCTACAACACACTACCGCTATCAATGTAGGTTTGCTTACATCTACTGTCCCTATTACTGGTACAGCTCTACAGTATCTTTTCTACAGACAAAGACCTACAAAATATTACCTCATTGGTTCTCTCATAGCGTTCATAGGCGTATCTTTTGTTATTTTATCTCCTCTTCTTCAGACTTCCGATATCTCTTCTCTGTCTGTCAATCTTTTGGGCGATAGCTTATGTATTATATCCGTTCTGCTTTGGTCTGTCTATTCGTTAGTATTGGATAGAATCCCTAGCCACTATTCGCCTTTCTTCGTATCTCGCAGACTTTTTTTCTACTCAATAATAACCATCCTCCCTTTCGTTGTCGCTAAATATAACCCTGGGGATATTGAGGCTATTACCTCTGATATATCTTGCCTCTTTAGTGTCATATACCTAGGTATATTCGCCTCTGCTACATGTATGTGGTTATGGAATTGGTCTTTCCAAAAGATTGGACTATCGCATACAAACATGTTCCTATACCTAATGCCGTTAGTCTCTCTCATTACGGCTACTTGTTACAACTCATCTGAGTTTACCCTCTGGGCCACTCTAGGGGCAATACTTATCTTTATAGGTATAGTCTTGGCTGATTATAAGGGTCAAGCGTAACTATGCAATCCGCCTAATAGGTAGTTGACTCCAAAGTAGGTTATCAATACCGTCAAAAAGGCTATTATAGCAAACGCATGAAATCTCTTTGCTTCGTCTATCTTGTAGTGTATCGGATAGAGATATACAAGTAGTGTTATCAATGCCCATACCTCTTTGGGGTCCCAATTCCAATAGCTTCCCCATGATATGCTAGCCCATATCGCTCCCACAAATATTCCTATGGCTAATAGTATTACAGCGGGGTATAGTAAGGCCTTACCATACCTCATCATCTCTTTTTGCTTGTCAATTTTTATTAGCCCTATTACACCAAATATAAAAAAAACTGCGAGCAAGCCGTATGCAGACATAATGATTACTATATGAATAAATAGTAATGGCGACATCAATACGGGTGGCAAACTCCCCTCGCTCCACCCAATCACATATTTCACTATCCAATAGACAACAAATAGCCCAACCACTACACATATTGGCATGGCATATCTCTTACTGATATTCTTACTATCTATTACTTGTCTAAAGAATGAATCGCGGGATATTACCCATACCACACCACTTATCATCATCAATATATAGCCTAAGTAGGTCACCACTAACCCCCAAGGGTCATATATTACCCCTAAGGTGCTTCCTCGTAAGTCTTCGTCGTATGAGTTTTGCAAAAACCTATATCCTTTGCTCCAATAAATATTATTCATTGATATATCTATATCTTCTCCCTCTATCCGAATATGACTTATGTAGTCTTTCACTGCATTTGTCTCTTCGTAGTTCTCTACCTTAAACTCTACTAGTGTCACATCAAAGGGTAATCTCTCTACCAAAAATCCCCTATTATCTATTACCACATTATTCTCTTCTCCCTCTCTTAGGTGTATATATCCTTCTCTGCCAAAATAGTGTGTCAATGCAGCGCCTAAGGCTATAAATACAAATGCTAAATGAAATACAAAGAGCACTCGCCTGTGCTGTAGTCTCTTCACCCACATAAAGCCGATTCCCACAATGGCTAATACAGCCCACATCGCACAAAACCAATCGGCTCCATATATATGCTCTCGCGTATATGTCTCACCATATATGCTCCCTACTATCGAGGCTATTACTAATATGACTATGGTTATTATGGCAACGGCCAATGTTAATGCTCCTACTCTTCTCTTCATATCTCATAAAAAAGGGCACCTCAATAGATGCCCATATATATCAATTTGTTTTGTGCAAATGTATATAAAAAATGTATATTCCATATCCGCACTCTTTACTTCGAATCCAAACTATAATCTCTATCTTCCCCCAAACTGCGAGCAACTCATATGCATAAAAAAGAAAAAGGCTAGATAACTTCTAGCCTCTTGGGAACAAACTCAAAAACTCAAATCTTTAACTCACGTCTCATCATTGAGATGAATAGCAATGTTAATCTCTTCATAGCGTACGTTTAGTATTCAGTACCATAGTAGTATTTTGTATATCGATGTTTAAAACTAAAAATTGTCTTGTAGTCTAGTCAAAAAGTTGTTTCTAGTAGTTTAGTAGAATGTAGTCTAGTAGTATATTTTCTTCTTTTTCTTGATGCAATATTAATATCATCTATTTTGATAGCAATATCCTTTTTGACCAACTGCATTATTCTTTGACGAACTGCATCTTTTTTTGTAAAAAGGGCATATTTTCATACCTTAGCAACCATTATGAGAAGAATATTAAGCACTTTATCAACCGCTAAGTTTAGCGTGTCTCTGTTCTTGCTTTCTCTTTGTGTGAGCTGCACAGCAACTCCTGAGGTCAATGTCAATGTGGAGGAGGGTACCCGTATCGTCTCTCCTGCTAATACTCGTATTGATTATTATCTGCCTCTATTGGCTAATCGTAATGTCGCTCTCGTAGCTAATAATACCTCGCGTATTGGCGAGACGCATCTCTTGGATACTCTTCTCTCTTTGGGCGTGAAGGTTAAAAAGGTCTTTGTCCCTGAGCATGGATTCCGTGGTAACGCTGATGCCGGTCAGAAGGTAGATAATTCTGTCGATTCTAAAACTGGCGTCCCTATTGTCAGCTTGTATGGTAAGCATAAGAAGCCTACTGCTGAGGATATGCTTGGTATAGATATGGTTGTCTATGATCTTCAAGATGTAGGTACGCGTTTCTATACTTACATTTCTACTCTCCATTATGTCATGGAGGCTTGCGCCGAAACTAATAATAGGGCTAAGGAGCAGGGTGGTCGCGCCGAGGTGCTTGTTCTCGATAGACCAAATCCTCAAGGTGGTATCGTGGATGGACCTGTGCGTGATGAGGATTGTATCAGTTTCGTGGGTCTAGACCCTCTACCTATATTGTATGGTCTCACACCTGCCGAGTTGGCTTGTATGATAAATGGTGAGGGGTGGCTCGCCGAGGGGAAGAGGTGTATGCTTCGCATAGTGCCTATGGCGGAGTATTCTCATAATTGGCAGATAAATATCAATTGCCAACCTTCTCCTAATCTTCGCACAAATCATGCTATCGCTCTTTATCCGTCTCTATGTCTCTTCGAGGGTACAAATGTCTCTGTGGGGCGTGGTACAGATATGCCTTTCGAGGTTATAGGGTCTCCTTATGTGAAGGGGGCTAACTTCTCGTTTGTTCCTGCTCCTTCTTATGGGGCCGCTGACCCTCTTTTTAAGGGTGATACTTGTCGTGGCGTGGATCTTCGCGAGGTGAATCTTAATGGCTTCTCTCTGAAATACATCATGGATATGTATTCTCAGATTGGCGATTCTCTATTCTGGCCTAAGAGGTCGTCGTTCGATATCCTAGCTGGTACTAAGTCTTTGCGAGCGCAACTTCGTGAGGGGTGGTCAGAGGACTCTATTCGTGCCTCATGGCAACCTAAGTTGTCCGCCTTCAAGTCAAAAAGGACTAAATATCTTCTATACGATAGAGAGATAATCAAGGATAGGGCCCCAATATCTGATTGGAAATCTGCTATGCATTCTCGATGGGTGGATAGCGTTTACAATTCTCTATCTCTGAGGGAAAAAATCGGTCAGATGGTTTGGGTTACTCTCGATGTTAATTTTACAGAGAAGAGTATCCAAAAGATTGAGGATAATATCAAGGAGTGGGGTATAGGTGGCGTCCTAGTGCTTAAGGCGTCTCCCTCTTCATGTCTCCAATTTGTTGAGCGCGTGGAGAGGCTTGCTAAGGTGCCTATGCTCTTCGCCGCCGACGCGGAGAATGGCCTAGGTATGAAGTTTATCGATGTGGATAAGTATCCTAACTTCCAGCAGTTGGGTACTAGGGGTGATAGTACTTTTGTGCGTATGCTCGGACAGCGTACGGCTGAGCAGATGCTTGCTTGTGGCTTGAATATCAACTTCTCTCCCGTAGTGGATGTTAATACTAATCCTAAGAATCCTATCATCGGCAAACGAGCTTTCGGGGATAATGTAGAACTCGTCTCTATGATGGGCGAGTCTTTCGTACGTGGTTTGCAAGGGGGTGGCGTATGTGCCGTAATAAAGCATTTCCCTGGTCACGGTGATACTAGTAAGGATTCTCATTTGTCTCTGCCTGTAGTGGCTCATGATAGCCTTCGTTTGGCGAATGTCGAACTTGCTCCTTTTAAGCATTGTATCAATATCGGGGCTATGGGTGTCATGAGTGCTCACCTTGTAGTGCCTGCTCTTGATCCTACTAAAAGGGCCGCCTCTCAATCCGCCCCAATACTTAAAGAGGTGCTACGTAATAAGCTCGGCTTCGAAGGATTAATAGTCTCTGATGCTGTGAATATGAAGGGTGCTCTTATCGCTGCAGGTAATGAGGTAATAGAAAAGGCTACCCTCGCCGCGGGTAATGATGTGGCTGAGTTCTCTCAGGATGTCCAACGTGCCATACTGGCTACCGAACAGGCAATCCAAAGTGGAGAGATAGAAATGTCACAAATCGAGGCTTCAGTACGTCGTATCTTGGCTGTCAAGGAGTGGTCTTTTGATGCTAAGAGACAGCGTTTCGGATATCCAGAGGCTGTCGCTAATCTACCTATTGTATATTGAAAGTATTACTATATAAAAAAAACATAGTACCTTTACGCGCAAAAGATATTTTGTAAGCTAATATTTCAATGCGGACTTCCCCATAGTCCTCTTAATGTTTTGAATTATGTCGGATAACAACATAAAAAAAGATCAGGCACAACCTAAGAAGATTCGTAAGTATATCATCTGCTTGTGGAGCATATTTGGCTTTGGAGTATTATCTATGATACTATTCTTTGCCTTGTTGTCTTATGGCTACCTCGGTTTTATGCCCTCTTTCGAGGATTTGGAGAATCCTAAGAGCGCCTTGGCAACTGATATTATCTCCGAGGATGGCGTTACACTAGGTAAGTTCTACGTTGAGAATCGCTCGCAGGTGGATTATGAGGATATCTCCGAACACCTTATCCATGCCTTAGTGGCTACAGAGGATGAGCGTTTCTACGACCACTCGGGCGTAGATGCTAGAGGTTTGGCTCGCGTGTTGTTTAAGACTGTCATCATGCAACAAAAGAATTCTGGCGGCGGTTCTACAATTACACAACAGCTAGCTAAGATGCTCTTCCATGGTCATGCCCAAAATAAGTGGGAGCGATACACCCAAAAACTTAAGGAGTGGGTCATCGCTGTTAAGCTAGAGCGCTCATATACCAAGGAGGAGATCCTTGCCATGTATCTCAATCGTGCCGCTTTCATCTATGATGCATATGGTATAGAGTCGGCTTCATGGACATTCTTTAATACTAGTGTGGGTAATCTTAGAAGGGAGCAGGCTGCGGTGCTCGTGGGTATGCTCAAGAACCCTTCTCTTTATAATCCAATACGCCGACCCGAGTTGGTAACCGAGAGACGTAATACTGTCTTGTACCAAATGCTCCGTTCTCGTTATATCAATAAGATGGAGTATGACTCTCTTAAGACTCTGCCTTTGGGCATCGAATTCAAACGCTCCGACCATAAGGAGGGCGTTGCTCCCTATTTCAGAGAGTGGGTTCGCCTAACATTAACTGCTGAGGAGCCGAAGCGTGAGGCTTATCCTCAATGGAATATGCAAAAGTTCATCGAGGATAGTGTCCAATGGGCTACTAACCCTGCCTATGGTTGGATAAAGAAGAATCCTAAGGCCGATGGCTCTTACTATAATATCTATAAGGATGGATTGAAGATTCATACTACTATCGACTCCCGACTCCAAAAGTATGCGGAGCAGGCGATGTACGAACACCTTGGGGGTGAACTCCAGCCTAAGTTCTTCGAGTCAAAGGGTGTCAATGGTGAGTACGACCCAGCTAAGGTTAGTGGTAGGGCTCCTTTTAGTAAGGACGTAACGGCAGATCAGTATAAGGATATCCTTAAAAGAGCTATGAAAAACTCTGATCGCTATCGTACTCTAAAAAAGGCGGGTGCAAGCGAGGTGGAGATAGAGAAGAATATGCATACCCCTACCGAAATGAAGGTCTTCGATTGGAAGGGTGAGAAGGATGTAGTATGGTCTCCAGCTGATTCTATTCTATATCATAAGTTCTTCATCCGTTCGGGTATGATGAGTGTCGATCCTCGTAATGGTCATATTAAGGTCTATGTGGGCGGCCCAGATTTTAAGTACTTCCAGTATGATATGGTTAGCCAGGGTAAGCGTCAGGTGGGTTCCACTATCAAGCCATTCTTCTATGCTAAGGCAATGCTTGAGGGACGTACACCTTGTGACTTGGCTCCTAATATGCCTCAGACATTCCAAGTGATGGACCCAGAGGGCAACTGGACTACATGGACTCCTAGAAATGCTGGCGACGCTAGATTGGGTGAGATGGTTAGTCTTAAGTGGGGTCTAGCTAACTCAAATAATAATATTACAGCATGGCTAATGAAGCAGTTCTCTCCTCAAGCAATTGTTCAGATGGCGCATGACTTGGGTATATCGTCTTACCTCGACCCTGTGTATTCTCTTTGCTTGGGTACTAGTGACGTTAGTCTGTTTGAGATGGTGGAGGCTTATGCTACTTTCGTTAATAAGGGTGTACATATGGAGCCTATTGGTATTACCTCTATCGAGGATAAGTATGGTAATGAGATAGCCAAGTTTGTATCTGATGAGCGTGAGGTAATGAGCGAGGAGTCGGCATATATGATGGTTAATCTCCTTGAGGGCGTAATCAACCAAGGTACTGGTCGTAGATTGAGAGGTCCAGCTTATCAGTTGAGGAATAAAATGGGTGGAAAGACAGGTACCACACAGAACCATTCAGATGGTTGGTTCATGAGTATATTGCCTAACCTAGTGTCTGGTGTATGGGTAGGTGGTGAGGATAGAAGTATCCACTTTGATAGCATGAGACTCGGTCAGGCTGCCAATATGGCTATTCCTATTTTCGGTAGATTTATTCTAAAGGTATTTGATAATGAGGGGTTGACTCGTCCTACTGATAAGACAAATTATACTATATCTCCTGAGGATGTCTTTATTGCTCCTCCTACAATATCATATAGCTTAGATTGTGCAGATAGAAATCTCGATGCTGATGAGGGTAATACAGAGGCTATGGAGATGGTGGATTCAGAGGCAGAGATGGGTGCTGAAGATGGCGGCTCTGTATTTGATATTTAAGTTGTGAGAGAGGTATGTCAACTATAGAACAGAATAATACACCAGAGTCAAATACCCCTCAAGCAAGCAAAGTGCTAGATAGCTTGAAGTCATGGAAGATAATCATCCCTATCTTGATAGGATTAGGGGTGACTATCTGGATGTTCTGTAGAGAGTATCAACCTGGTATGTTTGATATGATTCAGTTTACAGGTTGGTCTATATTCTGGTTGTTTGTGGCATCATTAGCTATGGCAATTAGAGATATAGGTTACATGGCTCGAATTAGGGTGTTGAGTGATTATGATATCTCTTGGAGGTCGTCCTTTAGGATTATAATGTTATGGGAGTTTGCTTCGGCGGTATCTCCTTCGGCAGTGGGAGGAACTAGTGTAGCCCTCTTTTTTGTCAACCGAGAGGGTATCAATATAGGTCGCTCCACAGGTATTGTGATGGTTACCTCTTTCTTAGATGAGCTATTCTTTGCATTAGTATTCCCTATAGTAGTTTTTCTGATAGGATACCAAAATGTCTTTGGTATTGATGAGGGGTTGATAAGCGGATTTGCCAAATTGGCTTGGATAGGGTATGGCTTGAAGTTGTCATACATATTCGTTCTATCTTACGGACTATTTGTCAACCCTCAGGGACTTAAGTGGCTATTAGTTCAGATATTTAAGTTGCCCTTTATTAACCGTTGGAAAAACAAAGCCGAGGAGATGGGAGATGAGATAGTACATACATCGATATACTTCAGACATTGGCCATTTAAGAGATGGATAAAAGCCTTTGTGGCCACTTCGGCTAGTTGGTTAGCGAGGTATTGGGTTGCCAATGCCCTAATAGTAGCATTCTTTGGTATTCATCAGTTGGGATGGTTCGACCACTTTGTAGTATTTGGCAAGCAATTAGCAATGTGGATTATGATGCTTGTTGCCCCTACCCCTGGTGGTGCAGGATTTGCAGAGTATATCTTTAAGGAGTTCTTGGCTGCATTTATACCTATGGGAGCGGGTGTTACTATTGCTCTTGCGTGGCGAATGGTAAGTTACTATCCATACCTTATAATGGGAGTAATACTATTACCAAGGTGGATTAGCCAGATAAAGATTAGACATAAGAAATCTAGCAAGTAATGGGTGTAGCAAGAGGAATATTGTTGAGACCAATCTCTTGGATATACGGACTTGTAGTATCTATTGTAGATTTATTACACAGAATAGGTATTCTGAAAACGAAAGAGGCTCCTATTCGCACTATCTGTATAGGTAACCTAACAGTAGGCGGTACAGGAAAGACCCCCATTACAGAATATTTGATAGACAAGCTACATGCCAAAGGCAAGAAAGTGGTAATGCTCAGTCGCGGTTATAGAAGAAAAACCAAAGGACTACAAGTAGCTACTCCAAAATCCACTGCATTAGACATTGGAGATGAGCCTATGCAGATACATAGGAGATATCCTGATGTACCGATAGTAGTTGATGGAGATAGAAATAGAGCATTAGAGTATATCAAACAGAATATGCCCGATACAGACATTGTGATAATGGATGACGGCATGCAGCATAAGTCGACCAAAGCCACAGAGTACGTCATGGTATGCGACTATGCGCGCCCTATTTATGAAGACTTAATGCTACCAGCAGGTAATTTAAGAGAGCCATGGAGTGCAAGAAAGAGGGCAAAGACGGTAATAGTAAATAAGTGTCCCCTTGATATCTCAGAGGAAGAGATGACAGAGATAGAGAGGCGGCTAGAATTAGACGAGACACAAAAGCTATACTTCACTGGGATAGAGTATAAAGAGTTGGTAGGAGGTACGGCAGCTATAAATAAGGCTGTAGCCATAGCAGGGATAGGTCGCCCAGAGCCATTCTTTGAAGAGATAAGGAGAAGGTTCGGAGAGGATACAGAGTGCATAAAATATGGAGACCATCATCAGTTTTCCGACGAAGAGTTGAGAGAAGTAGAGAAGCGGTTAGATATGCTAGGAGAAGAATCGGTATTAATATGCACAGAGAAAGATGCCCAGCGATTGAGTAACAAAATAGGCAGACATTCAGTATGCTATCTCAGAATAGGGTTACGATTATTGCGAGGCAATTCGTTTGATATAGTAGAAATATAACATAACAACAATAGGAATATGATTAACAAGATTAATGAAGCTGCGGCATACCTTAAGTCGCAGTTTACAGCACAGCCACGTGTAGGCATTATTCTAGGCACTGGACTTGGTGGATTGGTAAACGAGATAAAGATAGAGAAATCTATAGACTATAAGTTGATACCACACTTTCCTGTATCTACAGTTGAGGGACATAGTGGTAGATTGATACTAGGTACTATTGGCGGTGTTCCTGTATTAGCCATGCAAGGTAGATTCCACTATTACGAAGGCTATACAATGCAGCAAGTAACATTCCCTGCAAGAGTTATGAAGGTGTGTGGTATAAATACACTCTTTGTATCTAATGCCAGCGGAGGTTTGAACCCAGCATTTAAGGTAGGTACTATTATGGTTATTAAGGACCATATAAATATGTTTGGCACAAACCCATTGATAGGACCAAACATGTCGGAGTTCGGACCACGCTTCCCAGATATGAGTGAGGTATATAGCAAAGAGCTAAGAAATAAAGCCTTTGCCATTGCAGAGAGAGAGAATATTCACTTGCTAGAGGGTGTATATGTAGGCACAACTGGTCCGACATTTGAGACCCCAGCAGAGTATAAGATGTTCAGACTTCTTGGTGCAGATGCAGTAGGTATGTCTACTGTACCAGAGGTAATAGTAGCCCATCATGCAGGCATGGAAGTATTTGGTGTTTCGATTATTACCGATTCAGGCGTTCCTGGCGAGATTGTTGAGGTAAGTCATGAAGAGGTACAAAAAGTAGCTGCAGCAGCAGAGCCAAAGATGACTAGAATTATTGCTCAACTTGTACAAGAGTTGGACAAATAGAAAATAAAGAAATAGGATGAGAGAGGGTGCGTCATGATATTGATGCGCCCTCTTTGCAATTATTGGATTATGAAACTATTTGTAGCTATACAATTTACGGATTTGGTAAAATGCGCACTCAAAGATATACAAGAGGCATTGAGAGAGTGTGGAGTTAGAGGTAATTGGTGTAGTGATGGGAATCTACATATGACAATGGTTTATATTGGGGAGTGTGATGAGGTTGATAAGATAAGGCTAGCTATTGATGAGGTACGATTTGAGCCTTTTGAGATGGAGCTAGGGCGGTTGGATACATTTGTCACGAAGTATGGAAGAGTAATATGGTGTGGGGTGAGAAATGAGGCACCATTGAATGATATAGCCAAGAGGCTTAGGGAGAGATTAGATGCACATGGGATACGCTATAAAGGTACGAAATTTAAGCCGCACATATCATTATTGAAAGATGCCAATATAGAAGAGACAGACGTGGAGGTGGAGAGAGTAGGTATGATAGTTGACAAGATGGTTTTGATGAAGTCTGAGAAAGTTGATGGTCAACATATATATAGTAGGGTTTGAGAATACTTATAGGACCCTCTATGTATACTCTCTGCATACGGTTTGCTCGCAAAATTTCAAATGTTAGATATAATTATACACTATGTAAGAAACCGCAGATAAAGTGGATATATTTTGAAATAAATTGCAACTTATAGATAAATGATACGTATAGGTGTGCAAACGAAGTTTATTCGTTGATTAGTTGATAAGTGTGTTTGGGTGATTTATTCACGATGGAAGGTAGCGATGCGATTTCGTTGCCTCCCATTTTTTATATGGCATATTGTTATCAATTTTTCTACCTTTGCATTTCAAATATAGGAGAATATGAACGCAAAAATTCTAGGTCTTATACCTGCTAGGTATGCGTCGACACGCTTTCCTGGCAAACCACTTGCTGACATTGGGGGCAAACCAATGATACAACGAGTATATGAGAGAGCAGCTAGTGTATTAGAGCATGTGTATGTTGCTACGGACGATGAGCGTATAGCTAATGTAGTAAAATCGTTTGGCGGACGCGTAGTGATGACTGCCGATACACATAAGAGCGGCACAGACCGTTGCGCTGAAGCACTTAATACCGTACAAGCAGAATTGAACATCTCCTTTCATGCCGTAATAAACATACAAGGAGATGAGCCATTCATAGAACCTACACAGATAAGGCTATTAGCATCTGCATTTGAAGATGCAAAAACAGAGATAGCTACACTTGTCAAACCAGTTGACAACCAAGCAGACCTTATCTCGCCAAATAAACCAAAGGTAGTACTATCACAAGAGAACAATGCACTATACTTTAGCCGTCAGCCTATACCATATTTGCGCGGTGTAGAGATAGACAAGTGGCTAGAGAGTGGTACAAAATACTATAACCACATTGGTATGTATGGTTATAGAGCTGATGTGCTTGGAAAGATTACGAAACTTCCTCTTGGAACATTAGAGAAGATAGAATCCTTAGAGCAGCTACGTTGGTTGGAGAACGGATATACTATTAAAGTTCTCGAGACAGAGCTAGAGAGCTTATCCATTGATACACCTGAAGATTTACAAGCCCTCAAAGATAGAGGACTAATCTAATATACAATACGAATATTATGCCTATAAGAATACCAGACCTACTTCCTGCAAGACAGATACTAGAGAGCGAGAACGTCTTTGTAATGAGCGAAACACGTGCCCTACAGCAAGATATACGCCCATTGAAGATTTTGATTCTCAATCTTATGCCTACCAAGATTACGACAGAGACACAGCTTTTGCGCTGCTTGTCGAACTCGCCACTTCAGGTAGACGTAGAATTTTTGCGCACACGTACGCACAACTCGAAGAACACGCCTAATGAACACCTTAGTACTTTCTACAAAGACTTCGATGAAGTAAAAGACCATAAGTACGATGGTATGATTATTACAGGTGCGCCAGTAGAGCAGATGCAATTTGAGCAGGTAGACTATTGGGAGGAGCTTGTGGCAATAATGGATTGGACTAAGACTAACGTTACCAATACATTCCACATCTGCTGGGGCGCACAAGCAGGATTGTATTACCATTATGGCATCAACAAACATCCACTAAGTCAGAAGATGTTTGGCGTATACAAACACAATGTAATTAATCCGCAAGAACCTCTTATGAGAGGATTTGACGACTACTTCTATGCTCCACACTCACGCCATACAGCGGTAAGAAGTGAAGATATACGAAGTAATGAGGGGTTGAGGCTATTGGCAGAATCTGATGATGCAGGTGCGTATATCATAATATCAGCAGATCGCCGACAAATATTTGTAACAGGTCATTCTGAGTATGATAGAGATACTCTTAAGGGTGAGTATGTACGCGATTTAGGTCGTGGCTTAGAGATACAACAACCCGTCAATTATTTCCCAGACGGAGATGCAAGTGCCATACCAAATGTTATATGGAGAGCACATGCGCACTTGCTATATACCAACTGGTTAAATTATTACGTATATCAAGCGACACCATATAATTTGTAATTTTTAGGATTTTTTACATTGATATACAAAAAGATTACTTAACTTTGCACCGCTTTTAAGACAAAAGCAAAACTAGGTTGAATCAGTAGCTCAGTAGGTAGAGCACAACACTTTTAATGTTGGGGTCCTGGGTTCGAACCCCAGCTGGTTCACTCTCACTACGGTGGGATTAAGTTTTTACATTAGGTTGAATCAGTAGCTCAGCAGGTAGAGCACAACACTTTTAATGTTGGGGTCCTGGGTTCGAACCCCAGCTGGTTCACTTTATTAAGGTAAGGTTATTTATTAGGTTGGTAAATGTAAAACCCCGTAAGAGATGTGATATTTCTTGCGGAGTTTTTTTTATCAATCAGAAATAGATATCTTTACACGATTAATAGTGAAATAAGAATTCTTAGAAAAACAACTACTTATGTGTGGAATAGTTGGATATATTGGTGGCAGAACAGCATACCCAATCCTAATTAAAGGTCTACAACGACTTGAATACCGTGGATATGATTCTGCTGGTATAGCTCTTGTTAACGATACTACCGTAAATACATATAAATGTCGAGGTAAAGTAAAAGACCTCGAGAAGCTCATTGGTTCACAAAATATAGCTGGTTCTATTGGTATTGGTCATACTCGTTGGGCAACACATGGTGCTCCAAACGATATCAATGCACACCCACATGTGTCAATGAATGGCAAATTTGTTGTAGTTCATAATGGTATCATTGAGAACTATACATACCTAAAGAATATTCTAGTCGAGAAGGGATACACATTCAATAGCCAGACAGATACAGAGGTGTTGGCAAACTTTATCGAGGATATCTACCTAACAAGCAAATGCTCAGCAGAGACAGCTATACGCACTGCACTCCTCAGAATAATTGGTGCATACGGTCTTGCTATCATCTGTACAGACGAACCAGATAAGTTGTTCGGCACTAGAAAGGGCTCTCCACTAGTTCTCGGTATCGGAAATGGAGAGAATTTCCTAGCATCTGACGCTACTCCTATTATTGAGTATACAGATAAGATGATATACCTCAATGACGAGGAGCTAGTAATAGCAACACCAGATGAGATACGCCTCACAAACATTCATGAGGATGGCGACAAGAATATTAATGTTACTAAAGTAGATCTTAGCATTGACAATATAGACAAGGGGCACTTCCCTCACTATATGCTTAAGGAGATTCATGAGCAGCCTATCACAATAGCTGATACTCTTCGCGGCCGTCTTCTCCCTGATGCTCACGAGATACACCTAGGCGGTATAGCAGATGTCATGCCTCGCCTTATGCAAGCTCAACGTATCATCATTGTAGCATGTGGCACATCGTATTACGCAGGTATGGTGGGTGAATACCTTATTGAGGAGTACGCTCGCGTAAATGTTGAGGTTGAATACGCATCAGAATTTAGATACCGTAACCCTATCATTACCCCAAACGATGTAATTATCGCCATAAGCCAATCAGGAGAAACAGCAGATACTCTTGCTGCTATCAGAATGGCAAAGGAACAGGGTGCCCTAATTCTTGGTATATGCAACGTAGTAGGTAGTAGTATTGCTCGTGAAACAGATGCTGGTATTTATACTCATGCAGGTCCTGAGATTGGTGTTGCATCTACAAAGGCCTTTACTGCTCAAGCAGTAGTAATGACTCTCCTTGCTCTCCAGTTGGGTAAGAAGAAGGGTATATTATCTGAGGAGCGATATGTAACATTGATAGACGAATTGGTAAACGTGCCTTCAGCAATCAATCGCATCCTTGCCGACGAGGAGAAGATTCGTGAGATTGCCGAGAAGTACCGTTCAGCTAATAACTCTATATACCTAGGTCGCGGTTTGCTCTACCCAGTTGCGCTCGAGGGTGCTCTTAAACTTAAGGAGATATCATACATCCATGCCGAGGGTTACCCAGCTGCCGAGATGAAGCATGGTCCTATCGCGCTTATAGATAACCTTATGCCAGTATTCGTCCTCGCTACAAAGGATAAATACTATGAGAAGGTAGTAAATAATATCCAAGAGGTTAAGGCTCGTCAGGGTCAAGTCATTGCCGTGGTTACCGTAGGTGATACCGTAATTCGCAAGATGGCAGATTATGTCATAGAAATCCCACACACCGAAGATCCTTTTATCCCTCTCTTAGCAGTTATTCCTCTACAGCTATTCAGCTATTACGTGGCAGTTATGCGTGGTTGCAATGTCGACCAGCCTCGTAACTTAGCAAAGAGCGTTACTGTAGAATAACCCCAACAAACACTTTTATTTTATGGAATCTACAAGACAAAAGAAAATATCACGTCTCCTCCAAAAGGAGACTGCCGAGCTCCTTCAACAAGAACTACGCGAACTTACTCTAGGCGCTATGGTAAGCATTACTATAGCTAGGGTATCTAGTGACCTTAGCCAGGTTAAGTTCTATATCTCTGTATTTCCTACAGAGAAGACTAATGCCGTACTCGAGAGCATCAACCAAAACATTCATCGAGTACGCTTTGGTATAGGTCAGCGCACAGGTAAGCAACTTCGAATAGTTCCTTCTCCAGTATTCTTCATTGACGATAGCCTCGACTACTTGGAGAATATCGACGAATTGCTCAAGAAATAATCCGCCACTCATGCAATACGACACAATTAAGCGAAGCCTAGGTAACGTAGTAAGCCACGCTCCTTGGATGCGTGTTTGCTTCTATCACTTGCTAGATCTACTACTCCTCCGCTCTTGGCACATCAAAAGGGCTTTGAATAGATGGAGTAAACAAACGCCTAATGCTTCTATCCTCGATGCAGGTAGCGGCTTCGGTCAGTACTCTTATGGGTTGTCCCAACTTAATTCGTCGTATCGCATCCTAGGTGTGGATGTAAAGGATGAACAAATTGCCGATTGCAATAGCTTCTTCTCTGTTCTCAATCTAGCAGACAGAGTGCGCTTTGAATCGCAAGATCTTACAAAGTATAAGGTCGATAATAAGTACGACTTGATACTCTCTGTCGATGTAATGGAGCACATCCTAGAGGACGAACTAGTATTCCAAAATTTCTACGCCTCTATGCGGGAGGGGGGTATGCTCCTCATCTCTACACCATCCGACCTTGGTGGCTCAGATTCTGATGAGCATGATGCCAATGGCGCTCATGGCTTCATAGATGAGCATGTGCGCGATGGATATAATATCAATGATATCCAAGAAAAACTCTCAAGGGCAGGGTTTAAAAATATTAATGCCAAGTACTCTTATGGTACCTTTGGCCATATATCATGGGTCCTATCAATGAAATGGCCTATTACAATGCTCAACTTTAGCAAGGCTCTCTTCATCGTTCTCCCTCTATATTATATCTTATTCTTCCCATGGTGCCTAATATTTAATACGTTAGACCTATACATGCACCATAAGGCTGGAACAGGCCTAATCGTCGAGGCTTATAAGTAATCCCTATGCGAATACCTATACTAATAGCATGGCGCTATCTCTTTGCCAAGAAGTCTCAGAATATCATAAATGTGATATCTTGGATTTCTCTCCTTGGCGTACTCGTGGGTAGTGCAGCTATTCTTATTGTACTTAGCGTATTCAATGGTCTTCACTCTTTCGTGGGTTCTCTCTTTAGCTCTTTTGATCCCGACCTAAAAATAGAGTGCGTAGAGGGTAAGGTTTTTCAAGCTACCGATTCTCTCTTGAATAGTATCAGAAATACAGATGGCATAGAGTCTGCTTCATGTTATTTAGTGGATAATGCTCTAATAAAATACGACCAACGCCAGATGCCTGCTCTCATCATGGGAGTGGACGACTATTTTGGTGAAGTTACCAATATCGATAGCATTACTACATGTGGTCAGTTTCCTATCTGGAAAAACGATAATAGTAATAGTTGCGCCATAGGCTATATCTTAGCTCAACAATTGGGCACAAACCCTATGGCTTTCTCTAACCAACTCATAATATATGCCCCCAAACGTATAGGTAATATCAATATGGCTAATCCCGAACAGTCGTTCATCAAGCAGATATCTACCGTAGCTAGTACTTTCGCTGTGCAACAGGTGGATTACGACTCTCAATATGCCATCGTAAGCCTATCTCAAGCACGTAAATTATTCTGTTATGCCGATAGCGAGGTATCTGGTATTGGTATAAAAATTGCGAGCAACTGCAATGCAGATAGGGTACAGACCCTACTTCAAGAACGTTTGGGCAACTCGCTTTCCGTAAAGAATAGGTGGGAACAGCACTCTTCTTTCTTCCGTATGATGGAGGTCGAGAAGTTTATGGCTTTCCTCATACTTCTGTTTATTTTGGCTATAGCCGCTTTTAATATAATCGGAACATTGTCTATGCTCATATACGAAAAGAAGGAGAGCATATTCATCCTCAAGGCTATGGGGGCTACTAAGCAGACTACTACCCGTATCTTCCTCTTCGAAGGTCTATTGGTCTCAATAGGTGGTGCGCTTATAGGCCTATTACTTGGTATCGTTCTTGTGCTTATCCAACAGAATTTCGGAATAATCAATTTCCATAATTCCGCATCGTACATCATAGAGGCCTACCCTGTACAATTAATATCTAGCGATATCTTAATAGTTTTTATCTCTGTTATAATAGTGGGATACCTCGCAGCATGGTATCCCGTTCATACTATCGTTCACAAATACTACGACGAGACGAAATAATACCGCTCGTCATTCGTTAAGTGTCATTTCAAACGCCACGCATGGCAAGCCTTCTCCATTCTTTAGTGTTCCTTCTATCATATTGCGACTAGCATATCTCACTCTCTTTGGGTGTGGTACTGCGTGCGAGAAGACTGCTATCTCTTCGCCTTTTATGAAGGTTGTCGCAATATAGAACTCGCCATCATCACCAGCTATCTCAAACTGGCAGCTATTGGCATCTATTGACATCCCTTCATGGTTCTTGAAGCGTATCAATAATAAAGACGATGATGAGGTCATCGATACCGGCTCCGGCCCTGCATCGTTCTTCATCTCAATGCCATATGTCCTAGAGAGTGCCATTCTTGCTAGTCGCTCTCCTAATGGTCGCTTATATGGTGTATGATAACCACTCCAAGCTAAATCAATGGCGGATACAGTGCCGCGTCTCGCTTTGTCTTTGGTAGTCTCGTATTGAGCTTTTCTAACGCCTAATATACTGGTAGAGTTAGGCTCTCCCATATAGGCCTCCATACTAGGCACAGCTTGAATCTGATAAAAGGAGATATCACTGCCTAGATATTTCTCAAATGTCTTTATATTGGCTTCGTTGAGCGCACGGAATGTCGTATCTGCGTCCGATTCGTTATGCTCGCAGTTATACCATATCACACCTCTAGTCGCAACTTGTCTAAATGGAATAATCATGCCATTGGCTGCTACAGTTGGTAGTTTCTCGTCGTAATACCAAGTGAGTTTGTCATGTCCATTCCACTCGTCGATATCCAAATTCATATCGTAGAGTTCATTGCCACGTTTTATGGCTGTCATTCTATAAGCCCACTCTCCGTCAATATAACATGGCTTCTTGCTCTTGTCTTTGGCCAACTCTATTCTCATTCTGCCATCAGGACAGCCTTTAAATCCTCCATCCCCTCCTGTGTTTATTACTCGTATAGCTATCGTGAAATCCCTAGTCTTTATATCACTGCCTTTTACTCTATATACTCTATTGCTACCATACTGATTGGCTTGCATATGACTGCCCACCTCATAGCCATTAAAGTAGGTAACATCTCTGTCGTCTATATAGCCAAGGTGTATCTCTATATCTTTGCCAACCCAACTCTGTGGTAAAGTATCACTCTTGATATACCAACATATTCCTTGTAACGAGGTGAGCGGGGTCTGACTCCATTTTGATGGTAGTGTCATAGTTCGCCAAGAGCTATAGTCGTAATCCGACATTAATATTGTCTCGTCTCTATAATTTACTTTGTTCCCGCCTACTTCTATATATGGGTCCTCTCCATTAGGTCCGTATTTTAATGTCCTATGTTTATGCGATACTAGCCATCTGTCATATTTCTCTACCTCTTTCGTAATCTCTCCCATCTTTTTCCTCCAATCCTGACAATATATTCCTGCCGCACTCTTTGGCATATTGTCTTCTGTTATCCACGCCTCTGCTCTAGTTCCTCCTAAGGTGTTTACTATAACGCCTACAGGTATATGCAAGCTATCTCTAAGCTGACGCGCAAAATAGTATGATATAGCACTCACTCCGCATCTGTCTACTCCGTCATAAACCCACCTGCCGTCTATGTCGGTCATGGGCTTTATAGAGTACTGATGATCTGCTAAGAAGAATCTTAATAGCGAGTCTGGTTCATCTTCTCTTATGGCGCGCATGCCGCCATCTACCGTATCTGGAAGCCATCCTGCTAATGGAAACTCAATAAGTGCCTCACCTGCTGCTATCCAGATCTCTCCTATTAATATGTCTGATATCTCCACCTCTTCGTCGTCTGTCGATAGCGTTATCTTATGTCGCTTATCATCGGCTTTCGGTGTTACTACCATCATCTCCCATATACTATCACTCTTTGCCGTGGCAGTAAATGTACATCCCCAATCCACTATCGCCTTTACTGTAGCTCCTGGTGTCGATTTTCCCCACAACCGCGTCTGCGAACTCTGCTGTAATATCATGCCATCTGATACGTATGGCGATACCTTTAGCACAGTCTCGGTCTTTGTACATGAGATAATGCTAACTGCAATAAAACAAAATAGAATAAGTTGTCGATAGTTAATCATTGTATATCTTCTATTTTAGAAAGCCAATCAAACAATTCGCTAAGTTTATAATCTCCATTATGCACCTCTCCCCATTGTAACGCAAAGTTTATATCTACTCCTTGCTTCTTTAGTTTATGCTCCATTAATAGTACTATAGGGAATGAACTATCTCTATCTAATGTGCCATAGCGTATATACCAATGTTTACACAAATGCGAACTGCTACCTATGTAGTTCATAGGGTTCATAAGGCGGACTTTCCATTTTATATCATCTCCTAGCTCTTTGCTGCCGTCTAACTGGTTCGCCATGGAGAATTCGGTATAGTTGGCATCCTTGCCGTCCATATTGCCGAATATCTTATTCTCAAAAGTGCCTCTATTATTTACAACATTCAATGCATCAAATGCAGGAGGCGTCTTCAACGGTTGTACTCCAGCAATATAATGCACAAATTGTCTCATATCTACCACCGAGTCTGCTATATTAACTCCAGTCTCTAAAGGTATTACCTGTCCTTCCCTCTCCGCTCTGTAAGCCGAACTCATAATGCTATTACTCATCCACTGCTCCATCTCCTCTTCAGATACTCCCTCTGTCTCCATATATGCGGGAAACATGGCAGCGAGCTGACTGGATAGATATGCTTGCCTCTCTGACAATCCTCTCGTTTCATTGGTACTGCAGAATTGCCACTCGTATGCCATATCTGAATTCTCAAGATTCGTAATCGGACTATATGATACCACCGCCCAAACATCATCTCTGCCTTCCGCCGCTCCTGTCAACTCCATCAATATGTCGTAATCTTTATGGTTGGCCGAAGCGCCTAATAGCGATACCAACGCACCTCCAGCGCTAGAGCCACTTGCTATTATTCGATTAGCATCTCCTGGCATAATAGAATCGTTGGAATGCAAATATCTTACCGCAGCTTTCAAATCTAATATCGCCTCTGGTGCCCTGCCATTGTACACGCCTCTTACTGTCGAATTCCACCCTCTACTTCCCACTACACAAACCACATAGCCTTCTGATAGGGCATACCCCGTAGCGTCATTGGCCATAGGTGCCTTGGCTTTCGATGCCATATAGCCTGCAGTATAAGTTTTTAGAAAAATAGGTGGATTCTCCTCTCTCAAGTTGTGAGGTACATAGATATTCATATATTGGTAGGCAGAATCCTGTATCCAAGATACATAATGTACCTTCTCATAGGCAGTATAGTTCACTTTGTTGTCATCGCCCATTACAAGGGTCCTCTGCTCCCCCTTTTTCTTTACATCCCATTTGAGTCGTATATCCTCTTTATGACACGACGATAACAATACTACAAAAAGTAGTACCCAAGTGTATAATATTATGCTACGTGTCTCGTTCATGTCATAAAGCATAGTAGAACACAAATATATATAATATTTAATCTCAATATTACAATATCACACTTTTTTGAGCGACAATAATCGAACTTTTTCCAATAAATGTTCTAAACTCAAAAAAAACTCCTACATTTGCACACGCAAAAACGCAATGGCCTTATAGTTCAAGGGATAGAACGAAAGTTTCCTAAACTTTAGATTCGAGTTCGAGTCTCGGTGGGGCTACTAAAATAATCTCAATGAAATAGCATTCTGCTTTTCATTATCTTACCAAAATCCTATTATATTATGACTACTTTTGATATTATCGTACTCATAATCTCCTTCGCATCTTTCTTTTTCGGAATGAAACAGGGTCTCATTAAGGAGGTAGTGGGTCTCGTAGGCATTATCGTGGCTATTTGGATAGCTACAAAATTCTCATACATCACATACGATTTTCTTGCTCCTTATATTGAAGATCCCTCAATATGTCCTATTATTGCTTTCGTTGCTACAGTCATCATAGCTCTCATCGTTATAGATATTGCAGCTAACGCAATAAGTAGAATAGTATCTGCAACTTTCATTTTGTCATCTATCAATCGCATAGGTGGCGCCGTATTCTCTGTCATAAAGTCTCTCTTCCTCATCGGTTGCGTCTTGTGGATATTCGAGACCTATGTTGACGCTTCTCTTTTAGTGTCGCCTTCTCAGCAGGAGAGCTCATACACATACAAACCTATCAAAATGTTCACATCTACTATAATTGATCGGGTGGATATTCCCGAAAGCAAAAAGGCTATCACAGATTTCTTAGATCAGATATCAAATAAACAATGAAACCTTACTCTTACATCCCTACACTATACATCTACCAAGCTATACCTTATAGCATAGTGATGACAACAAGTGTACTGATGTACCAACAGCTTGGTATCTCTACCGCATCTTTCGCTTTTTGGACCTCTCTTCTATATCTACCATGGACTATCAAGCCGCTTTGGAGTCCGTTGGTCGAGAGTGTCGGTACTAAACGTAGTTGGATAGTATCTACTCAGTTCATCATAGCTATCCTTTTCGCTGTCATAGGTTTCTCTCTTCAATGTGATGCCTTCTATATCCTAAGTCTTGTCGGGTTGGCTCTTATCGCTTTTACCTCGGCTAGCCACGATATTGCTTGCGATGGTTTCTATATCCTAGCTCTTAACGAAAGGGAACAGAGTTATTATGTAGGTATCCGCTCTACATTCTATCGTCTAGGTACTATGGCTGCTATCGGTTTGATGCCTATTGTAGTGGGTCAAATGGCGGGCCTTACAGATAACCCTTGGTCCGTATCTTTTATTATCCTCGGAGCTGTATTAGCAATATTGGCAATGGCTAATACCCTACTTATGCCTAAGCCCTCCGATAAAACGGCCGAGAGTAGTGGATTGTCTATCTATAAGGATGTCATAAGGTCGTTCTTCAACAAGCCTGGTGCTATCAGTGCTATCGCCTTTATGTTGCTTTTTAGACTAGGCGAGGCTCAATTGGCTAAAATAGCTACCCCTTTCTTGGTAAATAGTGCCGATAAAGGCGGACTGGGTCTAACCGAAACTCAATATGGTATCCTCTATGGTACTGTGGGCGTCATTGCTCTTACTCTTGGCGGTATACTTGGCGGATTTGCTGCTGGGAAATGGGGACTAAAACGTTCCATTTGGCCTATGACTCTCTCCATGAATCTTCCTAATATCGCTTATGTCATCATAGCTCATACCCAACCCGCAGCAGATAGTATCTCGGTGATGGCTGCTGTGGTTGTTGAACAGTTCGGTTATGGCTTCGGTTTCTGCGCTTATATGCTTTTCTTAATCGATTATGTCCGCGATTCAAAGTACAAAACAGCAGAGTACGCTTTAGCCACCGCTATCATGGCGCTAGGAATGATGATTCCAGGCATGGTTTCCGGATGGGCTTATAGTCTCTTGGGAGAGTCGTACGAACTCTTCTTTATCTATGTCCTCATATGCTGTATCCCAGGTATGGCGCTGATTCCAACAATCAAACGACATATTTCTAACTAACAAAAAACAAAAATCAACCACAAAATGCCATTTTTTTAAATTATTAACCATTAATAAATAGGAAATCACAAAATAACAACATATCTTTGCACCGCATTTGAGCAAAGACTCATATGTTTTGGGTTGGTCTCGTAGCTCAGCTGGATAGAGCAGCAGCCTTCTAAGCTGCGGGTCGTGGGTTCGAATCCCGCCGGGATCACAAAAAAGTTTTGCAAAATATTTGCAAAGTCAGAAAAAGTTTCTAACTTTGCACCGCAAAACTGAAATAACGGTCGCAAGGCCTCACAAAGATATTACATTGCGGGGTGGAGCAGTTGGCAGCTCGTTGGGCTCATAACCCAAAGGTCAGTCGTTCGAGTCGGCTCCCCGCTACTAAAAGAGATTCATCAGCAGATGAGTCTCTTTTCTTTTTATCTATATCAGTCGTCTCTTTTCTTTTTATCTATATCTCTTTAGCCTTCTCTCTAGAATAACTAGAATCTCTAGGATAACTAGTCATTCTATAACATCTACTACCACCTACCCATAAACCAAAACTGACATCTGACTAGGATCAAAAACTCTACAAGCTATCTCTTGTATCTCTTTCGAATCCACCGCCCTAATGGCTTCAACTGAGCTCTCTATCCCTTTGGCTTCGCCATACAACAAGATGCTCCTAGCTGCCGATAGCATCATACTCTCTTTGTCTTCTGTAGCTAATAATAATTGTCCCTCTATCTGTCTCTTTATGCGGTTTAGTCTAGTCTCACTAAATGGCCTACCACATATTTTGTCCAACTCTCTATTTACTATCCGTATGCTCTTCGTCACCTTGTCTGCATCTGTCCCAAAGTATATGGCTTCTAGTCCTACGTCAGAAAATGTCGTATAGTCCGATTCTACATTATAGGCTATGCCGTTCTTCTCCCTTAGAGCAACGCTTAGTATGGCATTCATACATGGTCCTCCAAGTATATTGTTCAATATATACAATGGTACTCTCCCATCTTCAAGGGCCGATGGCGCAATATTGCCCATTAATATATGTGCCTGATTATATCCTCTATTCTCTCTCTCCGTAATCCTGCAGTATCTTGACGCACTCTGCCTAAAGTCTTTTGGCCTATGCTTCCTCTCATAATGTCCTAGATGTTTCTCTGCAAGCCTAAACACTCTCTCCGCATCTACGTCTCCTAAAACACTCAATACTATATTGTCTGTATGGTATGCACGTTCAATAAAGCGCCTAGCACTGTCTCCGTTAAATGTCATAAGACTTTCTGTAGTGCCTAATATATTATGTGCTAACGCAGGATGGTAAAATACTCTCTCCTCAAAATCATCAAAAATAAGCTCAGATGGAGTGTCTTTATATGAGTTTATCTCGTCCAATATGACGTCTCGCTCTCTTATTATCTCTTTTTCGGGAAATGTCGGACAAAACACCATATCGGCTAATAGCTCTATGGCTCTCTCTAAATCTTTCCCCAATACTGCCGCATGTACTGCCGTTTCATCTTTTGTTGTATATGCGTTGAGCTCTCCGCCTACCTCGTCTAATCTATTTAATATCTGTATACCCGTGCGGCGTCGTGTCCCTTTGAATATGGTATGCTCTATGAAGTGTGCCATACCATACTCCTCGGGCTTCTCGTCTCTAGAGCCCGTACCTATAATAATGCCACAATGGCAAACACTGCTCTTGCTAGGTTGTACCACTACTCGAATGCCGTTCGATAGGGTAGTAATAGGAAATGTCGACACGTGTATATTTGGGTGTATCTCTTCGTTAATCTTCTTGCTCTCTCTCTGATGGTCTGTATATATATACCACACCATATCTAGAGGCTATATCTCTGCGCTGTGCAGCGCTATAATCCTCAAGCCGTTTCTCTATCTCATTCCACATCTCTAGTATTAGAGCATCTGCTTTGGGCCGTATCTCTTCTACCTTCACATGGTGTTTCTGTATAGTTTGTAATAGGTCTTGATGTTTGTTATGTGTCTCGTTGAGTTGTATCACTTTTACTTTTACTACGGCTATGGATGGATTGTATATCCTATTGCCTTCCCCTTGCGCCATCCTCTTCTCTTCTCCCTCAATGATGGTCTTACCCCAACTTAATATCTGACTCACCGTCTCCATTGCTGGTAGTGTGTCATCATTTATCTTTAGCCCTATCATCTCTCTCATCTCCCTCTTTATCTCTCCTCTGGCAACACACATGTTGAATACCTGCACAAAGTGCGATAGGTACATCCTAGCCATCTTCGCAGCACTATCTACTTGCTTGCTTAACGATGATTGTAACTCCCTAGCATCGTTATATTGTCTTATCGTCTGCTCAAATATCGGAGTAAACATCTTCGCATCAAGCTGCATCTTGGGGGTTATCAGCATCTCTGTCGACCCAACATGACTCGACATCTCTAAGGCTGCATGCAAGGCACGCAATCTAGCTTGATCTGTATTGGGAAGTCTGCGATATGGCATAATCAACTGTTTTATTGGTTATTCATCTTAGCCTTCATCTCGGCTTTGTATTTTAGTGCGTCTTTGCCTCCCTCTCTCGGACAAATGAGTATAATGCCATCTCTCTCTACTACCATATAGTCTTTTAGACCATCTATAATGCATGTCTTGCCTTCTGGAATATGCACTAAACAGCCTTCCGAATTCTTTAATATAGCGTCGCCCGATAGTATGGCGTTATTTATATCGTCAAGTATGGCCTGCTCATAAATAGAGCCCCAGCCTCCTAAGTCAGCCCACAACGACTCGGTCTGTTGCACATACACATTCCTCGCCTTCTCCATCACGCCGTAGTCTATAGACACATTCTCACACTCATCGTATGCTTTGCGTATCACCTCTGGCGTCCAATGGCTAGCTGGTATTCTATCCAATTCGTCAAATTGCGACTGTATATTTGGCAAATACTTGCTTAGGGCTTCAGTTATAGATTTTACCGTCCAAACAAAGACTCCACTATTCCAACAAAACTCTCCACACTCATAGAATACCTTCGCCATCTCTGCATTAGGTTTCTCCGTGAATGTCTTTACCTCGTTGAGCATCTTGTAGTCTCCTTCTACTTGGCTGCCTGCTTGTATATATCCAAAGCCCGTCTCTGGTCTGTTGGCTTTTACCCCAATGGTAATTAGTACATCGTCTTTATCTTGCGCAAAGGCTATACTGGTCTTTACACTCTCTACAAACAACGATGGTGTCACTATCAAATGGTCCGATGGCGTAACTATAATAGTAGCATTCGCACTCTTCTGTTTGATATAGCCAGTGGCATAAGCTATGCATGGCGCCGTATTGCGCCTAAAGGGCTCCGTCAAGATATTCTCTTCAGGGACCTCAGGTAGCTGCTTATGTACTAATTCTTTGTATATGTCATTGGTGACTATCACAAATTGTTCTGGCTCACAAATCGTTCGGAATCTGTCGTATGTCATCTGGAGCATAGTACGCCCTACTCCCATAAGATCCAAAAACTGCTTGGGAGCCGCCTGTCTGCTTAGTGGCCATAGCCTAGTGCCTTGGCCGCCAGCCATAATGGTACAATATATTGGTGCTTTCTCCATGTTAGAGTTTTAATATTGACGAAATTAAGTATTTTTTTTCGTTCTTTTACACAAAGCACCTAAATAAGTTGTACTTTTGGTACATAAAGCAATGCTATATGAAGATATTTAACTCCTTTTTCTTCCACCTAGGTCGATATTTCCTCTTCCTTGGGCAGATGTTCCGTCGCCCCGAGAAGTGGAGAATCTTGGGTAAGCGTATTTTGGTGGAGATAGATAAACTAGGTGTCGACTCTTTCGGAATCGTTACCATCATATCTCTCTTCGTGGGTGCCGTAATTACTATTCAAACGGCTACTAATCTCGATAACCCTTTCATCCCTAAATATACCGTCGGTACCGCAGCTCGTGAGTCTATCCTTCTCGAGTTCTCTTCTACCATCGTATGTCTTATCCTAGCGGGTAAGGTGGGCTCTAATATCTCTAGCGAGATTGGTACTATGCGTATAACCGAACAAATCGATGCCTTGGAGATCATGGGCGTCAATTCCGTGGGTTACCTCGTTACCCCAAAGGTTATCGCTATGCTAATATCTGTCCCTATCCTAGTTACCTTTAGTATGTGTATCGGTATCTTCGGAGGTTGGATGTCGGGCGCTTATACTGGACTAGTGCCAACGGACGATTATATCCATGGCATCCACTACGCCTTTAAGCCGTACTACGTAGCCTACTCTTTGGTCAAATCCCTCACCTTCGCATTTACTATATCTACCATAGCATCCTATTGGGGTTACTATGTCAAGGGTGGCGCCCTCGAGGTGGGTCGAGCTAGTACCAAAACAGTAGTGGTCTCGTCTATCGTTATCCTTATATTTAATCTCCTTATAACCCAGATCTGGCTCAACTAATATGATAGAGACTTTCGATATACGTAAATCATTCGGCGACCGCGAGGTTATGCACGGCATATCTGCTACCTTCGAGACGGGTAAGACTAACCTCATAATTGGCAAAAGCGGCTCTGGTAAAACAGTCCTCCTAAAATCTCTCGTAGGACTATACCAACCAGATAGCGGCGATATCCGTTACGATGGTCGCTCTACCATCAACCTCTCTCATAAGCAAAGCCTAGCCCTTCGTCAGGAGATTGGTATGCTGTTCCAAGGGTCTGCTCTCTTCGACTCGCTCACCGTCGAGGAGAATGCTCGCTTCCCTCTTGATATGTTTACCGACCTCTCTATGGCCGAACGTACCAAGAAGGCTATAGCGTGTCTCGAACGTGTCAATATGCCTAAGGAGTCATACAAACTCTACCCATCAGAAATATCCGGAGGTATGCAAAAACGCGTAGCCATAGCACGCGCCATAGCGCTACGTCCAAAATACCTCTTCTGTGATGAGCCTAACTCAGGTCTCGATCCTCTCACATCAAGTGTCATAGATAGCCTAATCCACGAGATTACTGTAGAGTACAATATCACTACCGTAATAAATACTCACGATATGAATAGCGTCATGAACATAGGCGAACATATCATATTCATAAACAACGGCAACAAACTATGGGATGGCTCGCGCGACTCTATCCTAACCACAGATATCCCCGCCCTCAAAGAGTTCCTCGAACCATACCGCTTGCGTATGGAGTAACCTCAAAAAATGCACTTTTGTTCATTATAATGAATAAAAATCGGCTTTTTTGTTCAATATAATGAACAAATACTGCTATATTTGTTCATTATAATAGACAAATAGGCATTATATGGATAGGCAATTACTCAAAAAAATACTTCTTAATAATCAAGAACGTATTGAAAAACAGGAGCTTATAGTTCGTGATTTTACGTTCGATGATTTCGCTTGTTATGTACTAGTCGGTGTTCGCCGTTCGGGCAAGTCTTTCTTGCTATACCAACGAATGAAAACATTACTTGACAATGGCAAGGATTGGAGTGATATGCTATACCTTAATTTTGAGGATGAACGTCTTGAAGGTTTCTCCTCAGATGATTTTAATTCAATTCTAGAAATACATCTTGAGTTGTATGGCAAAAAGCCAATCTTATTCCTAGATGAAATTCAGAATGTCAACGGATGGCATAAATTCGCACGTAGAATTGCTGATGAAAAGTATATTTCCTATATAACTGGTAGTAATGCAAAGATGTTGTCGCAAGAGGTAATGACTACCTTAGGGGGTAGATATATCTCTAAAGATGTATATCCATTCTCTTTTAAGGAATATTTAACTGCTTTGCATATACCATATGACGAATTGTCTCTAATCAAAACTAATACTAAGACTCAAGTTATTAATGCCTTCTCTGAATATTTTACTAATGGCGGTCTACCTGAAACTCTTAGATTAACAGAAAAACGCGATTATATATCAAGTGTATACCAAAAAATATACTTAGGAGATGTTATAGCTAGAAATAATATTGAAAATATTAACGGAGTAAAACTTCTCATCAAGAAAATCGCCGAAAGCGTTATGCAACCTATTTCATATAACCGTCTTCAACGTATTTTGTCTTCGGTAGGTGGTAGAATCAGTCTTGCCTCCATAATAAAGTATCTCGACGGCATACTTGACTCGTGGCTATTGTTCAAAATTCAAAATATTGCGTCAAGTATATCAGAAAAGGAGACTGTATGTAAATACTATTTTGTTGATAATGGTATCTTTAATCTCTTCTTTCTAGAAAATAATACAGGACTGCTAGAAAACTTAGTAGCTCTCACTCTTGTGAAAAAGTATGGTAGAGAGTCACAGGTTTTCTATTATAACAAGGGGGTAGAAGTAGACTTCTACATTCCTGAAGAAGAGCAAGCCATACAAGTCTCCTATTCCATAAAAGACTTCAATACATACGAGAGAGAGGTTGGTGCATTATATAAAATTTCTAAAGCCTTATCGTGTAAGAAAAGAACTATCATTACTTACGATGAGGAGCAGACTATTTCAGATAAATACGGCGAAATAGATGTAGTCCCTATTTGGAAGTATCTATTGGAGGCATAACCTCCTATCCACTATAAATGAAAAATAGATAAAGAGCCGTTACCGGGAACTCCATCTCGTTTGTTAGGTTATAGCTTGTCCAGGCAAAATAGTCACCGTCGAGTTTTATGTGCTATTGTTCAACTGGATAACTTCTCTTGCGCTTTCCATTTCTTTTTTGTTGCTTTGTACCCAATTTCTACCGAGATATACAATACTATGGAAGTAAAGATTCTAAACCGACAGAATACTGTCGTTAATAATTATCTCTCTGAGATACGTAACGTCGACGTCCAGTCAGACCCTCTGCGTTTTCGTAAAAATATCTCCCGTATCGGCTCATTCATGGCTTACGAGGTTAGTAAAACAATGTCTTATAAGGATACCCAAGTACGTACCCCACTAGGCATCGCCGATGTTATGGTGCCTGCCGATGAGGTGGTAGTAGGTACTATCCTTCGCGCTGGTCTCCCTATGCACGAGGGGGTCCTAGATGTTTTCGATCACGCTCAGAATTGCTTCGTATCTGCTTATCGTAAGTATATCAATGTCGACGAATTCGAAATTAACCTAGAATACGTCGCTACAGCTCACCTCGATGATAAGGTACTCCTCCTTGCCGACCCTATGCTCGCAACGGGTTTCAGCATCGAGGCTACTTACCGCGCTCTCAAAAAATATGGTACCCCTAAGCATACTCATATCATGTGCGTAATAGGCTCAGAGGCTGGCGTGGAATTCCTTAGTAATGCTCTTAAGGACGAACCGGTGACCATCTGGGTGGCCGCCGTAGATCCTGAACTTAATGAGCATAAGTATATCGTGCCTGGCCTTGGCGACGCGGGCGACCTATGTTACGGATATAAATTATAAGTAAGCAATATTAACCTCATGGCCGCAAAGACCAAAACTGTATATGTATGCCGCGAATGTGGCGCCGAATCTCCTAAGTGGATGGGGCGCTGCAATCAGTGCGGCGAGTGGAATACGTTTACTGAGGAGCAAGTCGTCGTATCTGCTAAATCTTCTTTCTCCTCTTCACCCGATGTTCATACATCCTCACTCAGCATCAAGCCTATGGTTCTGCGTGATGTCGTAGTGGGTGAGGTGCAACGTTCTACTACTGCTAACGACGAACTGGATCGCGTCCTCGGCGGCGGTATCGTGCCTGGCGCTCTCATACTTATTGGTGGCGAGCCGGGTATCGGTAAGTCCACACTGGTGCTCCAAATGGCTCTCACCCTCCCTAATAAACGTGTTTTGTATATATCGGGCGAGGAGAGCGCTCAGCAAATCAAAATTCGAGCCGAGCGTATATCTAAGGCTAATATGGACAACTGCCTCGTAGTTAGCGATACTAATATCGATCGCATCCACCAACACATAAAGGCGGCTAACCCCGATATCGTGGTAGTGGATTCTATCCAAACCGTAGAAACGGAGCGCGTAGATAGCCTCCCAGGTAGCGTCTCTCAAATACGCGAGTGCACCGGTATCCTCATGCGTATCGCTAAGGAGTCGCACTTGCCTATAATTCTTATAGGTCATATTAATAAGGATGGCCAACTAGCAGGACCAAAGGTCCTAGAGCATATGGTGGATGTGGTGCTCCAATTCGAGGGCGATCGTAATCATATGTATCGTATCCTTCGTGGTATCAAAAATCGTTTCGGCTCTACCAATGAGATAGGTATCTTCGAAATGCTGGGCGACGGTTTGCGTGAGGTGTCTAATCCGTCCGAGATGCTCCTTTCTGAATTCGACGAGCAACTCTCTGGCGTGGCTATTGCGGCGGCTATGGAGGGGGCACGACCTTTCTTAATAGAAATCCAGGCTCTGGCTAGCTCAGCTGCTTATGGTACTCCACAACGTTCTGCTACGGGGTTCGATGGACGCCGTCTTAATATGTTGCTAGCCGTTCTCGAAAAACGAGCCGGATTTAAATTAGCAACTAAGGATGTCTTCCTTAATGTGGCCGGCGGTATAAGGGTCGTTGATACGGCGGTCGACTTGGCTGTGGCTTCTAGTATCCTCTCGTCTAATACCGATATTACCATCAATCCAGGTATCTGTCTAGCCGGCGAAATTGGCCTATCTGGTGAAATCCGACCAGTGACGCGTATCGAGCAGCGTATATCTGAAGCGGCTAAGTTGGGCTTCAAACATATCATCATACCTAAGTACTCTCGCTTGAATGTATCTAAGTATGATATCGAGGTGCACCAAGTATCGCGTCTCGACCAAGCTTTCAGACTCCTTTTTCAATAATACTCATATGGAACCTATACTAAACCCTCAACAAATTCGCGAGGTAGATAACCTCACTTGCAAAAACCAAAATATCTCTTCTCTCCAACTGATGGAGCGTGCCGTAAGGTCTATATTCGATTGGTTGGTATCTCAATTCCCCGATATCGCAGAGCGTAGGGTAGTGGTCCTCGCTGGTACTGGTGGTAATGGGGGCGATGCTATCGGCGTGGCAAATGCTCTCTCTATGGTATATAATAATGTCTTATTATACCAATGGACCGATGGTCACCGTTGTTCTGCCGATAATATCTCAATGCAAGAGAGAGCGAATAGACAATCTCTATCTATCTGTCGAGATACTCTCCCTCCGCTCCCATCATCCTCAAAGGATATTTTATTGGACGGTATCCTCGGGTTCGGAGCTCATGGTGGCATAAATACCTCTCTAGCTGAGCGTATCAATGCTTATCCAAATATTGTGAGTATCGATCTCCCTTCTGGGCTTCAAGCAGATGGCTCTTTCTCTCAAAATTCTGTCGTTCGCGCTCACCATACTCTAGCGATTCAGTTGCCTAAGTTGGCATTTTTCCTCCCTGAATGCGATATTTGCATAGGTCAATTACACTATCTCAATATAGGTCTCGATACCTCATGCCTCTCTTCTCTAGGTAATACCGAGTATAGCGTAATGTCTGATATGCAGATTGATGCACCCCGACCACGTGCTTGCTATAAGGGCAACTTCGGCCATGTGTTATCAATAACAGGGTCTGATGGTATGATGGGCGCATCAGTACTCTCCGTGCGTGCAGCACTTCGTAGTGGGGCCGGACTTGTTACTGCTGTCGTGCCACAAAAGTGGACCTCTATTCTTCAGATATCTGTTCCTGAAGCAATGGTGCATTATAGAAAGAATATCAACTCTCTCTTACAAGAACCTCGTAAGCCTTATACTATCGTTATAGGCTCAGGTCTAGCCAATGATGAGTGTTCTCTTCAAATATTGATGGATACACTTATCTATGCGCAGCCTTATTATTTCCCCGTCATAGTAGATGCTTCGTCTATTCACGACTTAGCTTTATTAGTTGCTGAGCGTAAATCCTTAGTCAATAACCTCATTCTCACACCTCATGTGGGTGAGTTCGATGCCCTAGTCGGACCATCCTCTTCCCACCTCGAACGTATAGCCAAGGCAAAGGCATTTGCCAAAACATACAACAGTACCATAGTCCTAAAGAACTTCCGTACCGCAGTCATAACCGCTGATGAGGTTATCTTCTGCCCCTACGGCAACCCAGGTATGGCCACAGCAGGCTCAGGCGACGTCCTAGCAGGTGTCTTAGCAGGCTATATCGCCGCCCACGACACAACCTCCCTAACAACCATATGCCAAGCCGTAGCCCTCCACTCCCTAGCAGCCGACAAAGCCGCCACCCACATAAGCGAAAGAGCCCTCACAGCCTCCGACATCATCGCGGCTTTAAGTAGTTCTTATTAGTAAATGATTACTATCTTATATTCTGCCCAACATCTAAGGTGTTGGGCGCTCTTATTTTATTTAATATTTACGCACACCATTCCCTACTCCACCCAACATCTCTCTCTCCCAATCTCTCAAAGCCATTCCCAATCTCTCTCCACATCATGCGCTCATTATTCCAAGTGCTCAATCCAATACCATAATTATATCTCACTCTCTCAATCCCCCTCTCCAAACTCAACACTCTCATATCTCTATTCACCTCTACTTTAAGTACCTTGTAAAAATACGATACAGCCATCCTATGTGCCCCCTTTATCTTGTGGCGCTTTGCCTCGCGCGACCAATGCCTCCTCCTATTCCAATTCTTCAACTCAATAGAAGCCATCCTCTGCGCCTCTGCAAACATATCTCTACAGCTTCGCTGCTTGCCACTTACCTTTATCTCAATGATACAGTATCTCCCATAATACCTCTTGATAAAGATAGATCGCCCACTAACCCGCGCATCAGAATCCCTCCGCGCAGATTCCCTAGCAACCATCACAAATCGTTTTTCAATAGAAATCCATGCCATAATTGTTAAGTATAAATTGTTGTACGTTATTTATTATTTGTAATTTGTTTTAAGTTAGATATATTGTAAGTCTTGCCCCCTTCAAGGTCACAATGCTTAACCTCCACCTGTAGAACCTTTTCACTCAATAGGTCAATTTGCAGGATAAGCCCCCTTTCTATTCCTAGAAAACATTGACGAAAGTGGCATTTCAAGATTCCTTTGTCAACTGACACACCTCTCATCCCCCTCCAGTATGGCTCGAAGAGCCACCTGCCGCATTAAGCGAAGAGACGTAAAGAAAATATTGCTTTTCAGCGTCAAGAAGGGCTTTTTGTCTGAGCGAAGCGAGTTTAAAGCCCTTCAGCTGAAAAGCAATATTTTTAGCCTCGAAGCGACAGCGGCGCCCTCTTCTCTTTGCTTCTGTTTCTCTTCTGTGGCGACAGAAGAGAAATGAAGAATAAATAATAGCTTTAATAATAAAATAAAAACCAACTATAGCCGATACCCCTATCAGACTATAGTCAGTCTACCGCAAAATCCGAGTGTTAATTAAGTAGAGCCCATCTGAATGTATCGCAAAGATAATACCCCAAAATCCGTTTGTCAAGTCTTGGGGATATAATGCAAGAAAATGTGACGAAATGCATCTTTTGTACACAAAAACAAAAATCCATGTAACGTACAACAAAATTATTTACTCCCAAATATCCGCTCCCCTCTCTCCAAAATCCATTACCTTTGCCCCATGCAAAAACAAATTAATACATTCAAAACAAGCCCCGAGGCAAACCTCGCGTGGGAATGCCTCACAACAACAGGCGTAAATCTTTTCCTTACAGGTAAGGCTGGTACAGGAAAAACAACTTTCCTTAAACGTCTACGCGAACTATGCCCTAAACGTATGGTCGTAGTGGCTCCTACAGGCGTGGCAGCTATTAATGCCGGCGGCGTTACTATCCACTCTATGTTCCAAATGCCGTTCGGCCCTTTCATCCCAGGCTCTAAGCTAAAGCACGATTTCACTATGCGTAAGGAGAAAATCAATATCATCCGTACCCTGGATCTCCTCGTAATAGACGAAATAAGCATGGTGCGTGCCGACCTCCTGGATGCTATCGATGCCTACTTGCGTTTCATCAGACGTAATAATACCCCATTCGGAGGTGTCCAACTGCTCATGATTGGCGACCTCCAACAGTTGGCTCCCGTCGTGACCGACCAAGAGCGTGATATCATATTCGCTAATTATACCTCTCCATATTTCTTTGCCTCTAAGGCGCTCGCTCAGACGCGTTATATTACCATAGAACTGCAACAGGTATATAGGCAGACAGATACTTATTTCCTCTCGCTCCTTAATAGCGTCCGAAATGGTAATCTCTCTCAGTCTATCGTAGACGAACTTAATAAACGTTATATCCCAGAGCATGAGATAAAGGATGATAATGGTTATATCCGTCTCACTACCCATAACGCGCAGGCTGATAGTATCAATACTCGTAAACTGAAGGATATACGCGGACACGAACGCGTGTACCAATGTTCCGTAGAGGGTAACTTCCCTGAGATGAGTTATCCGGCCGACCAAAAGCTTATCCTTAAGGAGGGTGCTCAGGTTATGTTCCTTAAAAACGATCCCTCTGGTCAACATCGATATTATAATGGTCGAATAGGTCGAGTGGATTCTATGGAGCCTGATAAGGTAATAGTAGCTCTCGACGATGGTCAGCGTATCGAGGTCTTTCAAGAAAAATGGCAGAATGCTAAATATGTCATAAATCCCGATACTCACGAAATAGACGAGCAGGTCGAGGGCTCGTTCACTCAAATACCTCTCCGTCTGGCTTGGGCTATTACTATACACAAAAGTCAAGGCCTCACTTTCGATAGGGCAATAATTGATGCTCAGTCTTCTTTCGCTCATGGCCAGGTCTATGTGGCGCTGTCTCGTTGTCGTACGCTAGAGGGACTCATCCTTAGCTCGCCTATCAGCGCTAGCTCTGTCATGACCGACCCTAATGTATCTCTCTTCATATCTCAGCAGCTCTCTAGTGGTATCGACTCACAGGGTATATCCTCCCTAAAGGCTGAGTATGCACGTAGCTTGGCTATGGAGCTTATGTCTTTCGGCGAACTGCAACGTCTGTCGTTTATGTTGGAACGCTTGTTCGACGAGGCTCTCTATCGCCAATACCCTCAGGCACTAAGCGAAATAAAGTTCTATGCCAATTGCGCCACAACAGAGGTCTTCCAAATCGCTCAGCGTTTCTCATCTGTTATGCCTAATGATATCATGGCTGATGCCGCTTTCCTCGAGCGTATCGCTAATGGTGCTAAATATATGTGCCAGAAAATATCCTCTACATATGATTGTATCTTAACTCGTAGCGATGTTACTCTAGATAATAAGGAGATAAAGTCACGCCTAGATAGGTATCGCGCCGATTTGGAGGCCGAAGTAAATGTAAAGAAGAAAACCCTACAAGCTATCGTGGAGCAAGGTTTCGATACTACTATATATCTGAAGGCAAAGACTGAGGCTATATTGGAGACTTTCAAATTCGATGCCGATCGAAAGCCCGCCAAGGTTAAACAATCCGCCTCCGCCGCCTCTCCATCTGATGTCAAATATCCTGCTCTATACGAAAAACTCCGTCAATGGCGAAAAAAGAAGGCCGACGAAGAGAGTAAGCCTGCCTTTATGGTTCTCTCTAATGCTACCCTAATTAATATAGCATCCCTACTCCCCAAGGATTATGAAGCCCTCTCCAAAATTAAAGGCGTCGGCGAAAAAATCCTCTTCGCCTATAGCGACGATATCCTAAAAATCACAACCAAATTCGCCAAACAACTAGCCAAACAAAAAGAATAAATACCCACCCCCGCCCTCAGCCCTCCCTCTAGCCCCTTCTAGTCCATCTAGAATATCTAGAACAACTAGAATAACTACAAAAACTGCGATGAACAAGCCCACACCCACTCCTCCCTCTAGCCCCTTCTAGTCCATCTAGACCATCTAGAACAACTAGAACAACTACAAAAACTGCGATGAACAAGCCTTCACCCACTCCTCACTCTAGCCCTTTCTAGTCCATCTAGAATATCTAGACCCACTAGAATAACTAGAATAACTACCCGATCTCCAAAATCCGTTTAATCCGTTTAATCCGAGTGCAAATCCCATAATCAACCATTACTCAAAACTGTTAAACACTTTTTAACTCCACCCCTAACTCCCTATCCCACACCGAATAATCCCCATTTCTCAAAAATCCCTCGAAAAAATATTTGCCCCAGCTATTGCAGATTCAAAAAAAGGCTCTACCTTTGCACTCGCTTTCGGGAAGGA
>JAUNDI010000008.1:0-73218 GCA_030526155.1 Bacteroidia bacterium
CATTGAGACATACTTACTAAAAAAATCCTGCAAATTGACCTATACACCCAATTTTTTGTTTTTGGGGTGGGGGAGTATTGGGTGAAAGGGTTGAGAGGGGAAAAGAAAAGAGGGCATTTGTGTATGCCCTCTTGAGTGAGATATTGTGGAGTTTGTATGTTAGTCCTCTATCACCATCACGAAGCCTCCTCGGGCTGCCATTGTAATGGATTCTGGGATTGATGTATTGGTCTTGATATCGAAGTTTTCTGGGCGAGCGATGCCGCATGTTGGGTCGGTATCTGGGCCATCGAGAATCAATAAGTTGGCATTGGCGTTTTCGGCTAGATTTAGGCGTGTTAGGTCGAGTGATAGTGTCATAGGTTCATCTGTACCATTTATGCCTCCAATATACCATTTATTGCCGCTTCGGCGAGCTACGGCTACGTGAGTAGTAGGGTATCCGCATAAGAGTTTGCTATCGGCCCATGCTACAGGGATATTCATCATAAAAGACATAGCCTCCTCGGGGAGAGAGTAGAAACCCTCTGGGCGGTCGGCCCAATGTTGGATACCACTTTCGTATAAGACAGCGAGAGCCAACTCGTGAGTGTTGGTAGTGGTATGAGGGTGTTGTGAATGGGTGAAAGCCACTGGAGTGTAGTCCATTGGTCCTACTACGTTACGAGTAAAAGGAGATATAGTATTCCACTCTGCACCGTGTATAGTCATTTCGCCGCGATTATTATACCATTCTGCGCCATATATACCCTCCATAGACATAAGGTGAGGATATGTACGAGACCAACCACGAGGAGCGGTACAACCGTGGAAATCTACCATCATTTCGAAGTCGGCAGCATCCTTAAGTATATCGAGGTAATACTTCATCATCCATTGCTTATCGGACTCGAAGAAGTCGATTTTCACTGTTTTGATACCTAGAGACTTTAGCCATGTAAACTCCTCTACACGATTCTCGTGAGTAAGCATGCGGTCCTTAGGGGTAGACTCTACCCAAGTATGGTTACCGCCAGAATTGTACCACATAGCAAGTTGTACGCCTTGAGTTTGTGCGTATTGGCAAAGATCTTGGAGGTTACCGCCATTAGCCATACGATCCCACTCCCAGTCGATAAGGAAATATTCCCAACCCATATTTTTAGCTAGGTCGACGAAAGAGCACATAACCTTGAAATCGAGAGAGCCGTGATTATGTGACCAGTAAGCCCAAGAAGAGCGGCCAGGCTTTACCCACGAGTCGTCCTTAAGGACACTAGGGCGAGATACATCCTCTACGAGAGTAGACTCGAATATATCTGCTAGGGTGCCACAAATGACCACGCGCCAAGGAGACTGCCAGTCGCCCGCTATAGTAGGGAGAGCGTCGCCCTGATCGCGTGCCTCCCATGCCTGAGGCATAGCGGTGAAATACTTGTTACCCTTATTTTCTAGGCGAGTAGCGCAGTATGTCTCATCGACATCAGCCTCTGTTATGAGAGCCCATTGAGAGTCGGCATTGAAGAGACAAGGGAAGCCCCATTGAGCATCCTTCTCGGCGCCGTGTTGCTTTGGGAAAGGCTGTTCGTATGCGGTATTAAAAGGCATAAGCCATCGATCGGCGCTATCAGGGATATTGTATGTGGTAGACTCTGAAATTACGCGAACTGAGTCGACGTTATCAAGAGCGTATCTGAAACAGATACCATCGTTATAAGCCCTAATGATTACCCTGAGGATATTTTTGTTGCTATTCTTAAGAGTAAAGACACGCTCGGAGTATTCGTTATGAGCGTGAAGGCGCTTACCATGCTTTACGAAATAGTCGTCCACCCCCATCTTTTCGGTACTATAGCATTCAAGAGAGAGGTTAGTATCGAATGACTCTTTTTCTGTTTTGAAACCGATTCGGATGCTATCGGTAATGCTATTAGTCAAGATGTAGAAAGAGCCGGGGTTGTTATTGTCCTCGCAAAGAGAGACCTCTACCTTACCATTAGGAGATGTTATGCTACTGCAGTCGCACGACGACAGCAAGCAAGAGAAAAGAAGAAAAGTACTAGTTAGGAAATGTTTCATATATGAGACGTATTAATATTAGTTCTTAAAGATAAGTTGAGCGTATTGATATAGAGAGCGGCGCCAAGTGAGCCATTCATGTTGGGTGCCAGGAGATTGGTAGAAAGAGTATTTTATACCCTGTTTATCTAGCATATTACGGAAAGCGCCGATACTTTCGGGGAAAGGTTTTCCCTCCTTTGTGCCGATACTTAGGAAGTATACATCGTATAGTTCGTTGACTTTTTGACCATTAGAGAAGGCACCATTGAGGAATGTAGCGGGGTCAATTACGTCGCTAGAAGGGTAGTTAGCTGTACCGCTGAATCCGCCATAGTTACGGAAGATATCAGGGCGATTCATTGCGATACGCATGGTTTGGTTAGCCCCCATAGATAGTCCGGCTATAGCGCGGTGTTTATTATCAGCTATTGTACGGAAGTTAGCATCGATCATAGGGATTACCTCTTGGATGAGGACATCTTCGAAGACCATGCCTTGGAAAGGACCCTTTGTATCGGGAGCGAAGGCGTAACCATTATCTATTACTATTATCATAGGGACCGCCTTACAATCGGCGATAAGGTTATCTAGTATTATATCGGCATGACCTTGGTTAGCCCAACCAGTTTCGTCCTCGAAGCTACCATGTTGGAGGTATAGGACGGGGTAGTGCTTATAGGGGTTAGAGTTATATTCTGCTGGAGTGTATACGAAGCAACGTCGCCAAGACTTAGTAATATTAGAGAAGTATCTCTGTTGAGAGAGGATACCATGAGGGACATCGCGGAGGGCATATATCTCCTCGTCGGGAGCAGGGATTTCTATTCCGCTACCCCAACGGCCAGCGCCATAGAAATATAGAGAACCTGGGTCGGGCACTGATGCTCCATCTACGCAAAGTTGGTAATAGTGGAAGCCAGGATCTTGAGGGTCAGATTCGCCAGTCCATATACCCTTATCGTCCTTAGTCATATCATACTTTACGCCGCCGATATCTAGTTGGACGCGATTAGCCTCGGGAGCGGAGAGTTGGGCACGTACTCTACCCTCGGAGTTGACTTGAGGGAATGCTTTGCCCTGCTGGTTTAAAGAGGAAGGTGAGAAATCCTCCTTAGATTGAGCTACTAAGGTAGTCATAGAGAGGATAGAGAGACCAGCTAGAACGAGATGTTTCTTCATTGGTAGTAATCTATATTTTGTTGATTGTAACTTAATGCGAAAGTAAAAAAAAATAGGGAGGTATACAATGATACCACCCTAAATATTAAAAGAATGTTAAATTATTATTGGCTATTAGATATGAGCAGCTACCCAGTCGCCCACCTCTGTAGTACCGTAAGCCTTGTTATTACCGGCGAGATCCTCTGTTACGATGCCGTTATCGATAGAAGCTGCTACGGCGTCGCGGATAGCCTTACCTTCAGCCATAAGGCCGAAAGAGGTCTCGAACATCATAGCTGCGGAGAGGATAGTTGCTAGAGGGTTAGCTATGTTTTTGCCAGCAGCCTGTGGGTATGAACCGTGGATAGGCTCGTATACTGAAGTATGTACGCCTACTGAAGCGGAAGCGAGGAGGCCCATAGAACCAGCGATAACTGAAGCCTCGTCGGTAAGGATATCGCCGAAAGTATTTTCAGTTACCATTACGTCGAAGTACTTAGGGTTCTGGATGAGGACCATAGCAGCCTTATCAACGAACATATAGTCGGTCTCTACGTCAGGGTATTTAGGTGCTATTTCCTGAGCCACTTTACGCCATAGGCGAGAAGATGCGAGGACGTTAGCTTTATCTACTACTGTAAGTTTCTTACGACGATTGCGAGCTATTTCGAAAGCCTTGATAACGATACGCTCGATTTCAGGGCGAGTGTACTTACAAGTATCGTAAGCCATGTCATCAGCCTCGTGCTTTTCACCGAAGTACATACCACCAGTGAGCTCGCGGATACAGATGAGGTCGGCGCCATCAACGAGTTCTGTTTTAAGAGGAGACTTACTGATAAGGCTCTTCCAAGTCTCTACTGGGCGGAGGTTAGCGTAGAGCTCGAGTTGCTTACGCATAGCGAGGAGGCCAGTCTCAGGGCGTTCCTTAGCGGAAGGGTCGTTATCGAAACGAGGGTCGCCCACTGCACCGAAGAGGACGGCATCAGACTTCATACAAATATCGTGAGTCTCTGCAGGGTAAGCCTTACCTGTTGCATCGATAGCGCAAGCGCCTACAAGGGCCTTAGTGTAAGTAACTGTATGGCCGAACTTTTTACATACTGCGTCAACAGCCTTAACCGCTTGGTCAACGACCTCTGGGCCGATACCATCGCCTGGGAGAAGTGCAATCTTGAAATCCATTGTTTATGTATTGTGTGATATGTTATTATTCTGATTTGTATTCTGGCTCTACTATGTTGAGCATTTTGAATGTTGCTTTAATAGCAGCTTCTGTTTGGTCGGCATCGAGTCCGCGAGTTTTGAAATGTTGGTCGCGGAATTGCCAAGCGATGACGGCCTCAACGAGAGCATCTGTCTTACCACCTGGAGGGATAGATACGTTATAGTCGACGAGCACTGGATGTTCACGACCAAGTTTTTCGTATATCTTCCAGAGAGCCTTCATGAAAGCGTCGTATTGGCCATCGCCTGCAGAGGTCTCCTCGTACTCTTTACCGTGGAGGCTAATGCGTATAGTAGCGACAGGCTTAAGGCCACGAGTGAGAGCTAGGCTATAGTTGACGATATGGACATTATTGTGTCTATCCTCGCCACTTTTAAGGACATCTGCTATGATGAAAGGGAGGTCTTCCGTAGTCATACTCTCCTTCTTATCGCCCAGTTCGATGACACGTTGAGTAACGCGTTTGATTTGTTCTGGGGTGAGGTGGATACCCAGTTCCTCTAGGTTCTTAGCGATAGAAGCCTTACCGCTAGTTTTTCCTAGGGCGTATTTACGTACGCGGCCGAAGCGTTCAGGGAGGAGTTGGTTAAAGTACAAGTTATCCTTGTTATCACCATCGGCGTGTATTCCGGCACATTGGGTAAATACGGAGTCGCCCACGAGAGGCTTATTATCAGGGATACGGATACCCGATATAGACTCTACCATACGGCAGAGGTGAGTAAGACGAATCTCGCGGAGATTATTAGGGATATGTAGGTGGTCATTAAGGAGACCTATTACGCTAGCTAGAGGGGTATTACCTGCGCGTTCGCCGAGACCATTTACGGTGGTATGGATACCAGTAATACCAGCTTTTACGGCAGAATATACATTAGCCACAGCCATATCGTAGTCATTATGAGCGTGGAAGTCGAACTTAAGTTCGGGGTAACGCTTGACCATTGTTTGGCAGAACTCGAGAGTTTTATCAGGGCTAAGTACGCCGAGAGTATCGGGGAGCATGAAATGAGCTATTGGTTGAGAGCGTAGAGCGTCGACCAATTGGAACACATATTCGGGAGAATGGATCATACCATTAGACCAGTCCTCGAGATATAGATTAACGGTAAGATCTCGTTCTTTAGCTAGAGCGATATTACGCTTGATATCCTCGATATGCTGTTCGGGAGTTTTATGAAGTTGGCCTTGGACATGCTTGAGGGAGCCCTTAGACAAGAGGTTGATAACTTTACAACCTGCTGAAGCAATCCAATTGATAGATACGCCGTCATCGATAAAACCTAGGGTTTCTACCTTAGAGATATAACCATTAGAGTTAGCCCAAGCACAGATATTCTTTAGGGCCTCCAATTCACCTGAAGAGACGCGCGCTGAAGCAACCTCAATGCGATCGACCCTAATATCGTCAAGAAGGAGCTTAGCGATAGTCAGTTTTTCATTAGCATTGAAAGAAACGCCGGCAGTCTGTTCGCCGTCGCGTAATGTTGTATCAAGAATCTCTAACACTGTGTGAATATTTCGTTACTTGGGTGCAAAAATACTACTTATGACGATGAATTGCAAGTAAATGATTAGCTCCCGATGATAGTTTTACATCAAATTCGACATTATTAGCATTAATAATAGGAGCTGATATGCCGTTGTGTAATATTTTGGAGCCATGATAGACGAATGCCTCGTCCCACATGTTATCATTGATGAACGTTTGGAGAGTTTGTTGGCCCCCTTCGACGATTACGGATTGTATACCCTCATTGAAGAGAGCCATACATATTTGTTCTGTTCGAGAAGAAGAAGAGGGAGAGAGTTGGACGAACTTAATGTTGCCCTCAGAGCGAGATTCTTTGTCGGTTAAGACAATAACCACTTGATCATCGTTGAAGATGGAAAGATCTCTATTTATCGTCTCATTAGGTGAGAATACGACTCTTATGGGGTTTCCTCCACACCATTCGCGTGTTGTAAGGCTAGGATTATCGCTATTAGCGGTACCGCTACCTATGAGTATAGCCATCTCCTCGGAGCGTTGTTTATGGACGGCACGCTTAGCCACCTCATCAGTGAGCCAGACGGGAGAGCGGTCGGGAAGAGATATGAAACCGTCGGCAGACTGAGCCCATTTTAGGATGATATAAGGGCGATGCTTCTCGTGGTAGCAGAAGAAACGTCTATTGAGGTTACGGCATTCCTTTTCTAGGACTCCTACGATTACCTCGCTACCAGCATTACGGATACGTTTGATACCCTCTCCTGCGACTTTTGAGAAAGAGTCGACGCACCCCACGACTACGCGAGGTATACCCATACGGATGATGAGGTCGGCACAAGGAGGCGTTTTACCATAGTGAGCGCAAGGTTCGAGGCTAACATATATGGTACTCTCCTTAAGGAGCTCCTTATTCTTTACGCTATTAATAGCATTTACCTCGGCGTGAGGTTCGCCAGCCTTGTGGTGATAACCCTCGCCGATTATGGTATCATTATGGACTACAACGGCACCCACCATTGGATTGGTGTATGTACGTCCGAGACCCTGAGCTGCCAATTGGAGGCAACGCTGCATATATTGTTCGTCTGTCATTTGTCGGTATTGTTATTTTGCTACAAAGATAGTGTAATGATTGGGAAAGAGAGCAGTGTGGAGTGCGGGAGGTCTCCTGTTCATCGCAATTTTTGTATTATGAGCACAGCGTTTGCGCCCTTGTTCATCGCAATTTTTGTAAGGGAGGTTGATGAGGTAGATGGGAGGGGCAGAAAAAGAAAAGACAGATGACTATCACAATCATCTGTCCTTGGTTAGTTATTTGATTTGCTATGATTATTATTTCGCTGTGATTTCGTCTCGGAGTTTTTCTACGAGGAGTGTAATCTTCTCGATTTGTTCCTCTGTGATACCGCCATCGACGATTGAGTTGTATACCTCGTGGAGAGGCATGAGGCCAGCCTTGATAGACTTAGCGTATTCGTCCTCTGGGAACTTTTGGTCGAGAATCTCCATCATCTTAGCGAGAGGTTCGCGTTGAGACATTACGATTTTGACCATCTCCTTATTAAGGAAAGTATTCTCAGAGATGTGAGTTGTAACGTACTCGGCCTCGATCCAGCTACCTGCAACGATGAGGATAGATACAGGACCGCGGTCGTTACGGTTGAGGTAATCATACGAATCATAGAAAGACTCTGTGATAAGTCTTGTAAGTTCGTCCTTATTATTCTCGTTATTTTCTAGTTTGCTAGGGAGTTCTGGATCTACGCCAGTAGTCATATCGAGTTCATCGATTAGGCCCTTGATAACATCCATGCACTCCATGATGCCCTGCTGTTGGTTATAAGTGCTAGCGTAGCACATATCGGCGCTATATACACCGAGGTTAAGAGCTCTCTTATACTCTGTGAGGTAACCCTCGGCATTAGAGAGGTCATTGCATAGAGTTTGGATATATGGAGCCTCGATACGATTAAGCATCTCTGTTGTTTCGAAAGCTGTAGGGAGAGGGTATACGAACTCGCGCACATTCTCTTCGATATTTTGTTTAATGGCTTCATTAGCCTTATTGCTAGAAGACAATGAACAACCTACTGTTAAGACTGCTCCAGCTAAAATTGCGGCGCCAAGGAATGCGTTCTTCATTTTAATAGAAAATTAAATCAGTAATTAGAACATCTTTTCGGTGCACAAATGTAACTCTATCATTTAAGAGAAAAAAACAATTTCTAATAAATATTCGCTTTGAAGGTAAAAAAATTAAATTGGCAAGGTTCCGTTACGTTTAAATTCGAGACCGAGGACGGAGATATCATCGAAAGCGAAACCATTTAATTTATCGCGTTCGGCCATTTCGTCTATACGTCTCATAGCCTCATCTATGCTAACGGTATGCTCCATTATCTCCTTAAGTTGTTGGAAAGAGGTACGTACGCGGCTACCCTCGTCGCACTCTACGAGGCCATCGGTAAAGGCCACCAATCTAGTACCCTTACGAATACGTATAGACTCCTCCTCGATTGTAGGCATTTCGTCGAGCATACCAAGAGCGATGGAACCCGTATCTAGTTCGCGTATCTCCTTAACACCGGGGACGCACAATAGTGGAGCTAGGTGACCAGCATTAACGTATGTGAGGCGGCCCGTTATTTTGTTATAACGACCGAGGAAAGCGGTAATGAACTTATCGTTTTTAGAGTTGTAGTTAAGGCGCTCGTTGAGTTCCTTAACCAGACGGCTCATTGAGATATTAGCGGTAAAAAGAGAGCGGACGATAGCTTGGAAGTTGGACATCAGCAGAGCTGCGCCCATACCCTTACCGCTAACGTCGGCTATACAGAAGCCTACGCTATATGGAGATAGAGGCAAGACATCGTAGTAATCGCCGCCTACGGCTTGGTGAGGCTTATAAAGAGAGCGTACGGTAAGGAAAGATGTTGTAATCATTTCACTATCCTTAGGTACGAGGCTCTGTTGGATTTGGGAGGCGATTTCGAACTCATGCTTAAGGCTCTCCTGCTTAAGCAGACGTACCTGCATCTTTTTGTTTTCTATGAAAACGATGATAAGGTTAGCGAGGATTTGGATGAACTTAATATTACGAAGCGTTGGAGATACGCCCTCTCCCAGTTCCTGGTCGCCCACGAGGACATAACCCATAAGTTTGAATTCGTGGTGGATAGGTATTACGGCATCGAATATAGATAATTTCTCCTGTTCGGTGAGAGCGAGGTTTTCTATTTGAGTAATACCGGCGAGGTCGACCTCAGGGTTGATAGCATCGGCCTGCTGTTGAGAGACTCCACAAGCAAGGATTTGGTTCCACTTATTATCGTCGCCGCGGGTATATACTATCACCCTACCCACACCAAGTTCCTCTCTAAGCAGAGTCTCGAACTCCTGCATGAGTTCTTCGACGCTATGCCTACGATTTATGGTCTGAGTCACGTCGAGCAACAAGTTAAGTCGCTCTTTGTACAAGCGCACAATATTTGGACGTGAATTATCCAATCTTGATATTATAGTTCGATTGGAGGCAAAGTTAAAAAATATTACTCACGCTTGCAAAGGCGTGAGTAATTACTTAACTATTTTATCACTTAAGATAATTGTATAATTCGTTTGCTATAGCGGCGTGTTCGTTATAATCGGGGTGGTCACCCCCACCGCTATTCCACTGTTTAGAGAAGAAGAAATGTTCGACAGAATCGGCATTAGCCTCTATAGACAGTAGCATTTTCTCCTGCCAAGCACGTAGATTCTCGTCGGCCATTGGTGAAGAGAGCATAACTATGCGAGCAGAAGGATTATGTGACCTTACCTTAGAGATAAAATCTACGTATGCGGAGCAGAATTCGGTAGAATCTTGGACTCCATCATTTTGGCCTAGACATATACAAACTATATCAGCAGGTTCGGAGAATGAGTATTCATACTTATTATCTCGAAGGCTGATTTTGTCGTACACCTGAGGCATGACGATATCCATATCACAACAAGAGTGTATGAGACCAATACCCGATACGGAGGTAAGCATCCAGCGAGCGCCCAGCATACGCGACACACGAGGACCATATGCGAGATAAGCCCTATGTCTATCGCCCCAGCGGCCGGTACCATAAGGCACCTCATCGCAGTAGGCCTCAGCGCCACATGTAATAGAATTACCGATATACTCTATAAGCGGCGAGCACTCAGAGAGCATAGCTGTTGGTCGCAAATTTTTAGTTATTACGCTATGCAATTGTATATATCCGTGAGACGATTCGGTATCCTTACATACGAGCACTTCATGAGAAGGAGCATCGGACAAGAGCGAATCGAGGACGAGCGCATTGAATGTAGAGTCGATACATACGCGTGTATTTACGCCATCGACTACGAGTTCGAGATAATTGAACCCATTACCATCCCATATTTGTTCGTCGAGGATATTAACGGTACACTCATTGCCATCGAAAGCGAAAGCGAAGTATGAGCCCGCTGTCCATTGACGAGGACCTAAAGAATCAGATGTAGACAAGCTACGCCCCACGAAGAGGATATTATGATCGGACCCTTGATATGTGCGTACAGACTCACGTGCGCATGCGGCTGACAAGAGAGCGGATACGATAACGATAAGATACCTATACATGATACGAGACATTATTTTAGACGATGGATTACCTCGAGCATAGCACGAGAGTTGTGATAAGGACACTTCCAGAAGCCAGCGAGACAATCAGAGTATACATCCTCGCCATCCTTATTAACGCGCCATACCCATTCACCCTTAGCACGAGGGAGAGAAAGATACTGCTTGATGTAGTCCCATACGGCGTATAGAGTATCTAGGTACCTCTGTTCGCCTGTAAGGCGCCATGTATCAGCCAAGCCACAGAGAGCCTCAGCCTGAGGCCACCAATGCTTATCGGTATCTAGGTGACCATCCACCTTTTCGTAGAAGATAGACGAGCCACGGTCGAGACCCTCCTCGAGAGTAATATCGACGAGACGCTTAGCTATTGGGCGGAGCTTCTCCATCCACGCCTTATCATTTATTACTTCAGCCGCCTCATATAAGAGCCATGCCCCCTCGATATCGTGGCCATACGAATCGATATTCGCCTTATTAGTCCAATCCATATCGAAGAAGAGCTTAAAGCGCCCTGTATTAGCATCTATTATCCTAGAAGTAAAGATATCTAGGAGGTGGCAGATAGAGTCGCGCAATTGCTCATTAGGCCAAGCACGATATAAGTTAACATAAGGCTCAATGATATGGAGGTGAGTATTCATAGACTTAGGCGTATTCTCGTCCTTCTCGGAGAGACGCACGTCGGCCATAGGAGACCAATCGGCAGCGAGAGCCTCTATATAGCCGCCATCCTTATTATCACGAAAATGCTTTTCGATGAGATGGTAAGTCTCGATAGCCATATTAAGAGCACGTTGGCATCTAGTAGCTCTATAATACTCAGAGAGACCATATATGATGAACCCCTCGGCATAAGCCTGTTTTTTAGTATCTAGAGGAGAGCCATCGGCATTAAGAGACCAGAAGAAGCCGCCATTAACCTTATCATAGAAATGGTCGGTAATATACGAGAAGAGTCTATCTGCTGCGCACTTATATTCGGGGAGGTTGAAAGCGTTATATCCAGCAGAGAAAGACCAAAGCATACGTCCATTAAGTATAGCCCCCTTAGGAGCATTAGGGACGATATTACCCATAGCATCACGTTCGCCATAGAAGCCACCATTAACCTCATCCTGCATATTATCTATCCAGTAGTGGAGGATACGTGAGTGCTCCTGCTGTAGTTCTGGTATTATATTCTTCATTACTTTGTATATTCTTCTAGAGTAATAGTCCAATTAGAATCATATAGCTCCTTGCGAGGACCCCATTCATTAGCGGTCTCGATAAACTCGCTCCAACACATGAACCAAGACCAATTTTTCTGATCCTTAAGAATCTTCTCGGTAGGGAGTTTACCACACTCGCCGATAGCTATGATTTTACCATTAGCCAATTCAGACAAGAGATTATAGTCCTTCTCTTGATAGTATTGGTTATAGACATCAGTTGCCAAGATATCCACGATATCGTGACCAGGGAAGAAATCGGCATAATTAGTCACATTTATACCATTCACCTCATTAGCGTTAAAGACCCAGAGGAGGTTATTGAGGTGGTGATAATTAGTGAGGCGATCATACAACATACGATATAGCGCTTGGTAACCCGTTTTACCAGGGCGTTCACCCCACCAGAACCAGTTGCCATTCATCTCATGATAAGGGCGCCATATAACAGGGATGTTTTCGTCTTGTAGTTGACGAAGGAAGAAAGCTATGACATCCACTTGAGCCTCCCAGCGCTTATGTATTTCGGTACCAGGAGTAAGGAGTTGCTTCCACTGCTCGTCTGTAAGTTTACTTTGGATACCATTTTCGCCCTTCCATATAGTGAAGTTATCCTCTATAGTAGGAGGCACAGCATGCCACATGAAAGTAATGATAGCGCCACGCTTATGCCATTTGATAGCATTATCTATAGAACGTTGGCGGAAATTAATACCATCGAGAGAGTTAGGTTTAGAGTAACCGAAATCTTGACCGAACACTACAGGGTGGCTACCTTCTACGAGGTTTTCGACACGCTCCATGTAGATATCAGAATAGAGAGGATATGAATGTTGGCCTGTGAGGCAACATTTTCCTTGAAGAGAGTACAATTTAGCCAATAGAGCCTTAGCCTCAGGAGTAGCCTTAGGGTTCATAGGCTCGTATTGAGCTATGGCAGACACTGAGAAGAGTGCTGCCATAGTCAATAGAGAAAATAGTTTGTTCATAGACTAAAAGGGGGTTACTTATTCATATCTATAAGAGCATTGATACGCTCTACAGACTTATGCGAGTATAGGTCGTCCTCTGGAGTATTCATGCAATAATCTACGAGTTGATCTACTGTTGTAGTAGCCACATGCATACGAGTATCGCTAGAAGCGTAGTAGATGAACACCTTACCATCTGGGTCCTCGATCCAGCCATTAGAGAAAGCGACATTAGAGACATCGCCTACGCGTTCAGAACCATAAGGAGCGAGGAAATGTCCGGCAGGCTTATGAGTTACTACCCAAGGTTTCTCGAGGTCGGTCATAAACATATACAACACATAACGGAGGCCTGCGGCGGTATTACGCACGCCATGAGCGAGGTTAAGCCAACCATACTTAGTTTTGATAGGAGCAGGGCCCATACCATTTTTCACCTCATATACTGTATGATATGTCTTAGCGTCGATGATAAGTTCGTCTAGGACCTCAGCCTTAGTAATATCATCGGTGAGACCCCATCCGATACCACCACCAGAACCTGTATCGATGAAACCATCTTGAGGGCGAGTATAGAAAGCATACTTACCATTTACGAAATAAGGGAAGAGCACTACGTTACGCTGTTGACCAGCATGAGAGATAAGGTCAGGTAGTCGTTCCCAAGAGATAAGATCCTTAGTACGAGCGATAGCGGCGGCGGCTACAGCACTTGAGGTATCGCCTGCTGGAGCATTAGGGTCCTTACGTTCTGTGCAGAATACGCCATATATCCAACCATCCTCGTGTTGAGTAAGGCGCATATCATATACATTAGTATCAGGCTTACCTGGGATTTGAGGCATAGATATAGGGCGCTCCCAGAAGCGGAAGTTATCCACGCCATTAGGACTTTCAGCCACAGCGAAGAAAGACTTACGGTCGACCGACTCAGTACGCACAACCATGATATACTTACCATTCCACTTCATGGCACCTGCATTGAAAGCAGCATTAAAAGAGATGCGCTCCATGAAATATGGGTTACGCTTCTCGTCGAAATCGTAACGCCACTTAAGAGGTACATGCTCACGAGTAACTACAGGGTTAGCATACTTATTGTATACGCCATTAACAGAGAATAGCATTTCGTTAGGGCGAGAGAGGAGCTCTTCATGTTCCCTCTCGATACGAGCTCTACGTTCGTTATAAACTGAATTAGTCATACAAATAATAGTAAATTGAACGAGAGCAAAGGTATATGATAGAGTGGATTATAGTATAATACTATTTGGACAAAAAATGATACTTCTAGACTATTAACAAAATATAAAAGACCCGAATGTTGTTTATATTCATACAACATTCGGGAAGAATTTCTTGGTTAGTTATTTAGACTAACATATTATACTATTTGAACTCCTTAGCTATAGAAGCAGCTATATCAGCCATCTCTTCAAGAGTAAATTTAGCGCGCTCATTAGTAAAATTCATCTGACCCTCTGACTGGAGAGGAACGAGGTGAATATGGGTATGAGGCACGTCGAAGCCAAGTATAGCTACGCCCACGCGCAAGCAAGGTATAGCCTTTTTCTGAGCTATAGCCACACGGCGAGCGAAAGCGTGGAGAGCTGCATACTCCTCCTCTGAGAGGTCGAATGCGTAATCTACCTCGTGTTTAGGCACGACTAGGGTATGACCCTTAGCGAGAGGATTGATATCGAGGAAAGCGTAATGCTTATCATCTTCAGCCACCTTATAAGAAGGTATTTCGCCAGCTATGATTTTACTAAAAATAGAAGCCATGATAAAATGGTATTAAATACTAGTCGCAAAGTTCGATTTTAACGATTTCGAAAGTCATAACACCTGCTGGCACCTTAACATCTGCCAATTCGCCCACCTTTTTACCGAGGAGGCCCTGAGCTATAGGAGTACTAACGGCTATTTTACCAGCCTTAAGGTTAGCCTCTGACTCTGGCACGATAGAGTATGCCATCTGGGCATTATTTTTGGTGTTCTTGATAGTTACCTTAGTAAGGATCTGAACTTGAGTTGTATCTATTTTAGATGCGTCTAGTACGCGAGACTCTGCGATTTGTAGTTTGAGCTGAGCGATTTTAGTCTCGAGATGGGACTGTGCCTCTTTAGCTGCATCGTACTCAGCATTCTCAGACAAGTCTCCCTTATCGCGAGCCTCAGCGATCTGTTGAATAACCTTTGGGCGCTCCTCACCTTCGAGGCGAGCGAGTTCCTCCTTCATCTTCTTTAAACCCTCTGCTGTAACGAAGTTTGCCATATCTAATCAATTGTTTAAACGTAAAAAAAATAAGAATCCTGAAACGATACACTTCAGGACCCTATCCTCATTAATATTTTTTCACAAAGTTAGTACTTATTTTGACAAAGTCAAGTATTGGGGGAAATATTTAATTTTGGGGTGGCGGATTGGAGGGGGAAAATAGATATTATTTTGTATTATCTATTAAATTACAATTTAATACACGCTCTATTTTCCTAATAGTTGGGGTAGAGAACTTATATCTACCCGTTAGCCACTTAGATATTTCAGATTGGCTTTTATTTAGTTGGCAAGCAAAATCCTTTTGAGTGAGATTCTTTTCTGTAAGAACTTCACTAATTCGTTCAGCTATTCTGAAGGAGAGATCGAACTCCGCCTTTTGCTCCTCAGGAATAGCAGCCAAACATTGTCTAAATAAATGATTCTGCACCATAGTGAATATATATTATATTTCAAATGTAGTACTCTGAATATCTATTATGACATTCTTCTCTATTGTAATTTTACCTTCTTTTTGCGCTCTGATAAGGACCTTATTGAATGCTTGTAAATCCATAACATACCCGCTTAACCTCTCATCCTCTTGATATGTGCGAGAGTTTTTCACTCCACCATTACCAAGTATAAGGATTTGATCTGATATACGAAGGCAATACAACCTCAGTTTTCTAGAGTCTATTGACAATGCCTTTACATTGTCATTCATTTTACCCTCGTTTCTAAAGAAACGCTCGAGAGCCCCCTTATCGATAATCTTAGCTAGTGCCATTAGGATGATATTGAAATCCTTATTATACATGGCGTTATCTTTGAATTCATTGAGGAACGTCTCAAATTCACTCTCTTTATTTCCATCGAAACAGATTGAGAACATACCTACGTTATCATTCTGCTCTATAGTTTTAAGTGATATGTTTATCATAGACATTTTGATATGGTTTTGGCGCAAAGGTATAGAATATTTTTATGTAGCATTCACTTTTGATGATATTTTGAGTATTGGAAGATAGTTGTTCTAGTTGTTCTAGTGGGGCTAGATATTCTAGAGGATGCTAGATAGGGGGAAGGGAGTATACGGTGTGTAGCCTTGTTCATCGCAATTTTTGTAGTTGTTCTAGTTATTCTAGATATTCTAGAGGGGCTAGAGGGGACTAGATTGAGTGGTGGGAGTATACGGGTTGGTGCCTTGTTGCTCGCAATTTTTGGATATAAAAAAAGCGGCAAGTGTGGTTGAGTGCACTTGCCGTTTATTGGGGATGGGGAATAAATTATCTTTGATTTATGAGAGGCCGTCTATATCGCCATTCTCATTGATAAAGATACGTTCTGCTTGGGGGCTCTTTGGGAGGCCTGGCATGCGGAGCATATCACCGGCGATAGCAACGAGCATCTCGGAGCCTGCGTTTATGACGAGGTCGCGAATATTTATTGAGAAACCCTCTGGCACGCCATATGCCTTAGCGTCGGCGGAGAAAGAGTATTGTGTTTTAGCGATACATACTGGGAAGCTCTCGTAGCCCAACTCCTTAGCACGTTCGATTTGGCGTTTAGCTGCTGGAGAGAAGGTAACGTTAGCTGCGCCATAGATCTCACGAGCTACATTCTCTATTTTATTCTCGATAGAGATGTTATCAGTGTACATAAGGGTGAGCTTATCAGAAGGCTTATTCTCTATGGTATCTACCACTACTTTAGCGAGAGGTTCTGCGCCCACGCCGCCCTCGGCAAATGCGCCATTGATAGCGAAGCCGACGCCTATGCTATTGCAGTATTCGGATACTACTGCAAGCTCCTCGTCAGTATCTGTTGCGTAACGATTGAGAGCTACGACAACGCTTTGGCCAAACTTCTGCATATTAGCGATATGACGCTTGAGATTCTTGAGGCCCTCGCGAACGCCATCGACATTAGGAGTCTTAATATCCTCTACTGCTACGCCGCCATGCATTTTAAGACCTTGAGTAGTAGCTACTATGATGGTAAGAGCAGGTTGGAGTTCTGCCTTACGGCATTTGATATCGAAGAATTTCTCTGCTCCGAGATCGGCACCGAAGCCTGCTTCGGTAATAACGTAATCACCGAGAGACATTGCCATTTTAGTAGCGAGGATAGAGTTACATCCGTGAGCTATGTTTGCGAAAGGACCGCCGTGAATGATAGCAGGTGTATTCTCTATAGTCTGAACAAGGTTAGGTTGGATAGCATCCTTAAGGAGGACAGCGATTGCGCCAGCCACGCCCATATCCTTTACTTTGAAAGGCTTGCCGTCGATAGTAATACCGAGGAGGATATTTTCGATACGACGCTCGAGATCTTGTAGGCTTGTAGCAAGACAAAGGATAGCCATGATCTCTGATGCAGGAGTAATATCGAAGCCACTCTCAGCGAGGACGCCATCAGTCTTAGCACCGAGACCAGTAACTATGTTACGCAAGTTACGATCATTCACATCGAGGACACGCTTCCAGAGCACCTCACGGAGAGCGAAGCCGTCGTTTTTATGTTGATATATATAGTTATCCAACAAAGCGGATATCATATTATGAGCTGAAGTAACAGCGTGGAAGTCGCCCGTAAAGTGAAGATTAATCTTCTCCATAGGGAGCACCTGAGCGTAACCACCGCCAGCTGCGCCACCCTTCATACCGAAGCATGGACCGAGAGAAGGCTCACGAAGAGCTACAACAGCCTTTTTTCCGATGCGATTAAGACCAAGGGCTAGACCGATAGATACGGTAGTTTTTCCGATACCAGCCTTAGTTGGTGTAATAGCAGTAACTAGGATAAGTTTACTCTTTTTGCATTTAGACTCATCAATAAGGGAAAGAGGAAGTTTTGCGATGTAGTGACCATAAGGTTCGATACTATTTTGGTCGATACCGAGGCCCTTTGCTATATCGTTGATATTAGCCAACTTTGCCTCTCTAGCTATTTCGATATCCGTTTTCATGAAATAGGTTTATAAGTTGATATTGCAAAGGTATCCCTTGTATTTGAGATTTGCAATAGGTGAGAATACTACCAAGAAGTTTTGTTTTTGAATGTCGCCCTTATAATTATGATGAATGTAAGGATAGGATATATGAGAGCGAACATAGCGATATGTAAGGTAGGGAAAGATATGGAGAAGAAAGATTGGGCACGTTTAAGGAGAAGGTATTCGAATATAGTCTTAATGGCGAAGCATGAAAGAGTAATCCACTGATAATTTATTGGGAGGAGGATTAACAATATGGGCCATAGGAAAGTTGCAGAGAATGTAGCCCACCCGAGACGGATGACATCCCTATCAGAATAACCTGAAGACTTACGGAACCAGCGAGCGTGTTGGTTGATAAAAGCGCTCCATGATGATGGCATATAGGTACGGACTATTGCCTTAGGGGTATAGCAATAGCTGACCTTAAGATTTAGGCGTTTTGCCTCTGAGAGGAGAAACATATCATCGCCCGAGGCATAATCGGCATTAGCATTATGCGCTAGATATAGTTTTTTAGAGAAACATATATTAGCTCCATTAGCCATAGTAGGGCGACCAGAGAGAGCGCACCCGATAGTAGCCATTTGGAGAGAGATGAAATCAATGGAGAATAGGGATTCTCTAAGGGAAGAATCTGTACGGAGGACACCTACAGGAAGAAGAAGGAGGGATGGGGAGTGCTTGGAAATATAAGCTAAGACTGTTTGTTCCCATTCGATAGACAGGAGACAGTCGGCATCTGTAGCGAGGATATATGGGGTAGATGCAGAGTTGACAATGAGACGTTGTGCATGCTTCTTACCTTGAGGTCCGTCGTTGATGAGGATAGTAAAAAGAGACTGTTGGGGTAGGGAAAGTTTTGCTATAGAGCTATTGACAACAGAGAGAGTATCATCAGTACAATGGTCGAGAACTAATATTTTAGGAGATACTAACGGCGCTAGAGAAGCGATAAGAGAGTATGCCACTCGCTCCTCATTATGGAGAGATACGCCAATAGTAGCTAATGATGGGGAGGGAGAAACAGAATTGGCTTCGTCTGAACCTGTATTAGGTATTAGACGAAGCCATGTATTTATATAAGAAAGATAAGATATCAAACCTATAAGTGATTACTCACCTGCGTTAGTTATCCAACTCTCTATACGATATGTATCAACTATCTCCTCCTGACGGCGCTCGGCAGTAGGGAGTTTGTCGTGACTCTCGATGACAGCCATAAATTTGGTACGACCCTTGATATTACGAGGTGTTGCAAAAGCATCCTTGAAGCCCTTAGACTTAAGATATTCTACTCGAGCGTTAGCCGCTGCCTCATCGTTGTATGTACCTACGACGATATTATAACGCTTTTCGAGAGAGACTACTGGAGCAGGCTCAGGTTCTGGTTCTGGTACGACCTCAGGTTCTGGCTCTACGACAGGCTCTACTATCTCTTCATCCACTTGCTCTGTACCATAGAAGTAGTTGTATACAGCGTTATCCTTATTAACTACAAATAGGCATACGTATACACCGATGAGGAATAGGCATACGATAGCTACTATATATACCCATAGGTAATTACTCTTTTCAGAGTAGTTATTGACTACTACTGTAGGCTCTGGAGATGACTTTGGAGCCTCTTGAGGTTCTGTAGGCTGCATATCTATGATAGGAGACTTTTGTGCGCTATTATCCATTACTATATGATTATCCTCCATATGGAACTCTCCGATACCCTCTATAGAGATAGACTCTCCAGCATTAAGTTTAGCCTTTACAGACTCTACGTATGCGGCGATACGGCTCTTAGCCTCATCTTCTGAGATATTCTCTGCTGTTTTAACTGCTTCAACGAGCATACCATCATCGAATGATAGGAACTGATTGAACATCACTTCGCCTTCACCCTGAGGGCGGATAAAAGCACCGAAGTCAGGTATAATGACTCTAGTGTTATCCGTTATGAGTTGTTGTATATACTTTTCCATAATAGTATTATCTACGAAAATATGATATGGTAGGGTTGCAAAGATATCATATATTATGACAAATTAGTACTCTCCTCTATAAAAATAATAACCACACACACTAGAGACAGGAGTCATCATAAGGCTTTCTGTGAGAGATATACCTATAGACTCCTCTACATTTAGGAGAGAGAAGAGAGTCTTCTTCTGCTCATGATCTGGGCATATAGCATAACCGATAGCTGGGCGGATACCCTTAGGAGAGTATGTTTCCTGGAGGTATTGGCTAAGAGCCTCGGCTAGGCGATCTGCGAGGAGTTGGAGCATGAGAGCATTATAGTCGTCACCCTCGGCGCGGAATTTATCTATATGAGATTGCAGTCCTATACCGGTAGTACCAGCGAACATACCGATATAATCTGTACGATTAGTTGACTTAGGAGCTACGTACTCTGCTAGAGAGTTACCCTTGACAGAGGTATGAGGGAAATGAAGAGTAGTAATAGGGCTATTCACTTGGCGTTTACGAAGGATGGTAGATTGGAGAGAACACTCGACGCAACCGCAACCATAAGGCGCTTGGTGGGTGGCATACAACTCCACATGTTCGTTATCTATAGCATTACAAGGGAAGAACTCCACTACGGCGCGAGCGGTAGTAAGCTTTTCGGTTACCATACGAGACAACATAGCCTTTCCATCAGCTATAAGCTTATCACCCTCTGGGCCTACCTTAGTCTTCCAAGCCGCAAGGAACATAGCCCAGTGGATATGAGGGATGATGAGGTTAAGATCTATATCCTCTAGTACGACACGCGATACAGGAGGTACGGAGATAGATTCACTCTTCCAGTCGAATAGAGGCTCGGTAGATTTAGGGGTAGCCTTAGGTGTTGGGGCGACCTTTTCTGCCTCAGCCTTACGTAGAGACTCTTGATGCTCGGCCAAATCGGCGAGGAACTTCTGATCCTTATTAACGAGGCACTGAGTAACCCAAGCACTCTTACTAGCATCTATGGTATATACTACAGGAGCGCTATACACGGGAGCTATACGGAGAGAGGTATGAATGTCAGATGTAGTAGCTCCACCAATCATGACAGGTATTTTGAGGCTCTCAGCCTCGAGAGCACGACATACATTTATCATCTCGTCTAGGCTAGGAGTAATAAGACCACTTAAGCCGATTACATCAGGCTGCCATTCCTTAGCCACGCGGACAATCTCTTCTGTCTCTACCATTACGCCTAGATCCTTGACCTCGAAATTATTACAAGCCAAGACTACGCATACGATATTCTTACCGATATCATGGACATCGCCCTTAACAGTAGCGAAGAGCACCTTACCAGCAGACGTAGAAGTCTTACCAGCCGCCTGCTTTTGAGCCTCGATAGTAGGTTGGAGAATTTCGACGGCACGCTTCATGACACGAGCAGTCTTAACCACTTGAGGGAGGAACATCTTACCCTCGCCAAAGAGAGTACCCACGTAGTTCATACCATCCATAAGAGGACCCTCTATGATAGATATAGCTAGAGGGTACTTTTCGAGCGCCTCGTGGAGGTCGGCCTCAAGGAAATCCGTTATACCCCTCTGCAAGCTATGCTTGAGACGCTCCTCGAGCGATGAAGAGCGCCACTCGGCACCCTGCTTAGCAGGAGCGGTACCAGCACTTGCTGCAGCCTTAGCCTTTAGTTCCTCGGCAAGAGATATAAGTATTTCTGTTGCCTCTGGGGTACGATTAAGTACGACATCCTCTATACGATCACGTAGGTTAGGCTCTATGGTATTATAATCCATCATAGCGGCAGGATTAACGATACCCATATCCATACCCTCGCGAACAGCGTGATGGAGGAAAACAGAGTGCATAGCCTCGCGCACTAGGTTGTTACCACGGAACGAGAAGCTAAGATTACTAACACCACCGGATATTTTAGCATGAGGAAGGTTCGCCTTTATCCATGTACAAGTACGGATGAAATCGACAGCATAATTGTCATGAGTATCGATACCTGTAGCGATAGCGAGGACATTAGGGTCGAATATGATATCCTCTGGAGGGAATCCGATACCTGTAAGGAGTTTATATGCACGACCACAGACCTCGATACGACGTTCATAAGTATCAGCCTGACCCTTCTCATCGAACGCCATAACGACGGTAGCTGCGCCATAGCGAAGGATGGTACGAGCATGGTCGAGGAACTTCTCCTCGCCCTCTTTGAGTGATATACTATTTACGATGCACTTACCCTGTACGCATTCGAGACCAGCCTCGATGACCTCCCATTTAGAAGAGTCGATCATTATAGGGAGGCGAGCCACATCGGGTTCAGACATAAGGAGATTTAGGAACGTACGCATTTCCGCCTTAGCATCGAGCATAGCGTCGTCCATATTAACATCGATGATATCAGCACCCTGTTCAGCCTCTGCTCTCGCGATGCCTAGTGCTTCATCGTAATTTTTTTCATTTATGAGGCGAAGGAACTTACGGCTACCAGCCACGTTACAACGCTCACCCACTTGGTAGAACTCCTTATTTTTCTTATCCACCTCCATAGGGTCTAGACCCGAGAGGCGCATTATATGCTTATTATCGGATGGCTTATGAGGGACTACGTCATTAGCCTCAGCCACAACGCGAGCGATAGCCGCAATATGGTCAGGCGTTGTACCACAACAACCTCCTACGATATTAACGAGACCATGGCGAAGCATCTCGTGGACATTATCAGCCATCATCTCAGGAGACTCATCATATTGACCGAACTGATTAGGGAGGCCCGCATTTGGGTATGCGCTAATGAAGCAATCAGCCTGAGAACCTAAGAGTTCGATATAAGGCATCATATCACGTGCGCCGAAAGAACAGTTAAGTCCCACGCTAAGCAGATTGACATGGCGAACAGCATTAAGGAAAGCTGGGACTGTTTGGCCCGATAAAGTACGACCACTCTTATCAGCTATAGTAGCGCTAAGCATGATAGGGAAATCGGGCATATTCTTTTCCGCCATTACCTGTTGAGCGGCGAAGAGAGCAGCCTTAGCATTAAGGGTATCGAAGATAGTCTCTATTAGGAGGATATCTACGCCGCCATCGATGAGGCCACGAATCTGCTCTGCATAAGCCTCGGAGAGTTCGGCGAAAGATATAGCGCGAAATCCAGGGTTATTAACATCAGGACTTATACTAGCAGTCTTATTAGTAGGACCCATAGAGCCGGCCACGAGGCGAGGCTTCTCTGGGGTAGAGTATTTATCAGCTATACCACGTGCGATACGTGCTGCTGCTACATTCATGTCATAAGCAGCAGGCTCCAAGCCATAATCAGCTTGAGAGATACGGGTACTAGAGAAGGTGTTAGTCTCTATGATATCGGCACCCGCTTTAAGGTAACGCTCATGAATCTCCTCAATGACCTTAGGTTGTGTAAGTACGAGGACATCATTATTACCCTTAATAGGGAGATGATGATTAGCGAAACGAGCACCACGGAAGTCGGCCTCTGACAACCCATATTGTTGTATAAGGCTACCCATAGCGCCATCTATAACCAAGATACGCTCCTGAAGGAGATTGCGAATTTCTGAAAGATTCATGATAAGAATATTATACTAGTAAACGACACGAGATCCCTGATAAGTCTGGCGATATTCGCTAGGAGTGAGACCCTGATGGCGTTTGAACACGCGATTGAAGTTAGATATATTATTAAAGCCACAAGAGTAGCATATTTCGCCAATAGTTTTATTTGAGTCGACCATCATACGAGAAGCGTAGCCGATACGGATATCATTGAGGAAATCTATAAAAGACTTACCTGTGCGACTTTTTATGAGGCGAGTAAAGGTAACTGTGGACAAACGGACGCTCTGAGCCACATCCTCCACCTTAATCTTTTCGGCATAATGAGTCTTGAGGTAGTTGTAAGCTAGCTCTACACGCTCATCAGCGAAGCCTGCAGTATTTTGGGTTTGGAAAGAGACGTTAGCCAATTGGCGCTGATTAGGCGCTATAGACATAGCATGGAGGAGACGCATGAGTTCGATAAACGACTCGAACCCCTTCTTGCTAGCGAGATTAGTAAGAATTGGGAGAATCTCACGTATAGAATCCTCGGCGAAGACTACGCCCTGTGAGGAGCGGTTAAGCATATCAGATATAGAGCGGAAGATATGCTTTTCGAGAAGTGTTTTGCTAAGGATGTCGCCATTGAACTGAATAGTAATTTCGCGGCAAGGTTTAGAATCGTCGTAAGAACCCACTTGCCATGCGTGGTATAGGTTAGGACCTACGATACAAAGCTCTAGGTCTGTAATCTCCTCTACGCTATCGCCCATTACACGTTGTACACCAGGAGCATTGATGATACAGTTGATTTCGTACTCTGGATGGAAGTGTAGTGGATATATAAAATCGTTCTTTACTCGATCAAAGACCAAGAAAGTATCTTGATTATCATTTAGTGCTGTTACCTCACAAGATATTGAAGGTTGTTTCATATTCCAACAAGTGCGTATAGTTTCCTAAAATACAAAGATAGAGAAATAATCTTTATTTTTGCGATATGACGAAGATTGCAGAGATAAAACGCGAAGCAGCAACTACGCTTAATAGCGTAGAGGTGGCTCAATACCTATTGGAAGATTATTTTAATTGGACGTCAATAGAGTTGATGATGGAGGGTCAGCGCGAGTTGACATTAAAGGAGGAGAAAGAGCTACGTGAGATGATAGGGAGGTTGGAAAATGGAGAACCATTGCAGTATGTGACAGGGAGAGCCTTCTTTAGGGGAGAGTATTATAGGGTAACAGATGCGGTATTGATACCTAGACCTGAGACATCGGAGTTGGTAGATTGGGTTTTAGAGGAGAAGATGGAGAGAGGTAAGGTATTAGACATTGGCACTGGCAGCGGAATAATAGCGTGCTCGATAAAAGAGGGAAGAGCAGAATGGGAAGTAGTGGGGGTGGATGTTTCGGAGAGAGCGTTAGCGGTGGCAAGAGAGAATGGCGATGAGAGAGGGGTAAGGTTTGTCTTAGACGACATATTGAATCTAAAGAATGACAGAATATTAGACGATGTAGATATTGTGGTATCGAATCCTCCTTATGTATTAGAGAGAGAGAGGGTGGAGATGGAGAGACATGTATTGGATTATGAGCCTCACTTAGCATTATTTGTTCCAAATGATGATGCGTTGAGATTTTACAAGAAGATAGCAGAACTTTTGAAAGATAGTGTGGAGAGAGTAGGAAAGAGGAGAGTACTATTTTTTGAGATAAATGAAGCCTTTGGGGAAGAGACTATGGAGATGATGAGAGGGTTGGGATATATAGATGTGGAGTGCAGAAAAGATGCCTTTGGAAAAGATAGGATGGTAAGAGGGGTAATTTTTTGACTTGACAATTGACAGTTGATAATTGATAAAAAGAGAGGACACCCCTAAGTGGAGCATCCTCTCTGAGATTTTAAGGTATAGTGTTTATTTATCTAGGAATTTAATATTCTTGATAAGAATCTTATTAAGATCCTCTGGCAAAGTGTATGTAGTGTGCTCTTTACCAGTATTGGTATCAACCACTGTCATATATACCTCGAATACGTAACCCTTGTTGAGGCTAGTGAGGTCGATAGTGTTCCATGTTTTTACCTTATCATTGAGAGTTACCTTACCATTCTTATCCTTCTCAGCAAGAGTAATAGCTACCTCTTTTGTGAAAGTATCATTCTTTACACCGCTTACGAGAGTTTCTACTGTCTTCTTAAGGTTTGTAAGATTTGAGACATTTAGGCTCTCGATATAGCTACGTACGTAGAGGACGATTTTGCTATTATTTGGAAGTTCGCCTACTTCGTTACCTTGGAAATCGGTCCAATCGATAGTCCACTCAACATTATCAGACTCTAGGTTCTCGTAGATACGAGGGAGGCAGATATCCATGCTCTTGATATACTTACCCTTTGTGAGAGACAAAGTAGAAGATACTAGCTCGGTAGCATTGAGGTCGAAATGCTTACAGAAGATAGCCTTACAGAAAGAGCCGCCTACAGCTACGAGAGATTCACCCTCTGACTTGTCGATAGGTGCGTAGTAACCGTAGTTATCATCATCATATCCGATATTAATAGGACAGAAACCACCGAAATGACCTTCGAAAAGGATATTTTTCCATTGAGAAGATTGACCTTGGTAGATACCCTCTGGGTCGTATGTACCGAACTCCTCAGGAGCAGTAGTACAGAAAGAGTAAAGGTCTATAGCCTGAAGGCTTATTAGTGATGCGTTGGTATCGCCAGCCTTAATAAAATATGTATATGCACCAGCCTTTTCAGATGCGAGAGAGAGAGTAGACTTACCTAGAGATTGGTAGTCTGAGAAGTTGTACTCATCATCCTCATCGTCATCATCACCACAAGAAGTCAATGTAAATGTGCACGACATGGCTGCTACCATGAATGCGTAAAATAATGCTTTTTTCATCTTAGTTACTTTTTGTCATTGCTACCTAGTACGCTGAAAGGAGCTAAAAGTTTAGAATAAAAAGAAAAGTCCCACGAAACCAAAGCAGTTACGTGGGACGTAGGTAATAATATGAGAGAAATTACTCTTGTTCGCGTTTAGCCATACGCTTACGATCGACCTCATTAAGAAGGATTTTACGGAGGCGCATAGAGTGAGGAGTAACCTCGACGTACTCGTCACCCTGGATATACTCGAGAGCCTCTTCAAGGCTGAAAGTAACAGGAGGAGCAAGGTGTACTGCCTCATCAGAACCTGATGCACGCATATTAGTAAGCTTCTTACTCTTAGTAACATTGAGGACGATATCACCCTCGCGAGTATTTTCGCCTACTACCTGACCAGCGTAGACCTCATCTTGAGGATTGATGAAGAACTTACCACGATCTTGGAGTTTACCGAGAGCATAAGCGAATGCTGTACCACTCTCCATAGCTATGAGGGAGCCTGTAGTACGCTTCTCGATAGGACCCTTCCAAGGTTCGAAGCCGAGGAGACGGTGTGCCATGATAGCCTCGCCTGCAGAGGCGGTCATTAGGTTTGAACGGAGACCGATGATACCACGTGAAGGAATCTTAAACTCCTGGTGGATACGATCGCCTTTACGCTCCATATTTGTGAGTTCGCCCTTACGCTGAGTAACCATTTCGATAGCCTTACCAGAGCAATCCTCTGGGAGGTCGATAGTGAGCTCCTCTATAGGCTCGCACTTAACGCCATCGATTTCCTTGATGATAACTTGAGGCTGACCTACCTGCAACTCGTAACCCTCGCGACGCATAGTCTCGATAAGTACAGACAAGTGGAGGACGCCACGACCGAATACATTCCATGCGTCAGCTGAATCTGTAGGCTCAACACGGAGGGCAAGATTCTTCTCGAGCTCCTTATCGAGACGATCCTTGATATGACGAGAAGTCACGAACTTACCATCCTTACCGAAGAAAGGAGAGTTGTTGATAGTGAACAACATTGACATTGTAGGCTCGTCGATAGCGATAGGATCAAGAGGTTCTGGGTTGATAGCATCGGCTACAGTATCGCCAATTTCGAAGCCCTCGAGACCTACGATAGCGCATATCTCGCCACAAGGAACGACGTCAACCTTAACCTTACCCATACCATCATATAGGTAAAGATCCTTGATACGCATCTTTTGGATACGACCATCGCGCTTACAAAGGCTGATATCCATATTGGTACGAAGTTCGCCACGAGTAACACGACCGATAGCTATACGACCTGTATAATTTGAATACTCGAGAGATGTTACCAACATTTGAGGTGTACCCTCAACAACTTTAGGCGCTGGGATATGCTCGATGATAGTATTGAATACGGCATCAATATTATCTGTCATCACCTTCCAATCGGAAGACATCCAGTTATTCTTAGCCGATCCGTAGAGTGTAGGGAAGTCAAGCTGCTCCTCTGTTGCCTCGAGAGCGAACATGAGGTCGAACACCTTCTCATATACCTCCTCAGGACGGCAGTTAGGCTTATCTACCTTATTGATAACAACGATAGGTTTAAGACCCAACTGGATAGCCTTTTGAAGAACGAAACGAGTCTGAGGCATAGGGCCCTCGAAAGCGTCTACGAGCAACAATACGCCATCTGCCATGTTGAGCACGCGCTCTACCTCACCACCGAAATCGGAGTGGCCTGGAGTATCAATGATATTGATGCGGTATTCGCCCCATTGTACAGCACAGTTCTTGGCAAGAATTGTTATACCACGCTCGCGTTCGAGCTCATTATTATCCATCAAGAGGTCGCCGACCTTCTGATTGTCGCGGAATAGCTTTGCCGCATGCAACATCTTGTCTACAAGAGTTGTCTTACCATGGTCGACGTGCGCTATTATGGCTACGTTACGTATCTTCTGCATTAAGTCAAATATTTATTCTAAGCGAAAATTATCGTCGCAAAGTTATCTATCTCTTTCTAAGTACGTACTATCCACTTAGTTAAAAGATATAAATATTGTCAATTTACATATCCTTTAGGTGCGCAAGTATAATTATCTATAGGTATATGGAAATTCATCATATCCTCTAGATTAAGAGTTGTACCCTTTGGGATAGGCATTTTACTAAATGTCTGGAAGTAAAGTAAGCAGCTATCGTGCCACCATTGAGCATCCTTTGCTTGGATATCTAGACGGCGGTTGACATTTTCCCATGCTTCGAGCGACATATAAGGCTTAAAAGAAGACCACAATTGGTATTGATCTTTTGCAGCTATCATACCACGATTATATCTGAAGCATAACTCTTCCCATAGTGTACGACCACTCTGCATAGTGTGATTCCAAGATGCGTGGTGGAACCATAGGAGATACTCATCTGGACATTTTTCTATATTACCATAGATATCAGATAATGGAGAATTGTACTGTTCATTGCCCTTACTACCAGATGGAGAGCGATCGAAACCAAGGCCTATAGAGTCTACACGGTGATAGTAGCTAGGCATCCAATCAGGGCGAGCTCCTGGGACTGCACACCAAGGCTCTGGTCCATAGTGGTGCCCCCATGCGAATATGTGATGTAGGCCTAAAGGCATCATATAGTCTACTACCATCTCGCGAGAATCGAGCAACATCTTCTCTAGGGATGTTCTTTGCGAGTTAGGCATAGTTGGGAACGACTGAGCTACCCACTCTGTAGCAATCTCCTCTGAGGAAAGATCTGGATTCCATGCTAGTCGGCCAAAAGCATACCAGTTAATCTGAGCCAGCTCATTAGCGCACCATACCTCATCATCACCTATATTAGATACACCAGCAATAGCTGAGACCTTAGTTGCCATTGTCTGTGCCTTGATAGTAGAATGGTCTGTACCATTATAAGTATCAGCATCAAGTGTCTCCTTCCACATTGGAGCTAGATAGCAGAGGTGGTTTGCATGACCTGTATACTCCTGTGTTATCTGAACCTCAACCATCATATCTGTGTTTTGAAGAGCACCAAAGAGAGGACTAAAAGGCTCACGTGGTTGGAAGTCGATAGGACCATTCTTGATTTGAATAATCACATTATCCTTGAATTGGCCATCATAAGGCTTAAACTCTAGGTAAGCCTGCTTAGCGCGATCGGCATCTGAAGGAGAGTATACGAAAGCGCGCCACATGACGATACCATTATGAGGTTCAAGAGCCTCGGCTAGCATATTTGCTCCATCGGCATGAGTACGACCAAAGTCAAGAGGACCAGGGAGTCCCTCGCTATTAGCCTTTACTAGAAAACCAGCAAAATCAGGAATAAGGTTGTATATCCTATCCGCACAGTTTTTCCACCAGTTACGCACCTCTGGGCGAAGTGGGTCGGCATCCTTTATAGAGCTATCTAAAGCAGAAGGCGAGGAGAAGTTTACCGACAGCATAACACGGATGTTATAAGGGCGGAAAAGATTTGCCAATGCTGCTACCTTTACGAGATACTCATCTGTAAGGATGGCTGGTGAGGCGTTTACATTATTAAGAACAACTGTATTAATACCTACAGAAGCACAAGCCTCGGCATAGGCGGTATATCTAGGAGAGAGTGTATCAGGGAGTTGTTCCCACCTCCATAAAGAACGACCAGCATAACCACGTTCTACAGTACCATCGAGGTTATCCCAATGGTTGAGAACACGGAGTGAAAATTGTGGCATCTCTATAATTGGTGTCGTAGGCAATTCGCCATTCACCTTAAGGATACGACGAGCAGCAAAAGAGCCATACAAAATACCAGCAGGAGAGTTAGCCTCGATATTCAATGTTTTGTTGGCATCAACATATAGACGATAGCCCTCAGTGCCAAGAGAATCATCAGCTATTTTAGCAACTACGTCGGGATAATTAATCTTTTTGAGGCATGATACTAAGAAATCATTGTCATAAGAACAATCAGACTTTAGACACTCTACACGCTGTTGTGCCTCATTTAATTGCATATGAGAACCATTATCCTTTTCCTCTGTTAGCCAAAGAGGGAGCGTATTGTCACATTCAACAATACGTTCCCCCTTGCATGCTGTAAAGATATAGAATAAAAGGGTAATCAATGCAATGATAGAAATTTTAGATTTGGATTCCATCATGCTATTTACTCTTTAATTAAATATTTACTTTGTTGTGTTGTTAAAAGATGATTGATAAAACAATCTATCTTTTAATCGATTATTGTTACCCAACCATGGGTGTCCTCCATGTCGCCATACTGGATAGCACGAAGAGTATTATAGAACTTTGTACAAATTGGGCCTGGCTTACCATCCTTGCTATACTCGTATGTTTTATTGAGATCTTTATCATCAATACGAGATATAGGACTTACTACAGCTGCTGTACCACACTCACCTGCCTCCTCGAAAGTAGCAAGTTCATCCTCTGGTATCTGACGTTGCTCAACAGTCATACCGAAATCCTTTGCCAACTGCTGCAAACTCATATTTGTAATAGATGGAAGGATAGATGTAGACTTTGGTGTAACGTATGTATTATTCTTTATACCGAAGAAGTTAGCTGGACCACACTCGTCAACATATTTCTTCTCCTTAGCATCAAGGTAAAGAACAGCAGAGTAACCCATCTGCTTACCTAGAGCACCTGGAACGAGGGAAGCCGCATAGTTACCACCTACCTTAAATGTACCAGTACCAAGAGGAGCCGCACGGTCATAACCACGAAGGATACAAACTGGAGTAGCCTTAAAGCCATCCTTAAAGTATGGACCTACAGGAGATACGAATATCATGAAGAGGTACTCGTCAGAAGGACCTACGCCTATCTTAGCGCCTGTACCTATAAGAAGAGGACGGATATAGAGAGAGCAGCCCGACTCGTAAGGTGGTACGAAACGCTCATTGAGCTTAATAACCTTCTTTACGGCCTCACAGAACTTCTCGATAGGTAGCTTTGCTAGCAATATACCATCTGAAGTCTTTTGCAATCTCTTAGCATTCTCCTCCATACGGAAGACTCGAATCTTACCATCTTTGCCACGGAATGCCTTTAGACCCTCGAAAGCCTCTTGACCATAGTGAAGGCATGTAGCTGCCATGTGCAAATTGATAACATTAGACGAGCTTACTTCAATCTCGCCCCATTGTCCATTGCGATAGTAGCAACGAACGTTGTAGTCAGTATCCATATACTGGAAACCCAACTTTCCCCAATCGATTGCGTTATTGTCCATAAATCTTATATTTCAAAAGTGATTACGTATAATCTTGTAGCAAATTTAAGGAATTATCCTCCTCGATAGATAAAAATTGTTGACATTTTTCCTGAAAAGGATAAAAAATCAGGGAATTGCGTATGCCACAACTCCCCGACTTCATCAAACTAATATATCAAACAAACCTAATCTGCTCCGTTAATAGTCTTGATCTTGCCGTTCTCATCATACTCAAGCTCGCAGACCTTGAGGCTACGCAACCATGACTTACCGCCAGATGGCACTGAGTCGTGATGGAAGAGATACCACTTACCCTCCCACTCTACTATACAGTGGTGAGTTGTCCAACCTGCTGCTACTGGAGTGAGAACAACACCTTGATATGTGAATGGGCCATAAGGGTTATCACCTATAGCATAGCATATCATGTGTGTATCACCTGTAGAGTATGAGAAATAGTACTTACCATTATACTTGTGCATCCATGATGCCTCGAAGAAACGGTGCTCATTGTCTGCAGTAAGCTCTTCGCCATTCTCATCTACAATCTTGATTGCCTTTGGCTCCTCAGCGAAAGAGATCATATCCTTATTCATCTTTACTACACGAGGACAGATAGCCTTCTCCTTGCCTTGTGGGAGATATGGAGCCTCAACAGCCTTATTGTCTACATAACGCTGAAGCTGACCGCCCCAAATACCGCCGAAGTACATATAGTACTCACCATCAGCATCATCCTTCAAGCAAGCATAGTCAATAGAGTATGAACCATGAATTGGGTACTCCAATGACTTGAAAGGACCAGTTGGCTTATCTGCTATAGCAACACCCATGCGGAAGATATCATTACGGTCCTTCAATGGGAAGTAGAGGTAATACTTACCATCTCTCTCTTGGATATCGCAGTCCCAAAGCTGACGACCATGCCAAGGAATATCATCTACTGAAAGAATAACACCATGGTCCGTTACCTTACCTGTCATAGGGTCGCCATCAATGGTAAAGCAGTGGTAATCCTTCATGTCGTACTGGTCGCCATTATCATTCTCAGAATCGGCATTATCCCAGTCGTGTGAAGGATAAATATGAATCTTACCCTCGAAAATGTGTACTGAAGGGTCTGCGTGATAATCCTCAGGGATTAAATATCTTTTCTCTGACATATCTTATATCTGTTATTAAATCAATTGTTACAAAATATCTTTCAAGTTACCCTCTCTATCGATAGGCAATGCATAATCCTTACGACCAGGAATAGGGAAATCGTTCTTCCAGCTAGATGAATCTGTTACACCCCAGAAGGTAATACGGTTTACCTTGTCTTGATACTTATCAATAATTGCGATGAACTCCTTAACTCGCGCATTCCATGCTGCTTGAACATCAGCAGGTACACCATCACGATAAGGGTCCTTATCAGGTGTATACTGGAAACGTGTTGCTACGTCAGCACCTGTATATGGATTAGGAAGTATTGACATATCAAACTCTGTAAACTGCACTCTCACACCCTCGTTGATGAATGCCTTAATAGACTCCTCAAATGCCGATACCTCTGGGAAATCCATACCGTAATGGCACTGGAGACCGATAGCATCAATCTTTATATTCTTACTCTTAAGACGCTTGATAAGTTCGCACACTGTGTTACGCTTACCCTCTGCCCACATGGAGTAATCATTATAATACAACTCAGCATCTGGGTCGGCCTCCATAGCACATTGGAAAGACCAATCGATGAACTCCTCACCCATGATTTGATACATAAGGCTATTGCGGTATGAGCCATCATCCTCTATAGCCTCATTGACTACGTCATAACCTTTAATCTTACCCTTGTAACGTTGCATTACAGTAAAGATATGGTCATGTATACGCTGCTTGAGAGTATCGGCACATACCAATTCGCCATTATCGTCGAAGCAGAACCACTTAGCCTGCTGAGAGTGCCATATAGGGGCATGACCCATTATAGTGAGGTTATTCTTCTCCGCAAAAGCTACAAACTCATCTGCAAGAGTAAAATCCCAAACACCCTTCTGTGGGTTTATTACCTCGCTCTTCATACAATTCTCAGCAGTAACGCAGTTGAAGTGCTTAAGTATAGCAGCTGTCTCGATAGGAGTTTCACCTGCTACTTGCCACTGATTAACTGCAGTACCGATAAGGTACTTATGCCCCCACTCGTCCTTCAAGCTAGGAGTATTGTCTTGCTGAGAGCAAGATACGAAAGATAGTGCAAATGTTGCAATAGCAACAGATAGATTCAATTTCATATAAATAATCTCTCTCTTTTTACTTGTTTTCTTGAGCTGCACGCTCCTCAATCTTACGATTGATATCATCTACTACATCATCCTCAAGCTCATACTTAGATATGATCCACATAGCTAGACCGAGAAGAATAGCTGGGATGACACATACCAACCAAAGGATACCCTCTTGCTGTACTTCTGGGAGAGCTTGCATATTATCCATATAGTATGCACCTGCAGCATTACCTACAGACATCATAGCGAATGCTGTGATGAAGAAGAATGCTACGACGCGCAATGGACGGTTGCGAAGGAACTCAACAAAGAGGTCAGATACCTTAACCTCATCTGTAGCCTTGTCATCCATTACTACACGCTCCTTACACTGAGAGAAGCAGAAGATGAGAAGAGCAAGACCTACGAGAGCGTAGATTAGCATTGTCAAGAACCAAGCGTTGGCATCTGTAGGGAAACTCTTTGTCTCCTCTTGTGGCACGTAGTCTGTCAACCAAAGTACGAAGCCTGGTACTACACCTCCAAGAGCCATACCAGCCTTGAAGAAGATACCTGTAAGGGCATTTACAATACCCGAGATACGCTTACCTGTAGTATACTCACCATAAGAGATAACTTCTGGAATCAAAGCCCACATATAACCAGTAGCTACAATAACACCTGTAGACTTGATGAACTGAGCTACATATATCAATGTCATATTCTCCTCCATTACCATAGTCTTACTGATGACATACAACATAGCCATACCTATGATAGCAATTGAGAGGAAGATGTAGAACATATTCTTCTTACCTACCTTCTTCTTAATAGCAGGTACAAGAGGCATGAAGATAAATGATGGAAGAGAACCAAGACCCATGAAGAGTGCAGTCTCTATAGGAAGCTCGTCAACCTTAGCAAGAATTGCGATCAACAAAGGCACACCCGCAGACACTGCAAGACCACCACAGTTGGCCATGAACATACGTACAGATGTAAGAATAGTAATCTCATCTGTATCTCTTGTAAGGGAAGAGTTCAACGCACCATAAGGCACATTTACTAATGTATAAAGCATAGACATACCTACGTATGTTACATATGCATATATAATAGAACCTGAGAAACCATTCCAGAAACAGAGAATAGCAAGACCTGTCAATGGAATACCCCCAAGTACCAAATATGAACGATATTTACCGAGACGTGGATTATGCTTATCTACATACGCACCTACTAGAGGGTCCCATGCTACGTCTACAAGACGAACAATAAGGAACATTGTTGCGGCTACACCTGGGTCAAGACCATATACATTGGTGTAGAAGAATAGCAAGTACATACAGATAGTCTGGTAGATCAAGTTTTGTGCGAGGTCACCAGAACCGAAGCCGATGCGCTGAAGCCAACTTAGTTTGTAGAAACCAGCTTGCGCATTATTCTCATTAGGATTCATTTTGATGATTAAGTTATTATTGCTACATATTAAACTTAATAGACCTTCACCAAGACGACGTGCAATCAACACTGACGTATACAGGCAAGACTTCACGCGAATGGTACACGCCTACCTTTTAGGGGTAGGCATAGAGTCTATTTTATTGTTACAAAAATAACCCATAACATACAAAACCATTGCCTCTCTCGTTTCCAAAACTTTTCTCGGCGTAACGTAGAAAAGAAAAAATATGTAAAAATGGGTGAATAAAAGGGATAAAAGAGAAGTGGTTACCTTTTTACTTAGGTAACCACTTATTTTTCCACTCCTCGAAAAATTCGGGACAGGTGTATTGCATCTCGCCCTCGGGACTCACAAAAACTTGTGTCGTTGTTGCAATCGCCATCTCTGCCATATCTGATGCTCGATAGACGACATACTCAAAAATCAACTTCGCCCCTGGGTGGTATATATAACGTGTTTCGACGATAGCCTTCTCACCACTCTTAAGGCTCTGCTTATACTCAATCTGGAGATTGACTACTGGAGCTACGAATCCTGTACGGAAATAGTCGTCGTAACCAATACCTTGATAGTGGGCACCAAACTTCTCTCGTCCATCCTCAAGATAGAGAACATAACTGCCGTGCCAAGCCACCTTCATCATATCCACCTCGGAGAAACGCACAGTAAACTCGTGCCTAAAGGTGAGCGTAGGCTCATGTAGTTTTATCTTCATTGGGAATATGTGTTGGTAATGGATTACTTATCAACGATGGCCAACTTCATTTTACACTCAGCAATCTTCTCCTCGCCAATATGCACTGCTGTACTAGCTTGGATAATATTACCCATTCTGAGGTCGAAGTGAATAGATGTCTTAAGAACTTCACCAGCAACAGGGAGGCGGTTAATAGTAAGTTTATTCACTGAGCCGATAAAACCTAGAGGAATACCCTCGCCACGTGTTACGCTCTCATAACCCATATGCATAGCACACGACTGAGCGATATGCTCTATAAGTCCGCTATCTTGGAATTTACCTGTAGCCTTATCTACGAAGAGGTTATCCTCAGCAATAGTAAGGGCTGTAGACGATGTATCTTGATCCTCGAGGCCGAAGAACGTATCTATCATTACGATAGGGGTGCGTTGAGGGATATAATTTAGTATCTCTTCTCCTTTTATCATCTTGTACTATATTATCTATTATATAATTAATCTCGGCTATTAACGTAGCTGAGTATGTAGTATACCAAAGTAGCGATAGACGAAAGTGCAGCTACCACATATGTATATGCTGCCCATTTGAGTGCATCAATAGCATTATCTCGTGTAGAGCCGGCTACGATACCTGTATTTGTAAGCCAGTTCACTGCACGTTGACTAGCGTTTATTTCCACTGGTAGTGTTACTACAGAGAAGATAGTGAAGACAGTATAAGCTCCAATAATAATCAAGAGAGCCAAGCCATAAGGCAATACCGTAGGCAATAGCAAAGAACCAACAAACATAGCGATGAACACTATATTCAGGATTCTAGCACTAGCATTTTGCAAAGGCACAAGCATAGTACGAAGTTCGAGGAAGCTATAAGCCTCGGCATGTTGGATAGCATGACCCGTCTCGTGAGCTGCTACTGCTGCGGCGGCAACGCTATAAGAGTCATATACCCCCTCACTAAGGTTTACAGTCTTATTAGTAGGGTCATAGAAATCTGTAAGATTACCCTGTACGCGACGAATCTGCACATCGTATATTCCATTATCTCTCAACATCTTCTCGGCGATTTGAGCGCCAGACATATTGATAGAGACACGAGAGTACTTCTCAAACTTACTTTTGAGTCTAGAGCTAACCATCCAGCTCAATAAGGCGAATACGCCAAAAATTACATATAGCATCATGGTTGTAAATATTAATATAAAATTATCTGTCAAATGTTCTACGGCGTAGCACGAAGTCAGGACCGAGGTATACACGCTTTACCTCTTCGTCATTAGCCAACTCCTCGGCTGTGCCCTTTCGGAATAGCTTACCACTAACTTGGATATAGGCGCGATCGCATATAGCGAGAGTCTCACCTACATTATGGTCAGATATCAGCACACCGATATTCTTATCCTTAAGATGGAATACAATCTTTTGGATGTCATATACAGCAATAGGGTCGACACCAGCAAATGGCTCATCAAGCATAATGAACTTAGGGTTGATAGCCAAAGCACGAGCAATCTCTGTACGACGGCGCTCACCACCGGAGAGCTGATTACCCTTACTCTTTCTGATATGGCCCAAGCTAAACTCAGCTATTAACTCCTCAAGACGCTTCTTTCTATACTCCTTAGGGAAATTAGCCATCTCCATTACGCCCATTATATTATCCTCTACCGACATGGTACGGAATACCGAAGCCTCCTGAGCAAGATAACCTACACCCATCTGAGCTCTCTTATACATAGGGTACTTTGTTATCTCGGTATCGTCAAGGTATATATGTCCGTCATTAGGCTGCACCATGCCTACCGTCATATAGAAGGTAGTAGTCTTACCTGCACCATTAGGGCCTAGAAGTCCCACGATTTCACCCTGTGAAACCTGAACACTTGGGCCGTCTACAACCTTACGGCTACCATATATCTTAACCAAGTTCTCGGTACGGAGGGTCATATTACCCTCGATAGCCGATAGCGAATCCTCTATCAATGTAGTACGATTTATTTGTTATTGGTATTATGCCTCTCCGCCAAACTCCATCAAGTATGCCTTGATAAAATCATCTATCTCGCCATCAAGTACAGCCTGTACATTAGATGTCTGATAATTGGTACGATGATCCTTCACACGACGGTCGTCCATCACATACGATCTAATCTGCGAGCCCCACTCAATCTTCTTCTTACCTGCCTCTATCTTGGCCTGCTCCGCCATACGACGTTTAAGCTCCTTATCATAGAGCATAGAACGGAGGAGGCGTAAAGCATTCTCCTTATTCTTTGGCTGGTCGCGTGTTTCGGTATTCTCGATAAGGATCTCCTCCTCCTCGCCAGTATCAGGGTCCTTATACATATAACGGAGACGAACACCCGACTCTACCTTATTAACATTTTGACCGCCGGCACCACCACTTCGGAAGGTATCCCAACTGATGCGAGCCTGCTCGATATTAATCTCTATAGTATCATCCACCAAAGGTGTAACGAAGACAGAGGTAAAAGATGTCATACGTTTACCTTGAGCATTGAAAGGCGACACGCGCACAAGACGATGCACACCATTTTCACTCTTAAGGTATCCATATACAGTATCGCCCTCTATAGTGAGGGTACAAGTTTTGATACCTGCATCGTCACCATCTTGAAGGTTAGAGACAGATACCTTATAACCGTGGCGCTCACAATAACGCATATATTGTCTCATAAGCATCTGAGCCCAATCTTGCGCCTCTGTACCGCCGGCACCAGCTACAATCTTAAGTACAGCACCGAGTTGGTCCTCTTCGCGGCGAAGCATATTAGCCATCTCTATCTCATCGAGCATATCACTAGCATGCTTATATGCTGCATCTAGTTCAGCCTCCTCTATAATTCCCTCCTTGAGGTAGTCATACGCTAGCTCCAGCTCCTCGGCAGCAGACTTAATCTTATCATAGCCCTCTACCCAACGCTTATTCTCCTTAACCTTCTTCATGTGAGCCTGTGCACGCTTAGCATCATTCCAAAACTCTGGAGCAGCGGCACGTATCTCATCCTCCTCCAACTCTACTCGTCGACGATCTACGTCAAGATATCCTCTGAGCGCATTTGCACGCTCTACTATATCTTTGATTTGATCTTGTGTTGTCATATATCGTTATTATTCTTTTTCTTAAAACAAACCTGATGGGAGATCCATAGCCAACTTTTTAGCTTTGGCGTCATACTCTGTAATCCACTCCTCTACTACTGGGATGAGGACATCCTCATTATTATCAGCTCTCTCCACTACAAAAAGAGGATTCTGCTCGATACGTAAATCTACGTCAATAATCGTGCCAATGAGAGATGAGTCGGACGACTCATATAGCTTAAAGCCCACTAAATCACCAATATGGAGCATACCATCGGCATCAGCATCTGACATATTGTCAGACTCTTGCCATGCACGTTCGATATATACGCTCTGCCCTATTATCTCATCGGCATCTTCAATAGAGTTAATGAGAAAGAACTTGCAGAGCACCTCCATATCATTACGCTCTTTTACCTCATCGACTTCAAACGGCACAAGACCGCCATCTATCATTACGTGGAGAGTATCCCACATGAGGTCGTCAGCGGTACGATTTTGGTCGGCTCGTATTACCACACGACCATCATAGCCATGAGTCTTAGTAATGGTACCAACAAATATGCAATCAGACTTATCTATCATTGTGACAGGCAAATTATTTGCAAATATACGCAACTCCCTGATACCAACAAAACTTAATGGTTGGATAATGGTTATATCGAGAAGGCTAGATATGTACTATGTAGATATAGCGAGCTACCTTGTTCATCGCAATTTTTCATTTAAGACATGATTGTGAGTAGACGAAAAAAAATTGACATCTAATGTTTGAAATATCAGAAAAAGCATTACCTTTGCATCGCAATTGAGCCGAAAGGCTAGTGCGGAGAATACTGAAAAGTATCGGTCCCATAGCTCAGTTGGTTAGAGCACCTGACTCATAATCAGGGAGTCACAGGTTCAAGCCCTGTTGGGACCACAGAGACCTCATCGAGTAGATGAGGTCTTTTTTATTTGTATACCAATGAGATAGTATATTAAAAACACTATATTTGCAGTAACTAAGACAACACAATAGAGATGAAACGCTATTTTCAGTACTTCTTTCAAGGACTACTCTATACTGTACCTATTGCAGTTACGATATGGGTACTCGTTTGGTCGGTAAATGCTACCGACAGACTCTTCAAATGGCTTGGAGAAGATACTTGGCTCGACTTTCCTGGAAGAGGCATACTACTTATACTAATATTCGTAAGCATTGTAGGTTACTATGTGCCTAAACTAGTAACGCCAAGCATATCGTCATGGTGGAAAGAGGCCATGAAGAAAATGCCATTCGTGGGAATGATATATACATCCGTAAAAGATCTCATGGAGGCATTTGTAGGCAAACAGAGCAAATTCAACTCGCCAGTCTTGGTATGCCTCGACAAAGACAACATACAACATAGGCTTGGGTTCATTACAAATGAAGACCTCAGCATAATAGGAATACCAGGCAATAAAGTTGCGGTAGTTTTCCCTATATCATATGGTATGTTTGGCGAGATGATAATAGTACCCGCCGACAAAGTACAAAAACTAGACGCTTCGGCATCAGATGTAATGAAGTTCATAGTATCAGGCGGCATAATAAAGATTGACGAAAAAGAAAACTAAATATTAATAAACATTCAGAACTCTATGTTTGACAATGTAAATTTGTCAGGTCATGTAGGAAACATCGACTTGATAGACTATCCACACACAGCATTTCTATGCTCTAGGAATATTCCATCACAGCACATCAATACAATTATTGAGTGGGCACAAGGTATCACTGACCAAAAACGGTGCATGGTTTGTGGGTGCCAGTCTAGCATCGAATATCAGATATTAGAGATATTCCTCCGCAATAGAGTGCCCGTTATCATTGTATTCTCAACCGTTATTCCCGAGACATTAGCAGAAGAGTGGAAAGTTGCCATAGACGAAGGGCGACTCCTAATACTATCAGAACACAACGACGAGAAGCCAACGAACGATGCCTACCAAAGGCGAAATGCACTAATACTAGAATTGAGCTCTGATATAGTTGTGGGCTACTGCACAAGAGGCGGCAATATAGCTCACCAGATGCTAGGGAGAGCAAATGTGACTTTCCTAACATCATATAGTGCATATGACAATCAGGACAGAAAAATATGGAGCAAGTCACACAGAATGTCTGATGGTAGTACTATCCTATTAAGTCTGCATACCCTTAACCAAAGAGAGACATACCTAGAGATTACCAAGGCATACTTCTCTCATGAGTCTCACAAGACAGAATACTCTACCATATATATTCCTCAATCAGATATTAGCGATATCCATGGACTAATAATGGATGCTGAGATGATGAGTAATAGCTATCTCTCTCAAAGAGAATACGAACGTAAGATAAAATCGGCAGGGAATACACTCGAGAATATTCGTATGCCATGGGACGAGGAGGTGGAGACCCAAATAGTGAGACTTTCGAACGAAGGACTCAACGAGAATCAGATTTCTAAGATAACAGGCGCTAGCCTAAACACCATAAAAGAGATACTCGACAAATAGTAAAAAAATGCCCTTGTAGCCGTCACGGACACAAGGGCAAATAACTACTAAACTACTATGATTAAATTAACAACTATGAACTCTAATCCAGGATGATTTTACCTTACTAACTGATTTGTTAGCGTATCAGGGAAAATCACTTTTGGCTTATGCTGAGATGCCTCTTTCTCATCAATAATGCCATAGGCAATGATGATAACTACATCCCCGACAGCAACTTTTCTTGCAGCTGCCCCATTAAGACAAATTACTCCAGAACCTCTCTCGCCAGGAATAACATATGTCTCAAAGCGTTCACCATTATTATTATTCACTATCTGAACCTTTTCGTGCTCATGAATGCCCGCTGCATCTATGAGATCCTCGTCTATCGTAATACTACCTATATAGTTGAGGTTAGATTCGGTGACGTGAACATTGTGTATCTTAGATTTAACTACGTGTATCCACATGTCTTAATCAGATACTTTATATGTGATATTATCTATCAATCTAACTTTACCGCAGTAACATGTTATACATCCTACCACGTAATTTGTTTCATTCCAATTGTTAATTGGCTGAAGTGTTAAGCCATCAACAATAGAATAATACTCAACTTCCAAATGCTCTATGTTATTCAATGTCTTTGTAACCCAAGCAATTACCTCAGTAGGTGTCATCTTATACTGCATCTCCTCTACCGATCGACGCAATGTTGCTTGAATTATTGGTGCTATAGCTCTTTCGTCCTCTTGCAATAGTGCATTACGAGAACTTACAGCTAAACCATCCATATATCTAACAATAGGACAACCTACTATCTTAATGTTGAAGTTCAAATCCTTCACCATCTTACGTATAATTGCCAACTGCTGGAAGTCTTTCTCTCCAAAGTAGGCCTTGTCAGGCTCGACGTACATAAATAGCTTACTTACTATCTGTGCAACGCCATTGAAATGACCAGGTCTGTGCTCTCCCTCCATGACCTCTGCTATAGGCCCAAAGGAGAATTGTCTAGTATCAGGCTCAGGATAAACCTCCTCTACTGAAGGGGTAAACACCACTTGTGCTGAAGTATTATCTTCAATAAGCTTCTTGTCTGCCTCAAGTGTACGAGGATAAGTACGCAAATCCTCAGGATTATTAAACTGAGTCGGATTAACGAAAACACTAATTACTACAAAATCACACTCATCACAAGCTCTCTTCACTAATGAAAGATGACCATTGTGTAAAGCTCCCATGGTTGGTACAAGACCTACTGTCTTACCCTCCGCACGTGCTGTAGCAACGGCTTGCTTTAGTTCTGATATCGTAACTATTGTCTTCATTTGGACGCAAAGTTAGAGAAAAGAATAATACCATACTCTTAAAAAAGGTAAAATCTTTTTTCGCGTTTACGAATGTCCTACTAATGTTTGACTTTATAGTCTTTTGGCGAAATGCCGTATGCTTTCTTAAAGGCTGTCGAGAAATGAGATAAGTTAGAGAAGCCTAGCGCATAAGCAACCTCTGAGATATTCAACTTCTTCTCAGCTAGTAATATGGCCGCCTGACGAAGGCGAACTGATAATATATACTCTCGCGCACTCTGCCCAGTAAGCTCTTTCAACTTTCTATGCATATGCACTCTCGAGATACTTACTATCTCTGCCAACTTGTCTACATTTAGCGTAGGGTCTGATATATTGGCCTCGATAAACTCAGTAACCTTCTCCATCAAGGTATCATCTGTTGAGCGTAGCTCTACCTTCTTCACCTTGGCTCTGTCTCGGGCCGACTGCGCAAAGCTTTGCAATATCCTCTCACGGTTTGCTAGTATGCTTTGGATTGTCGACTTCAACATCTCTATGTCAAATGGCTTCGCTATATACGCATCTGCACCTGTCAAGAGGCCTTGGTTCCTATCGGCATCAGAGTGTTTAGCTGTCAATAGTATGACTGGTATATAGTTGATCCTTAAATTGTGCTTTATCTTATAACACAACTCTAGACCATCCATATTTGGCATCATAACATCTGTAATTACCATATCATAGGCATTTTCACCATTCAATAGAAGGTCCATCGCCTCTTTACCATCACTAGCCGTAGTGATACGGTAGCGATTCTTGAAGTGCGACTGCAGATACCTTAATATCTCTGGCTCATCGTCTACTATCAAAAGATGCTTACCAGAGGTAGCTGTACTATAATATTGTGGGCCTGAACTATCTCTATCCAATAATAAATCTGGTGCTATACCTACTTCTGCATCTCTTGCATTAGCATTTGCACTCTCTACCTCAGCTGCCTCATCATCTTCTTTTACCACAGGTGCTGATAATGCCTCTGGATGAGAGCGTGGTATGCGTACTCTAAATGTAGTTCCCGTCTCAACGCCCTCTTCTTGATTGTCAAGAGCCTCAATAGTACCGCCATGGAGTGTTACTATGGAGCGTGTAAGATGTAGACCAATACCAGTTCCCACATATTTTGCTACATTCTGCCCTGATACTTGGTAGAATCGCTCGAAGATCGACTCCCTCTCTTCTGGTGCTATACCTATGCCATTGTCTGATATGTCTATCTGAACCATATCCGACTCAGGCACATCTGTCATCCTAACTATAATATGACCAGTACCATTGGTAACAAACTTAAATGCATTCGAGAGTAGATTATATGCTACCTTGTCAAAATTAAATACATCTACATCTGCCCATGAGTCTGATAACGAATGGAAGAACTCTACATTCACCTTCTTAGTATTGGCTATACTCTCGAAGGATGCAATAATCTGCTCAAACATATCCACTATATTGGTATGCTGAATAGACAACTCCATCTGCCCCTTCTCAATCCTTCTCATATCTAATAGCTGATTGATAAGGCGTAATATCCTCTGAGCATTTCTGCTCACAGTAGACAGACTAGTCTTATATTGTGGCTTCAAGGTATCATCATTCAATAACTCATTAACAGGATTAATAATGAGTGTCAATGGCGTACGTATCTCATGAGAGATATTAAAGAAGAACTGGAACTTGGCCTCATCAATTGATTGCTGGTGCAACTGTTCATCGAGCTGCTCTTTGATGATTCTACGTTGCCTTACCATCTTTAAAATAGCATATACTATCGATAGCAATAGTATCAGATATAGCAATATCGCCCAATTGGTACGCCACCACATAGGACGAACTACCAAACTCAATGTCCTATCTGCAGATACTACCGCACTCATACGTGCCCTCACATGTAGAATATACTCTCCATGCGATATATTAGTATATGATATCCTCTTATCTCCTTGCGACGTAGATTGCCATTGTGGGGTATCCACCGCCTCGCCTACCTTCTCTAAATAGTAATCATACCTCACCTGCTCTGGATTCACAAAGTTCATCGTTGTCAATCCCAATGAGAATGAGTTCTCAGCCTCCGAGAAGGTTATACTCTTTGCCGAAGCTACTGGCTCTGTCAATATTGGCTCACCAGCCGACTCATTAAGGGCTGTTACCTGCCTACCTCCTACAACTAAATAGGAGAACATAACATTAAGATTCACTGGCTTTGGATGAACTTGCGTAGGTATAAAGGCAGTAACACCTCCAGTTCCTCCAAAGAAGAGCCTACCATTAGGGTCTACCGAAGTGGCACAACGCGAATACTCATTACCTTGAAGACCATTATGGTAGTAATAATTATTTACCATAACACTATCTGCCTTAATGGCTACACACGAGAGTCCGCTATAGGTGCCTACCCAAGCTCTTCCTAAGGAGTCAGGAAGTACCGAAACAACCGTATTGCCAGAGAGTCCATCCTCTTCTGTTATTCTACGGCAATATTTTGCAGAGTATAAATACCTGAAGAGACCATCATTTGTGGCTATCCATAGGCATTTATTATTTCGGTCTACATTAATATCATACACTATGCGCTCTTTTACTACATGGCGCAACTCATCTGGTATGTTCACAAAGGCATCTACACTAGTATCAAAACAGCATATACCTCTATATGTACCCATCCAAATCTTCATCCCTACCGCACACAAGCAGTTTGTCCAGTTGTTTATCGGTTCATTTCTTGTGTAGTCTATCCTCTCATTTGATGATGAGTACGACTTGGCTTGCGTATAATCACTATTCAACATGAAGACACCACAACCAAAACTTCCTACCCAAAGACGACCCAAATTATCATATACCATAGAGCTTGTTCGTCTGTTATATTTATTATGGGCCATCTGTAGCGGGTCGTTCAACGAGGTCACACGCTGCGTCTTGGTATTATATACTACCAAGCCTTCATTGTATGACGATAACACAAGGTTACCTGTAGATACACCACTCTTCTTCTCTTCAAGAATATCCATTATAGTGCGTGGTACTCCCGGAGCAGTAATATGAGTACTCTCGCCATCCATAGATATATGGTATAATCCGTCCGAGTCAACTCCTACCCATGCTTCGTCTTTGCGGAGCGACTTAACGGACATAACACTACCTGAACCTATATTGTATTTCCCAGAATGGTTATAGGAGAATGTTACGAAACGCGACGACTTGCGCGGTATCATCACTATACCTTTCTGAAATAGTCCTAGCCAGATATTCTGCTCCCTGTCTATCAATATGCTATGTACCTTGGCTTTCGAAAAGTCTAGATTTGGTATGAACAAATTCATCACCTCGGCATGTGATGTCAATATATTGTGTACTACCAACCCCTGACCATCGGTTCCTACATAGTAATATTGGTCGTCCGATGCAAAGTCATAAACAAGCGAACTTACACCTGGAGGCGTAATAGAGGACAACTCGAATCTCCCTGTCTCTTGGTCATATTGATATATGCCGTCTGGTACTATATTTATCAATACCCTGCCATCATTACTATGTCTCACAAAGGCTGTCTCATTTATCTGCGCTCCATTTGGTAAACGCACAAGCATTACCTCTCCTGTCTTGACATTACATCTATATACTCCCTCCTTGAAGGCTACTACCCACATGAAGCCTTCTCTGTCTATAGATACCGATGTGATAAATGGAATATTGTCCAAAGCTCCTAATATCTGTGAGTGTCGCAAACAACCATCCTCACAGAGTACCATCATACCCTGACCACTAGTAGCTACCCAAACATTGCCTTCTCTGTCCTCTACTATTCCCATCACATGGGCCGTAATAGTATCTCCTTGAAACGAAATCATAGGGGCTGTTACAAAGGTCTCCGTAGCTCGGTCATACCTCTGTAACCCTTTCAAACTTCCTACCCATAACCTTGATCTCGTATCTTCAAAGACCAAATGGACATAGTTCGAACATAAACTATTAGGATTATCTAACGACGAATGATAAACCTTAAAGTCTACTCCGTCAAATCTATTTAGTCCATCTTCTGTCGATACCCAAATATATCCGTATGTGTCTTGATAAATATGATTTATCAAACTGTTCGATAGCATGGTGCTTTCAGGCGAATAGAATCGCAACTGCTCACCCCACGAGGCTACAGATATAATACTAAGTATTACGGCAAGTATATGTTTCGTAAATTTCATCTCCTTGAGTAAATGCTATGTTTTTAACCTTGGTTAGTTCCTTATACTTATCAATATGTCGTTAATTTTCTATTGTCAATCCGTCTATCCTACACCTCGCTCCAAGACGCAATGGACAGTTGATATCGTCTTGATGCCCTGCAGGATAACCGAATAATATCGGACAACTCGTCCCCTCCATCGCATCGCGTATTACCTCATATACACTAGCGCCAAAGGGGGTCCTTCCCTCTTTTATATCGGTAAACTGCCCCACTATCAAGCCGGAAATCTTTCCTAAAACTCCCGAATAACGTAAATTCTGCATCATTCGGTCTATATGATAGTTATACTCCGCCAAATCTTCTATAAATAGTATCTTCCCCTCTGGCTCGGATAGGACATCTGCAGGTGTTCCTCGTAATGAGTATAATATGGATAGATTACCTCCCACTAATACTCCTTCCGATTGGCCATAACGATTCAATGTATTATTTGCCAAAGTAATCTTTACCCCCTCACCACTAAATATGCCTAAAAGGGTCTTGATATCTAGCGAATCAGTGCTATGCGTAGCTATATGCTTTAGCATCGGACCATGTATCGACTTCCGCCCTGCCAAGGTCAACATGCTATGTATAGCCGTAATGTCCGAAAACCCAACTACTAGTCTGTCATCTATCTTGGAAAACAAATCTTGCGGCAACTTCTGCAGAGTGCGGACGGCTCCATAGCCTCCACGTGTGCAAAGTACTATATCTATCCCTGGTTGAGTAAGTGCACTATACAAGTCCTCTGCCCTCTCTTCATCTGTGGCAGAGAATACACCACACGACCCCTTTCCTACATGTGGCATAAGTGTAACGTCAAAGCCTAACCCCCGTAAGACGCTTACCCCCTCAACTAAATACTCGTCGCATATTGCCCCAGATGGTGCAACAATCGCAATTCTTGTCATTCGCATCAATAGTTTCCGTGTGTAAAGTTAACAAACATTTACATAGTAAACAAAATATCCTTCTACTCAAAAGAACATAAAATCAACCAAATATCTACATATCAACACTTTACCATAAACCCCCTACTCTTCATTAAACTAGAAAAATGTTTTTTTTACAAAAAAGTGACGTTTACCTCTTGCAGTTAAAGAATTTCATTATAACTTTGCACTCGCAATCGGGTCAAACGGGTCCGATTCTTCAAGAAGATTGTCCTATAGTATAATGGTAGTACAGAAGATTCTGGTTCTTTTAGTCAGGGTTCGAATCCTTGTGGGACAACTGCGATGAAGACCGAAGAGGTCTTTTCGTTTTTAGGATTGCCCAATAGTATAATGGCAGTACAGAAGATTTTGGTTCTTTTAGTCCGCGTTCGAATCACGGTTGGGCAACTGCAAAAGAGAGAAAGCTGAAAAGTTTTCTCTCTTTTTGTTTTTATCCTTATACCAACTATTTTCCAGTCTCATATTTTTCTTACCTTTGCCTCGTAACAACACGTAACAAATTAAAGAGACAAATGGCACAAAACAACAACACTCAGGTAAGTGATGAGAAGGCTAGCAAGTTGCTCGCACTCAAACTCACAATGGACAAAATCGACAAGACTTATGGTAAGGGTACCATCATGAAGATGAGCGACCAACAAATCGAGAAAATCCCAGTCATATCTTCTGGCTCTCTCGGTCTAGACATCGCTCTCGGCGTAGGCGGTTACCCTCGCGGCCGTATCATCGAAATATATGGCCCAGAGTCTTCCGGTAAGACCACTCTCGCTATCCACGCTATCGCAGAGGCTCAAAAACTCGGCGGCACAGCTGCTTTTATCGACGCAGAACATGCCTTCGATCGTTTCTATGCAGAGAAACTAGGCGTTAACATGAACGAACTCCTTATCTCTCAGCCTGACAACGGCGAACAGGCTCTCGAAATCGCAGACCAACTTATCCGCTCTTCTGCTATCGATATCATCGTTATCGACTCAGTTGCTGCTCTTACTCCTAAGGCCGAAATCGAAGGCGATATGGGTGATAATAAACTCGGACTCCAAGCTCGCCTCATGTCTCAGGCTCTTCGTAAACTCACCGCTTCTATCAATAAGACACAGACTACTTGTATCTTCATCAACCAGTTGCGTGAGAAAATAGGTGTCATGTTCGGTAACCCAGAGACTACCACCGGCGGTAACGCCCTCAAATTCTACGCTTCTGTACGTATCGAAATCCGTAAAAAGGGTCTCCCTATTAAGGATGGCGACGAGGCAGTGGGTACCCTCGCAACAGTTAAGGTGGTTAAGAACAAGGTGGCTCCTCCTTTCCGTAAGGCTGAGTTCGAAATTCGATACGGCGAGGGTATCTCTCGTGTAGCTGAAATTTGCGATATAGCAACCGACCTAGATATCATCAAAAAGTCAGGTTCTTGGTTTAGCTATAACGACAAAAAACTCGCACAAGGTCGCGAGGCAGTTCTCGCTATACTACGCTCCGATAAACAACTCTCAGAGGAGATATCAGCAAAAGTCATGGCTCGTATCGCTAATGGCGATAACCCTATGCCAGAGATGACCGAAGCCGAAAAAGAAGAGGCCGGCCCAGAACCAACATCAGCAGATTAATATCTCATATCATAGTCACCTCAAGAGCGTATCACACCATGATGCGCTCTTTTCTTTTCTCATAACAGTCTCTACCCAGCCAACCTCCAAACAACCTCACTCCTACAAATATCAACCCTCCTCACCCAATCATCAATTACCCTCTGTCCACTATCAATTGCAACATATCCTCTGTCCATTATCATTTCTCCATAGTCATTTGTCAATTCTCCATTTTCCTCTCTCAGTTTTTTATAATAAAACGCCACTGCCGCCCTATAACCGCCCAAAATACCTCTTCTCCTAGCCTCCCTATACCAATGCCTTACCCTATTCCACCTCTTCATATCCTCCTTAGCAAGCCTACTCGCCTCAGCAAACATATCCCTCATACTCCTCTGCTTCTCCGTCACATGCACCATAATAACATGATACCTCTTCCCAGGATAACGCTTAATAAACACACTGCGCCCATCAACACGCGCAGTGCTCTGCAACCTCGCCTCTCTTCGAGCTAACGTCTTATACTTATGTAGAATCTGAACTTTCATAATTGTCTATCATTTTAATCAATTATCAACCGCCGCAAATATAATAGTACACCTTTCGCCACTGACACGATAAGATACGATTCGATACGATAAAGTGCGATAAAGTACAATAACGCACCTTAACACCTCATCGCATCATCGCCACAAATATAACTTCCCCCATCAACACACTGTCCCAAAACGTCCCAAAATGTCCCATTTCACCACCTCATGTAGAGCCTTTTCACGAAAAGGCTCCGTACAATTTGCCAGAAAAAATAACAGCCTACGACATTTGGTGTGTATCCTTGCGTTACGGAGCCTTTTCATGAAAAGGCTCTACAAGAGAAAAAATCCGCACAAATCCGTAGAATTCGTATGCAAAACTGTCCCAAAATGTCCCGTTTCGCCCCAAAAACCAATCCCCCACTATTATCCTCTCTCCTCTCTCCATTATAAATTATCCTCTGTCCATTCCCAAAAACTTCCTGCAGTTTTCAACAGCTATCTCCATCAACCTTCCTCGCGCCTCCTTAGTTGCCCACGCTATATGTGGCGTAATAAAACAATTCCTACACCCTATAAGCGGACTCCCCCCTCTAGGTGGCTCCTGCCTCATCACATCTATACCTGCAGCCATAATCTTACCTCCATTCAATGCCTCCGCTAAAGCATCCTCGTCAACAAGCCCGCCTCTGCCACAATTAATCACAATAGCACTGCTCTTCATCATCCCAAGTGTCTCAGCATTTATTATCTTCTCAGTCTCTGGAACAAGCGGACAATGCAAGGATACCACATCAGCTCTCCTAAACATCTCCTCTTTTGTCACACTCTCTATCCACTCAGGTAAATCTCTCTTCGTAGTAACAGTTATAACTCTCATACCCAAGGCATTGGCTATCTGAGCAGTTGCCATGCCAGTATTTCCTAATCCTACTAATCCTATCGTCTTCCCAAACAACTCTATCAATGGAGTATCCCTAAATGAGAAATCAGCATTCTCTGCCCATTTGCCTGCATGCACCTCCCTACTATAATGGTCTACCCTCTGCGCGATATTCAATAAATGAGCAAATACCATCTGTGCCACAGAGGCTGCCGAATATGCCGGTATATTGGTAACAACAATGCCGCGTCTATTGGCTGCTTTCAAATCTACTACATTCATACCAGTGGCTAATATGCCTATATACCTCATCTGTGGCAGCTGCTCCATAATAGCGTCATCTATTACCACCTTATTGGTCAATACCATATCCATGCCCTCACACCTAGATATAGTCTCTTCAGGCAATGTACGGTCGTAAATAGTCACATCAGCTATCTTCCTCAACTCATCCCAACTTAAGTCGTCTCCCGTAAGAGTATAGGAATCTAATACTACTATCTTCTTCATAATCACATCCAATATTTAGCAATAAAGGCGCTAAGTATCTACTCAGCGCCTCTCTTATATTATAGTATAAATCGTCTACTATATTAATAACCCCACTTGTAGTAAACAGCACCCCAAGTAAAGCCTGCTCCAAATGCAGCAAAAATAAGTGTATCACCCTTCTTGAGCTGCTTCTCCCACTCATACAAACACAATGGAATTGTAGCCGAAGTTGTGTTACCATACTTCTGAATGTTAATCATTACCTTGTCCTTTGGCAACTCCATTCTGTCTGCTGTAGCATCAATAATACGCAAGTTAGCCTGGTGTGGTACAAGCCATGCAACATCGTCAGCTACCAAGTTGTTCTTCTTCATAATGTCAACTGTAGCATCCGCCATACGTGTCACAGCATACTTAAACACCTGCTTGCCCTCTTGGTATACAAAGTGCTCGTGAGCATCTACTGTCTCATGGCTTGCTGGCTTAACAGAACCACCCGCAATAACCTTCAACCAGTGTCTTCCCATACCATCTGTGTGTAGGTTAGAATCCATCAAACCTATCTCCTCCTCTGTTGGCTCTATCAAACATGCTGTAGCAGCATCACCAAAGAGTACACATGTTGTACGGTCTGTATAGTCTGTAATGGCCGACATCTTCTCTGCCGATACCAAAATAGCCTTCTTCTTATAGCCTGTGCGGATATATTGCGCTACCAAGTCAAGACCATAAAGGAAGCCCGAACATGCACCATTCATATCAAATGCAATGGCATTGCGTATATCACACTTATCACAGATAATAGCTGCTGTCGATGGCACTGGAGCATCCGGAGTAACAGTAGTACATACCACTAAGTCAATATCCTCTGGCTTCAAATTCTTCTTTGCCAAAAGCTCTTTGACAGCCTCAGCACCCATGTCAGAAGCACCAAGTCCTTCTCCTTTCAAAATGCGACGCTCTTTGATACCTACACGAGTCATAATCCACTCGTCATTCGTATCAACCATCTTGCTCAAATCGTCATTGGTTAGTCTAGTTTCTGGTAAGTAAGCACCAATTCCTGTAATGACAGCATTAACCATAAATAAATTCGAATTTTCTTGTTGTTATTTTTCGATTCTCCGGCATACTCATCACACGGAGACATCTTAACGACGCAAAGATACAAAACTTTATGAATTATCACCATCTTAAATCTAAAAACATATATCTCTATCCCCATAAAAAAACAAAAATTGCGATGAACAAGGCTCCTCCCCGTATGCTCCCACCCCTCTATTTAGCACCCTCTAGTACATCTAGCCCCACTAGAATAACTAGTCAAACCAAGATGGTTAACAAGAAACACTATCTTGCTATTGCTTTCTTCCAAAGATTATAATATCTTTGCTTGTATCTCACTAAAGCATAATACCATGTCCTCAGTATTCGCAGTAATATTCATCATCATATCTATCGTCCTTAAGATAGTTGCCGAAAACAACAAAAAAACTCAGCAACAAACTCCCCCTATTCAGCCTAGCGGCGATATGGAACGACGCCTCGAAGAGTTGCGCCGCATGATCAACGAATCACAAAAGAATAACTCTCAGGAATATGACGAGGAGTACGACAATGAGGAAAGCCCCGATTATTACGACAATGATGAGGAAGAGGAATACACTCCTCAATACGAACCTATACCCTCTGCTCAAGAGATAATCGAACCTATATCTATACCTAAACCTGCTGAGTCTATAGTCAAATCTTCTGATATGACGCCAACTCCTCTAGCATACAACCTCCCTAATGAGGGCATATCTGCATTCACCCACCAAGAGGAGTCCCCAAATAGCTCTCAGCAAATTCCTCCTGCTCAACAGCCAGAGGCTGCCTTGTCTATAGATGATATGCGCCGAGCTATCATATACCAAACAATACTAGAACGCCCTAAATTCTGACCCCTTCACACCTCTTTACCCCAAAATGAATAGTATCTTCAATATCAACTCAAAGGTCCGTCTCGCTATATTCGACCTAGGTGGCATCATCATGCCTATCCGAATGGAAAAGACAGCCCTAGCTTTCGCAAAACTTGGTGCTCACGAAATAAGTGCTCACGTTACAGCTAGCCACGCTCACGATGGCATATTCAATACATACCAAAATGGTAATATCTCCACCCCAGATTTCCTAAAGGCTGTCCGTACAGAAACTGGCGTTAGTGGAACCGACGAACAAATACGCGACGCATGGAATGCCATGCTCCACGAACCTAATACCGATCGCCTTAACCTCATCAAGGAGATAGCTAAACACACACCCACCGTCCTATTGTCTAACTCCAACGATATGCACATCGTTTGGGCACGCGAACATATGCAGCCATTCGGCGGGTTCGAGTCTTTCTTCCTTAAGACTTACTTCTCGCATGAGGTGCATCTCTCTAAGCCCGACCCTAAAATATACGAGCTAGTCCTCCATGAGATGAATGTCAATGCTCAAGATGCCGTATTCTTCGACGATTCTCCTCTTAATATCGACGCTGCTAAGGCTCTCGGTATCGACGCTCGCCTAGTTGAGGCTCTATAATGATAATCGATGCTCATACCCATAAATATAGGGAGTACCCCGACAACTCAGAGGTACTCCAAGTGGTGAACATACAGTCTCGAGCCGAATTCGAATCCCTAAAGAATAAACATAATGTCATACTTAGCTATGGTCTTCACCCATGGCTAATAGATGATCATAACATCGACTGGTCTCTCCTTCACGATGTCTCTATAGTGGGCGAAATAGGTATCGATAAGGCTATTAACACCCCTATCGACAAACAAATTGCTATATTCGAAGAACAACTACAATATGCTAAGGAGTCTAACAAGGATGTCATAGTCCACTGCGTCAGAGCTTATAACGAGGTCCAACAATCTCTCAAGAAAATAAACTTCCCCAACCGCGTCCTATTTCACGCATACCGCTCAACTCTCGAAATGGCACAACAACTTATGAGGTGCTGCGATGCTTACTTCTCTTTCGGCTCAAGAGAGCTGTCGTTTCCTAAATGTCAATACGTAAAAGAAAATCTCCCTCAAGAAAGAGTATTCTGGGAAACGGATAACGAATAATTCACTAATTTTGTTGGTTGCAAAATGCGGGGTGTATATCTGTTACCAACCGTCTCTTTGCGCCTCTTTTTTATATAATGCCTAATCTTAACACCATGGATAAGTTTACACACCTTCACGTGCACTCGCAATACTCAATACTTGATGGTATGAGTAAGGTCCCAGATCTTATCAAAAAGTGCCGTAGCAATGGTATGAATGCTCTTGCCCTTACCGACCACGGTGTTATGTATGGTATAAAGGATCTCTTCGATACTTGCAATAAGCTAAATGGTGCACCTAAAAAGGCAGTAAAGGAGGCTAAGGAGGAACTCAAAAAGTGTAAGGACGAATCCAAAATACCAGAACTAGAGGCTAAAATAGCCGATCTTGAGGAGAAGGCTAAGAATTACGTGCCTTTTAAGCCTATCATCGGCGTCGAGGCTTACTGTGCTCGCCGTCGTATGGAGGATATGGATAAGACTATGAAGGCGGTCGACCCCGAGACTGGCAAGGAGTCAACTGTCGACCGTAGCGGTTGGCACTTAATCCTCCTCGCTAAAAATAAGACGGGTTACAAAAACCTTTGCCGACTAGTGTCCGACTCATGGACTCGTGGTTTCTATGGTAAGCCTCGTATCGATAAGGAGCTCCTTACTAAATGTCACGAGGGCCTCATCGTATGCTCTGCTTGTCTCGGTGGTGAAGTGCCTCAGTATATTTTGGGTAACCAACTGGATAAGGCTGAGGAGTCTATCCTTTGGTTCAAAAATCTCTTCGGTGAGGATTACTACCTAGAACTTCAACGCCATAAGACTGATAAGCCAGGCGGCGAAAAGTCTTTCTACGAAAAACAACAAATCGTAAACCCTCACCTCATCGAATTCGCTAAAAAGCATAACATCAAGGTCATAGCAACTAATGATGTCCACTTCGTTGAGGAGGCACACGCCGAAGCTCACGACCGCCTTATCTGTCTCTCTACAGCATCCGATTACGACGACCCTCGCCGTATGCACTACTCTAAACAGGAGTGGCTCAAAACTCCCGAAGAGATGGCAGAGATATTCTCTGATATCCCCGAGGCTCTCTCTAATACTCAAGAGATTGTAGAAAAGGTAGAGGTATATGATATCAACTCTGGCCCTATCATGCCTAAGTTCCCTATACCTGAGGAGTTCGGTACAGAGGAGGAGTATCGTAAGAAGTTTACCGACCAAGATCTCTTCGAGGAGTTTACTCGCGACGAAAAGGGTAACGTGGTCCTCTCTCAAGAGGAGGCCGAGAAAAAAATAAAGGGTATCGGTGGTTACGAAAAGCTATATCGTATCAAACTTGAGGCGGATTACCTTAATAAAACAGCATGGGAGGGTGCCGTAAAACGTTATGGCGAGAACTTCGACCAATGTATCGGTCCTGATGGTAACCCCGTACCTCCTCAAGAGGTAAAGGATCGTATCACTTTCGAGCTACATATCATGAAGACCATGGGTTTTCCTGGTTACTTCCTTATCGTGGCTGATTATATTCGTGGCGCTCGCGAGGAACTGGACGTATGGGTAGGCCCGGGTCGTGGCTCTGCCGCCGGCTCAGTAGTGGCATATTGTCTCTGGATTACTAATGTCGACCCTCTGAAGTACGACCTCCTTTTCGAACGTTTCCTAAATCCCGACCGTATCTCTCTCCCCGATATCGATGTCGATTTCGAGGATTGTGGACGCGGTAAGGTACTGGATTGGGTGACGGATCGCTACGGGTTCGACCACGTGGCTCATATCGTTACTTATGGTACTATGGCTACTAAGTCTAGTATCAAGGACCTCTGTCGTATCCAAAAAATCCCTCTTGAGACGTCTAATACTCTCTGTAAACTGGTCCCTGATAAGGAGTTCCCAGATACTGCTATCCCACCCGAGGATATGAAGGGTGGTAAAAAGCCTAAAATAAATCTCCGTAACTGCTTCAAATATGTCCCAGAACTTAAGGAGGCTCGCTACGGTGATGATCTATTCCTTAGCGAAACACTCTCTTATGCCGAGACTCTAGAGGATACCATACGCCAAACTGGTATCCACGCTTGCGGCGTTATCATCGGCGCTGACGACCTCGCTAAGTTCGCCCCACTAGCAACTATCAAGGATAAGGCTACTAATAAGGATATCGTCGTGACCGAATATGATGGCCACGTAGTGGAGTCTGTAGGTCTTATCAAAATGGACTTCCTCGGTCTATCTACACTTACCCTCCAAAAGGAGGCTTGCAAAATCATCAAAAAGCGCTTCGGTATAGAGATAGATATGGAGGCTATTCCTATCGATGACGAACTGACTTTCAAACTATTCTCCGAAGGGCGTACCATCGGTATCTTCCAGTTCGAGTCGCCGGGTATGCAGAAGTACCTCAAGGATCTCCAACCTACAGTCATCACAGACCTCATCGCGATGAATGCGTTATACCGCCCAGGTCCTATCGCATACATCCCTACTTTTATCGAACGTAAGCATGGTCGCGAACCTATTACGTACGATATCCCGATCATGGAGACTTACCTCAAGGATACATACGGCGTTACCGTATACCAAGAGCAGGTGATGCTCCTCTCTCGTTTGTTGGCTAACTTTACTCGTGGTCAGTCGGATATGCTCCGTAAGGCTATGGGTAAGAAGCTTTTCGCTATCCTGGAGGAACTTAAGGCTAAGTTCCTTGAGGGCGGCCAGGCTAATGGCCACGACCCTCAAGTGCTCGAGAAGATATGGAAGGACTGGGAGGCATTCGCTTCATACGCTTTCAATAAGTCTCACTCTACTTGCTACGCTTGGGTGGCTTACCAAACTGGTTACCTCAAGGCACACTATCCTGCCGAATATATGGCGGCTAACCTTACACTAAATAAAAACGCTATTACAGACGTGACTAAACTCATGGCGGAGTGTAAGGAGATGAAACTTACAGTAAAGGGTCCTAATGTCAATGAGTCTGATCTAGACTTTACCGTTAATAATAACGGCGAAATCCTCTTCGGTCTCTCCGGCGTAAAGGGCGTAGGCGAGGGCGCCGTAGAGGCTATCATCAGAGCTCGCGAACAGGGTGGAGAATTCAAGGATATATATGATTTCGTCGAAAGGGTCGACCTCCGCGCTTGTAACCGTAAAACTATAGAGGCTCTCGCTATAGCAGGCGCTTTCGATAACCTTCCAGAGGCTTCTATATCGCGTGAGTCTTTCTTCGCTATCAACCCTCAAAAGGGTATGTCTGGCTCGGAAATTATCGTCAACTATGGTACCGCATACCAAAAGTCTGTCGAGGAGTCTACTAACTCTCTATTCGGCGATGCCCTTAATATATCAATAACACGACCAGAATTCCCAAATGTCGAATATAAGTGGACCGATCTCGAACGTCTTAACAAGGAGAAGGAGGTGGTGGGTATATACCTCACATCCCACCCTTTGTCTAAGTATAAGTTCGAAATGAAATATCTCGTCAATACGCCTATAGGTGAGTTTACCGACGATAAACTCGCTACCATGGTGGGTAAGCAGTTCATTACTGCTGGTATCGTACTTAATGCCGAAACTAGAATATCGCAGAAGGGTAACCCATGGACTCTCGTTACTATAGAGGATGATAACGGTAAAAGCGATCTGCGTTTCTTCGGTAACGATCACGTATCTTATGCTAATTACTTCACTAAGGATGCTTACGTATGTGTCATGGGCGCAGTAGAACTGGGTAAATACGACCAAAAACCGCGTATCCGTTACACCAACGTATGCTACTTGTCCGAATTGGCTAACAAAAACCCTCTTTCTAAGGCAACTATTACTATCGATATCAAGAATATAACACCCGAACTCGAGGGCCAGCTACAGGAGTTCATCATGAGCGCTCGTGCCGAGGAGCAGGATTATATTAAGGGTAATAGATCCGAAGACGCCCCTAAACTGCTCTCCGTTAGATTCCGTATCGTAGATAATACCAATAAAAGGGAGATATCTCTAGTCCCTGATAATAACTTCCATATCGCTGTCGATAACAGAATAATTGATTTTATCGAAAGAACAGAGGAATTATCTCTCGCAGTAAGCTAATTTAGATTATCTTCGCATACATAAACAATACTACTAATTTAATACTCTCATAGCATGAAGGCTTTCAAATCTTTCATCAGTGCTACCGCCGCTTGCATTGGTGCATTTACACTAACCCAATGCGGCATTAATGACAAGGAGCTTACTCTCGAAGTTTGTCAATGGTATGGCGACGCCGAGGCTGCTATCAGTTATACTTTCGATGATAACTGCCCTAATCAGTTCTCTACAATAGTACCTATGATGGACGAATACGATATTAAGGGTACTTTCTTCCCAGTTATCAACTGGCTTAATGGAAACTATAATAACATAAAGGCTGCTGCCGCTAATGGCCACGAAATAGGTTCTCATACCATATCTCACCCAAATCTAGGCGAATTATCAACGGATGAGGTCATAAAGGAGCTCCACGGTTCTCGCTCTACTATTGAGGAGGTTATCGGAAATGGTTACAAATGCGTTACCATCGCTTTCCCTTACTGTATCGCTCCTGATAGCATCGAATTAGTATCAGACGATTTCATCAATGCTCGCGTATGCGATGGTAAAGTTGATACCGCTAATGTCAACCTACTACGCGTTAGCTCGCACCCTCTCGGCTCAGCGTTCAATAGAACATCTTTCGAAAGCATATTGCCTATCCTAGAGAAAACTCGCGTTAAGAATGGTTGGTCTACTCTCTTATTCCACGAAATAGACGAGGGTCCTGGTTACTCGCCTTTCCCATCAACTGAGATTCGTAAAAGCCTCGAATATCTCAAGGAAAATGAGTCTAACTTCTGGGTAGCTACAATGGGTAACGTAGCCCGCTACATCGTAGAACGCGATAACGCTACTCTCAATCTTCGTAAAGAGAACAATAAATATACAGCTATCCTCTCTCTCGAAAACTACGACGAGGAGATATACAACATCCCCGTAACATTCAAATATACCAAAAAGGATGGCTCCCTAGCTTACGTTAATCTTATCCCTAACGTACCAACAGAAATAGAGTATTAATCGTCTATCTCCATACACCAAGCTCCACTTGTTCCCATACAAGTGGAGCTTTCTCTTTTCGCCCCAACTCACATCCACCAAAAACAAAAATTGCGATGAACAAGGCATCACCCCGTATGCTCCCACCACTCAATCTAGTCCCCTCTAGAACATCTAGAATTACTACAACTACTACAAAAATTGCGATGAACAAGGCTACACCTAATATGCTCCCTCCTCTCATCCTAGCCCCTCTTCTATAAATCTAGCCCATCTAGAACGTATAGAACAACTAGAATAACTAGTCAAACTATCAAATCCGCTAAATCCAAGTGCAACACCCCTATCCATCCGCCAATTGCTTTTATCATTCTTCTATATTTTTTGGTATTCTTTAAACTTTGTACTATCTTTGCGCCGTTTATAGTATGCCGTTCTAAGGCTAGCTGAAACAAACCGAAAAGAAATAATAACAGCATTATATTAAACATTTAAAAACGATGCAGAACAAAGGCTTCGTACGAACCTTCGCTATTCTCTTGGCGTTGGTCTGTTTGTACCAGTTGTCGTTCACATTCTTTACTCGTAAAGTAGAGAGCGACGCAAAGGCATTCGCAAATGGTGATGCCGCTAAAGAAACCGCCTACATTGATTCAATTGCTAATGAGCCGGTTTACAATTTCCTCTATCTTAAGAAGTACACCTACATGGAGTGTAAGGGCTACGAAATCAACTTCGGCCTCGACCTTAAGGGTGGTATGAACCTTATCCTAGAGGTAAAAGTATCAGATATCGTAAAGGCTCTCGCAGCTCATAATACTGATCCAGTATTTGTTCAGGCTGTTGATAACGCTATCGAGGCTGAGAAGAACTCTACTTCAGATTTCATTACTCTCTTCCAGAAGGAGTTCGAGAAGCTTAGCCCTAATGGTCAATTGGCGACTATCTTCGCAACAATTGATATGAAGGATCGCGTTAATCGCAATATGTCTAACTCTGAAGTCGTAAAGGTTCTCCGCGACGAGACAGAGAGCGCTATCCAAAACGCTTTCAACGTACTCCGTACTCGTATCGACCGCTTCGGTGTTACTCAGCCTAACATCCAACGCCTCGAGAAGGCCGGCCGCGTTATGGTTGAGCTCCCAGGTGTTACAGATCCTGCTCGTGTACGTAAGCTCCTCCAAGGTACTGCTAGCCTCGAGTTCTGGGAGACATATAACAACCAGGAAATTCAAAACCAACTCGCTGCAGTTATCCAAGCTACAATGGAGCAGGTAGTTGATACTACCAAGGCAGAGGAGCCAGCAGCTTCTTCTGACGTCCTCGCTCTCGCAGGTGCAGCTTCTAACGATTCTACTGCAGCAACTACAACACAAGCTACAGTTCGTTCTATCGCTTCTTACCTCCACTTCACTCCAGCTGGCTACGGCCCAATGGTAGGTGTTGCTCTCGCTAAGGATGTTAAGAAGGTTGAGGAGTACCTCGCTATGGATAAGGTACGCCGCCTCCTCCCACGCGACCTTAAGCTTATGTGGTCTGTAAAGCCTCGCACAGGTAAGGAGATGCAGATGTTCTTCCAAGAGCCAATCAATCCAAAAGAGACAGTATACGAACTCGTTGCTATTAAGTCTACCTCTAATAACGACCGTGCTCCACTCGAGGGCGATGTAGTTACAAACGCTCGTCACCAGGCTAGCGACAAGGGTGGTCACTACGAGGTATCAATGTCTATGAACTCTGAGGGCGCTCGTCGTTGGGCTCAGCTCACAAAGGCTAATGTTGGTCGTTGCATCGCTATCGTTCTCGATGGTTATGTATATAGCTACCCAACAGTTAATGGCGAGATCTCTGGCGGTTCTTCTTCAATCACAGGTAACTTCTCTCCAGAGGAGGCACAAGACTTGGCTAACGTTCTTAAGTCTGGTAAGCTCCCTGCTCCTGCTACTATCGTAGAGGACACAGTAGTTGGTCCTTCTCTCGGTCAAGAGGCTATCGAGAGCGGTCTCTGGTCATTCCTCATCGCTTTCATCGTAGTACTCATCTATATGGTGGTATTCTATGGTACACGCGCTGGTCTCGTATCAGACTTCGCCCTTATTGCTAACCTCTTCTTCATCATCGGTATCCTCTCTTCTTTCGGTGCCGTACTTACATTGCCAGGTATCGCAGGTATCGTACTTACTATCGGTATGGCGGTCGACGCTAATGTGATCATCTATGAGCGTATCAAGGAGGAGATGCGTGCTGGTAAGACAGTTCGTACAGCCGTAGCTGAGGGTTATAAGAACGCTATGTCAGCTATCGTGGATGCTAACATCACTACATTCCTCACAGCTGTCATCCTCTTCGCTTTCGGTACAGGTCCTATCAAGGGCTTCGCTACAACTCTTATGATTGGTGTGGCTACTTCATTCTTCACAGCTGTATTCCTCAGCCGTATAATCATCGAGCGTATGGCTGCTAAGCACGAGGGTATGAAGTTCTTCACTAAGCTCTCTGAGCACTTCATGGAGAATATTAATATCAACTTCCTCAAGAACCGTAAGGCATACTACGCAGTAATCGCTGCTTATATGGTAGTTTGCATCGGCTCACTCGCTATCCGTGGCCTTAATAAGGGTATCGACTTTACAGGTGGTCAGATATATGTAGTACGCTTCGAGAACTCAGTATCTCCTGAGGCTGTTCGTTCTGGTCTCGCTGCTGAGTTCGGTGACGCTACTGTTGAGGTTAAGACTTATGGCTCAGATAACCAAGTTCGTATCTCTACAAACTATGGTATCGACAATACAGCAGAGAATGCTCAAGACGAAATCGAGACAAAGCTTTACAATGGTGTTAAGGCTCTCCTCGGTGATAACGTAACAAAGGAGCAGTTCCTCTCTGACTATCGTATGTCTTCTCAGAAGGTAGGTCCTACAATGGCTTCTGATATCACAGAAAAGGCTATCTGGTCAGTCCTCTTCTCTCTCATCGTAATGTTCGGTTACATCTTCTTCCGATTCCGTAACTGGGCTTATGGTATGTCTGCAGTAGTTGCCTTGACTCATGATGTAGTCTTCACTCTCGGTATCTTCTCATTGACATATTCAATCATGCCATTCTCAATGGAGATCGACCAGTCGTTTATCGCAGCTATCCTTACTATCGTTGGTTACTCAATCAACAATACAGTGGTTATCTTCGACCGTATCCGTGAGCAGTTCCACCTTACACCAAAGGCTACAGCTCTCGAGGTAATGAACGCAGCGTTGAACTCAACAATGGCTCGTACAATCAATACATCAATGACTACATTGGTAACTCTCATCGTAATCTTCTTCTTCGGAGGTGAGGTTATCCGCGGATTTATCTTCGCAATGTTCATTGGTATGTTCATCGGTACATTCTCTTCTCTCTTGCTCGCTACACCTCTCGCATACGAGATTGTTAGCCGTAAGGAGAATAAGAAATAATCCATAAGACATTAACCCGAGGGTATATAGGGAGCATTATGCTAGCCTTTATCCCTCGGGTTATTTTTATTTTTGTTTTGCTCTATTAATTAATCAATTTTACATAGTATGAAAAAGTTTTTTTCGCTTTTAGCCTTTGTATTAGGCTTGTTTTTTAGCTCAAATGTCGGTGCTCAAACGCCACTCCCTATTGATACAGCCTATGTTATAGGTCGTTTAGAGAATGGTCTTACCTATTATATTAGGCATAATGAGTATCCAAAAGACCGTGCTTTTTTCTATATAGCTCAACGAGTTGGTGCTTCTCTTGAGGAGGATGCACAGAATGGCCTTGCTCACTTTCTCGAGCACATGGCTTTCAATGGTACAAAGAATTATCCTGGTAAGGGTATTATAGACTATATGGAGCGTCAGGGAGTTAAGTTTGGTGCCAATATCAATGCTTATACTTCATTTGATGAGACGGTGTATAACCTTGATAATGTACCTACAACTAACCCATCTGTTATAGATAGTGCTCTTTTGGTACTTCATGATTGGTCTGGATTTATCTCTCTTGAGGAGAAAGAGATAGATGCCGAGAGAGGTGTTATTCTTGAGGAGTGGCGTACTGGTCGTACAGCAGCACGTCGAGTAGCTATGAATCATCGTAGAAATACTATGACAGGCACTCCTTATGAGGTTCGTGATATCATAGGCGATTCTGCTGTAATTAAGCATTTCTCATATGACGATATTCGTAATTACTATCATAAGTGGTATCGTCCAGATCTTCAGGGTATTGTAGTTATTGGAGATGTTGATCCTAAGGCTGTAGAGCAGAAGATTATTGAGATGTGGAAAGATATTCCTGCTCAAGCAAATCCAGCAGAGCGTAAGTTCTTCCCACTTAACCTTAATGGTAAGGAGCCTATTATTTCTATAGAGACAGATCCTGAGCTTACTTCTAGTCGTATTGAGTTGGCATATCGTCGTCAAGCTATGCCACGTGAGTATAGAAACTATCAGGAGATTTATCTCCAAACCCTCATATTGAACCTTACTGTAAATGTTATCGACTTGCGTTTTGATGAGTTGACATCTAAGGCTGATTGTCCTGCTACAGCTGCTGGTTCGTATGATCACTTTTCTACTCCTACGAATAGTGAGTTTGCCTTTGTTATTATACCTAAGAATGGTAAGTTCTCTGAGTCGTATGATTTGCTTCTTGATGAGGTAGAGAAGTTGCGTCGTTGGGGTGTAACAACAAGCGAACTTGAGATAGCAAAGCAATCTCTTCTTAAGAGAGCAGAAGATGCTCATAAGTCGAGCGCTACATGTCAGTCGTCTACATACGTAAATGGTTGTGTTCGCTCATTCATTGATGGTACTGACCTTATGAGTCAGCAGACAGAGTATGAGTTGCTAAAGCAGCTTCTCCCATTTGTTACTAAGGATTTAGTGAACCAAATACTTCCTGCAGTACTTGCTGAGAATGTTGTTATCTGTGAGTCGGCATCTTCGACAGAGGAGTCTATCCTTTCTGCTGAAGAGCTTAAAGCACGTCTTGCTGCAGTAGCAACAAAGGAGCTTGCTAAGTATGAGGAGGTATCATACGATAAGCCACTTGTAGCAAATACCCCTGTAGCAGGTAAGATTGTTGCTGAGGAGAAGTCGATTTACGAGTCTACAAAGCTTACACTCTCTAACGGTATTGAGGTTTACATTCTCCATACAGATTATGCAGCAGACCAAATATCATTCCAAGCAATAAGTAGAGGTGGCGCTTCGCTTCTCGACCCTAAGGATGCGATGTATGTAGATTACAACGACTATTTCATCTCTACCTATGGTTTAGGAGAGTTCTCGGCTACAGAGCTTACAAAAGTATTGTCTGGTAAGAGTGTAAATATTTCTACATCTACACAGGTATATGGTGAGACAGTAACAGGTAGCTGCTCTAAGGGAGATATAGAGACACTCCTTCAGTCTATCTACCTCAAGTTTGGTGAGCCACGTAGAGATGTAGATGCATTTGAGAGTACTCGCGCTATGCTTCGCAACTCACTTGTGAATGTAGTAAAGAATCCTAAATATGCATTACAAGAGGCAGTAACTACGATGATGTTCCCTAACAATGCATATGCTACTATACTCAAGCCAGAGCATCTTGATGCACTTACACTTGACAAGACTATAGAGATATATAAGAGCCGTTTCAGTAATCCAGCAGACTTTAAGTTTATCTTTGTTGGTGATATAGATATTGAGACAGTTAAGCCACTTATAGCTACATGGTTAGGTTCACTTGCTACTTCAGAGGTTCGTGAGACTCCAAAAGATATAAATCTTGTTCCACAGACAGGTGTTCATGCAAATAGCTTCGAGAAGGAGATGGAGACCACAACAGCTACAAGTTGGACGCTCTATGGTGGAGAGCTAAAGTCGTACGATCGTCATTTCATCATTGCAGCAGATATGCTAAACGAGATACTACGTATGCGTTATCTTGAGACAATCAGAGAAGATGAAGGTGGTTCTTATGGTGTATCAACTGTATTTAATTATGATGACGAGGTAAGGTATTCTTACTATTACATGATTCAGTTTGATACAGACCCAACTCGTATTGACAATCTCTATCCTATCATTGAGAGAGAGATTAAGAAGATTGCAGAAGAGGGTCCTGACCCTGCACAACTTAAGAAGGTAATTGACAATAAGGTTAATAACCTTGCTACAATGAAGAAGCGTAATCCATACTGGATGGCACATATTCAGGCGTACCTCAAGTTGGGCATTGATAAGACACAAAATGAGGAAGAGTTGTACCTCAATATGTCTACAGACGACATCAAAGCAATTGCAGCTAAGTTGCTTTCAGACGGCAATCGTCTAAATGTGACATTGTTGCCTAAGAAATAATATTGCTGTATTGCAATATAGATAGATAAAGGTCAGCATTTGCTGGCCTTTATTTTTTTATGGGTGTTATATTCTAGGTCTTGTTTATGCACGTTCAGTACTCTATGAGCACTCGGTGAGTCCCCTTGTTCATCGCAATTTTTGTATTGGGAGCATACGGCGAGTTCCCTTGTTCATCGCAATTTTCTTATTTGATGATAAAAGTGAGGTGTATTTTGTGACTATTCAAAAATGTTGTTATTTTTGCCTTGTAATTACCAAAACTTATAGAAGTGAGACACTCGAGACTTTATTGTACTATAGTGTGCATAATATTGAATCATGCGTTTTGTGAAGCGCAAGAGACCTTTCATACTTCCCCATTACAAATCCAGACAGCAGAAATTCGCAGTACATCACCTATTGATGAGACTATTGATGCCTTTAATCCATCTGTAATAGCGGAGATTACCACATTTGCATTACAATTCAGTTGTACCTATCCATATGCGCTAAAAGAGCTACGACAGGTTGATGCTAAGATAGCCACATCTACACCTATATGTCATATTCAGGCAGAAGTATTTAAATCAGGCGATGATATTAGCTCCTTTACGGCGATAGGAGGAGGATTATCTAGGCGATTTCACAAATTTGCCATTGGCATGGAGTATAGGTTACTTGTGCACAAACAAGCAGAGGGTACAACCTATAAATCCTCCTTTTCTAGAGTTGGAATGCATGTGAACCCAAGTAAAAAGTTCACTATTGCCATGGCTTTACAAAATGTTGAAGCGCGCAGAATGAGATATTATACAACAGAGGTAGATATACCATCGTTTGTTGTATTTGGGATGAAATGGGATAGTCGTTTTGTAGTTCTTCAGACAGAGGTAGAGAAATATTGGGATAGAGATCCGACGATAAAGTTAGCCGCGACAATTAAAACACCAAAAGCAGTATTTGGGTCGGTAGGTATAAAAGTTAGGAAATCGTTAGCACAACCCTCAGCAGGAGTAGGAGTACAGACAAAACATATAATGATAGATGCGGCGATAAGCTATCATACACAGTTAGGCATATCCTCTGGAGCCATGCTATCACTAAATAATCTATGGTAATATGAAGCATATCTATCCACTTATTGCTCTATTTATCATGTTATCAACCAACGCCTTTTCGCAAGAAGAGATGACACTTGATGACGTGATAAGAGATTTGCTAGAAGATATGGCAATAGACGGGCGGTTGACAGAAGACGGCGATGAGGCACAGGTGTTATATCAACTTGCTGAGAATAAGATAGACATTAATAGTGCTACTGCCGATGAGCTACGTAGTATATATATACTCACAGAGAGTCAGGTTCAGAGCATAATATACGAGCGCAATAGGCTAGGCAGCTTTACATCAATATTAGACCTATTATTATTACCAGAGTTTGACGAATGGTTTATTAAACGCTTAGCCAGGTTTGTAAAATATGAGGATAAGGCAGAGAAGAAACGTGCGCACTATCTTAACGGAGAGATGGTGTTAAGAGTCGCCACTATGACACCTAAACCCGTAGGCCTTTCAGGAGATGTCAAATCGCCCTATTTAGGATTGCCCATAAAATTGCTATCGCGCAATAAACTATCCCTTGATGATACATGGACTATAGGTGCAGTAGCCGAGTCGGACATGGGAGAGCCCATATGTTCAAAAGGCATAACACTTACAGACTTCACCTCGGGCTATCTCTCATATAAGAAAAATGGGAATGGAGTCACCCGAGCCATTGTTGGTCATTACCATGCACATGCAGGCTTAGGCCTTGGCCTATGGAGTGGCTTTGCAGCCAATCAGACCTCTGTTCAGGTTTCGTTAGATAGGAAATCAGAGGCGATAACGCCAACACTATCAGCTTCAGAATCATCCTACCTAAGAGGAGCAGCCTTTACGATAGTACATAATAAGTCGTACCTCACATTTTTCGGTTCGTACACAGATAACGACGCATCAGAAAGAGAAGATACGCTGGCCATTTTCATACAAGCCATACAGACAGACGGCTATCATAGATCGCAAAATGAGATAGAAAATAGACACAATGTGAATATAAAAGTAGTAGGCGGGTATGCGGTACAAGGATTTGAAGCAGGCAAGATAGGGATAGGCATTAATAGATGGAGTGCCTCCAAGCCATTAAATAACGACGATAAGCTATATAGGATACACTATCCCCAGACAGATGAGATAACTACATGTCATACATACTACAAGATACTATTTCCAAGAGTAAAGATATATGGAGAGTTAGCGCTACAAAAGAGTGAGAGATATGCACTATCTACTTTAGGAGCTATTGACTTTGCTCTGTCAGGAGGAAGTTATATTTCGATAGGATACAGAGACTTTAGTAGGAGATACTATTGTGCGGTACAGAATCCATATTCAAAATGGAGTCAGCCCTCAGGAGAGAGAGGAGTATATCTAGGCATTCAGACTATGCCAATAGATGATTTGTCCTTATTATCAACCATTGATATCTATAGTAATAGATGGCTGACATACCATAATAATATACCATCTAGTGGGTATAAGATAAGGTTATCTGCAAAATATACATTAAACGAAACGGGAGAGATAGCATTCAAGTTAAGAGTTGATGATAATGATGTCACTAAATCTGAGGATAATTATATTAGGCAGCGTGAGCAGAGATTATCCTATAAGGTACAATATTTAACGACACCATTACGATATATAAGATTTAAAGGGGCGGCAGAGTATGTGTATTATAGAATAGATGATGGCGAATTATCCAAAGGACTATGGCTGTCTCAAGAATTGAGATTAGAATTAGAGAAGATATGCAAATTAAAAGCTACGCTATTCGCAGCACATTTTGATACAGACGATTATAATTCGAGGGTATATGCCAATTTGCCAGATGTGCTTTACTCCATGAGCACTCCATCATTTAGTGGGCGAGGAGTGTTAGCATTAGGGTATATGAGTATAGAGCCATTAAGAGGAATGTCGTTGACATTTGGAGTAAAGAGAGTGAGATACTTAGATAGAGAGAATATAGGGACAGGCAACGATATGACTATAGGAGCAAAGCGCACTGAACTAAAAGTCCAGTTGCGCTACAAACTCTTTCATAGATTATGATATTTACCATATCCTATTTTGAAGATAGCCAAGCGGTAAGAGCATGCAGAGCCCTTGATCTATGGCTTATTTTGTTTTTATCCTCCAGTGAGAGTTCGGCAAAAGTAAGATTAGGGAACTCTAGCGGACAGAATAGAGGGTCGTAACCAAACCCCTCAGAGCCACGAGGAGACGTTGTAAGACAACCCTCTACGCACCCCTCGAATAGATGTTCTGCCCCCGATTTATCTATATAAGCAATTACGGTACGAAAACGAGCGCTAAGATCCTCCTTTCCCCTGATCGCCTCAAGGAGTTTTTTGTTGTTCTCCTCATCCGTAGCCCCTTCGCCAGAGTATCGAGCAGAGAATACGCCTGGAGCACCATTTAGGCAGTTGACCTCCAAGCCAGAGTCGTCTGCCATACAAGGTCTACCATATTCAGAGAAGATAGCGCGAGCCTTGATTAAGGCATTTCCCTCGAAAGTATCAGCATCCTCTATAATAGGCTTATTGTATCCGACCTCCCTTAGGGTTTCTATTTTCATTCCAGTTGGGAGCATATGCTCAATTTCGCGAGCCTTATGCGCATTATTTGATGCAAGAATTATCTTCATTATGTAAACAATAAAAATCCTACCACTCTTTAAAGTAGTAGGATTTAGTATGAATAATTATTTTGATTCAACTAGAAGTTCGTGTAAACGACCTTGATTTCTGTACGTGGGTTCACAACGAATACAGGAATTCCCTCCTCGTTTGCGATGATAGTCTGCTCGTAGGCACCCAAGAGGTAGTCGTGGAAAGCGATATCTCTTGTTGTTGTAATCATGATTACATCAACCTTTTGATCCTTAGCGTACTTCAATGAAAGTTCGTAGAAAGAGCCTCTTTGGTCTACCCATACAACGTCATAAGGGATATCGCGCTCCTCGAGATATCTCTTACAGAAATTCATGTTAGCCTTAGCAGGGTTGTCGTACATTGGGCCATTACCCTCCTGTCCGAATAGGCATACTCTGATGTTGCAAAGGTAGCCGAGCATAGATACCCACTTGAGTTTCTCCTTAGTTTCAAGTTTGTAGTCTACAGGGAATAAGATCTTAGCAGGGTCGGAATAGTGAGGTTCGTCTTGTACGATGAGATAAGGCACATGGCAACCTACGATTACCTTAAGAGCCCAAGAGCCAGTAATTTTCTGCATTCCCTTCATGCCATGAGTACCCATGACAACCACAGCGCTTTTTAGCTCGTCTACAACTTCGTTAATGGTCTTGAAGATTGTTCCTTCTCTTACGAGAGGTGATACCTTCACGTCCAACTCTACAGTGAACTTTTCACAAATAGGTTGCAATTGAGCCAAAATTTCAGTCTCTTGGCTTTGTTTCTTAGCGATGTTGAGCAGAACTATCTCCGCCTTCATGTTTCTTCCCATAACAGCAGCATGTTTTACTGCGAAATCAGCCTTCTCTGTGAAGTCGTATGGGACCAAAATTGTGTCTGTGTATGAAACCATATCTAGAAGTTGTAGTTTTCAGTTGTAAAAATAGTCTATTATATGTAAAAAAAAAAGTAAATTGCACTAAATTTTGAGGGGTCATGTAATCATGTTAACTTCTAAAAACACTAGAAATATTATTGCACTAATTGCTATGCTGTTCTATTTCAGCGGTGTAGCTTGTGCGCAATATCTAAGGTATTCTGATGATGGTAATGCGCCGAAAACTGTGAAAAATGGCGTTGTTAGTACAGCTAAACCATACATTAGGGTATTTTTTGCGGAAGAGGGAGAAAATTTTTTTCCTCCTTATGAGGTAATACATCGTAATGATTCAGTTTTTTTATCGCGAGAGATAATTAATCAAAAGAGCGAGATATTGTGCGTTCCTACTCCAGGCACATCATATTTTTGTGTTAAGGATGCGCGAGGAGCACAGCGCATGCTTAAGATTATACGTTCGCGCAGCATGTGGCCCAACACAATAGCCACTATCATATTATTCTTATTAGGCACTGTAGCATTTTATGCAAATAGGTATAGGAAGCAAGCAAAAACGCGGCATGTAGAAGATCTTCTTACACGAGCTTCTCAAAAGCATACTAAGAAATATGACTGTGTGACTGTGCTTTTTGCGGACATACAAGGATTCACGAAGATAGCTGAGCATATGAATCCTGACCAACTTGTTGATGAGTTAGATAGGTATTTTATTTTCTTTGATGAGCTTGTTGAGCGATTTGGGGTAGAGAAGATAAAGACTATTGGAGACGCCTATATGTGTGCTGGAGGAGTGCCAGATGTTGATAGTGCCAATCCGGTAGAGGTTGCCCTAGTTGGTCTAGGTATGATAGACTATGTAAAAGAGCGTCGTTTACAAGATAAAGGATTTTGGAATATTAGGGTAGGCCTTAATACTGGTCCGGTTATTTCAGGAAACTTAGGTCACAAGAAAAAAGTGTTTGATATTTGGGGCGATTCGGTGAATACTGCGTCACGTATGGAGTCGTCATCAGAGCCAGGTGAGGTAAATATATCAGACAATACCTATAGGAAGATTTGTGACTATTTTGATTGTGAGCATAGAGGTCGCATGCCTGTAAAATACAAAGGCGAGATAGATATGTATTTTGTGAAACGATTAAAGCCGATGTATGCGGAGCCTGGGTCGATATACAAACCCAACGAGGCCATGAAGTTGAAGATACAACTACTTAAGCTATCAGACTTTGAGGCATCGACCCGTCGTGTCATTAGAAAATATAGTCCGAATACGGAGAAGATATTCACAATGCTTTTGCAAGCATTGGAGATGATAGCTAGGGGTAATCACCTCGCTGATTCGGATATGCTCATTTGTAAGTTAGCCTCTATGATAGCCTTTTTGCAAGTAGCGTTTGCAAAAGAGTATAAAGCAGAGTCGGCTTATATAGGAGACCGTTTGTCAAGATTACGTCTCTCATCGGAGCAGATAGAACATCTACTTAGGGTCGTAACCAATGTGGTACAAAATGAGCAACCACAATCTATAGTAGAAGAGGTAATATACGATGCACGATACAGCTACTTGTCGAGATATGATATAGGTTCTGTATTTACAAAGATGTATGAAGCCGAGTTGGAGAGAAATAAACATACGTCGAAGAAAGAGTGGTTTGCGCAGCAGCGTACTCTTTTGCAAACGATTAAATACTATACAGAGCCTGCTCGTAAGTTAGCAGAGGTGCCGATGTCACAGCAAGTAGAGGTTATAGATGCTTTATTTGTAGCATAGTTGCATCAATGATTTTTTTGCATATCTTTGCAATTGCGTTAAAACGTCTAATTTTTTTGTAGTTGAAAATTAATGTTCGGATATATGTCAAAGACTAATGAAGATAATCAGGGCCGTCTCCCTAATATAATAGGTCAAGGAACCAAGATAGTAGGTGATATCGAAACCAATGGAGATTTACGTGTTGACGGTATCATTGAAGGAAACATCCAGTCGAAAGGAAAGATAGTTCTTGGTCAGAGTGGAGTTATTAAAGGGACTATCAAGTGTGGTAGTGCTGAGATAAGTGGACAATTTGATGGTAAGATGGATGTAGTGGAGTTGCTATCGCTACGCAGTACCTCGGTCTTCAAGGGTGAGATGACGATAAACAAACTAAGCATTGAGCCAGGGGCTACCTTTAATGGTACATGTAATATGCCTGAAAAGAATGCTAAGCCAGTTGAGGCGAAGAAGTAGAATCCCTTATTTATTACATATTTTAGTTACCCTAATTGGAGTCGCACTAGATGCGCCTCCAATTATTTTTTAGGAGCATTAGTTATGCATAAAAGTTGGATTTTAGCGTACATATGTGTACTAGTTATTA
>JAUNDI010000008.1:73259-81142 GCA_030526155.1 Bacteroidia bacterium
GTGTTCTAGAGCTAAATCAGATAATGAACCTAGCTGCCATTGTTCCTGCGATAATGTGTCATATAAGACAGTATATTTTGATGAGATATAAAATATACTCTGTGTCAGGTGCTTTATTGTCGGAGGCGATACGATATGCGATAACGCTCATATTGGTATTATTAGTTTTTATGCCGATGGCTAAAAATAGTATATGGTATCCGGTGTTATTTTGTGCAAACTTTTTAGTGGCATCTGGCGTAGAATATTATGTATTTAGGTCGAAACCTATAGACTGAACCAATAACCTTATGGCTATTATGTGTAGAAAAGCGACGCATATACTCGTATTGCTCTTTGCAATACTCGCGAATGTTACTATAGCTTATGCTCAAGAGCACCCTGAAGCTCAGCATGACGCTGAGGTACATGAGGGGTTAGATATGACTCATCTTATCTTTCATCATGTTCTCGATTCATACCAGTGGGATATTGTTGGTTGGGAGGATGAAAATGGTGTAGAGCAGAAATTGTCTATACCTCTTCCTATTATAGCGTATCATGATGGGCAGTTTCTTTTTGCTCTTTCATCGTCATTTAAGGATGGTGCTACTTTGCAAGAGGGGGCGTTGACATGGCATATGGGGGTACCTGAGGGAAGAGTTGTTGAGAAACTTTTGGTTAGCACTCCTTATGAGAAGGATGTCAGACCGACGTTAGACCTTTCTATAACGAGGAATGTAGCATCTATGTGGTTGTCTGTTATCGTTATACTTGTTATTTTCGTTTCGGCATCACGAGCATACAAGAAATCACTTGTACCACATGGTGCGGTAGGTGCGGTAGAGGCGTGTGTGCTATTTGTAAAGGAGATAGCAGATGAGCAGATAGGAGAGAAATCAGCCAAGTATGTACCATATATGTTGTCCCTATTCTTCTTTATATGGATAAACAATATTATTGGTCTTATACCATTCTTCCCATTCTCGACAAATTTATCGGGCAATATAGCCTTTACTGCTACGCTTGCGGTAGGTACATTTATATTGACAAACTTTAATGCGACAAAGCATTATTGGGTACATAACTTTACTGTTCCAGGGGTACCATTTGTTATGAAGTTTATTTTGGTGCCTATTGAGATAGTAACTATGTTTATTAGACCATTTACGCTTCTTGTTCGTCTTTTTGCGAATGTGACAGGCGGTCATATCATTATTCTTAGTCTAATTGCGATGATATTCATCATTGGGCATATAGCAATGGCGGTACCATCTATATTGCTCACGTTGATAATATTTGTGTTGGAGATAATATTCGGCGCTTTGCAAGCCTACATATTTACATTGCTTTCGGCATTGTATATTGGCCTTGCAGTAAACGACGAACATTAATATATGCAAGAAATAACTAACAAATAACTTTTAAAACTTAGAATTATGAATCTAGTTGGTGTAGGCATTGGCCTTATTGTTATCGGTCTTGGTATTGGTATCGGTAATATCGGTAAGTCGGCTCTTGACGCTATGGCACGTCAGCCTGAAATGGCTAGTAAGATACAGTCTGCTATGCTTATTGCAGCAGGTATGGTTGAGGGTGCTGGCCTCTTCGCTATCATCATGGCGTTCTTGACAGCTTAATAGTATATAAAAGCAGATATTTATCAAAATATATAGGTCATGGATTTATTGTCACCAGAACCAGGTTTAGTATTCTGGACTGCTCTGACATTCCTCATTCTACTTTACTTGCTTGGCAAATATGCTTGGAAGCCACTTCTTGGGGCTATTAACGAGCGTGAGACAGCCATAAAGCAAGCTGTAGAGAATGCTGCCAAGGCGAGTGAGGAGTTGAAGCAGATAGAGGCTACTAAAGCGCGTATAGAGGCGGAGACACGCAAAGATCGTGACTCGATCCTCAAGGAGGCCCATGCCCTAAAAGACAATATAGTAGAGGAGGCTAAGGTAGCTGCGCAGCAAGAGGCACAAAAGATTGTTGAAGCGGCAAAGGCACAGATAGCAAAAGATAGAGCTGATGCTATGCAAGACCTCCGTAAAACTGTGGCGAAACTCTCTGTTGAGATTGCTTCCAAGGTTATTGCAAAAGATCTTGAGAAGGATGGAAGTCAGAACGACTTAGTAGAGAAATGTCTACAGGAGTGTAACTTCAACTAAGGCTGCTTATGAACTCGGGACTGATAGCAAGACGATATGCAAATGTGCTTTTTGACTTTGCTCAAGAGCATCAGGCTACGGAAGCGGTATATTCTGATGCCAATAATGTCTATCAGGCATTATCTGGCAGTCAAGAGGCTATGGCGTTCCTAACGTCACCTTTGCGTAAGCCAACCGAGAAGAAGGCACTCGTCGAAAAAGTTTTTGCCAATGTGGTATCACCTACGACGGCGCGCTTTATGGCGTTTGTTATAGAGAAAGGCAGGGCGAACATGCTAGCTGAGATACTACGAGTATATGGTATTGTCTTTAAGGAGCATAATGGCATAAAGACAGCTATCGTTACTACTGCGGTACCTTTAGAGGCACAAAAGCAGGAGAGCGTACTTGCATCCTTGAAAGAGAAATTGGGAGCTCCAGTCGATGCTACCTTTAAGTCAGACCCATCATTAATAGGTGGAGTTATATTTGAAGTAGATGGTAGTTTAGTTGACTGTAGTGTGAAGCGTCAGCTTTTGGATATAGAGAAAAGTTTGGCGATATAGTATTATTTTATCTACAAATCGAGAAAGTACATGGAAAATATAAAAGCCTCAGAGGTCTCGAATCTCCTGAAGAGCCAGCTCGAGAATTTCGAGAGCTCTATGAAGATGGAAGAGGTAGGCACAGTACTATCCGTTGCAGATGGTGTAGCGCAAGCCTATGGTTTGGAGAATGTCCAAGCCAATGAGCTTGTTACGATTGACGAGGCAACAGGCATCGTAATGAACCTTGAACAGGACCATGTAGGTATCGTGCTTATGGGAGCCTCTGGCACAGTAAAAGAGGGCGACACAGTTAAGCGTACTGGTCGTATTGCCTCTGTACTTGTTGGAGAGGGTACTGTAGGACGAGTAGTTAATCCTCTTGGAGAGCCTATAGATGGTAAGGGTCCGATTGAGGGTGAGCTACTTGAGATGCCACTTGAGCGCAAGGCCCCTCAGGTAGTGTATCGTCAGCCGGTAAAGCAACCTTTGCAGACTGGTATTAAGGCTATTGACTCTATGATTCCTATTGGTCGTGGTCAGCGAGAGCTTATCATTGGTGACCGTCAGACAGGAAAGACAGCTATTGCAATAGATACGATCCTTAACCAGAAGAGTTTTTATGATGCGGGTACCCCTGTATATTGTATCTACGTTGCTGTAGGACAGAAGGGTAGTACAGTTGCACAGATAGTAAATACACTTGAGCGTCATGGTGCTATGGCGTATACAGTAGTTGTATCTGCTACCGCTGCTGATGCTGCGGCCATGCAGTTCTATGCTCCATTTGCTGGAGCTGCTATTGGTGAGTACTTCAGAGACACAGGTAGACATGCTCTTATTGTGTATGATGATTTATCAAAGCAAGCTGTAGCATATCGTGAGGTGTCATTGTTACTTCGTCGTCCACCAGGACGAGAGGCATACCCAGGTGATATCTTCTATTTGCACTCACGTCTTCTTGAGAGAGCAGCAAAGATTATCGAGAATGATGAGATTGCAGCGAAGATGAACGACCTACCAGAGGTGTTACGTCCGCTCGTTAAGGGTGGAGGTTCTTTAACCGCGCTTCCAATTATTGAGACACAAGCGGGAGACGTATCGGCATATATCCCAACAAACGTAATTTCTATTACGGATGGACAGATATTCCTTGAGAGCAACTTGTTCAATGCGGGTGTACGTCCAGCTATCAACGTAGGTATTTCGGTATCGCGTGTAGGTGGTTCGGCACAGATTAAGTCAATGAAGAAGGTTGCTGGTACACTTAAGCTTGACCATGCTCAGTATCGAGAGCTTGAGGCATTCTCAAAGTTTGGCTCTGATCTTGATGCCTCTACAATGGCGGTACTTGATAAGGGACGTAAGAATGTAGAGCTTCTCAAGCAGCCACAGTATACTCCATACTCGGTAGAGAAGCAGGTAGCTATTATGTATTGTGGTACTAAAGGCTTGATGAGGAATGTTCCAATCAACAAGGTAAAGGAATTTGAGACAGAGTTCCTTGCGGAGATGGAGCTTACTCAGAAAGAGGTACTCTCGCAGTTAGCTGCTGGAAAGATTGACGATGAAATCATGAAGACACTTACAGATGTTGCTGCATCGGTAAGTAAGAGATTTGAATAGTAATTAGTATGGCAAACCTAAAAGACATACGTATTCGCATAAACTCTGTCAAGTCGACGCGACAGGTTACTAGCGCTATGAAGATGGTATCTGCGGCCAAGTTAAAGAAGGCTCAGGATAATGTTGACCATGTGCGACCTTTCGTATCAAAGCTTGTAGAGATTAGCAACTTCTTAGGGACCTCGGTTGACAATATTGAGGAGACCTTTGGTTACGCTACACCTAAAAGAGGCAAGACACTTATATTGGCTATTGCAAGCAATAAGGGTCTAGCAGGCGCTTTCAATAGCACTATAGTAAAAGAGGTAGAGCGTATGCTAAAAGAGGAGTGGGCTACTGAATACCAAGCAGGCAATATAGAGTTGGTTGCAGTGGGCAAACAGTTAGTCAAAGGTCTTGCGGCGCGCCATATTGATATTGCGTCGGAGCGTAATGCTGTATTGGACGATCTTACAAAGGAGAATGTGTATGCTGTAGCAGATGAGATTATGGCTGACTTTGGTCGTAAGTATAACAAAGTGCTACTTGTATACAATACTTTTGTAAATGCGGCAGTACAGACGCTAACTACCCAACAACTTCTTCCGCTTTCTATAGCACAGCCAGAAGGGAATACTTATTTAGACTTTATAGTTGAGCCTAATAAGGCAGAGGTGTTAGCAGATTTGGTACCACAGGTAATTCAGGCTAAGTTGTTAGCTGCTTTTATGGAGTCGGCGGCGAGTGAACATGGTTCGCGTATGACCTCTATGAATAAAGCGACGGACAATGCTACAGAGCTTTTAGGAGAATTGCAGTTGCAGTATAACAAAGCAAGACAGTCGGCTATTACAAATGAGTTGATAGAGATTGTGAGTGGTGCTGAGGCGTTGAATAATTAAATTTATATCGTAAGATACGAAAGGTGTGCTCCTTTGGGGGCACACCTTTTTTGATATGAGTATTTCTTTATATATGATTTATATAGAGCCTATTTAGAAGTGGAAGTACCAGCTCAAGCCTACAGTTAGTGTATTCATTTTAGGACCATGGTCGGACTTAAACAATTCGGTCATTGAGTATCTTGCGAAGATACCAACCTTCTTACAGCCGAGTTGAGCCATGAGGTCGCATCCGAAGACATTATGGTGAAGGCCTCTAGTTTTGTACTTCATAATTTGGTCGTCTACAGAAACCTTAGAGTAGTAGTGAGAAGTTGGTACTACATTAAGGACAATACCCATAGAGATGAATGGAGAGTTGTACTTACCCCTATTAATTTCAAGCATAATAGGCATTATGAAGCCGAAAGTACGTAATTTAGACTCATCTACAGAGGCATTAGGGTTGTTGAACGCCTCTTTTACGTCCACCAAATTTAGAGAACCGTTTTCGTACTTAAAGAACTCATCGTCTGTTAGGCGATAATTCTCCCATTCGAAACCTAGTCCTATACCCAAGCCGAAATTCTTGGTAAAGCCCCAAGCCTTTTCGAAAGGGATAAATGTAATATTGATAGAACGAGCAACGTTGTTATCTGGGCAATCATTTACGGTATTCATGGGAGAGTTGAATCCCACGCTGAAGCCGCTCATGTGGTGGTTGAAAGAAGAGCGCTGCTTGTTGTTCTTATTCAAAAGATTTAGGAGAGGAATATCCTCTGAGATATGGTATGTAGTCTTGGCCGATGCGCTGTCAGACTTCTCCTCATATACTGCTGTATATACAGTAGAGTTAGCCTTTGTGATATTGACATTAACCGAAGAGGCGTCACTAGCCGACAAATGGATGTTCATACCATTGTAAACGATAGTAGTGTCATTGTTATTCTCTGCGAAAGCGTTTAGTACAGATAAGAGAATAGCGACTGCTGATAAAATAGTTTTTTTCATCTTGTTAATCTATTTGAATGATGGTTATTTGAAAGATATATTGACGAGATTATCTAGGGAAGCGTGCCCCTCGACGTACACTAGCATAGCATTATCGTCGGTACGTCTAAAGAGGATGAATCTATTAATATCGTCAGATGGTTTCTTGGGAGGGAGTTGGCAGTAGATAGCCATAGTGCGATTACCGCGCACTATCTCCTTGATACTTTCGGCCCCCTCGCTATCCTTGCGAGCCAGAGACTCCATAATATCAGCTGTCTCGTTACTGCCAGAGAGAGTCAGGCTATGGAAAAAAGTAAGGTTGTACTGTTTTAGGGCCTTGCCCTTGATACGCACCTCGTCTGTATACCCATCGTACTCATTAGGATTCTCGAATATCTTATTGATATTTAATCCCTCTTGAGCGTATGATATACTACAGAGAGTAGTCAGTACAAAAAATAATATTGTTAGTCTTTTATTCATCTTATACCCATTTAGTTTTAGGATTAAGAGCTAAGCAATTACATATCTAACTCAGCGAATATATTAGACAACTCCTCCTCTACGGAAGGGCAATCTTCGAATACATTAGCGAGAGCCATTATCATTTCCGATTCAGCCATCTCTGCAGAGCTATAGAACTTATCGCCGTGGCGCACCATGATACAATCGTCCTGATTGGCTCTAGAGAAGAAAGCTATATTGAGAACAACGATAACAGACGCAGCGATGGATGCTGCGGTACCGATCAGACGCTTATAATTAGAGATTCTGAAAGTTCGAGGGTGAGCAGCAGAAACTTTGTGGCTCTTCAATCGTCGTCCCATTATAGAGAAAGACAACGTAGCCCTATGTGCGTCATATCGCTTATCGTCGGCGTATTGGCCGAAGAGCAAAGCTATTAGAGTTTGCTCCTCCTGTTCAGATAGGGAAGCATCATAGTACCCCTCAATCAAAGAATCTATGTCAGAAAGTCTACTCATCTGTTCCATTCATTATATTGTTCTCGGATAGCACGTCTAGCTCGAGAGAGATTCATTCGAACAGCAGTCTGTTCGATATTAAGCCTCTCGGCTATCTCTTCGAAGGAGAGACCTTCGAAATCGTGGAGGCGCAATACATCGCGTTGCATAGGAGAGAGCCGCTCATTGACGTACCGACTTACCCACTCGAACTGTTCGTTAATCTCCATATTCTCTTGAGCCGAGGCAGTGCACTGAGAATCTCTGTCTACATCTAATTCACACTCGACAATACGTCCTTCATGACGAACGCGATCTATACAGATATTACGAACAACTGTTGTGGCAAGCGCCTTAGCGTCGGAAGCATCTACTATACTCTCCCTACGAGGCCATAGTCGGCAGAAGGCCTCTTGTATGACATCATCTGCAGCGTCGGTATCGTGCAGAAAACGCCTTACTAGTCCCTTAAGACGGAGGTTGAGTCCCTCGAAGGTTGATAGCATTGTATTTTCTTCCATTCTTAGCTATGCTTGCTTTCTTGTGCTTTCAATAAGGATAACGTAAAGGTATGATATTTGTAACATCGGGGTAGTAGATTTTTTCAATCTTTTTTTGTTGTTGTATTTGGATTTGATAGTTGTTCTAGATATTCTAGTTGTTCTAGACGTCCTAGAGGGTACTAGATAGAGTGGCGGGAGTATACGGTGTGGTGCCTTGTTCATCGCAATTTTTATATTGTGAGCATAGTGTTTGCACCCTTGT
>JAUNDI010000045.1:0-7127 GCA_030526155.1 Bacteroidia bacterium
CTCTATCTACACCCTAGGAGCACCTAAAGAATACACGTCTCCTAATCCCCTAAATTAGCTTATAATACCACTATTCCCCCAACTCATCAAATGTATACCCATCATACACATCTTGCGTCTGCGCCAAATCATCTGGAATAGCCATCTCTTCATAGATATCTTCCTTTCTCTTGGGTCTATACTCGTCAAGCCACCTAAAGCCTTTTAACTTGCAATCCTCTTCTCCTAATAACAAAGGCGGATTCATATTACCAGTAGGCGAGACGCGCATCGTGATATTCTTTATCTTTCGCTCTTTGAGATATATCGACATATCCGCACTCTCTGCCCTATTGATTCCTATCAACATCTCATCATCGTGCGGATAATATATAGTCTGCCCATTACCCGATACATCTATCCTATATAGATCATTATTCTTTATATGACCTGTCATCAACTTTCCCTTTACCTGATTATAGCCCGACGAGTCTGGCTCAGGATTAACCACAAACGCGGCCTCAATAAGGTCTGTCTTATAAAGAACCTGATTTCTAGTATACAACTTTATCTCTTTAGCTGTCATCTGATTCCCTTGCCCCCAAAGTATCGGAGTATGATACATTGTTCCAATAGAGTCCCTAAAATCAAACAATAGGCTATCGCAACGCCCTTGCAAATCATGCCTATAAAACTTTACCTTATGATATGCCTTAATAAGCCTACTCGTATCACCCAATGGTACAATATGAAATGTATCAGCATGCGCATACAACGTATCACCTTGATAAACATGGAGCATGGTTGCCATCTTCGTCGCAAAGGCCTCCTTGGTCAACTCGTTATACCTACCATAATTTCCCTTCAAAATCACATTGTCCACAGAGTCTACAAGGGTCATATCATCTCGTACCGTAGCCTCATTGGTTACCCTATCATAATTAATCTGCCTTCCAGTAATAGAGTAGGTCTTTTTCGATATTACAGAATACTCTAATAGCCTAGCATAATTCTTCTTGGTATCATACCACCCATTGGTCGACTCTATCAAGGTAGAATCTGTATTCAATATAGTAGTCGGACCTAATATCGATATAACCTCACTATGGGTATTATACTTTAACGTATCCGAATGCAACTCATAACTAGGCGACAACCCTACAACATCATGTTTAAAATATACATCATTCGTATTAGGATAGTAAATACCATCAATAGACGTAAGGGTATTATCTTTATCTATTACCTTACCTCCTTTGTAAAAATAGGCCTTATCTTGTAGCCTATCATAATCCAAATGCTCTGTATATAGCCACGTATCCCCTTTATTGGCTCTGACGTTCTCTCGTATCTTGGCCAAATTCTCATTGCCTAAATAGGTCAACTTATTGCCATACAAATGCACCGAGTCATTCTGAATTATATGTATCGACCCATAGGCTATAACCGTATTTGAATCATTATACATATACGCCGAATCACAATAGAGCAATGTCTTGGCATGCGAAAGCAATACATTGCCGTTTAACGACTGCGTATTCTTGCCTATCTTATCATCATGCCTCAAAAAGTCTGCCCTCTCAATCTTTATACGCACATTCCTCTGTGCAATAGTAGGGGTATATGTGCAAAGAATCACTAGTACTAAACAAGCTAGTACTAGTGACTTATCTATTACAGAACGGATTAATGAACCCATCCAGGATATTCGAACTTGGTATCTTGCCATTCTGGAGAAATATTTATGTATATCTCTTTTTGATGTTTCTTTATCCAATCAGTTATCAAATCTCTGCGCTTCATATTCTCCATTATACGCTGCAACAACGCATAATCCTGCTGAATATTAGCCCTATGTGGCTCATGACGTTTCTTCAACATTACTATACGATAGGTCTCTTTGTTTCTCCTATCATCCATCATTTGGAATGGCTTCGAAAACTCGCCCTCTTTAAGCGTAGATATAGCTTTTGCTATAGGAGCAGGAATATCCGAAAGCTCAAATTTCGATGAGCCATCTTCTGTCATCATTACGCCTCCATTAGAACGAGAATCTTTATCCATAGAGAAGTTCAATGCAGCATGCGCAAATGTCAACTTCTTCCTATTTATCAAATTCGTTATAGTATCAAGAAACTCTACTGCTTTCTTCTTGCTCTCAGCAGATATCTTTGGCTTCATCAATATATGCCTACAGTTAATGCGGTCTCCTTTTCTATCTATCAACTGTATAATGTGATAGCCATACTCTGTCTCCACAATCTTAGAGACCTTCTTCTTATCCTGAAGGTTAAATGCAGCAGTAGCGAACTCTGGTACATAGGTAGCCTTAGTAGCCCAACCTAAATCACCTCCTCTAGAGGCCGAACCAACATCTTCCGAATATAATACCGCTAGTGTAGCAAAGTCTTTACCCTCAGACACCTGCTTCTGAAAGTCTCTCAACTTGTTCTTTACCCTATCTATCTCTTTCTGCTCTACCTCTGGATAGAGCACTATCTGCGCTATCTCATACTGTGCAGGTATATATGGTATAGAATCAGCCGACATCTTGCTAAAATATCTACGTATCTCCGATGGCGTAATCTTTATATCTTTCGTAATATGCTTCTGCATCTCATCTGTGATAAGCTCAGCACGCACACTCTCCATCATCTCTCGCCTAATCTGTATATGTGGCTTAGAAAAATACTCTTCTACCTTCTCTTGGCCGCCTAGCTGACTAGCAAAATAGGCCAATCTATGGTCTGTCTGCGCCACTACCTCAGCATCTGTTACCTCTACCGAGTCAAGAATAGCCTGATTTACCATGAGCTTCTGCACAAGCAACTGCTCTAGTATATGCCCACGCAAATCTCCACTATACTTCTGCCCATCAATAATGGCTTGCTGATACTGTGTCTCAACATCCGACCACAATATAGCCTCATCGCCAACCGTAGCCACTACCTGATCTACCAACATACGCCCCTGCGCATCTACTGCTTGACGCGACGATACGAATAACGTGAATATCAAAATGGCTGTGTATAGTATATGTCTCATTTCGTAACGTAATATTTTATAAGATTATTCTTCATAGCCTCGTTATATAGTTCTCCCTCGAGACTCTTGATAAATTGTATTTTCTTCTTATTCAACAATATAGTAAATATCTTGTCATGCACATACTCCACAGGTGCTGTCTGCCCCTCCAATATATGCTCATTCGCAAGAAATATATAGGTGTACTGCTCGTCAGATAGCTCTACTACTTGGTGCGACTTTATCGCTTGTAGCTCATTAAAGGGTAACTCCTTGGGAATATACTGAGTTAATGACGACGCCGATGTCCATTTATCAAAAGATAGTATATATTTCGTAGCATTAAGATACAAATACTGCTCTATCTCCGAATAGTTATCTGATGATATCTCCTTAAGCTGACTGCGAAGTTTAGATATCTTTGGGGCACTCTTTGGCAATATAGCCATCATACCCATCATAATATTGTCAGTCAAAAGAAAACTAGATGATTGCTGCTTATAATACTCCTCAATCTCCTCCTCAGTGATATTCGGATGAAACTTCTGATCCAATACCTTACGCTGATATCTATCAACCAATAGCGCTGTCCTATACTGCTCTATAGCATCTTGAATATCTTTCTCTTCGTCTGCTAAATTAATTTGGGCTTTCTGCAACATCACCTGCTCATGAACCCAATTCCTAACATAATCATTTACCAATACCACACTATCCGCTGCAGTGGTATTAGGTGGCAATGTCATTGCTACATCACTGGACGTCAGAATCTTATCACCCACAGACGCAATAGGGTATCCAGAGTGACTATTGTCTACGCATGACGCTACTATACTAACCAGCATCATTACGAAAAAGATGCTTTTTATGGTATTCCTAGATTTCATCGGGGGCAAAGGTAATGTTTTTTTTACAAGGATGTGTCAAAATCTGACGACTCGCCTGTAAGTTCTCTCCTATATTCCTCTACTTCCTTGCCAAACTCCTCTTTGAAATACTGCCTAAAATAATCCATATTGCTAAATCCAAATTCTTTCGCTACACTGGCAATAGATAGTTTCGTATCTTTTAATAGCTCGGCTGAATGCTGTAATCTAACTTTTCTTATAAAGTCTACTGGAGCAAGACCCGTAACCGCCATTACCTTTCTATATAGGTGTATCCTACTTAAATTCAAGCTCCTTGCTAAATCTTCTGCACCATATTGCGTCTGTATATGCTCTATAATCAGTTTCCTAGCCTGAGACACAAGTACAGTATCCGCCACATCCGCACTCCTCTCTATCTCTTCTATATCTTGCTTCACTAAGGTCTTACTGCCTCTCTGCAAATATGGTAGTGTTATCTCAATCCAAACTCCGCCACCGCCATCTACATTATCTTTGACCTCTATCGTACCATTGTGCATCTTGATTATCTCATTGGCTACATGCAATCCAATGCCATAGCCTACCGTCTTCCTACTAGGAATCTGATAGAACCTATCAAAAATATGCTCTTTATACTTATCAGGAATGCCAATACCAGTATCTGATATACTTATCGTGACCGTCTCCGGGTGCGCCTCTATAGAGAGCGATATCTGTCCCAAATCCGGCGTGTACTTTACAGCATTTGATAATATATTAGATATAGCCACCGTCATCTTCTCCTCATCAAAATCCAACCCTATCGTCGGCTGAGAGGCATAGAAGGTAAAACTGACACTGTGTTCATTATGTCTCTCATACGAATCCAATATCTGACGCACATGGGCCACAATATCTCTTCTTACAGGAACCAGCTTATCTTTATTATCTATAAAATCCAAATTGACAATCTGAGATATAGTACTATGCACCTGCTTTAGCCTACCCTCCAACTCTACAACATGCTCTCCTGCCTTACTTTCACTATCTACCTCCTCTTTCAACGCATTCATAGGCTCAAATACCCTATTGAGCTGAGATACTATATCTTGAGATACACTCTTAATAAATGCCTCTTGTTGTCGCATTTGTGTATTATCACCAACTTCTCTTTCTACACTCACATCTAGTACATTGCGTGTCTGCAGATAGAAAACACATAGCTGTATTACCCCCCACGCCAATAAAACGAACAACAACGAATAAACCGCAAAGGCTAATGGCGTCGCATACCAAGGTGGCAATATCCTAATAGGCAATCCATACTCATGGTTATTTGTATAGCCATCTGAATTGGTAGCAGATACATATAAGGTATATTTTCCAGGCAACAAGTTACTAAAGGTCACCTCTGGACGCTGGGTATTATACACCTCATCCGACCACCCCTCTAGCCTACACGTATAGGATGTCTTTGCTGGTAATACATAGTTCAATGTCGAGAACTCAATAGAAAACAATGATATCTTTGATGGTATCTCTATCTCTTCTGATGAAAGATATAATTGCTTATCTAATGGCTTGACATCAAATATCGTCTTATTAGGCGATGTCTCTTCTCCAAATATCTTTAACGACGTAAAATGTACTTGAGGAGATGCTGTATTAAGACGCAACTCCTTGGGCGAAAATACCGAAAGTCCAAACGACCTACCCACAAATATCCTTCCATCAGACAATCTCTCCATAGAGCGTTGGTTATAGGTTCCGTCCTCTAGGCCGTCGTCTTTAGTAAACTTATACTGCGATATCTGATAATTATTGTTGGATGTGGGCCTACTAGATATCTTTAAATACGACAAGCCATTGGCTGTCGAAACCCATATATTATGCTCCTCGTCTTCTGCTAATGCCGACACAAAGTCGTTCGTAGCATCCGTATGTAGTTTTATAGGTTTTATCTCATTCGTAACAGGATTATACAAGCATAACCCCGATTGCGTACCTATCCACAATAGCCCTCTAGAATCTTCCAACAAGTCATGTATATTCTCATGAAGTATACTATATTGTTTCTCTTCATCTAATATCCTAAAGGTAGGTGTATTGGTTCCACTTATCAACATTACACCATGCTCCGTACCCGCATAAAGACTATTCGAGGTCTTCGAGGCTTCTAAACATGCTATATAATCCGAGTATATCTTATGACTGGCTATAGTATAACTTGTATACGCTCCATTCCTAGGGTCATAAGAGCATAGACCCTTATTTAATGAGCCTACCCACATCGTACCGTTGTGCCTCTCCTCTATCGACCAAATACTCTGACTGGCTATAGTCTCTGGCACATCTTTCCTACCCATATAGTTGGTAAATGTCTTACCATCAAATATCGAAAGGCCTCCAAGAAAGGTTCCTATCCATAACTTCCCATCACTGGCTACCTTCAACGAAACTATAACATCGGCTGGCAAGGAGTTGGGATTGTTGTCATCATGGGTGTACAACTTGCACTCTTGCCTCTTCTCGTTGATATAGGCTAATCCACTACCATTCGTACCAAGCCATACTCCTCCTTGTTTATCTTCTTCTATGGTCGTAATATTCGCAACAAACGTCGGGTCTATATCTTTGAAGCAACTCAACTTATCTAATTCAAACCTAAAGTTTATCGAGTTGTAATACGACAATCCCGAATGGTAATATCCTAACCAAACAGTCCCCTCATAATCCATATAAACCATACTAGTAGCATCATCTACTATCGACCTATCATCTTTCTCTTCATGCTTCAGATACTTTACCTCTTTATTGGCTTTATCTATCAATATTACTCCAGCATGGTCAGTAGCCACCCACAACACCCCATTCTTATCTTGAATGATGTTGCGTATCATATATGGTGGTATGTAAAACTTACTGTCTGGTGTATTACTATAATATGTCCACTTGTCCGACCTTGGTACATATCGCCACAAGCCCATAACCTCCCTATTATACACCCATATGTCACCATCACTATCAACAAATGGAGTATTCCTACCAGCTTCCAACTCTGTCCTAATCGGCTCTCCAAAAACCTCTTTACTATGTATATCTACCCTAGAGATATCAACCGTACCTATCTCTCCACTCCTAGTGGCATACACCAACTGATGGTCTTTCTCAAACATACCATATACCGAGGCAGTCAATGGCTCTTTCATAGTTACCTTCACGAGGTCTGTCCTACTCTGTATAGAAACATATAGCTCTCTCTCGTATGACACCCAG
>JAUNDI010000045.1:7137-19884 GCA_030526155.1 Bacteroidia bacterium
AGACATTATAGAGCCTATCCACATAGGTCACCACATTCTTCGCATTTGAGCCCTTTGGCAAGAATCTCGACACATCATATGAATAGCTATCCGTACTCTTGTCATATATACAGTTGCCCGTTGAGGTACGTATGTACAATTTGTCTCCAAAAATATCCCTCGCCCAATGCACAAAATTGGCTCTCAATGATGTCGTATCACCATCTATAGTCTGGTAGTTCTTTACCCTATATCCATCATATCGATCCAAACCCCACGCAGTAGATATCCACATGAAGCCTTCTGAATCTTGATAAATATCGTTTACCTGATTGTGTGATATGCCATTCTCCGTCGAAAGATGCCTAAAGCCATACTCTCTCGCAATAGCGAAATTAACCACAGAAAATACCAATCCTATTAATATACATAGTCGCATATGCTGATGTGTCAATATAGTTTTTGCGAAATTAATCAAACTTTTTGCTTAATTAGTCAATCTTATAAAATGTAATAAATATTTTTTTCATCTTTGTAGCACAAATCATGCCGCCCTCATAAGTCTCTAGAAGAGTTCTCCTTATGACGGCTAATAATCTTGTAATAACAAATAATGATTCCTCAAAATCCTGAAATGCTACTTAGCTTCATAAACATGAAGCTACGAGACGAATTCGAAAACTTCGAAGAGTTATGTAATGTCCTAGATATCGACGCCGAAGAGATATCTCAAAAACTTCACGACGCAGGGTATGAATATATACCTGAAGTCAACCAATTCAAGTAATCATCAAGCAAATCAATATAATTTATATGAATAAGTATCTTTCTGTCGCTCTCGGTGTAGCTTCTCTTTGCACCGTGGCATGCCAACAGACTTCTAATGAGAAGTGCTGCAATGGCAAGTTGTCTGATGCCGAAATAGAGGCCCGCATAGACGATATCCTTCCTCAACTCACAATAGAGGAGAAGTCTGCTATGTGTCACGCTCAGTCTAAATTCTCTACCCCTGGCGTACCTCGCCTCGGTATACCTGAACTCTGGTGGTCTGATGGCCCTCACGGCGTACGCGCCGAGATTAACTGGAACGACTGGGGTTATGCATCTTGGAATAACGACTCTTGTACAGCATTCCCAGCTCTTTCTGCTCTCGCCGCTACCTTTAATCCTGATTTGGCATATATCTATGGCGTAGCTCTTGGCGAGGAGTCTCGCTATCGTAAAAAGAATGTTATCCTCGGTCCTGGCGTTAACATCTATCGTACACCTCTTAATGGCCGTAACTTCGAATACATGGGTGAGGATCCTCTCCTCGCTTCTACTCTAGTAGTGCCATATATCCACGGTGTACAGAGTACCGGTACAGCTACTTCTGTTAAGCACTACGCTCTCAACAACCAAGAGGAGGACCGTATGGGCGTTAATGTACAAGTTAGCGAGCGCGCACTTCGTGAGCTTTACCTCCCTGCTTTCAAGGCTGCTATCGTAGATGGTAAGGCTTGGACTATCATGGGTGCTTATAATCGTTATAAGAACCAACACTGTTGTCATAACGAAGTTCTCCTCATGGATATCCTTAAAAAGGAGTGGGGCTTCGATGGCGTTGTAGTTTCCGACTGGGGCGGCGCTCACGATACTCGCGAAGCTGCTCTCTATGGCCTCGATGTCGAAATGGGTTCTTTCACTAATGGTCTCGATGCTCAAATGGGCGATTTCGGTTGGGACGACTACAACCTCGCTCGCCCTTATATTAATGCTATCAAGAAGGGTGAACTCCCTGAGGCTGATCTCAATGATAAAGCTCGCCGTATCCTTCGCCTTAACTTCCGTACAAATAACAACTGGGGCCCTGGTCGTATGACTTGCGACGCTCACATGAAGACTGCTCACGATGTGGCTAGCGAGGCTGTTACTCTCCTCAAGAATGATGGTAATATCCTCCCTCTCGACGCTTCTAAGCAAATGAAGATCGTCGTTATCGGCGAAAACGCTACTCGTACTCTCGTTAAGGCTGGTGGTTCGTCTGAGCTTAAGCCTAAGTACGAAATCGCTCCCCTCGATGGTATCAAGAAGCAATTCCCTAATGCTGATATCCAATATGCTACTGGTTATACTTCAGGCGCTGCTTTCTATGGCTTCGCTCCTGCTCCTAAGGAGGACCAAAAGCAACTTAAGGCCGAGGCTGTAGAACTCGCTAAGACAGCCGACGTGGTTATCTACGTGGGTGGTCTAAATAAGAATTATCAGCAAGACTGCGAGGGCGGTGATCGTCAGAGCTACGAACTTCCTTTCGGCCAGGATGCTCTCATCGATGCTATCGCTGAGGTTAATAAGAATATCGTAGTAGTTATCGCTTCTGGTAACGCATATTCTATGCCTTGGCTCGATAAGGTTAATGCTGTCGTACAAGCTTGGTATCTCGGCTCTGAGTCTGGTAACGTTATCGCAGAGGTACTCGATGGTACTATCAACCCTTCAGGAAAACTTCCTTTCTCTTTCCCTGTTAAGTTGTCTGATAGCGCTCCTCATAGCTTTAATGACCCTATGGTTTACCCTGGCGTCGATCACCAGCAAATCTACAAGGAGGATATCCTCGTGGGTTATCGTTGGCACGACACTAAGGGCATCAAGCCTCTCTTCCCATTCGGCTTCGGTCTCTCTTATACCTCTTTCGAGGTTAGCGATATCAAGGTATCTAACACTGCATCTGATATCAAGGTTAATGCTAAGATAGCTAACACTGGCGCTGTAGCTGGTTCAGAGGTTCTCCAAGTATACGTAGGTAAGGTTGATAGCAAGGTGGCTCGCGCTCAAAAGGAGCTTAAGGGCTTCCAAAAGGTTAAGGTGGCTAATGGCCAATCTGCTAACACTACAATATCTATCCCTGTTGAGTCTCTCAAGTTCTTCAATGAGGAGTCTCACGCATGGGAACTCGAGAAGGGTAAGTATATCGTATACGTAGGTACATCTTCTGCAGACATCCTCGAGACCGCAGAAATCGAATTGTAATAACGTCTCTTAGCCCTATCCGCTAAGAACAAATAATTCAAAAAATACGAGCAACAAGGGAGCATCCTATATCCTCGCAATATAAAAATTACGAGCAACAAGGATGCTCCCTCTATGCATCAAGGCACTTCCATAGGTGCTCATAATACAAAAAGAGAGGCTGACCCATATACAGGTCAGCCTCTCTCTATTTATAGTCTTATCTTAAACGCTAAACTTAGGTTCACATGTTAGATTGACTCCCAATCTCCTAAATACTCTCTCATCTACAGATGATAGTATCACAGATGAATGCACCTCACAACCTTTAAGTTTGCTCAACTGCTCCATAGCTACCTCTGCTAATGGATTGGTTGTCGCACTAATAGATAGTGCTATAAGGGTCTCATCTGTATGCAATCTCGGATTCCTATTGCCTAAATGGTCAACCTTCAAATGTTGTATAGGATCCAATATTACTGGGGCCATCAAATGCATATCTTCTGGTACATTACCCAATATCTTCAACGCATTCAACAACAAGGCCGACGATGCTCCAAGTAAATCTGTAGTCTTTCCTGTAACTATAGTGCCATCTGGTAGCTCCATAGCTGCAGCTGGGTTGCCTGTGGCCCTCTCTCTCTCAAGGGCTGGGGCTACAGTGCTGCGACCCTCTGGATTAACTCCTACCTTGCGCATCAATAACTTAAGCTTATTAACTACCGATTCATCACACTTGCCTTTCTTCAAGTCACAAGCTGCTACGTAATAACGACGTATAATCTCTTGTCTAGACGCCTCTTTTACGGCCTCATCATCACTTATGCAGTTGCCCACCATATTTACACCCATATCCGTAGGCGACTTATATGGACACTCTCCCATAATCTTCTCAAAAAGAGCATCAAGTATCGGGAAGGCCTCTACATCTCTGTTGTAGTTTACAGTCGTCTTACCATAGGCTTCCAAATGGAATGGGTCAATAATATTAACGTCATTCAAATCGGCTGTAGCTGCCTCATAAGCAAGATTTACTGGATGATTAAGTGCTATATTCCATATAGGGAAGGTCTCAAACTTAGCATAGCCTGCTTTTATGCCTCTGTGATACTCGTGGTAAACCTGACTGAGACATGTGGCTAGCTTTCCTGAACCAGGACCAGGAGCGGTGACTACCACTAACTCTCTCGTGGTCTCCACATAGTCATTCTTGCCAAATCCCTCCTCACTCACTACACGTGAGGTATTAGATGGATATCCCTCAATAGTATAATGATGATATACTCTTATGCCTATACTCTCCAAACGGGCTTGAAATGCTAAGGCTAATGGCTGATTATTAAAACGTGTGAGTACTACACTAGATACATACAAGCCAAATCCCCTAAAAACGTCTATAAGACGTATCACATCAAGGTCATATGTAATGCCTAGATCGCCTCTTACTTTGTTCTTCTCAATATCATCTGCATTGATGGCTATTACCATCTCTACCTTGTCTTTCAGCTGCAAAAGCATCTGTAGCTTACTGTCTGGCTGGAAGCCTGGAAGTACTCGCGAAGCATGATTATCATCATACAACTTACCTCCAAACTCTAGGTAAAGCTTACCACCAAACTGCGAAATGCGCTCTCTGATGTGCTCCGATTGCATCTGCAGGTATTTATCATTATCAAACCCTATCTGTATCATTATTTTATCTATTGTGCGATGCTTATAATCGGGTCACAAAGTTAGACATTTATCCCCAATAGTTCTCACAAAGAATGTAAAATCTATCGGTAGTACCTCGCCTGCACGGCATCGCGTTTCATCCTACTGGCTATCTCTTGCGGAGTTACCTCAACTGGTGTCTTGGTAAACTCTGGTATATTATAACTCCTCTGTAATTGCTTATTATGAAGCGGATTCTTCTGTGGCAATACAAATGGTCTCCGCTCTCTGCCATCTTGGTCTATATAGGATATATATGGCCTAGTATACGAACCGTCTTCTCGCCTACTGCTCACTACCATCCACCTTCCATTACTGCTCCAACTATGATAACTCTCTACCTCTCTACTATTCAAGCCGTCCATATATCTGCCCTCTCCTGTCTGTGTATCTATCTGATATATGTCAGCATCTTTATGCCAAATATGAAATACTCCAAAGGATGCTAACGTAACCACCAAATACCTACCATCTGGAGAGAATCGTGGCAACGTCGCACTTAACCCTGCCTCCTGGTAATACCTACTTGTCATCGTATCGGCTTTCAATACCATCTCCTCGTCTCCAAAGCTCCTCGTCTGACTATGGAACTTTCTCCTTACTATATTATATTTGAATCTATAGTAATTCCTTCTCAACTCATCCCATACAGCCTCTCCTGTAGCCTCAACTGCATAGTCTGCTTTCGAGTAATATAGCCACTCTCCATCCGGACTCCACGTAGGATAGCACTCAAACTCTTTAGTCCCTACACATACAGGATATACCATATTCTTCTCTACATCATAGAGTATCATATCACTGGCCTCATCCAATACCTCTACCTTATCTCGATCCAAAGTGTGGAAATTCTGACCAGTATTATTATTAGAATAGGCTATCAAGTTCTCCGTAGGATGCCACGCAGGATAAACTCCCGCGCTAATGGTTGAGTCTGTCTTCAAATTCACCTTATCAATCTTGCCGTCTCTTACTATAATAGTACCTCCAAAGGCGGCTCTCGCATGAAACTGCATCTCTCTACCATCATAATTCCTAAAGGAGTGACAGTTTATACACTGGGCCTTCTCATCCGTACTGGCCATTCTAGTATCATATATCACTTGCTCATCCCACGAGGTAATATCTCTCTGCCAAATAGCCAAATCATCATACAATATATACCCTGGATGCACAAGTCGATACGATAAATACTGGTCTATCTCATCTTCTACTATATCGACCTCCCATGTCGCACTCTTATACCATCCATGCTCGTTCTCAAAATATGTATCAATGGTCATCTTTCCACCATCTGCTATCAGCTCTCTCCACTCCTCTAACGATGGCACCACATCTTCTCCCGATAGCACCATCTGCTTTTCGCCTACTGTCATTACCGTCACAAACTCATCTGCCTCCTCATCTATATGAAAGGTCAATGGGGCAATATTGCAAGGAATAGTTACCCCCCTATAGTCTGGATACATCTCTAAACAGCCATCTATCTCTGCATAATCCTCTGGAATAGAGGGGCGACAGGAGACAAAAAGAAAAGCAACAAGTATATATGACAATATCTTCATAATATTCCTCTATTTAATGTGTAATAGTAATAATATGTCCTACCAAATTGCGAACATAACACTGCCGACTGCTGGTCTGCCTGTAGATGCTCTGTCTGCTCATATGCTCTACGGAACATCTCAAAATTCTGCCTAATAGTATCTGAGAACGGTAAATTCAACTTCTCATCATCGCTATCCAACATCGCCATCAATAGAGCAGCCTCTTGATAATGCTTTGGCACATCCTTGATATCTCTATTCAATGTCAAATACTGAGTAAAGCGCTCCCAAAATAGCTTGTGGTCTCGCTTTATCATAGCGGATATCATACCAAACTCTTGTGCCTTACTATCGTTGACATTATTACTAGCATAATAGTCATAAACATTCTCCGTCGTATTGCCATTTTCCGACTCTAGCGTATCCCAGTAGGTTATCAATGATCTTACCCACATTATCTCTTTGTCTCTCTCTTTTATAAGGGATGGCTCTTTAGCTAACTCATAATAGTACTCTGCCCAATCTTTATGAAATAGGGTCTGCTTCAAAACTTCTATATATCTCAAGGCTAACCTATACTCTCCTACCGTAATGGCACTCTTTATCATATACTTCAGCCCCTCTACATCCCATCCGCTACTCACACAGGTCTCCATTGCCCATCGATAGGCTAAATAGGGCATTCCCGAAATATAATATTGCTGCGATCCACATACCTGTGGAAGCGACAAATCAAATGGAGCCCTGGATTTCTGCGTCTCATTGGTATAGGTAAAGGCATAATCGCCCAACTTACCTACCCTCCACAATGCTATATTCCTAGCAAAGGCTATCTGTCTCGTTGGGTTAAATAGCCTCTTACTATCGTCTACAATATCTAATACCTTATACCAATCTCCCTCATCAATGGCTCTGTATATCTGTATCTCTCGCCTAAAATTATTATTGTTGTAATTGCATTTCAATAACACCCCAATAGATAATACAGATACTACTAATGTCACATACACCTTTATCTTATCAGCCTCTATCTTCTTTACCATAAGTGGTACCAAAAGACCTATAACTATTCCTATATATGGCACCGCATACACTGCTTGCCACTCTTTAGCTATATACAAACATGGTAAGGCTGCATATATCATCTGACTCATCATTACCGTCGTATGTGTGTAGTAAAATATCATACAACTCACAAACGAAACGGCTATGGCTACTCCCCCGTTTATAATAGTTTTTTGCGAGCAAAGAGCTACCACCAAGGATGCTAAAAGACCATACGCCCCCATTATCGGATAGGCAATAATACTAATGACGCCTATAAATATGGTCTGCCTATATCCTCTCATCAAGGATACCAAATAAACCAAAACAGAAATCAAAAAGACAGCAATGGTAGGAGCAACCAACAAACCTTGCAACTTAATATAGAATATCGAATACCCTATCTGTGATATTACAGAATATAACGAGATTGGTACCAATGTCAGCATCCCTGCCTCTCCCTTCTCTAATCTCGCCCCTTTCATCAAAAGATATACCGATACCGCCCACAACAAGACAAGTATCCCTACCCCTAATACTGGATAATAGAAGAATTGTGTCAAAAAGGCTGCAGCATACGTAAGCATACCTCCAGGCTTCATAGCGGCCTCTCTGAAAAATTGCTCCGTAGGCAAAAACAAGCTCTGCTCTTGTGCCCTATACAAAAAGTCTGTATGCTGTAATAACAACAAAATACCGGTAACAATTACTGCTACCCAAGGCAAACTTTGTGGTATATATCTAAATATATTCTGTATCTTCATATGACATGCTAAACTATAAAGGGGACTACAATGTCCCCTTTGTACTAGGCAACTGATATTTATAAATATCTCTCTTCACGGCCATCTTGATACTCTTCGCTAGGGCTTTGAAAATACCCTCTATCTTATGATGCTCATTCTGACCCTCTGCCTTTATATTCAAATTCATCTTTGCCGCATCAGAGAAGCTCTTAAAGAAGTGCAAGAACATCTCTGTAGGCATATCTCCTATCTTCTCTCTCTTAAACTCTGCATCCCATACCAACCATGGTCTACCGCCAAAATCTAATGCTACCGAACACAAACAGTCGTCCATCGGCAAGCAAAAACCATATCTCTCTATTCCTCTCTTATCTCCTAACGCCTTCAATACAGCCTCTCCTAACGCTATAGCCGTATCCTCCATCGTATGATGCTCATCTACATTCAAGTCGCCTTTAACCTTAATGGTCAAATCAGACAATGAGTGCTTGCCTATCTGCTCCAACATATGGTCAAAGAATCCTAACCCAGTAGAGATATCACACTTTCCCGTACCGTCTAAATTTATCTCTACAAATATATCGGTCTCTTTTGTTGTCCTCTGTACTCTTGCAATGCGCTCTCCAGCAAACAACAACTCTGATATCTGATTCCACGACTCTACATATGTTACCCCATCTGGCATCGCACCTAACTCATGTACCGATGAGAACTCTGTCTTCCCCTCTATACTAGTCAAATCCGGATTGGATAGTATCAGTGCTTTACAGCCTAAATTACGTGCCAACTGCGCATCTGTCTCTCTATCGCCTATCACATAGCAATTAGACATATCCACATCAGGGTCATTAATATACTCTGTCAACATCCCTGTACCTGGCTTACGATTAGGATGGTTATCTTCTGGATAATGCTCATCTATCTTCTGAGCCGCAAACTTTATCCCCTCTCCCTCTAATGTCTGTATAATAAGCCTATGCAATGGCTCAAATTTCTCCAACGGATTGGCTGGCGTACCCAACCCATCCTGATTACTCACCATAACGAGCTCAAAATCCAACTTCTGTGCTATAAAGGATAAGTTTCTCATCATTCCTGGCACAAAAACCAACTTCTCAAGGCTATCTATCTGCTCATCCGCAGGCTCTTTTATAAGCGTACCGTCTCTATCTATAAATAGTATTCTCTTCATCTCGTATGGTGTGTGTATATCTAGTTATTATATCTCTGATAGTAAAATGTCGTTCTCTTCCGGTGTACCTACTGTAATGCGTAAGCAGTTATGGCACAATGTCACATTGGTTCTATTTCTAGTGACAACCTCTTTAGCGGCCAACTCTTTATACATCGCATCTGCATCATCTACCTCTACTAATAAAAAATTAGCATCGCTAGGATACACCTTCTTTACCCTACTCTTCTTAAGTAGCTCTTCCGCCAACCTTGCTCTCTGCTCCAATATAATCTTTACCTGTCTCTCTTTCTCCTCAACCTCATCCAACTTCTTGAAGACAAACTCTTGTGTCAAGAGGTTAATATTGTATGGATACTTTACCTTATTGAAGTACCCTATTATCTCTTCCGAAGCAAAGGCCATACCACAACGTACTCCTGCCAATCCCCACGCCTTAGAGAATGTCTGTAGTACTATCAAGTTCTCATACTTGTCAAGGCTCTGTAACCACGACTCTTCCGACGAGAAGTCTACATATGCCTCATCTATTACTACAATTCCTTCAAATCCTCTCAATATCTTCTCTACCTCTACCCTATTGAGCAAGTTGCCTGATGGATTATTTGGCGAACACAACCAGATAACATGTGTATTGTCGTCTACAGCGGCTAGTACCTTCTCAGCATTCAACTTGAACCCCTCTTCCAATACCACCTTCTTATACTCTACATTGTTAATGTCCGCACAAACGCCATACATACCATAACTTGGCGCTATGGCTACTACATTATCTTTTTGTGGCTCTGTAAATATCCTATACACCAAGTCTATTGGCTCGTCAGATCCATTGCCTAACATTATCTGCGTAGGACGTACGCCTTTTATCTTGGCTATCTTCTCTTTTACCGCCCACTGCAATGGGTCAGGATATCTATTATAACCGTTACTAAAGGGGTTCTCATTGGCATCAACAAAAACTCGTGCATTCCCCTTAAACTCATCTCTCGCACAGCTATATGGCGCAAGCGAGAGTATATTCTGGCGTATAAATTTCGATAGGTTCATTGTGTGTACTGTTTTTAGTGTGTGTATATATTTTGCCTACTTGCCTTCTACTGATAGTCTTCTTAAGGTCATAGCGTTCTGATGAGCAAAGAGCTGCTCATTCTCTGCCATTACCTCCACTATCTTAGCAATATTCTTAATACCTTCTGGCGAAATCTGCTGATAGGTCATCTTCTTCCTAAAGCTATCCAAATTTACACCACTATAGGCATGGGCATAACCACTAGTAGGCAACGTATGGTTTGTTCCCGAAGCATAGTCGCCCGCACTCTCTGGTGTAAGATGTCCTAGGAATAGCGAACCGGCATTCTCTATCCTATCTGCTATCTTCATAGGGTCATTTGTCGAGATAATCAAATGCTCTGGTGCATAGGCATTGGTAATGTCTATTACCTCATCCAAATCTTTTACTAAAATTATCCTACTATGCTCTAGCGACTTCTGCGCTAATTCTAATCTTGGTAACGCTGCTACCTGCTTCTCTACCTCTGCTACTACCGCTCCTACTAGCTCTTTAGATGAGGTGATAAGGATAGCCTGACTATCAGCGCCGTGCTCTGCCTGACTCAATAGGTCGGCTGCTACAAAGGCTGGATTGGCTGTCTCATCTGCTATTACCTCTACCTCACTCGGACCAGCTGGCATGTCTATAGCAACATCTTTCAAACTCACCTGCTGCTTGGCTGCAGTCACATATTGATTACCAGGACCAAATATCTTATACACTTTTGGCACACTCTCTGTACCATATGCCATAGCACCAATGGCCTGAACGCCACCTATCTTGTAGATATCGCTCACCCCTGCTACCTTAGCTGCAAATAATACCGCTGGATGCACCTTGCCACTCTTGGCCGGTGGTGTACATAACACTATCTGTTTACATCCAGCTATCTTCGCTGGCAATGCCAACATCAATACGGTCGAAAACAATGGTGCAGTACCTCCAGGTATATAGAGTCCTACTTTCGAAATAGCCTTCGCCTTCTGCCAACAATGTACTCCAGGCATGGTCTCTACTGATGGCAACTCATGGTCTTGAGCTGCATGGAATTTGGCTATATTCTTTGCCGCATCCTCTATGGCGCTCTTCAACTCTGCCGATATCAAGCTCTCTGCCTCCGATATCTCAGCCTCACTTACCTTTAAATCTGATAGCTCTACCTTGTCAAACTTTAGCTCATACTCTCTCACAGCGACATCACCACGCTCTTTCACGTCGTTCAATACGCCTTGTACTGTAGCTATCAGACTGCTATTATCAAAATGGGGACGAGCTAACAACTCGTCCCACTGCTCTTTACTTGGATACTCTACTACTCTCATCGAATATCAATGCTGTATATGTACGTGTGTGTATTTATTAAAGAAGAGCTCTCGATTAAAGAGCTCTCTCAAATTGCGAAAGGAAACGTACGTCGTTCTCAAAGAACAAGCGTATATCCTTTACCTGATATCTTAGCATAGCTATACGCTCTACACCCATACCGAATGCAAAACCACTATACTTCTTACTATCTATCTTATTGGCCTCAAGAACAGCTGGGTCTACCATACCACAACCCAATATCTCTAGCCAGCCTGTGCCTTTACATACGCCACAGCCTTTGCCGCCACAAAGCGAACAGCTTACATCCATCTCCGCTGATGGCTCTGTGAATGGGAAGTACGATGGTCTTAGTCTGATTTGTGTGTCCGGACCAAACATCTCTTTCGCAAAGTATATCAAGGTCTGCTTCAAATCAGCAAACGAAACATTCTCTGCTACATACAAACCCTCTACCTGATGGAAGATACAATGCGCTCTTGCAGATATAGCCTCATTTCTAAATACTCGACCAGGGAATATCGAACGGATAGGTGGACGGTACTTCTCCATTACTCTAACCTGAACACTAGATGTATGTGTACGCAACACAATATCAGGATTATTGTTAATGAAGAACGTATCTTGCATATCTCTAGCTGGATGCTCTGGTGGAAAGTTCAATGCTGTAAATACATGCCAGTCATCCTCTACCTCCGGACCATCCGCTACAGTAAAGCCTAATCGAGCAAAGATATTGATAATATCATTCTTTACTATTGACAAAGGGTGACGACCGCCAAGATCCAACGAAACACCTGGCTTCGATACATCATCCTTATTAGCAGCTTCTGCTATCTGCTCATTCTGCGCCCTCAACTCGTTAATACGATTCTGTGCCAAATCTTTCAACTGGTTGAGCTGCTTACCTACCTCTCGCTTGAGCTCAGGACTTACCTGCTTAAACTCATCAAAAAGTTGCGTAATCTTTCCCTTCTTGCTAAGGAACTCTATACGAAGCGCCTCAACTTCCTCTAGCTTCGAGGCTTGCCAACTCTGGACCTCATCCAGAAGATTCTTTATCTTATCTATCATGATATCTTGATATACTCTGTCAATTAGACCGCAAAGTTAATACAAAAATAACCCGAAATCAAGAAGAGAGGACAATATAACACTTTTAAG
>JAUNDI010000082.1 GCA_030526155.1 Bacteroidia bacterium
AGATTCAGCCTATTTTTATGCTGGTCTAAAAAAGTTTAGCGGACAGCAATAATTAAGAATAGACCTCTGTCAAAGAAAGCGCCATCTTATTATTAAAAAAAGCTAAAAGTTTCACCATCATATATTTATTAGCATACTTTTGTTGCAACTATGGAACAAACGCATGTCGCATATAATCGCTCTACTTTATCAGGGTTGATTCTTATACTCCTCGTGATATTCTCATTTTGTGAGACATTCGCGCAAGGAGGTCAGCAAGTAAAAATCACAGGTACCGTCATTGATGGGGCTACAGGAGAACCTCTCCCGCTTGCTAACGCATATATACCAGGCACGACAGTAGGCGTAGTATCAGACCTTGATGGTAATTTTTCGCTAACGGTACCTGCAAATACCAAAGAGTTAGGATTTAATGTTATGGGATATGAGACAATAACAATCCCACTAAACAAGCTATCACTTACTGAGCCTAACATTATCAAGATGTCTGAGCAAAATTACGCTATAGGGGAGATAAAAGTAGCTCCTGATAAGTTGCCTCAGATACTTATGCGTAAGATACTTCAGAACAAACATAGGAATGACCCATCGAGATATAATCGCACGGAGTTTGAGAAGTATGTAAGATGGGACTATGCACTCAATAATATTACAGACCGTACAGAGAACAATATCCTCATTCGTGGAGCTAAAGACCTTATTATGACTGACGAGGAAGATTCTACACGATATCTTCCTGTATATTTCTCGGAGGTTCTCTCTAAAAACGAAACACAGCGTGACCCAATACGCTCACGTTCGACGATACTTGCAGATAACTCCAAGGGTATAGATGTATTCAAGCAGTATGAGATAGGAGGGTTTTCTTCGTCGCTTGATATGGACCTCTCTTTTTATGATGACGTGATAAAGATATTGGGGGCACCATTCGTAAGTCCTATATCCGACAAAGCCATGTCGTACTATAAATATTACGTTGTAGACTCATGTATGATAACAAATGCAGAGTTTACAGGTAATCCTAATGTAGCAGGTGCGACAGACTCGATACGCGTATATACCCTAAAATTTAAGCCTAAAACAGAGGGTAATAAAACATTCGAGGGGACAATGGATGTAGAGACGAAGTACCACTCTATACGTCGTATTGATGCCAAGATGCCTAAGACGACAAATATCAACTTTGTCAAGAAACTTACCCTTGGCGCTACTTACCAAATAATAAATGACTCTCTACCATTTTACGGAACTAACGAGATGTCATTTAATGTAGACTATATGCCAGTCAACTCTGACAAGAAACGCCTTGAGATTAGGGCCCACATGTTTAATTCGCAGCAGAATATACGTGTAGGTATGACGGATACACTAGCCCTTTCAAAAAGAGGTCTACAATATGAGACATTTAGAAGCGACAACTATAGAGGAAAAGACGAAGGGTATTGGGAGTCGCATAGACATGTTGCATTTGACGATGCACAGCAGCGTATCAACCAAACTATAGACTCAATAAATAACGTAAAAAGCGTAAGAGCCTTCAACAATGTAGCAAAACTAGCACTCACAGGCTTTTTAGATATAGGCAAAGTAGAATTAGGTCCTTATAACGAGGTATTTAATACTAACGAAATAGAGGGCATACACATAGGTATGGGCTTGCGCACTAGCAAAGAGATATCTGAGAATTGGATGTTTATGGGAGTCATTGGGTATGGCTTCAAGAGTACTAGACCTACATATGAGGCTGCAATAGGTTATAAATTCGACTCGAATTTCCGTCAAGCCATTCAGATATCATATTACGATCGTATAGCAAGAGTGGGAGAGAATACCAATATTCTCTATTTATATGAGAATATGATGACCACAAGTGAGAATAACCTAATAGCACAGCTCTTTAAGCGAGGAAAGATAGACGAGCTATACTACGAGCGCAAGACACATCTCACATACGAACAAGAGTGGCTTACGGGACTACAGACTAAGCTATCCATCCACCATCTGGAACAAGAGAGTCCGAAATTTTACCCATTTACCCGTGGTGATGCATCTGTACTACGCATAGCGCAGAATGAGGTATCATTGGATATAAGATACTCCTTCAAAGAGAAATTCCTTGATGATGGACTTCAACGTCTATACCTATCAACAGACTACCCTATCTTGCACTTCACCGTAGCTGGAGGAGAGGCAGAGGCTGCTGACAGAACATCATACTATACACGTATCCATGGTACAGTTAAACACCAATGTTATTTAGGACCTACAGAACTTAGCTATGCTATTGAGGCAGGAGCCTATTTTGGTGGAGACATACCATATTCACTTTTATATATTCCTAGAGGGAATAAGACCTATGGCCTATATAGGTATGACTTCAATATGTTGGACTACATGGAGTTTGTAGCTGATAGGTATGCATCTATTTTTGTAGACTATAATTTAGGCGGTCTGCTCTTTAACAAGATGAAGCTTACTCGCAAATTAGGATTCCGCGAGGTTATAGGTTTTAAGGCTATGGTAGGTAGCTTTAGCGAAAGACACCTTAGTATGGTTGACCTACCAACCAATATGTCGGCATTTGAAAAACCATATCTAGAGGTCAACGCTGGTATAGACAATGTATTGCGTTTCTTTAGGTTTGACGCAGTTTGGAGAGTTTCTGATCATAAACTTAAGAACCCTGTTGGCGTTAGGGCTCAGTTTAATTTCAAATTGTAAATTATATTGGGGGGATTATTCTAGTTATCCTAGTTGTTCTTAATAACCTAGAAACAGATAGGATGAAGGGCGGATGGTGCCTTGTTGCTCGCAAATTATTTAGCTAGTTTTAGTGATGTTTGGGTTGTTATTGATTTTTGGTGTATTTGTTGTATTGTTATTATTTTATTTGGTTAACGTAGGTTATAGCTAATGTAAATAATTTTGGAAATATTTGGTTGGTTTGATTTGTTTATGTA
>JAUNDI010000046.1:0-12329 GCA_030526155.1 Bacteroidia bacterium
CCCCTCCCCTCTTGCCCCCCAAAAAAAAACTCCGTACATTTGCCCAAAACAAAAAACATTCACAAGCATGCACCTATTTCCAGCACTAGAGAAGAAATACACCAAGGAACAACTATCAGCTCAAGAGGCTCAACGCCTCGCAGAGTTCATCGCTTGGGGGCCAGCTGTATTCCAAACAGCCCGTATCATGATTAAATACGGCATCCTCGACGCTATACGCGATTCCCAAAATGGTATTAGCCGTCAAGAGCTATCCAAGATATCTGGCCTATCAGACTATGCCGTAAAATGCCTCACCGAGGCCTCCCTTAGCATGGGTATCATACTAGTAGATAAGGAGACAGATCTCTTCACCATATCCAAAACAGGCTGGTTCCTCCTTACAGATGCCTCCACTCGAGCAAATATGAATTTTAACCACGACGTCAATTATGTCGGTTGGTTCAATCTCGAGGAGTCGCTCGTCAATGGTAAACCAGAGGGTCTCAAACACTTCGGACCATGGCCTACTATATACGAGGGGCTCTCAAGCCTCCCTCCTCAAGTCCAAAAAAGCTGGTTCGGCTTCGACCACTTCTACTCCGATAACTCGTTCGAAGAGGCTCTCAAAATAGTCTTCGATATCTATAAGCCTAAGTCCCTATTCGACGTAGGCGGTAATACAGGTCGCTGGGCTCTAAAGTGTGTGGAGTATAGCCCCGAGGTAAATGTGACCATACTCGATCTGCCTCAACAAATAGAGATGATGCGTCAACAAATTGCGACCAAACAAGGAGCAGACCGTATCCACGCATACCCTATAAACCTACTCGACGAATCTCAACATTTTCCCACAAATACTAATGTCGATGCTATCTGGATGAGCCAGTTCCTCGACTGCTTTAGTATGCCTGAGATAGTGAGCATCCTCCGTCGTGCTAAGGAGGCTATGTCGCCTAATACCCGATTGTATATCATGGAGACTCTCTGGGATCGACAGAAGTTCGAGACGGCAGCTTTCTGCCTAACGATGACTAGCCTCTACTTTACCGCTCTCGCTAATGGTAATAGCAAAATGTATAATACCGAGGATATGGATAAATGTATCTCTGATGCAGGTCTGAAGATCGAAACCATACATGACCATATCGGTCTAGGTCATAGTATCATCGTTTGTAAGTTATAGTGAATACCGTAGATTCTCAAAATACTCAGTGGGCTGGTACCACATTCGGTACCTCTTGGATGCATCGTAGCCTTATTATGATGCTCCGCTGGATCGATGTGCGTATCATATACGCCTTCGTGGCTATATTCATAATACCCGTTACATTGGTTGTAAGCCCCGGCGCAAGGGTCATATATCGATATTTCCGTAATATATGGCACCAGTCGCCTATCCATGCCGTATGGTCTACATACCTTAACCATTGCAAATTTAGTCAGGTCATTATAGACCGTTTCGCTATATGGGCCGGCAAAAAATATATCGTTAAGGTAAATAACATAGAGGCTTTTAATAAACTATCCGAACAACCTGAGGGCTTCGTTATCCTTAGCGCTCATATAGGTATATACGAAATAGCAGGATATCATCTTAATACCAATAAGGTGCTCAACGCCCTAGTCTACGCCGGCGAGAAGGAGACCGTAATGGCTAATAGATATAAACGCTTCGCCGAAATGAATATCCGTATGATACCTACTAGCCAAGATATGTCTCATATCTTCGCAATGGATAATGCTCTCACTAATGGTGAGATAGTTAGTATGCCAGCCGATAGGCTCTTCGGCTCTCCTAAAAGTCTCTCTAAGTCGTTCCTCGGTCATGAGGCTAAATTCCCTATGGGACCTTTTAATATCGCCACAATGCGCGGATATGATGTCTTAGGCATAAATGTTATGAAGACTAAATGGAACGAGTTCTCTATATACGTGGCTAACCTTAACTATGATAAGCAGGCTTCCCGACGCCAGCAGGTAGCCCAATTGTCTGATGCATACGTGGCCGAACTCGAATGCCGCGTCCGCCAATATCCTCATCAATGGTTCAATTTCTTTGATTTTTGGGAGAATAAATAATATATGAAGATTGTTACACCTACCGAGGAGGCTCTCCGTAACATAGATGTAAAGGATATCCTCCCTCACCGAAATCCATTCTTACTAGTAGATAATATTATCTATATCGATGATACTATAACTAAGACCGAGTTTTCTATCTCAGAAAATTGTATCTTTGTGTCGAATGGAGTATTCAATGCAGAGGCCCTCATTGAAATAGTCGCACAAACATGTGCCGCTCGTATCGGTTATATCAGTAAATATCTCCTTAATAAGGAGGTCTCTATCGGATATATCGGAGCAATTAGGTCCCTCGTACAATATACAACACCTAAGGTGGGCGATAAACTTATATGCTCTATAGAGATACTAGACCAAGTGTTCAACATGTCTCGAGCTATAGCTACAATATATAGCAATGATAACGTGGTGCTTACTACCGAAATAAAGGTAGTAGAAATATCGAAGGACTGAAGATGATATCGGTATTGTCTCACAATATTATCTCTCCTCTGGGGGAGTCGTCTATGCAGAATTATTCGGCTGTCAAGGCTGGACACTCTGCTCTCTCTCGTTATGACTCTAAATGGAACCTCCCAGAGCCTTTCTTCGCTTCGCTTTTCTCGGACGACCAAAATAACACTCTCTCCTTAGAGGGTAAAACTCGTTTCGAATCTCTCGCAATAGCCTCTATTGCTAAGGCGTTGACAGATTGCTCTATAGATGTCCATAGCTCTCGTACCATTCTTATACTTAGTACTACTAAGGGTAATGTAGAGCTCTTGTCTAATCCTGAGTATTTTAATTCCCCCGAACGCGAACTGCCTGGTACGGCTGCTAGGGTAATAGCTGATTATTTCGGATTCTCTTCTGAGCCTATCGTAGTATGTAACGCTTGTATCTCGGGCGTATCGGCGCTTATATTGGCTAAGCGTCTCTTAGAGTCTAATCAGTATGATAATGCCGTAGTATGTGGCGCAGATGTACAAGGGGCTTTCATCGTCTCTGGTTTCCAGTCGTTCAAGGCTCTCTCTCCTGATAACTGCCGCCCATTCGATGCCTCTCGCGTAGGTCTTAACCTTGGTGAGGCTGCCGCTACTATAGTGCTCTCTCGTGCGGAGCATAGCCCAGAGGGTAGTTGGCATCTAGTGGCTGGCGGCGTTCGTAATGATGCTAATCATATAAGTGGTCCTTCTCGTACGGGCGAGGGTAGCTATCGCGCTTTGCTCTCCCTCAATGCTCCCGAGGATAGCTTAGCGTTCATCAATGCTCACGGAACAGCTACCCTGTATAATGACGAGATGGAGTCTATCGCTATCGACCGCGCTAATTATCACAATATATCAGTAAATGCCTTAAAGGGTTATTATGGGCATACCATGGGGGCGGCTGGTATACTGGAGACTATCCTCTCTATGTGCGCCGTGGATGATAATAATATATTGGCTACTCGCGGATACTCTTCAAAGGGTGTTAGCGGTAATATCAATATATCTAATGCCAATACCCCCACAGATAGAACCTCTTTCATAAAACTCCTCTCGGGTTTCGGCGGTTGCAATGCTGCCCTCTGGGTAAGCAAGGATAATACCACCTCCCTTCGTACAGACGGAGCACGCTCCGTCTCCCCCACGATTACAGCCTCAAAAAATTGCGACCAATCCCCTCGTAGAGACGGAGCATGCTCCGTCTCCACAACGATTATTACCACTAAAAATTGCGACCAACCCGCTAGTAGAGACCTCCCATCCCCCGTCTCCCCCACTAACGCACAAATAAAAAATTACGATGAACAAGGGTGCTCACTGGGTGCAGCAAGGGTGCAGATAACCATATCTCCTAATGGCGCGTCGCTTAATGGTACCCCCCTACAGACTACCTCTCAAGGTAAGGCCCTCCTTACCGAATTGTATAAGTCTTACGTGGGCGATTACCCTAAATTCTATAAGATGGATCTCATGACGCGCCTAGGATTCATCGCCTCTGAGCTTCTACTACAAGCTGAGGGCGCCGAGCGGTTCTCCCCTCGTGAAGACCGCGCCGTAATCCTCTTCAATCGTACCTCATCGCTTATAGCTGATAAATCGCATCAGGAGTCTATTAACGACCCCCAGTCGTTCTTCCCTTCTCCTGCTATATTCGTATATACTTTACCAAATATTATAACTGGAGAGATTGCTATACGTAATAAGTATTATGGGGAGACCTCCTTCTATATCCTAAAGGAGTACAACGAGGCTATAATTAATCAGGTCATTCAAGCCTCTTTCCTTGATGATATGACTAGTAGCATCATTACGGGTTGGGTAGATTGCGAGAGCGAGGAGTCTTTTCATGCTCATTTGTACATAGTAAATAAGTCAAAATAATATAAACCAAACATATATGGCAACACCTGAGTTGATAAACGAACTTAAAGAGTATATCATAGATGCTCTACACCTTGAGGATATTACACCTGCAGATATAGAGGATGATGCCCCTCTCTTCGGAGATGGCCTTGGCCTCGATTCTATTGATGCACTAGAACTCATAGTTATGCTCGAGAAAAAATACGGTATCCGTATCGCTAATCCTGCCGACGGTAAGGAGGTATTCAAGAGCGTGGCTACTATAGCTGATTTCGTAGCATCTCATAAAGCTTAATTTTTTTATATGAGCCAATCAATTGTCATAACGGGTTCGGGTATCGTCTCGGCTATCGGCCTCGATAAGGAGAGCGTCCTTGAGTCTCTGCTCTCTCGTAAGTCGGGGGTCAATATGCCTAAGCATCTCCAAACCAACCATAGGGATATCCCTGTAGGCGAGGTAAATCTCTCTAATGCCGAGATGAAGTCTCTCCTAAATATCGATGACCCTTATATTAATCGTACAACCCTACTGGGTATGATGGCAGTTGATCAGGCTGTTAATGAGGCTCAACTAGTAGGTGCCATCAAAAGAAGTTACCGCGTAGTCCTCGTGTCGGGTACCACTGTCGGCGGTATGGATATAACAGAGAATTATTTCTCTTCTATGCTCTCTAGCGAGGAGCATATGAGGTGTATGCTCTCGCATGATTGTGGTAACTCTACTCGCGCCCTAGCCGAACGTTATGATTTCATTCAGGATTATACCACAGTATCTACTGCCTGCTCTTCTGCCGCTAATGCACTGATGCTTGGGGCCGACCTTATCAAGTCGGGACAGGCTGATATCGTAATCGCCGGCGGTACAGAGGCTCTCTCGAAATTTCACCTTAATGGGTTTAACTCTCTCATGATTCTCGATAGGGAGAGGTGCCGCCCATTCGATGATTCGCGTGCTGGCCTTAACCTGGGCGAGGGGGCTGGTTTCGTAGTCCTCGAATCTAAGGAGTCGGCTCTTAAGCGTGGCGCATCAATACAAGCTTATCTCTCGGGGTATGGTAACGCTTGTGATGCATATCACCAAACGGCTTCTAGCCCTAATGGCGAGGGTGCATACCGCGCCATGTCTCAGGCTCTCTCTATGTCGGGACTTAAATCTGAGGATATCGACTACATAAATGCGCATGGTACAGGTACGCCTAACAATGATGAGAGCGAAAGCGCCGCACTATTCCGTCTCTTTGGCGATGAGGTGCCTTGCATATCTAGTACCAAGTCTTTCACTGGTCACACTACAAGCGCATCGGGTGGCATCGAGGCCATAATATCGCTCCTCGTCATCCAGCATGATTTTATCCCCGCGAATCTTGGGTGGTCTAATCAGATGACCAACGGGGTATCTCCATCTTTGGGCGAAGAGAATCACCTTGTGAATAACGTAATGTGCAACTCTTTCGGCTTCGGTGGTAACGATTCGTCGTTTATCCTCTCTAAGCACGAAACGCCTAGCATGAATGTCTCTTATGCCGAGGGTGAGATTAAGGTGCTTAGTTATGTGGAGATAGATGCTTCTGCTGACCTTAATAGAATAAAGGAGTATCTCAAGCCTATGGAGGTGCGCCGCATGGGTCCTCTCATGCGCTCTACTCTCTTGTCGTCCCTAGATGCCATAAAACAGGCCGAGATAGATTGCCCTGATGCTATAGTCACAGGTACCACCCTCGGATGTATAGATAATAGCGAGAAGCTACTCCGCGAGATGGTCTCTTCTAATGAGGCAACAACAAGTCCTACTCTCTTTATGCAGAGTACTCATAATACTATCGGTAGCGCTATAGCTATTCAGCTGGGTTGCCATGGTTACAATACTACATATACCCAGGCTGAGCACTCGCTCTCTTGGTGTATGCATGATGCCGAGATACTTCTTCGAAGCGGAAGGGCTAAGACTGTCTTAGTGGGTTGCCATGACGAGAATACAGAATGGTATGCATGGGTACAACGTGCTATAGGTCGCGATGTCATGCCTCCTATTCACTCGGTGGCTATGGTCCTCACTCTTGAATCTGGTAAATAATGAAGAGGGTAATAGTAATATTGACAACTATCCTAGTCTCGTCCTTCTCCCTCTTTGCCCAAACAATGAGCGAGGAGCAGATAAAAGATGAGGTCTATAATGTCATAAAGGGTATCCACTCCCTCCAATGCGATTTCATACAAACTAAGTGCGTAAGAATGCTCGCTGAGCCTTCCGTATCTTATGGTGCTATGGCATATCAGCAAGAGCGTAAGTTGCGTTGGGAATACAAAAGGCCTTTCTCTCATACTTTCATCCTTAATGATACCCAAGTTCAAATCCAAGATAAGAATGGTAAGGAGAATATCGATGTGGAGAAGAGCCGTATATTTAAGGAGGTAGTCAAAATGATGAATGACGACATACTGGGGCAGAGCCTCAAGGAGGGTAAGTTGTTCTCCGTAACGTGTACTGCCGATAATAATGAGTATATAGCTACCCTCTCTTCGCAGAATAAGCGTACTAAGAGTCTATTCTCTACTATCGTACTCCACATAGATAGGGTAAAGCGTGTATTGACAACTATTGAGATATCTTCAAAGGGGGGCGATACATCTAAGCTCTCTTTTCATAATATAGTAGTAAATTCATCAGTAGATAATACTCTCTTTAATATTAACTAACTCAATAACCCTAAAGTAGATGAGCATAGATCCGAAAGATAACGTCAAACAGCTACTGCGAGATCGTGGTATATGCGTCGTAATCCCTACCTATAATAATTCCCAAACTATTAAACAGGTTGTAGAGGATACGTTGGTATATTGTGCCGATGTTATAGTGGTATGCGATGGATGTACCGATAACACCCTCGATATCCTCAAGGAGATACAAGGAATAACTCTTGTAGATTACACCAATAATAGGGGTAAGGGTTATGCTCTAAAGATGGGATTTAAGACAGCTCTAGCTATGGGCTTCTCTTATGCCATCACAATAGATTCTGATGGCCAGCATTATCCATCTAATATCCCCGACTTCCTAGAGGCTAATATTAAGAACCCTGGTGCTCTAATAGTGGGACAACGTAATTTAGAGGGTGTCGTACGCACTAAGGGTAGTAACTTCGCTAATAAGTTTAGTAATTTCTGGTTCTTCGTACAAACAGGTCGTAATCTTAAGGATACCCAAACGGGTTATAGATTATACCCCCTTAAGAAGTTGTGCGGATTATCTTTGCTCACTAGTAGATACGAGGCGGAGCTAGAGTTAATGGTCTTCGCATCATGGTGCGGTGTCAAGATTGTCTCTATTCCTATAGATGTATATTACCCTAAACCTGAGGATAGGGTCTCGCATTTCCGCCCAATAGCTGATTTCGCTAGAATATCACTATTAAATACGATATTATGTGTGGGGGCTCTTCTATTTGGTCTCCCTATGGCTATCATTCGCTTATGCTTGAAGTGGTGGCGCACCATCTATTCGCTACTATTCTTTATTGTCACCTCTGTCTTTATAGCTACCCCTCTCTTGTGGCTATATATGAAAATAGGTAGAGTTACCGAGCATAAGCGTACTAGATTGCATAATCTGATATACCACTACTCGCGGTTCGTGATGATACACCACGGAATACCAGGAACAGAGTTCTCGACTAATTTGCCGCTGCATAAAGCCGATTTGTCGACTCCCGCCGTGATAACGTGTAACCACCAGTCGCATATCGACCTCATGTGTCTTTTGGCGTTGTCGCCTAAGATAGTATTTCTAACAAACGATTGGGTATGGAATAGTCCGTTCTACGGCTTTATCATCCGTAATGCTGAGTACCTCCCAGTGAAGGATGGACTAGAGGCTATAATGCCACAGCTAAAATCGCTCGTGGAGAGAGGGTATAGCATAGCCGTATTCCCTGAAGGGACTCGCTCACAAGATTGTGTCATACGTCGTTTCTATAGAGGGGCCTCTTTTATAGCTGAGTCGTTTGACCTTGATATCCTTCCTATGCTCCTATATGGTCCAGGTAAGGTCTTGCAAAAGCATAGCCGCCATCTTGAGAGCGGCCCGATACATGTCGAGGTATATAATAGAATAACTCAGGCAGAGCTAAAGAAGGTAGGCGACATAAAGGCTCAAACTAGTTATTTGAAGCGTTTTTATGTAGAGCAATATAACAAATTGTGCAACAAGATAGAACAAGAGGTGTAGATACTATGAATAAGAATGAGGATATAGAGTATAAATCTGTACAAGAAATAAAGGAGTATCAAGAGGGCCTTATGGCAAAGGCGTTAGAGTACCTTGCCGAGAACTCTACATACTATAAGCGCTTATTTGCTACACATAATATCAATATAAAGGAGATAACTACCATAGAAGATCTCCAGAAGATACCCTTTACAGAGAAGAAAGACCTACAGATATATAATGACGACTTCCTATGCTGTCCTAAGGAGAAGATAGTTGACTATATTACGACATCTGGAACACTTGGCGACCCGGTTACCTTTGGTTGTACTGATGCTGATTTGGAGAGGTTGGCATATAATGAGATGAAGTCGTTCCGTTGTGCCGGATTAGGTCCGGGTAATATCGTGCAGCTGATGACGACGATGGATAAGAGATTCATGGCGGGGTTGGCCTATTTCCTTGGGGTGCGTAAGTTAGGGGCTAGTATAATTCGTGTGGGTAATGGTATACCAGAACTTCAGTGGGATACCATACAGCGAATAAAGCCAGATACTATCATGTGTGTCCCTTCGTTTATATTGCGACTTATAGAGTATGCCGAGGAGCATAATATCGACTATAAGAGTTCTAGCATAAAGAGGATTATAGGTATTGGCGAGGGGTTGCGCGAGCAAGACTTCTCGTTGAACCTCTTGGGACGAAGGATAAAGGAGAAGTGGGACGTCGAGTTGTATGCTACATACTCCTCTACAGAGATGGGGGCTACCTTCTCAGAGTGCGAATGTGGCAAGGGTGGGCATGTCCATCCTGAGCTAATAATAGTAGAGATAATAGGTGACGATAATAAGCCAGTAGCCGATGGAGAGGCCGGAGAGGTGGTAGTCACTACCCTTGGCGTAGAGGGAATGCCTCTATTGAGATATCGTACCGGCGACATAGCTGCAAAGAGGGTAGAGCAGTGCGAGTGCGGTAGATATTCATATAGACTTACCCCACTTATTGGACGTAAGAACAATATGATAAAATATAAAGGTACGACACTATACCCACCAGCGATAAATGATGTCTTGGATAATGTAGACTATGTGGAGAATTATGTGATAGAGGTAAGAGATAGTGCGGCAGGAACAGATGAGGTGGTGGTAAAGGTTGGACTTAAGGCGGGAGTAGATGGTAATGTGGAGAAGGATTTGAAAGACCGATTCCGTTCGCGCTTACGTGTGGCTCCATTAATAGAGATGCTACCAATAGAGGAGATACAGAAGATAAACTTCCCTACCAAGAGCCGTAAGCCTATCAAGTTTATTGATAACCGCAAGAGATGACAAACTATGAAGTACCCATCCATATATGACGATATAAGACCTTATGATGAAGATGAGGTAGTGGAGGCTATGCATGCGATAGCCTCAGATAAGACATTTCCCGTTCTAGCACGATTTGTATTCCCAGATAAGACTACGGAGGAGGTTAGGGAGATATTTGAAAATCTGAGGAGCATAGACGACTTCCAAAGCAAGATAATGTATGTAGCCAACGAGCAGATAATGGCTAGATCCATTACAAATATGTCGGTCAGCGGGATGGAGAAGTTAGACCCAAGCAAGAGTTATTTGTTCGTATCCAACCATAGAGATATAATGTTAGATGCCAGTCTGCTTCAGAATAGCCTCAAAGATTGTGGGCATAAGACAGCGCAGATAACATTTGGCGCAAACCTCATGAGAGGAGATGTGGTGGTCAATATCGGTAAATCGAATAAGATGTTTCGTGTAGAGCGAGGCGGTAATATGAAAGCCTTTTATGAGAGTTCGAAGCATCTATCTGATTATATTAGATATGTTATCACAGAGAGACGAGAGTCGGTATGGATAGCACAAAGGAATGGTCGCACGAAGAACGGCGACGACCGTACAGACCAAGGCATAGTAAAGATGTTCTGCATGAGTAAGCGTGACGATAAGGTAGAGGCATTAAAGGAGTTGAACATAGTGCCGATATCCGTCTCTTATGAGTGGGAGCCATGTGACATGCTTAAAGCCATGGAGCTATATGTATCGAGTATTAAGACATACGAAAAGACACAGAACGAAGATCTACATAGTATTCTGACAGGCATATTGCAGACTAAAGGAAGGGTGCACTTTGAGATATGCGACCCTATACGTACCGAAGAGTTAGAATCATTAAGTAGCTTGAATAGTGGAGAGTATCATAAGAAGGTAGCCAAGCTAATAGACCAACGTATTCATGCCGCGTATAGGCTGTACCCTAACAATTATATAGCATACGATAAGAGATTTGGAGTAGATAAATATAAAGATAGGTATACAACAGTAGAGAGAGAGCTCTTTGAGGTACGCATGAACGTCTTAGATACATACCCAGAGTATGACAAAGAACAATTAGAAGAGATATTACTAGATATATATTCTAACCCAGTTATTAACAAAGAGAACTGATGGGAGATATAGTTATCAGATTATATGACTATATAAAGTCGCACAAAGGGGTGACTATTGCAGTGAGTGCAGTTGTTACCATACTATTGATAGTACAGCTCTTTCGCATAAATTACAAAGAAGATATATCTGATTTTCTGCCATTAGACGATAAGCAACAGAACGCCCTAGCAGTATACCAAGAGATATCAGGCGCCAATAAGCTATTTGTATCCTTTGGGAATGGTGCGGGCGATGATGCAGATCCCGATAAGATAGTAGATGCGATAAATAGCTTTGTAGATAAGTTGGCGGAGCGAGATACCTTGGGGGAGATTACCGATATTGTGTCGCATATAGACTATGAGCAAGTGAGTGAGGTAGCCGACTTTGTTTATAAGAATATACCATACTTCTTAGAAGAGCAAGATTATGAGCGAATAGATAGTCTGTTGAGACAAGAGAACTACCTAAGAGCGCAACTAGAGGAAGATAAGCAGATGTTGCTATTCCCTATGGGAGGAGTACGCGAGAGCAGTATATCCTATGACCCTCTAAATCTATTCTCACCCGTATTTGCCGATTTGCAGACCAAGATATCAGATGTAGAGTATGAGATATATGACGATTGCATATTCACATCCGACTTGAAGCGCGGTATAGTAATGATAACATCACCATACGGCTCTAGTGAGACAGATAAGAATCCAGAATTTGTGGAGCTTATTACATCTGTGGCAGAGGATGTGGAGGAGAGCTGCGCTGGCATAGACGTGCAGATAATAGGCGGACCAGTTATAGCCATTGGTAATTCGAGTCAGATAAAGATAGATAGTATAATATCCGTTGTTATATCGATAGTATTGATATCGTTATTGTTGATGATGACGATAAAGAATATGAGGAATATACTATTGATAGGGCTAACTATAACATGGGGAATGCTCTTTGCAGTAGGGGTATTATCGCTTATTACCGATGAGGTATCAATAATAGTCATAGGTATATCCTCTGTAATCATAGGCATTGCAGTAAATTACCCATTGCATATTATAGCACATTTGAGGCACACCACGGATATGAGGAGTGCATTAAGAGAACTTGTGTCGCCATTAGTAATAGGCAATATTACGACAGTAGGAGCCTTTTTAGCATTAGTCCCATTAGAATCCATCGCATTAAGAGACCTAGGACTTTTTAGTTCATTTTTACTGATAGGTACCATACTCTTTTCGCTTGTCGTTTTGCCACATATGTGCAGTGCGGCAGCACCCAAGGAGCACCCAA
>JAUNDI010000046.1:12339-19526 GCA_030526155.1 Bacteroidia bacterium
TTGCTCGCAATTTTTTAATAAACTCAGTGAGGTAAAAGTAGAGAATAAGTCGTGGTTAGTATGGGTAGTAGTGGTATTGACATTGGTATTCGGTTATTATAGTTTTCAGACAAAATTCGACTCCAATTTATCCAATATAAACTATATGACAGAGGTGCAAAGAGGTGAGTTGGAGCGATTTGAGCAGATGTTGACAAGCGCAGCAACAGAAGAGACCCTATACCTGATGACCACCTCTGAGGATATAGACGACGCCTTAGATGCCAATTTAAGGAGTAGAGATAACCTACGCAAGATGCTTGAGGAGGGGAAGATAACAAGTCATGCTACAGCCAGTAGATTTATAGTATCACAGAGAGAGCAGAGCAGACGCCTTGAGAGATGGAATAGATTTGTGGAGGGCAAAGCTCTTCAATTGATAGAGAATATAAAGAAGACAGGGGCAGAGTTAGGTTTTGTTTCGGGCGCCTTTGGCGACTTTGGGGAGATACTTTCAAAGAGATATGAGCCCCAAGAGGTGAGTTATTTTGAGCCATTGACAAAGACCGTATTCTCCAATTATATCTGCGAAGATAGGGAGCGAGGGCGATACTCGGTAATAGATATAATCACAACCCCAATAGATAAGATATCAGAGTGTAGAGAAGAGATACAGAGAAATGAAGAAAAGGCATACTGCTTTGATGTGAAGACATTAAACTCATCGGTAGCAGATAGTCTATCAGATAACTTCAACTATATAGGCTATATGTGCGGCTGTATAGTATTTGTATTCTTATGGTTCTCCTTTGGCAGGATAGAGCTAGCCATATTATCCTTTATACCTATGGCAGTAAGTTGGGTATGGATATTAGGTATTATGGCCATATTTGATATACAATTCAATATAGTCAACGTCATACTAGCCACCTTTATATTCGGACAGGGCGACGACTATACCATCTTTATGACAGAAGGAGCATGTTATGAGTATACCTATAGGAAGAAGATGCTTGCCTCGTATAGACACTCCATTATACTATCAGCGTTGATAATGTTTATAGGCATAGGTTCGCTTATTGTCGCCAAGCATCCTGCGTTACACTCATTAGCAGAAGTGACGATAGTAGGAATGTTCTCGGTAGTTTTAATGGCCTATCTGTTCCCACCACTTATATATAAGTTTTTAGTAGAGACGAGAGATGGTAGGGAGAGGTTGTGGCCAATCTCGTTAGTCAATATTTTTAGCAAGCATAGAGACGAGCTACCTATAGAGAGCAATGCGGAAGAGTGCTTGTTGCTCGCAAAAAACAGATATAGATACAAAGGGATAGGTATAGAGAGGGAGGTATCAGAACGTGTGGACAGGTATGGTAAAGAGGCAAGAGAAATAAGTAAGAGAGGCGGCACGATAGTAGTAATAAACGGAGGGTATGGAGAGCTTGCCATGTTGATAGCACTAAGCAATAGACAGGCGCGAGTAGTAAGTATGGATAAAGATATAGAGAAGATAGATGTGGCTAGGTATAGTACGGAGAAGATAAGCAATGTAGAGATAAGGCTATTGGAGGTAGAAAAAATGGAACTGAAGGCAGGAGAGATATATGTTTTAGTGGAGCCTAGAGAAGATGAGATAGAATATTTCAATAAAAAATGTCAATTCTCTTGCATTGAATTTGAGAATGTTGTAATTTTGCGCCGTTAAATCCGTATAGTGCATGATTAAGTATTGGCATGGTGTCAATCGCCTACGGGTAGTAACGTATAATAGATAAATAAAGAAAATGTACGCTATTGTAGAAATTGCTGGTCAGCAATTCAAAGTAGAGAAAGACGCAAAGATTTTCGTTCATCGTCTTGCACAGAACGAGGGTGAGTCTGTAGATTTTGACAAGGTACTCATGGTTGACAACGATGGTACTGTAACAGTAGGTGCTCCTACAATTGCAGGTGCTAAGGTATCAGCTAAGGTATTGTCGCATGTAAAGGGTGAGAAGGTTATCGTATTCCACAAGAAGCGTCGTAAGGGCTTCGACAAGAAGAACGGTCATCGTCAGTACTTCTCTCAGATTCAGATCGAGAACATCGTCTGCTAAAATTATTGTTTAACCCTAGAAAAGAAAAAGTAATTAGATATGGCACATAAAAAAGGTGTCGGTAGTTCTAAGAACGGCCGCGAGTCAGAAAGCAAACGTCTAGGTCTTAAGATCTTTGGTGGTCAGTTTGCAAAGGCAGGCAACATCATCGTACGTCAACGTGGTACACAGCATCACCCAGGTTTGAACGTTGGTATGGGCAAGGATCATACATTGTTCGCTTTGGTAGAGGGTGTAGTTAAGTTCGAGAAGAAGCAGAACGACAAGTCGTTCGTTTCCGTAATTCCAGCTGAGGCATAATTAGCTGAGAAGTAATAGAAACTTATATAACAAGCTCTTGCTTCCCCGCGAGTTATAGCCTCGAGGAAAGTAAGAGTTTGTTTTTTTTTATAGATCTAACTAACATGCTAACACTAAAGGTAATTCAAGAGAAGAGAGATTATGTAATTTCTCGTCTTAAAGTTAAGCAGTTTGATGCTACAGAGATAGTAGATAAGATTATTGCCCTTGACAATCAGCGTAAAGCTATACAATCGGAGGCAGAGAGTGCTCAGATGAAGATGAATGAGATCTCTAAGTCGGTTGGTATGCTTATGAAGGCAGGCAAGAAAGAGGAGGCAGAGGCTGCCAAGTCTGAGACTGCCGCTCTAAAGGCAAAGATTGCTGAGGAGAATAACAAACTCAACGAGATTCAGGAAGAGCTTCAGAAGAACTTGGTTCTTCTTCCAAATATGCCTTATGAGGAGGTTCCAGAAGGCAAGACAGCAGAAGACAATAAGGTAGTAAAGCAAGGTAATGAGATACCACAATTTACAGGTGAGGTATTGCCACACTGGGAGCTTGCTAAGAAGTATAACCTTATAGATTTTGAGCTAGGCGTTAAGATTACAGGTGCAGGATTCCCTGTATATATAGGTAAGGGTGCACGTTTGCAGAGAGCCCTCATTAACTTCTTCCTTGACGAGGCGCGCAATGCAGGCTATACAGAGATAATGCCACCTACTGTAGTAAACCAAGCTTCGGGCTTCGGTACAGGACAGTTGCCAGATAAGGAGGGACAGATGTACCATTGCGACTTGGACGACCTATACCTTATTCCAACAGCAGAGGTACCTGTAACAAATATCTACAGAGATGTGGTGCTTGATGCGAAAGATCTACCAATTAAGAACTGTGCATATACACAATGTTTCCGTCGTGAGGCAGGTTCGTATGGTAAAGATGTACGTGGTCTAAACCGTCTACATGAGTTCTCAAAGATTGAGATAGTACGTATAGATACACCAGAGCACTCTGCAGAGAGCCACAAAGAGATGTTGGCACATGTAGAAAGCTTGGTTAAGAAGTTGGAGTTGCCATATCGTATACTTCACCTCTGTGGTGGTGATATGAGCTTTACTGCAGCTACATGTTTTGACTTTGAGGTATTCTCGGCAGCGCAGCAGCGTTGGTTGGAGGTGAGTTCGGTATCTAACTTTGATTCATATCAAGCAAACCGTCTCAAGTGCCGTTATAAGAATGCAGGAGAGAAGCCACAACTTTGCCACACTCTTAACGGTTCGGCCCTTGCATTGCCACGTATTGTAGCAGCATTGTTGGAGAACAACCAGACAGAGAAAGGCATTCGCATTCCAAAGGTACTTGTACCATACACAGGATTTGAATATATCGACTAATAAGTCGGTGTTGAAATAATATCATTATATTTGAGAGTCGATATCGCGCATTAATGGTGAGATGTCGGCTCTTAAATTTCAATATATTGCCCCATGATAATATACGCTCATAGTTATAAGCCTGAAGCTAGAGATATCTATGCCAGTTTGTTGAGCTCGTTGAAGAGTGCAGGAGTGACGCCCAAAGTGTGTGATTGCTTGTACGGTAACTTCATAATAGACGGGTTGGCTACTGCAGGAGATATAATGCAACTAGAGTCGACATTGACCAATGCATCAGGCAGAGCGATGATTAGCATTGGCGGTGATGGAACATTTTTGGAGTCGGCAAAAAGCGCTATGATGACAGATATTCCCATTTTGGGAATTAACAAAGGTAGACTAGGCTTCTTGTCGGACGTTCAAGCCTCGCAAATACCATGGGCGGTAGGCGAGTTGATGAGGGGAGCTTATAGGGTAGCTCACCTAGATGTCTTGTCGGTATACGGGCAAGACCAGCGAGAGCCCATAGACTATGCCCTTAATGAATTTTCGGTAAGTAAGTGTGACAACTCATCCATGCTTACTATTCATGCCTATGTAGATGGAGACTATTTGACTACATATTGGGCTGATGGAGTAATAATAGCCACGGCGACAGGGTCGACCGCCTATTCGCTTAGTGTAGGAGGTCCTATAGTATATCCATCTACTCCAAGTTTTATTATTACCCCTATTGCGCCACATAATTTGAGTATAAGGCCTATAGTAGTTCCAAACAATGTAGCTATAAAGCTAGTAGTAGAAGGTAGAGGTCCAAAGATCTTAACCTCAATGGATGGTAGAACACACCTGATGGAGAATAACTGTCAGTTTCGCATAGGCAAATCGCCATTTTCGGTAAGAAGAGTAGAGTTTGAAGGACACTCCTTCTTTGCTACCCTAAGAGATAAACTCATGTGGGGGGCAGATAAGAGGAATGTGGAAGAGTAAAATATAAAGAATTAGTTGGATAGATTGCGCAGTCATATATTATATGCCACGATTATCATAGTTCTTATGCTATGTAACTCTGTAAAGGCCCAAGACAAATTAGAATTGGGTATTATGGGAGGTGTGACCTATTATCTAGGCGATTTGAATCAGAGTCAGCAATTTAAAGACCCACGTCCCGCGTTAGGCTTTTTGGCAAGGTATGCCATAAATGACAGGTTAGCAGCCAAGGTGAATATCTTTGGAGGAGGGATAGCGGGAGAGTATCCTTCGGCAGGAGAGAGATATCCCATAATACATGAGAGACCGACGACCAATAGTAATGTTGGGGGCGTAGTATCAGGTGGAGAGTATGAATTTTCGAGGGCGCTAGTGAGTTTAGGATTTATGGGTGAATTTAACTTTAGGTCATTTGATCATGTCTTTAATAAGAGTGAATCATTATGGACTCCATATATTACGGCAGGCCTTGGGGGTACTTTTTATAAGAGTTATGCAGAAGATGCTAGCGGTAAAACAGATTTTGTATTATCTTTGCCCTTTGGTTTAGGGATTAAGTATAAAATTAGCAAATGGTTACGTATTGGAGCCGAGTGGACGATACACAAGACATTTGCGGATGATTTAGATTTAGTAGAACCTAAGTCGGGTCAGATTAATCCTAATGATCCGTATGGGGCGAATTACCATACGGTAACACATAATAATGATTGGTATTCGTTTTGTGGCATAACGATTACGGCTAGTATGTTGCCGAGAAAGTTGAGTTGCAATGACGGATTGAGGAAATTTAATAAGTAGATATGTCGTTAAAGGATAACATAATAAAAGAGAAGTTGCCTCGTCATGTTGCCATAATTATGGATGGCAATGGGCGTTGGGCAAAGCAGCAAGGAGAGAATGTCAGGCTTTATGGCCATCAGCATGCCATCACAGCTGTACGTGAGGTAACGGAAGGTGCGGCAGAGTTAGGCATAGAGTACTTGACCCTTTATACCTTTTCGACAGAGAATTGGAATAGACCAAAAGCAGAGGTAGACGGTCTAATGGCGTTATTGGTATCTACCATTGCGGCGGAGACTCCTACGCTATTGAAAAACAATGTTAGTTTGCGTGTTATAGGAGATAGGTCGTTACCCGCTGAGGCGCAGGCTAAGCTAGACGAGTGTGTACAAGAGACAGCACATTGTACCGGACTTAAGTTGGTTTTGGCCTTGAGCTATAGCTCTAGGTGGGAGATTACGCGCGCAATGCAGAATATGGCAAAAGACGCTGTAGAGGGGAATTTGGATGCTGAGTCGATAACTGCAGACGTTATTTCAAGCTACATGGCGACTAATTTTATGCCGGACCCAGAATTGCTTATTAGAACAAGTGGAGAGTATAGGATAAGTAATTTCTTGCTTTGGCAGATAGCATATTCGGAGTTGTACTTTACTCCTGTATTATGGCCAGATTTTAGAAAAGAGAATTTATATGAAGCTTTGATTGATTATCAAGGACGTGAGAGGCGTTTTGGTAAGACAAGTGAGCAAGTTCAAAACTAAATATTATACACGAGAATGCGTAAATATTCGTATATTACTAGTCTAATTATTATGCTACTTGCAATGGTGCCAGTAGCGATGTATGCTCAAGAAGAGTCGGCATCAGGCGAAGAGTCTAAGGTGTCATACTCTGGCATTGCGCGAAAATATACCATTGCAGATATTCAAGTAACGGGAATTCCAAATATGGACCAGCAGATGCTTAAGAACCTTTCAGGGCTTAAGGCCGGCCAAGTTGTTGCTATTCCAGGAGATGAGCTCACTCAAGCGGTAAAACGCTATTTGAATCATGGCCTTTTTTCGGATGCGAAGGTATATGTGAATAAGATAGAGGGGAATGATGCGTATATAGAGATAGCGTTGAAAGAGCGTCCAAGATTGACTAGGGTAGATTTTCATGGCATAAAGAGAAGTGAGATAAAAGATGTGGCGTCGAAAGTTGCCATTATGGAGAACTCTCAGGTAACACCATTCCTCATTACTCGCGCAGAGAAATATGTTAAGCAGTACTTTGTTGGCAAGGGTTTTTACAATGTTGACGTTAAGATTACGCAGCGTAATGACCCAAAGAACAAAGGCTTTGTGATTCTTGATTGTACTATAGACAAGAAGGAGAAGGTAAAGGTAAGATCATTGGTATTTAGAGGTAATAAGGTTATGTCTTATAGAAAGCTTAACCGTGCCATGAAGAAGACCAATGAGAAAGCCCTATATAATTTCTTCCGTACGAAGAAGTTTGTGGAAGAGTCGTATCGTGCCGATCTTGTGAAATTGGTAGAGCTATATAACAAGAACGGTTATAGAGATGCTCGAGTGCTCAAGGAAGAGGTGGTACGTAATGATGACAATACTGTAAATATTACCATTGATGTAGAAGAGGGTCCAAAGTACTATATTGGTGATATTAGTTTTGTAGG
>JAUNDI010000083.1 GCA_030526155.1 Bacteroidia bacterium
GGGGTTATATTGGGATGGTGAACCAGAAGCATGAGCCTCTGCCTAGTTCGCTTTCTACGCCTATTTCTCCATCCCAGAGAGTAACGAGTTTTTGGCAAATAGCTAGTCCGAGTCCGGTACCCTTAGCTTGCGATTTACCCTTGTAGAAACGTTCGAATACTAATTCTTGTTCCTCCTTAGCTATACCCTCGCCCGTATCGATTACGGATATTTTGACGGTATTCCTCACTCTTTCGCATACGACTCTGATATAACCAGCTTGAATATGCTTACAAGCGTTGCTTATGAACTGCATGAGGACTTGTTTGATACGCCCCTCATCGCCATATATGAATAGATTCTTACAAGAGCAATTGTATTCTAATCTCACGCCATCAGGCACTTGGCTTTCAAGGCTCTTTGTAGCGGAGAAGCATGCTTGGTCGATAGCGAAACGATCATGCTTAATGATATACATACCAGACTCTATTTTACTTAGGTCAAGGATATCGTTGATAATCATGAGCAAGATATCGTTATTAGTCATTACGAGGTCGACTAGTTTAGGGCGTTCCTCCTCTGGGACATCCTCGGTATGATTTAGGAGGATATCTGTGAAGCCGATGATAGCGTTAAGAGGGGTACGGATTTCGTGACTCATATTAGCGAGGAAGATACTCTTCATTTGGTCGGCATTCTCGGCCTTTTGCAGAGCGAGAGATATCTCCATATTATTCTTCTTCATCATCTTGATAGTGGTGAATATCAAGAATATGATGATTATGAATACTAGAGCCATTCCCACCTGCATCCATGTGAGAACGTACACCTCGCTGTATATATCATCAGTATTAATGATTACACCTGCTGTCCAGTTTAGGCCCTTAAGAGAGCGGTATACAAGGTAGCTTTCCTTTCCGTCCCATTTTACTTCGCCATGGCCGTCCTCACCACGTAGCATTGCATCTGCGTGTACTTTTAGCCTTTCGTCATTTTCGATTTCGGCCATTGTGTACATTGTCTCGATGAGGATTTTATCAGATTGAGTACAAAGGAGGAACTCGGTACGTCTACCGGCTACGAAAGTGGTACCACTATGTTCGTCGCCGAATATAGTTTTAGTAACATCATCAAGCTCCACGTCGAGAAGAAGGACGCCGGCGTCGACGCCTTGAGGATCCTTAAAAGGGAGACTATATGTAAGGTCGATAGTTTTATTGATATCGCTATAATAAGGATCGCACCACATACACGTGTCTAGCATCATAGGCACTTGATACCAATCGATGGTACGATAATCGCCATAGTTATCCTCATTTAGCACATCGAGATCTATTTCGTCTGTTTTATTGCGGCGATGGACATATGGAAGGTACAAATCGTGCCCCTTTATATAAGAAGGCGAGTAAGCGATACTGATACCAATGAGATTCTTATTAGTTTGTAGTATACGACGGAAATATTGTATGGTAGTTTGGTCGTCCTTTCCTAAGACACTAACTATATCTCGTACGTTAGTACCTATGGTTTGGACATTAGAGAAGTACTTTTCTTTCTTAGCTATTGCTGTCTCTAGTTTTTGGTCGATATTAGTAAGCGCCTCAGTAAGTATTTGGCTGCGGTATTGGAAGTATATATATAGCATCATCCCCATAAAAGCTACAGAGAGTGTAGCTGTGAGGATAACGGATAGACTTTGTAGGGACTTTAGTTTCATATACTATTTAGATTGAGCGTTATTTTCGGCGATAATAGTTTTTATGAGCCTACATCCTCTGGATTAACAGTAAAAGTAGCTTGATTAGTTTTACGGTCCTTCAATTTTTGCACTACGCTATTTACCATAGCACGTTGGATGACCTTGCTAGTGTAGTATCCATGAAGTTGGATATGTCTCATAGTAATTTCGGTAGCCTCCTCGGGATGTTCGGCGGCATATTCCCAACCCTTACGGCTAGCCTCGGCGAAAGCCTTAAAAACGTGAGGGCATTTATCGTAATTTTCTCTTTTTACATAAAGGCCATCCTCAGGGATGTCGAATTCGGTATTTTGGAATCTAAGGATATCGCACTCATCGAGGTTAACACCTGAGTATTTCATTTGGATAAGTTCGTTATAATCCATAGTAATTATGACATCCACCAATTTATGGAGATAAATACTGATACCCGAATCGAAGCGAATGATATCTATGTTGAGGTTATACTTTTTATTGATGTAATATACTATCTCGTCAAGACCGGCCTTAAATAGGCCAACCTTTTTACCGCGGAGAGATTCGAAAGAGTCTAGTTTAACGCCAGGCTGAGCCACGAAGCAGAAAGAAGAGCGCTGGCTAGTTTGCAGTATATTAACGAGGTCGTGCCCCTCGGCCTCCATACGCACGGCTTGAGGCAATAGGAGGACAGCGGCATCGGTCTCACCATTAAGCAATTTTGTACCAGTAGGGTGAGTAATCATAGGGTAATTATACTCCACTACGATACGAGCGTCGCGATAGAAACCCTTAGCCTCAGCGACATAATAGCCGACGAACTGAGCCTGAGGCACCCATGCGGGTGTGAATTTTATTTTATATTGACCACTAGCTATAGTGGTGGTAATTAGTATAAAAAATAGTGTTATATACTTCTTTGCACACATTGTTGTAAAAGTTGACTTGTAAGATATTGCTCTATAAGAGCCAATTATACTTCCACTAAGTTGTCCATAGTTTAGTAAACCATGCAGTAGGGTGTTTTACTATGATGAAATGAAAAAAGTTGCAAATTAATGTAAAAAGGGGTAGGAGGGCATTGGTTGATGAGTGGT
>JAUNDI010000084.1 GCA_030526155.1 Bacteroidia bacterium
TATTCATGTCGAACCATGGAAGTGATTAGTGCCAAATATTCAAAATAATGTATATATTTGCAACGCTAATTGAATATTAATACATCATGGCCCAGATTTCAGACGATAAGACGAAGCAATATAGACAGCAATTAATACGCGAACTTATCCGTGATAAGGTTATCCGTAGTCAGGACGATCTCCTCGAATTGCTGAAGAATCACAATGTCACCACCACTCAGGCTACTCTCTCTCGTGACTTGAGGGAGCTGCAAGTTGCCAAGGTGGCAGATTCTAAGGGGTATAAGTATGTGTTGGGGCATAATACCACTAATGCTATGCCAACCAGAAATACCCACGCTTCGTCAATCGTCCCTGGTAACCTCACTATCGAAATATCTGGCCAAATGTGTGTCCTGCATACTATGCCGGGTTACGCAGGTGCTGTAGCAGCTACTCTCGATGCTATGCAACTCCGTGGCGTAATGGGTACCCTAGCTGGTGATGATACTATCCTCATCATCCTCCGCTCCGATGCCGATAAGGTATACATCCTCGAAGGTCTTCGTACCACCTTCCCCGAACTTACAGTGGTAAATACCCTCTAAGTAAGTCAATCATATCTATACAATAAAATAGAGCCGTTTCTAAAACGGCTCTTATATTTTACTATATCCTATCTCACTTGTCTATCGTCAGTTCTGCCAAGAACTGATAATGATCATCTTCATATACCTTCCTACAAGAAAATCCTTCCCTCCTAGCTATCTCTTCTAAGTTGTCATAATCTATAAACAACCATGGAAACTCTTCGTCTGTCTCCCCATTAAATGTCATCTTGTATCTCAACTCTCCATAATAATCACTGTCTAGGTCTATCAATGCCGACCCATCTTCATCAAGGTATAGATATATCAAATCCGAACTGTCCATTATTACCTTCCCCCCATCAGCAAGTAGCTGTTTGCAGGTCATCAGAAATCTTGGCATATTCTCCATCGTCTGCGCAATGCCTGCTCCATTCATAAGTAGCAAGATGGTGTCAAACTTTCCCCCTAATGGCGCATAGCCTGGCGTCGCATAAAAGTCAATATGGTGCGCATTGAGTCCTCTGTCTGTCATTACCTCTACCGCTCCTGTCGATAGGTCTATAGGTGTGACGTCAAGTCCTGCGTTCTGTAGCCATAAGGAGTGACTGCCGCCGCCGGCGCCTACATCCATTACCCTGCCTTTACAAAGCTCCAGGGCTTTCTGCTCTATCATGCTCATGTCTTTCCACTCATGGAAAAACTCTTTCATCGGCCAATATTCAGTCTCGGCAGCATCACACTCTACCTTTATCTTCGCTTTTTTATTTCCATTGTAATAGGCCTTTAAGGCTGTACCATATGCATCCATATCTTTTCGTTTTATGCAAAGATAAACAATTTCTTAAAAACAATATTTAATCAAAATACGACTTATTGCTTGCAGTTTGATTTCAATTTACTATCTTTGCGTCAATTTTATTTACAGATTAAAATTTAGAACACGATTACTACATCATGTCAAAGCTATACATACCAAAAGGATATAAGCCTTCTCTTGATCTCAGAGAGACAGAGATGGGTATTCAGATGATTAAAGATTTCTTTCAGCAGAACCTCTCTGCTGAGTTGCGCCTACGTCGTGTTACTGCACCTCTTTTCGTCTTGCAGGGTACTGGCTTGAATGATGATCTCAATGGCGTGGAACGTGCCGTCTCTTTCCCTATCAAGGACCTTAAGGATAAACGCGCCGAGGTAGTGCACTCGCTCGCTAAGTGGAAGCGTACCATGCTAGCCGATTACCAAATTCCTGTAGGCTATGGTCTATATACCGATATGAATGCTATCCGCTCCGATGAGGAGCTCGATAATGTGCACTCACTTTATGTGGATCAGTGGGACTGGGAGGCGTCTATCTCTCGTGAAATGCGTAATATCGACTTCCTTAAGCAGGTGGTCTCTCGTATATATGCTGTTATTAAGCGTACCGAGTTCGTAGTATACGAGCGTTACCCTCAGCTAAAGCCTGTCCTCCCAGAAGAGATTCATTTCATTACTTCACAAGAGCTCCTCGATAAATACCCAAATCTCTCTGCTAAGGAGCGCGAGGATGCTATAACTAAGGAGTATGGCGCAGTATTCGTAATCGGTATAGGCGGCGACCTTACTAATGGCGAACCTCATGACGGTCGCGCTCCAGACTACGACGATTGGACTACTCCAACTCCAGATGGTAACAAGGGTCTCAATGGCGATATCCTCGTATGGAACGATGTCCTAGGTCGCGCATTCGAACTCTCTTCAATGGGTATTCGCGTCGATAAGGAGGCTCTCCTCCATCAGCTAGCAATAACTAATAAGGAGGATCGTAAGGAGCTATACTTCCATAAGCGCCTACTCAACGACGAACTCCCACTCTCTATCGGTGGCGGTATCGGTCAATCTCGCCTATGTATGTTCTATCTCCGTAAAGCGCACATCGGCGAAATCCAAGCGAGCATCTGGCCAGAAGACATGATCCAAACATGCCGCGAAAACAACATCCCTCTAATCTAACAACCCAAGGAAATAGTTTACAATATTCCCAATAAACCAATACCCCCTTCTAGTCTTAGCACTAGAGGGGGTATTTTTATCCCCCTTCCCCTCCCTATAAAAACAAAAAACTGCGAGCAAACGGGGTGCTCCCTATATCCTCCTTCACTCAAAACTGCGAGCAACAAGCCCCCCCCCGCCCCTCCACTAACCCCCTCTATAATCTAGAATCTCTAGAATCACTAG